>NZ_OY284433.1:1200000-1800000 GCF_958304185.1 uncultured Erythrobacter sp.
CGGTTGAGCAGCTTTGCCACCATTTCCGGCTCGATCGCGTGGCTCATCTTGGTGAAGCCCTCCAGATCGCTGAACAGCACGAAAATCTCGCGCTTCTCGCCGCCCAATGACAGCAATTCGGGCTTGTCGATGATCGCCAAAGCAATGTCGCGCGGGATGTATTTGCCCAGCGCCCCGGTCGCGAAGTTACGCTGCACTGCGCCCGATGCGCGCGCGGCGGTGGTCACGGCTGTGAAGACAATGATCCACCCGATCAACCAGCCGACAACCGGCAATCCATAGGTATCAACATTGCGAACCTGCAACAGCACCGGCACGCCCTGAAAAATCACGAGCTGCGCGACGCCAAACAGAGCAAGCCGCCGTGCGGGCCATTCGAGCAGTGCCGTCAAAACCGCGACCAAAATCACCAGAACCGCCATGACCCACAGCACCCAAGTCGGGATCGGGGTGAGAACGCGGTGATCGAGCATCTGGGCGATGATCTCGGCATGGACGGCGATCCCGGCGGGCACTTCGCCGTTGATCGAGGTGAAGGTCGTCTCGACCCGGTCATAGTCGACGATGTCCCCGCCGATCAGGATGTATTTGCCGGCATATTGCTCCTTGAGGAAGGGCAGGATCTCCGGGTCGGGATCGACGAAAAGGTCGATCTGGGCCGAGGGGAACAGCACCGAATCCTGGAATTTGGGTCGCCGGTAATCGATCGCGCCCTCGTAACCGGCAAAGGCGGTGGCAGGCTCGCCCGCATCGGCCAGCATCACGCGCCCGAGCAGCGGCGGCAGACCCTCGCGGATATCGGGCCACAGCCGGGTTGCGCCGAAGGTGTTGTCGAGCCGGATGCTCGCCGGGCGCGCCTTGCTGCCCTTCAGGCGCGCCATGAACGCCTCGAGATATTGTTGCTGTTCGAACTCGATATCGTCCGGGTTGGTCGCCTTGGCGGCATAGGCGACCGCGACCGGGGTCTTCATCCCGCGCAGCGTTGCGATCAGTTCCTCGTCCTCGTCCTGCGGCTGATCGAACAGGATGTCGATCCCGATCGCCTTGGGCTCGAAGGTGTCGAGCGTGCGCAGGGTCTTGGCCAGTAGCCCCCGGTCGAGCGGCGAGCGTTTGCGCGCGGCGATCAGGGTCTGGTCGGTATAGACGACGAGCACGACCCGCTTGTCTTCCTCGACCAGGTCGGCGGAATAATAGGCCCTGAGATCATAAAACGCGCGCTCAGCCTCGCTGGTGAGCGGGGTGGGCTCGGAACCATCGGGCAGAACCCAGCTATAGCGCGCGATGAACAACGCCACGCACAGAAGCATGACGGTCAAGCCCAGTTGCACGCTGCCCGCTTCGCGGACATTGCGCCAGCCGCGTCTGATCCAGCCAAAACGCGAGGCGGTGCTGGATTGCGGCTCGGTCATTGCCGTCCTGGCGCTCAGCGCGTGAGGTGCGCCGCGCCGTCGCCCACCACGGCAAAGGCCGACCAGTAGAACGGGTGCGAGGTTTCGGCGTCGTCCATCAGCGCTTCCTGCGAGGCTTTGAGCGCTTCGGCGGTTCCGCGGCCGTCCTCGGCAAACAGGCCCGCAATCAGGCGTCCGGTCGCGTTGAAATCGTCGGGCACCGGCCAATGGCTCGCCAGCACGGTCCGTCCGCCTGCACCCACGAAGGCGCGGACCAGCCCATCAAGCGCGAACTCGCCGCCGCCGGTGACCCCTGCCTCGCGGGTCGCTCCCACCGTCGCGCTGCCCGCCGTGTCGCAGGCCGACAGGATTACGAGATCAGCATCGATCCGCAGGCCGAAGATCTCGGCGAAGCTCAATAGGCCGTCCGAACCTGCTTCGCTGTCGAAGCTGGTCAGCAGCGCCGGGCGCGGCGGACATTGCGGCTGCGGCGCGGTGACTAGGCCGTGGGTGGCGAAGTGCAGAATACGGTATTCGGACAGGTCAGGCAGAGCGGCAATCGCGTTGTCAGTGAAGGCAGCCCCGGTCAGGACCCGAGCGCCCTCGCCAAAGCGGGCCGCCGCGCCGCGCAGTTCGTCAGCCTTGATCGGATTGGCCCAGATATTGGGCGACCACAGGCACTTCTCGCCCGCCTCCAAAGCGGCACGGGTGCGCGCCGCGCCGGGCGTGGCGGTGCCGATCGGCGCGTTTTCGCCGAGACCGAGATAGGCGCGCTTGCCATCCGAAGGCGGTGCCGCCCGCACATCGCGGAATGCCGAAGCGGCCACCGAAGTGCTGATCTGGGTGGTGCGCCCAAGCCACTTGGTGCCGCGCAGGTCATATTCGTCCGCGCCTTTTTGTTTCATCCGCGCCTGATAGGCCGCAACGCTGGCATCGTCGGTCACCAAGAGGTTGATCGGCAGTTTGAGCAGCGCGCCATCGGGCTCGAACACAATGTGGCGGGCCTTGGGCAGTTCGTCTGCCACCGGGGTGAACAGGCGCACATAAAGCTCTCGCGCACGCTCGATATCGAAAGGATAGGTCAGCACCTGCCCGCCTTCGACCACCGCGATGCTCTCACGAATCTGGCTCACCAGCTTGTCGAGCTGCGCCGGAGTGGCGTCGGCCCGCCAAGCCATCGCGGCATCGCGAGTGGCGTAGATGACATAGGCATCGCTTTCGAGCGTTGCCAGCTTCACATAGGCCTCGCCCTCGGTGAGCGTAGCTTGCAGGTCGGGGAGCGTGATCGCCTGTTCGGTGACAGCACGATAGCGCGGAAAGGCAGCGAGCTTATCCAGCACTTCGGCCTGTTGCTGCCGCAGCAATTCCAGCCGCGCGGCCCTCTCGGCGATCAGCGCCGTCTGGCGGGCGTCGGGTTCGGGGATGGTCTCCAGTTCGAGCAGCGAGGTGCGCAGCTGTTCGATCCCGCGGCCAAGATTGGTGGCGGTGCGGAACATTTGCGAGGCTTCGTCACTGCCGCCCGAAAGCTCGCGCGCCAAGGCCGCCTGCGTCTGCGCGAGGCCGGGTCGCTGGAGCAACTGACTGGCGGCAAATAGATCGCTCGCTGCGCTCGCATTGCCGCGGCCCCCGTCGATCAGCAGCCCGAAATAGGGCGTCAGCAAGCTGCGGAGCGACGGCATGGCCCGGCCATCGGCATCGGCGATGATCGCACGGTAGAGCGTCAGCGCCTCGTCACGGCGACCGCTGCGCGCATAAAGCCCGGCCAGCTGCGCACGGGCGGTGCCCAGCGCGGGCGAATCGGGATAGGTCGCTTCGAGCAAGGTGATCCCCTGCTGATGCAGGCGCTCAGCCTCCCCCTGCTTGCCAGAGCGTTCGGCAAGTTCGGCAAGCTCACCCAGCACCTGCGCTCGCAGCCACATGATCGACACCACGCGTCCGCCGCGCACATCGCCAAAGATCGCTTCGGCGGTGCGCAGGAAGCTCGCGGCGTCCTCAGTCCGGCCCATCTGCCGCAGCACTGTGGCCTTGAGATAGGCGTGCTGCCCATCGAGCAGTTGCGCGCGTTCCAACGGGGTCAGGCTCAGCGCATAGTCACCCGTGACCCGCCCGCTTTCGCTGGCCAGCTGTCCCGCCAGCGCCGGCCCGATCTGGAGGCTGGCGAGCGCGGCGCTATCGGCGAATTCGATCGGCAGTGGCGCATCGAGCAGCGCGAGCGCGCGTGCCGACTGGCGCTGGTTGAGCGCGTCCATCGCTTCGTAATTGCGTTGCAGGCGCGCCAGCACTGGGCTGGTCGCGCTGACGCTGCGCAGGTCGGCCAAACGGCGGCGGCTTTCCGCGAAATTGCCGAGATTGGATTGTTGCAGCGCTTCATTAAGGCGCGCTTCGGCGGCACCCGGCCCGGCCAGCGCGGCCGAAGATGCCGCGAAAAATTCCGCTGCTTCGGCAAATTCTCCGGCGTTGCCACGGCGGTAGGCTTCGATCAGTGCCTGATCCGCTGCAATCGCTTCGGCCTGCTGGCGCGCAAAGGCGACCGCATCTGTGGTGCTGGTGAGCGGGATTTCGACGATGCCGGGCGCCACCGCATCGCTCACCAATGATGCCATGCCGAGTTCGAGCGCCTTGGCATAGGCCGTCAATCCGCTGGCCGCATAGGTGCGTCCGCCGCGGTTGCCGATCAGCAAATCCGAGCGCAGCACGCTGCCATCCTTGGCGCAGGAGAAGCGTTGCGCGGTGGCGATTCCCGTCACGGCGCCTGCATCGCCGGCTCCATCGGTGCAGCGCGCATCCGCCCCGGCAAAGCGCGCGGGTGCGGGTACCGCGCTGCCGGTTTTTACCACCCACAGCGTACCGACCGGCGCGGCCGCATCGCGGCAGATCACCGAATAACGCCGGTCGAACAGCCCAGCGCCGGGCTCGGGGGCGAGGATTTGCGCTTCGCACAAGCCGTTGGAGCCGATCGGGAAAGTGTCCCGCAGGCTGAGGCTGGAGGTGCCCGGCTCACGCGCGGTAGTCTCGCTGGCTGCTAAAATCCCCATCAGCCCGAGAGCCGCCAGCGCGGGCAGGATGAAGCGCGCCTTGTCTTTGGACTGGGTCATGTCACTGCCCTCCCGTCGGGGGTGTCTGGCCGCCGCTATAGAGCGAGGCATCGCCGCCGCTGGTCACCGGTTCATCGAGGAGCTCGTCCTCCGAGATCAACGACGCATCCGCGCGCTCCGGGAAGTCGATGCCGAAGCGTTCGTCCTCTTCCTCGTCAGTGAGCGCAGGCGGAGATTGGCCGATGCCGTTCAGGATCGCCAATAGGGTAGAGTTGTTGAACGCGGGCGGGGTTGGCGGGACGGTGATGGTGAGCGCCCCGGGCTCGAAGGTGGTGACGTAATTGGGCCCGGCGACGAGCGTACCTTGCCGGATGACGAAGATGCCGCGGGTCTCCCCCGGATCGCGCGAGAGGCTGCCGGTCAGCTGGTCGTTGTTGACCAGACCGTTTTCTCCGAGGGTAAAGGTGAACAGCGGATCGGGCTCGCCGGCCAGCTTTTCCTTGTCATCCGCCCTGATGGTGATGGGGCGCGGCGTGATCGTCAGCTGGCCATTGGTGAAGCTCACCGAATAATTCGCGCCAGCCGTAAGCGTGCCTTGCGTGATGGCGACATTGCCGACCCCGGTGGTGACGCCAGCGGTGGTCGTCAGCGCGCCGGTCAGCTGATCGCCGTTCACCAGACCCGACCCGCCGAGCGTGAAGGTTAGTGCTGGGTTGGCGTTGCCGTAGATGCGCGTCACATTGTCGGCCGTGATCGTGATCGGACGCGGCGTGATCGTCAGCTGGCCAGCCACAAAAGCGATCGAATAGTTGGAACTCGCCCCCAGCGTGCCCTGCGTGATCGCGACATTGCCGACCCCGGTTGTCGCGCCAGCGGTGGTCGCCAAGGCTCCGGTCAGTTGATCGCCGTTCACCAGCCCAGCTCCGCCCAGCGTGAAGGTCAGCGCCGGGTTAGCGTCGCCATAGATCCGGCTGAAGTTGTTCGCCGTGATCGTCAGCCCGCGCGGGGTGATCGTCAGCTGGCCGTCCACAAAAGTCAGCGCGTAGTTGGAACTGGCCGCCAGCGTGCCTTGCGTGATCGCGATGTTGCCGACCGGGGTCGTCACGTCAGCCGTAGTCGCCAGCGCCCCCGTCAACTGATCGCCGTTCACCAGCCCCAAATCGCCGACCGTAAAGGTCAGCGCCGGGTTGGCGTTGCCATAGACCCGGCCGAGATTATTCGCTGTCACTGTGATGGGACGCGGCGCGATCGTCAGCTGGCCGGGGTTGAAGGTGAACTGATACCCCTGCTCGCTGAGCAACGATCCCTGCGCCGCGTTGATGGCGAACAGGCCGACATTGGAGGTGCTATCGGCCAAGGTCGTCAGCAGCGGCGCGCCGGACAGGTTCGCAACCCCGTCACCCGGCAGGAAACCGGTGAAGCTGGCGGTTAGCACCGGGTCCAAGCTGCCATAGAAGCGGGTGAGATCATTCGCGGTCACGGTCAGAACCGGCACGATCCGGAAGGCTGCGAAATTGCCCCCCGGGTTCAGCGCATCATAGGCCGCCTCGTTCGCGACGCTGTAACGCCGCGCATAATTGCCGAAGGAGCCGATCTGCGATCCCGTGGGTGTCGCAGCGAAGATGCCGAAGTGCCCGCCGCCGGTCAGGATCAAACCGGCATCGCCATTAAGGTTGATGACCTCGCCATTGAGCGAGGCAAGGTCGATCGCGCGACCGGTGCCCGAAGCGGTCAAGACGCCCGAGCCGATCACCGCAATGTCGCTGCCGGGCGTGGTGCCGAAGTTGCGTGCGTCGATCTGGCCGGCGGTGATATTCGCCAGAGTGATGGCGCCGCTCTCTTGTCCGGGGACGCCGCCGCCATCAAACATCCGCAGCGTCACCGTGCCGGTGCCAGCATTGATCGAGCTGCCCTGCGCCATCGTGATGACCGCGGGACCGGCAGAGCCCGGCGGAGGCGGAAGCGTTCCGGCAACGTTGGCAAGCAGGTCGACCGTGCCATCGCCCACCGCAAGATTGGCATCGAGCAGGATCGAGCGGCCCGCGTTGAGACTGATCGATTGCCCGCCAAGGCTGATCCCGCCGCTATTGTCGTCGGTGATCTCGATCCCGCCGCGCGAGGTGATCGTGATCGCCGTGGTGGTGGCGGCGACAGGCTGGCTGCCGATGATCGATCCGGCCCCGGTGATGATCTGAATATCGTCATAGGCCGAGACGTCGAACTGGCCCGCCACATTCAGATTGCCACCTTGGGCGATCAACTGCGATGCTGGCGGATCGCCGATGATCGCATCGCCCAGCGCCGTGACCAGCATGGTGCCGGAATTGACGTTGCCGCCGCCAAGATTGACCAAGAACCGGCCTGCGGCATTGGCCAAGGTGCCGGGGCTACCTCCGCTCGCATCGGCGGACATGGTGAGCACGGCAGTGTTGATCACCGCTTGGCTGCCGCCAGCACCCTGGAGCAACGTTCTGCCTGCAGCCGCGCTGCCGCCGCTGGAAGTCTGGGCATTGCTGGTGATGCTGATCAGGTTGGTATCGACCTGGGTTGCACCGCCATATTCGAGGCGCGTGAACCCGCCAGTGGCGATCCCGCCTGTCTGCCCTGCATCGGAGGCCTCCGCAAAGGCGCGCGCCTCGATATAGAGCTGGCCCGCATCAAGGGTCGAATTCGTCAGGTTCAGCGAAGCTCTGCCGCTCGAGGCGTTGCCGGTGATTGCCCCTCCGCCGCCATTGGCTTGCGAGCGCACCCGCAGGACACCAGGGAGCCCGACAGCGCTGGTCACGATGTTGAGGGTGGAGCCCGTTACCACCACATCGGCATTGGCGCTGGTTGCCGTGCCGCCCGTTCCGTCAGTCGCTCCCGCCCCGCCAAGCGCATCAACCGCGATGACATTCTGGCCGATCAGACCGATATTCGAGCCGGTGATCGCAACCGTCATGTTCGCGCCGACCGCGTTGCCGCCGATCCCGCCAGTGCCGGTCGCAGCGCCGCCCAGCGCGGTTGCGAGGAATTCGAAATTGCTGCCGGTAAAGGTGCTGTCGGTGATGGTAACCGTGGCCGGTGTGGAGCGCGCATTGCCGCCCGCCACGTCGCCCGCGCCGCCTTCATTGATCCCGCCGACTGAAATGCCTGACTGGCCGCTCGCATTGGGGAAGAAGTTGATCGTCGCCTGATCGGCGGTGAAGCTGGCCAGCCCGCTTTCACTGCTTTCGAAGGCATCCCCGCCGCTGCGGCCGGTGCCGCCTGTGACCTGATCGAGCACCACCATCTTGCCGACGATGTTGAGCGTCGCCCCGATAACTTCAAGCGAGCTGCGACCGCCAAACGCGTCACCGCCGTCGCCGGTACCCGAGCCATTGCCGCCCACGCCGCCAGCTATGCCGCCGAGCAATTCCAGCGTTGCCGTGCCGCCATTGAGCACACGAATCTGGCGGTTGCCGCCTCTGGCGTTACCGCCGCTGATGTTGCTGCTGGGCAGCAGGCTCGACCCGCCTTCGGCAAACACCGAGAACAGCGTCTCGCCCATGGTCATGGTGCCGCCATCGACTTCGATCAGGCCTGTGCCGCCGAAGGCCGCGCCGCCGGTGCCGCCGTCCGCCAGCGAGCCGCCGCCCAATCCGCGCGCGAGCAGCCGGTTGAAACCGGCACTGCCCGGATCATTGTTCGGATTGGCGGGCAGAGCCATCGCCCCGCCTTGCGCCGCGCGCAGCACAATTGATCCGCCATTGCCCGCGCCGCCAATACCGGTGCCGCCCGTGGTGATGCCGCCAATCCCGAGCGCAGCGACAATCGCGCCGCCGTTGAGGGGGTCGGCAAAGAAGTTGAAATTAAAATTGCGCTCGACGATCAGGCTGCTGCCCAAGCCCAAGCTGCGCAGTTCAGCAGAACCGCCAAACCCGTCGCCGCCGACATAGGCGACCTGATCACCCTCACTCTCGCCGCCGCGCCCGCTGGCGGTTACCTGCAGGGAGCCGAAGCGGACCACACTGGCCGCTTGCGCCTGCGCATAGGCAACCCCGCCACGTCCAGTGCCGCCGATCCCACCTTCGCTCGTCGGGCCGCCAAAGCCATTGGCAAGGATCGCGGTGTTGCCCGAGAAGGTGCCGTTGCCCCGCGTGGCGTTAGTCACGGCGATATAGGCTGTGCCACCAGTGCCATCACCGGCATTGCCGGTCTGGGCAAATCCGCCAGCGCCGTTCGCCTCGATGATTGTGTCACCCGAAACCGTGACGCTGATGCCCTGCAAAGCGATGGCCGCTTCACCGCCTTGGCCAAGCCCGCCGGTTGACGAACCGCTGCCACCGCCAACGCCGGTGGCGAAGGCGCTGAACTGCGTCGTGGCCACATTGCCGCCTAAGCTGCCGATCGCTTGGGCCGCGCCGCCGGTCCCGATGCCGCCCACGCGTCCCTCGCCGCCGAGGCCCAAGGATTCGAGCGTGATCTGATTGGCAGTTATGTCGCCCGCCTGCACCGTCAGCGCTGCAAAGCCGCCGGAGCCGTTGCCTCCGTCGCCGGTCGCAAAGTCGGATTCCGAACTGCCACCGCTGCCGCCACTGCCGCTGGCGATTGCCACGACGTTGCGGAAGTTAGCGGTTCCCAGACCGACCGAGCCATTCTGATCAAGCAGCGCCAGACCAGATTGCGCCAACCCGCCAAACCCGTCGCCGCCGCGCCCGCCGTCGATCAACAAGTCTCCAGCCCCGCCGCCGCCGCCAGTGCCTGTGGCTGCGAGCAGCGCACTTCCAGTCACCGTGAGGTTGCCCCTGTCACCGCCGGCGAGAATGAAGGCTCCGTTAGTGAAGTTCGGATCGGCCTGATTGGGGACGGCAAAATCCCCGCCAAAGCCATCGCCGCCGCGTCCGGGAGCAATCGCCGAACCATCAGTCCGCCCGCCTGCACCGCCAATGCCATGTGCCAGCACGCTGGCATCGCCGCCGATGGTGAGCGTGGCATTCTGTGTCAGCGTGCCGCTAGCCCGCAAGAACGCAGTACCGCCCCGGCCAATCCCGCCATCGCCGCCGAACGCGAACGTCGCGTTGCCGCCAACACCGTCGCTGGTCGCCTGAGCGCGGCCCACGATAGTAACCGTGCCGATTTCGGCGAGCGCTCCGGCAATGCCGCCGAACCCGTTGCCGCCATCCACCCCGGCGCCGCCTTCGCCGCGCGCGTCGGCCCGGAAGCTGGCGTCGATTGTTCCGCCGATGGCAATCGTTCCGCCAGACAAGGTCGCCGCCGAAGCGCGGCCGCCTAGCCCGACGCCGCCGGTGCCGCCACCATTGGCGCCGCCGAACCCTTGCGCATCAAGCTGCATCCGTCCGGTGATGGTGATCAGCCCCGGCCCGTTGATCGTGGCCGCAGCTGTCCCGGCGTCGCCAATAGAACCAGCCCCCGCGCTGTTCGAAGAACCGCCACGGGCATTCGCATTGGCCTCGACTTCGCCGCCGATGGTCAGGGTGCCGCCGCCAGCAGCCACAGTCATCAACGCTTGCCCACCATAGGCGTTCGACACGGTCGAGAGGCTGACCAGTGAACCCTCGGCTGCAATCGCCTCAGCGAATAGGCTGAGCTTTTGGGCGACATTGACCGAGCCCCCCTGACTTGCCGCAAGCTGCGCCAGCCCGCCGCGGGCTTCGGCGCCCACTACGGCACCCGAGGTTGTGGTCGCGAGCCCGCGCGCCTTGATGGTTGCGTCCCCGCCGATGCTGATATCGCCGCCAGCTGCACTGACCACCGCCGAGCCGGCTATGGCCCTGCCTGCTGTCAGATTGCCGGAATCATATCCGCCAAAGGCATCAGCCGTCACCAGCGCGCTGCCGGAGATGGTTACATCACTGCCGACCCCAGCAAGGATCAGCGACGACCCGCCTTGCGCATTGATCGCATCAAGCGATTGCTGGCTGGAGCCGCTCTCCCCGTAATCGCGCGAATCGACCAGCATATCGCCAGTGACGGTGAAACCCTGGCCGTTTTGCGCGATCAGCTCGGCATTCTGGCGGCCGACGAGCAGTATGTTGCCGGCGACCGAACTGGCGATATCGAAGGATGTCGCCTGCACCCGGTGGGTGCCAATCGCGAGCAGGCTGCTGCTGGCGACAAAATCATCGATGAAGATATCGGCGCGAACATCGCTCAGCTCGGAATTGCCGTTGAAAGTTGCCGCGATCCCGTTGCTGATGGTGTCGCCGTTCACAGAGCGGCCGGACACGTTGTAATTGGCAGACAGGATGATCTCGCCATTGACGATACCTGCGCCTTGCGCAGGATCGAAGCCGAGATTGCCGCTGAACAGCATACTGATCGGGTCAGCACCGGCGCGGGCGGCGCCGTAGATCATGTGATTGTCGCCCGACCCGTTGCTCGATGGGCCGCCGACATTGCCGTTGACCGTCACCACCTCGCCGGACGCCGCCGTGCCGACCGGGACCAAGATGCTGAACAGCCCGTTCGAGAAGCCGAGATTGACCACCTCGCCCGCGACATAGGCATGGCTGCCGTTGATCCGCGCCGTACCCAGCATTTCGACATCGGCTGCGACCACCGCGAAATAGGCGTTTTCCGGCGTCGCGAGAATCTGCGCGCCGGGATTGATTTGGACACGCGCGGTCGATCCTGCTGCGCCGGTGAAAGTCGCAAGGGCGCCTTGCCCGAAAGCCTCGAAATCGCCCGGCTGGATATCCAGCGTGGTCAGCAGCAGGCTGCCGACATCGAAGGTTGCAGTGCCGCCGATCAGGATCCCGGTCGGCGAATAGAAGGCGACCGTACCGGCCGGCGTGCTCCCGCTGCTTTGGTCGAAGAAGCGCGACAGGACCGTACCGTTAATGGTCACGACGTTGCCATTGGCGGTCGGCAGGATGCGGTTCAAAACCGCGAAGTTTGGCGTTTGAAAGTTGCGGAACAAGGCGCTGGCGTCTTCACGGATGAAATCCAGTGCGTCGCCATTGTTATCGACGAACGGCGACCAGTCGATCACCACCGTCGGCGTGAACAGGTCGACCGTCGTGCTGGTCGGCCCGGTATCGACGATGCTCGCATCGCCGAACACCACGGTCCCCTCCGCAAGAATACCCTGCGCTTCGGCGCGGGTGGGCAGCAACAGCGCCAGCGCCAGCGCGGCACTGCCGCAGCCGAGCATCAGGTGCGAGCGCTTGGCATGAGGATGGCGGCTCCGGGTCGCACTGGTCATCTCAATATCTCCACGGCAGCAGGCGGGCAGTGAGCGTGAACATGAAGCGGACATCGCCTCGGTCAGTGGCAAGATCGGGCCGCTGGAGCGGCACCGCGATCAGAAAATCGCTCTGAACCCCCGGCGCCCAGCTGACGCGCAGGCCCCCGCCTGCCGACCACAGCCGGTCGGGGTTGGTGGGGGAGCGGCTGGGGTCTTCGTTCCAGACGTAGGCGACATCGGTGAACAGATAGGGCTGGTAGGCAAGCCCGCTCGCATTCTTGGAGACGAGCGAGCCGTAGCGCATTTCGAACGCGCTCATGATCCCGCTATCGCCCAGCACCGCGCCCGGGTCATAACCGCGCCCGATTGAGAAACTGCCTGCCGCAATTTCCTCGAAGGCGGGCAGCGGATCGTTGGTGATTTGCGCTTGGGTATCCAGCGCGAAGGTCAACTTCGGGGTGGGTCGATATTCAAAATCGGCATTGATCCGCACCAGCAGCGGCGTGGGGTCAGCCTCAATCCGGCTCGGCGGAACAGCCGCGCCGATGAGGCAGCCAAGCAGATTGGGGCGGCAGTCCGGGCTGGTATTGAACACATCCAGCCCGTGGCGCGCTTCGATGCCGTAGCGCAGCCGCAGCTTGGGCTCGTACGGGGAATAGCCGCCTGCGCGGAGGACGGATTGCTGATCGGTCCATTCGCCTGCCAGCCGGGCATAGGCCATCCGCACCCGGTCATCGGTCAGGCCGAAATTGTTCAGTTGCACTTCCTGATCGACATAATCGAAGCCGACATCGGCAAACAGGCTGTGGCCGCGCGTGCGCACCAGCGGATAGCTGGCGAACAGGCTGGCAAAGATGGTTTCGGATTCGACATCAATGCCGGCCAGCCCGACTGCGGGGTTGGAGGTGCTGAAAGTGAACTGCCCCCCCAATCGCAGACCTTCGCTGCCGACGCGGAAGTCGTGCCCGATCTGGACGGTCTGCTGCTCGGTAAACTCCAGCGTGCTGAACAAGGCCACCGTGGTCCGGTCGCCAAGACCCGTCAGATCATAAAGCTCGCCGCGCAGCGTTCCGCCGAACCGGCCAATCGCCTTGGAGCCAAAGTTCTGCACGTTGAAATCAACCACGCCGCGCTGGCGCAGCACTGCGATCTCGCCGACCAGATCGCCCGGCGCGCCGCCCGCCGCTGGCCGCAGCGAGAGGCGGACATCCAGACCCGGCACATCATCGGCGAGCAGCAGATAGCGCTCGGCCGCGTTGGTGTTGAACACGTCCTGCTGGGTGAGCTTTTCGAGATAGCCCGCCACCAGCTTTTCCGAAGGCCCGGCATCGCCGCGCACCCGCACCGCTGTCAGGCGACCGAACACCACGTTGAAATCGGGGATGTTGTCGGCAAGGTTCTGCTCTGGGATTTCGACCGTCGCGAGATAGCCCTGACGGCGCAGGATCGCATTGGCTTCGGCGCGGATATCGCACAGCACCGACACCGGCAGCTCGCGCCCGAGATAGTCGGCATAGGCGCTCTCAAGCGAGAGGCCCGGCACCCGGTCGAGCCCGTTGAACTGCGCACCGGCAACCGTGAATTTGATCCCGGCAAACTCAGGCCGGTCGAGCGCGCACGGAGGGCGCTCAAAATCGCCGTCGATGGTGAGGGTGACACTGCGCTCGTCGCGGCGCAGTTCGGGCGGGATCAGGTCGCTACGGTTGGGCGGCGTGACCTGGGCGGCTTGGGCAAAGGCCGGATCGCTCGCGATGGACAACCCGGCGGACAGTGCGAGTGCTGACACAAGAACGCGCAGACCGACGGCGCGCGAAGCCCGACGATGCCGGGCGGGCCGGTTCGAAAAGACGGCAGACTGCACCTGATGCAGACAGGTATGAGCGTGCGACAAGGTCCCCCCCAAAAGCTCACGCCCGGGCAGGCGCTATGCGCGCGCTCGCGGCGTTGTGCCTTTCCCCATGATCCACACGCCAACAGCTAATGTCGCCGGTGAACCTACGACCCCTCGTATGCAAGGAGACTACTCGGGCCCACCGCAAACACAAGCGCGCAAAGGCCAGCAAGGGCGCTTGCAGGACACTTTGTCGCGTTTGAGCAACTTTAGGAGGCGCAACCAGCGCCGGGCAGGGAGCTTAAGGGGAGAAAGCGTCAGCCCGCAGCCGCGAGCATCACCTTGGCCGACGCTCCTGACACCGCACCGGGTTCAACCGGCAGCTTGGCCGGACGGGCAGCGCCGGGATAGGCCTGGCCCAGGACGCCGAGCGCTTCAGTGATGCGGGCATGGGCGGCGGGGTTCTCGGCCTTGATCGCCGCGCCATTGGTCGCGAAGGCAGACGCAGCGACCTTGGCGAAGCCGTAACCGTCGAGATAGGGCTCGTAAGCATCGTTCTTGGGCAGGGTGCGATACATCGCGCTCGCCCGCTCGATCTGGTCAGCGATGATACCGCTGGCGACCTTCGCCGACGTTCCGTCTGACTTGGGAGCCTTTTGGGCGGCACCCCGCAGCGCGGCGATGATCGCGTCATAGGCCTTGCCGACTTCGGCAACGCTCTTGCCATCATTGGCGGCGAGCGATGCTGCCGTGAACAGCTCCTTGAAATCATTGACACCAAGCTTGGCGAAGACCGGGTCCATGTCGACCAGCACTTCGCTCACCGGGTGAGCGAACATTTCCGCCGCCGCTTCCTTCTTACCCGCCGCATAGGCATCGCGCGCGGCGACCACATGCGCTTCGGCGACCGCGAGCGCGATCCCGTAGGCGACCGGATCGGTGGCCGCATCGGTGACGGCAACGCCGCCCTCGCCCTCGCCGCCAGCCGACTCGCCGCCGCCGCCTTCGCCAGCGCCGCTGCCACCTTCACCCTCGCCTGCGGTCGCAGCCGTTTCACCGCCCGCCGCGCCAGTCGCTGCACCCTCACCGCCCGCTTCGCCGCCGCAGGCCGCCAGCAGCCCACCGGCGAGTGCAGTGCCGAGGCCAAGCTGGGTCCAGAGTTTGAGCGTGCTGTTCATGGGAAACGGTATCCTTCGCGCCGGGAGATATGTCGCGGCCTCATGGCCCAGATGATAATGGTTCGCAAGAGACTTTCGCATCCCGAGCCTTGCCAGTGATCCAACGAATGCCTAAAAAAATGATACAACGTCTCATAAATTGCTGGGTAGGATCAAAACCGTCGATGGCAACGCTGCTCGCTCCCATGTCCCGTATTTCCGGAAGTCCCGAGGTGCTGCACGCTATCGGGGAGCCCGACTGCAACCTTGCGATCTGGCAGCGCGCACGCTTCGCGGACTTTGCACCGCTGGTCCAAGGCACGCCGGAAGACCTGCGCTTCACCTGCGATGTGGCAGGCCTGCCTGCGCAGCTGGCCAAGGGTTTGAAGCAAGGCGGGTTTGGCGGCAGCGCAGCCCTGCACCGCGCGCTGGTTGAGGACGCCGCCCGGCTCGCCGAGCTGTTCTGCACCGCGATGGACCTCGCCACGCTGGAACTGCGGCTTGAAGTCGTGCGCACCGATTCCTGCCGCAAGTTCCACGCCGACTACGTCACCGCTCGTCTGATCACGACCTATGTCGGCGCGGGCACCGATTGGCTGGACGAGGATGATACCGCCCGCGTCGCCGCAGGCGAAACGCCCCGGCGTATTAGCCGCCTCGCCCCCTTCGATATCGGGCTGTTCAAAGGCAAGCTCGCGACTGATCGGCCCGCAATCCACCGCTCACCGCCGATAGCCGGGACGGGCACCGCGCGGCTGCTGCTGGTCCTCAACCCGGCAAGCAAGTCAATCGGAGATGGAACCGATTCGGGTCTTTCGCAGCCTCCGCATCTGGCCTAACAGCCCCACATGCGCCCGCGGGCGCGATCCACTCCGATGGCTGCCGCTGCCTTCGTGCGCGCCGCCCATCGCTCGCAAGAGGTATCTGCTCGATGAAGAAGTTCCTGCTCGCCGGGGTCTCCGCCCTGATGATTGCCGCTCCCGCTGCTGTCCAAGCCGACGAAGGCATGTGGCTGCCGAGCCAGACCAGCGCCATCGCCGACGCCATGAAAGCCGCAGGGCTTGAACTCGACGCCAAGACCCTAGGCGATCTGCAACGCCCGCCGCTGACCGCGATTGCCTCGCTCGGCGGTTGTTCGGCGGCGTTCCTGTCGCCCGAAGGTCTGGTTGCGACCAACCACCACTGCGTTGCCGGATCGCTCCAGTACAATTCCTCGCCCGAGAATGATTACCTCACCAACGGCTTCCTCGCCGCTACGCTGGCCGACGAACTGCCCGCAGCGCCCGGCAGCCGCGTCTATGTGATCGAGGATCTGCGCGATGTGTCCGCCGCCATGCTCAAGGGCGCGGACAAACTGGAAGGCCGCGCCCGGTTTGACCGGCTGCAGGCCAACCGCACCGCGTTGATCGAAGCGTGCGAAAAGCAGGCCAACCGCCGCTGCGATGTGCGCGCCTATTTCGGCGGGCAGCAATACTGGCTCCAGCAGCAGCTCGAGATCAAGGACGTGCGGCTGGTTTACGCGCCCGCAGGCGGCGTCGGCAATTTCGGCGGCGAGAAGGATAACTGGATGTGGCCGCGTCACACCGGCGATTTCTCGTTCTACCGCGCCTATGTCGCGCCCGATGGCTCGTCTGCTGCATTCAGCAAGGACAACGTGCCGTTCAAGCCCAAGGCCTGGCTGCCGATCGCCAAGGACGGCGTGAAGGAAGGCGATTTCATCATGGTCGCCGGCTTCCCCGGCACCACCGAGCGCCTGCGCACGGCTGAGGAAGCGCGCTTCTATTACGAGGAACTCTATCCCTATCAGCAGGCGATGCTGGCCGAATATGGCGACATGATCGATGCGCTGACCGCAGGCAATCAGGCAGCGACCATTGCCTACGCCGCCACGCTTCAGGGCGTGGAGAACTACGAAAAGAAGATCGCTGGCCAGATGGCCGGGGCCGATGCCATCTCGCTGGTCGAAAAGAAGCAGGCCGAAGAAGCCGGCTTCCGCGCGTGGATCAAGGCTGACCCAAAGCGCGAGGCGCAGTACGGCGCAGCGCTGGCAGAACTCGACACGCTGATCGCGACCAGCAATTCCGAAGCGCTGGCCGATGCCAAGCGCGGGATGCTCGGCCGCGGGCAGCTTTATAGTGCGGCCCGCTCGCTCTATCGCTGGGCCAACGAACAGGCCAAGCCCGACAAGCAGCGCGAACCCGGCTATCAGGAACGTGACCGCGCCTTCATGACGCAGGGGATGCAGCGGATCGAGCGGCGCTACGTGGCCGAGATCGACAAGGCGATCTGGGAAGACGGCATCGCCGAATACCGCACCCTGCCCGCCGAACAGCGCAGCGCCAGCTTCGATGCCTTCATGGAAGGCCGCGACCTCGCCGCGTTCTATGCCGCGACTGAACTCGGCAACACCGCCAAGCGGATGGAGTGGATGGGCAAGACCCCCGCCGACTTCAAGGCCTCGAGCGATCCCTTCATCCAGCTGGCGGTCGCCACCTATGACGAAGCGATGGCCAAAGAAGCTGAAGAAAAAGCCCGCTCGGGCGAGGTGCAGAAGGCCCGTTCCAAGGTCATGGAAGCGCGCCTGGCCTATTCCGCATCGCAGGGCAAGACGATGTATCCGGACGCCAACGGCTCGCTGCGTTTCACCTATGGCAAGGTGACCGGCAAGGCGGTTGACGGGCAGGTCTGGTCGCCCTTCACCACCGCCGAGGGCATCGTCGCCAAGCACACCGGCCGCGGCGAATTCGATGCGCCGGACAAGATGGTGGAGCTGATCAAGGCGAAGGATTACGGCCGCTGGGCCGCGCCGGAGCTCGGCACGCTGCCGGTCGATTTCCTCTCCACCGTGGACATCACCAACGGCAACTCGGGCTCCTCGACGCTCAATGCGCGCGGCGAGTTTGTGGGCCTTGCGTTTGATGGCACGATCGAAGGCGTTGTGTCGGACTGGATGTATGATCCCAAGATCAACCGCACGATCCATGTCGACAGCCGCTTCATGCTGTGGACCATGGAAAAGGTCGACGGCGCGGACCGCCTGCTCAAGGAAATGGGCGTCACCGCTGAGTAAAATCTGAATAAGTATGCGGCGCGTGGGTTTTCCGCGCGCCGCCTGCTATTGCCTCCCCTGCGCTTGCATTCAGACGGGGAGAGTATGATGCACGAAGTGGTGGTGGTCGACATCGGCGGCACCCATGCCCGGTTCGCGATTGCCCGCATCGGCGATGACGGGGCTATCGCACTTGATGCACCAGACACGCTCCACACCGCCGATCACGCCAGCTTCCAGACGGCATGGCAGCATTTCCGCGAATTGCGCGGCGGCACCCTGCCTGCGGCCGTCAGCATGGCGATTGCAGGGCCAGTCGGCAGCCCCGGCAACCCCAATCCGGTGATCCGCTTTACCAACAATCCGTGGATCATCCGCCCGGCGCTCATCAACGAGAAGCTTGAGGTGGAGCGCTTCACCCTCGTCAATGATTTCGCCGCAGTCGCCCATGCGGTCGCGCGGGCCGATGACAGCCAGTTCCTGCACCTCGCGGGGCCTGAAACGCCGCTGGGGAGCGAAGGCACGATCAGCGTGCTCGGCCCCGGCACCGGCCTCGGCGTCGCGCATCTGTGGCGCTCGGGCAGCCAGTACCGCGTGCAGGCGACTGAGGGCGGGCATATCGACTTTGCCCCACTGGACAGCATCGAGGACGCGATCCTCGCCCGGTTGCGCAGCCGCCACAACCGCGTCTCGGTGGAGCGCGTGGTGTCCGGCCCCGCGATCGTCGACATCTATGAAGCGCTCGCCGCGCTGGAAGGCCGCAGCGTGCCCGAACTTGATGCAATCACCATCTGGGGACTTGGCACCAGCGGCGAAGACAGCCTTGCCGCCGCCGCTGTCGACCGGTTCTGCCTGTCGCTAGGGTCAGCTGCGGGCGATCTCGCCCTGGCGCAGGGTGGCTTTGCCGGTGTGGTGATCGCAGGCGGCCTTGGCTACCGCATCCGGGACACGCTGCTGACCTCGGGCTTTGCCGCGCGGTTCAAGGCCAAGGGGCGGTTTGAAAGCCTGATGGCGAATATCCCGGTCAAGCTGATCGTCCACCCGCAGCCCGGCCTGTTCGGAGCAGCGGCGGCCTTCGCTTCCGAACACGCATGAAGACGATAGCCGCCCTCGAAGCCCGGCTGGGCGAGTTGCACCAGCGCACGCGCGAAACACCGCTGTTCAACCCGGTGTTCCAGCTCTCGCTCGACCTGTCGCGCGCGCTTGAGGGGGATGATCTGACCCTCGATGATTTGACCGCACTGGTGGCAGAACTGGAATGCGACGGGCTGAAAGCGCGCGCGGGCAAGCTGCGCACGTTGCTCGCCCCGCCGCAGCAGCCTTCTCCGCTGGCGGGCGAAGACGAGGATTTTGAAGCCTTCGCGGCGCGTTGGGAACGCCCGCAGCTCCACGCCGTGTTCACCGCGCACCCGACCTTCCTGCTCGCGCCAGCACAGGCCGAGGCGGTCGCCGCTGCGGCATCGGGCGATGATGACGCAGCCGCCTGCGCCGTGCCATCCACCCGCACCGCCGTGACGCTCGATCATGAACACCGCGCCGCGATGGACGCTATGGCCCGCGCGCAAGACGCCCGCGATGTGATCGTTGCCCGCTTGCTGGAGGAAGCGCGCAGCCGCTGGCCGCAGGATTGGCGCGCGCTGCGCCCGATGCCGTTCCGCTTTGCCAGCTGGGTCGGCTACGACATGGATGGGCGCACCGATATCGGCTGGCATACCTCGATCGCCTTCCGGCTACAGGAAAAGGCCGAGCGGCTGGCGCGTTATACCGCCAGCCTGGAAGCGATTGATGCAGCCCATCCGCTGCTCGCCGCTCTCACGCCTGCCGCCGCCTTCGCCGTCGCGCGGGCCGAGGACTTTGCTGCCGATCTGTCGAGCGCGGAGGCCCTTGCCGCCGCTGCCAACCGCCTGACCACGCACAGCGCTGACAACCTGCTGTCGCTGACGCCGCTGATCGCTGCGCTGGAAGCCGAGGCCGAGACAGCCGATCCCACCCGCGCCGTCCGCCTGTTCACCCTTGCTGCTGCGATGCGCGCGGACGGGCTGGGCATGGGCTGGATCCACTTCCGGGTGAACGCCAAACAGCTCCACAACGCCATCCGCCGCCGTCTCGCCGATGACGAGGCGATCGACCTCGCCAGCAAGGGCGCGATTGCCACTCTGCGCAGGATGGTGGAGGAAGCCCGCCCGCTGCGCACCAATTTTGCCGCCCTCGCGACCGAAAGCTCGACCGCGATCCGGCAGTTCCTCGCGATGGCGCAAATCCTCAAGCATATCGATGCAGACGCGCCGATCCGGATGCTGGTGGCTGAATGCGAACAGCCCGCCACGGTGCTCGCCGCGCTCTATTTCGCCAAGCTGTTCGGGGTGGAGGACAAGGTCGATGTCTCGCCCCTGTTTGAGACCGAGACCGCGCTGGAGCACGGCGGACGCTTCCTCGACGCCCTTTTGGCCGAGCCTGCCTATCGCGCCTACGCCCGGACGCGCGGCCGGGTGGCGGTGCAGACCGGGTTCTCCGATGCGGGGCGCTTCGTGGGGCAAGTCCCGGCCGCCCTCGCCATCGAGCGCCTGCAAGGCCGCCTCGCCGAGGCGATGGCCGCCAACGGCCTGTCAGACATCGCCGCGCTGGTGTTCAACACCCACGGCGAGAGCATGGGCCGCGGGGCGCATCCGGCGTCGTTTCGCGACCGCCTCGAATGGCCGCTTTCCCCCTGGGCGCGGCGGCGGTTTGCGCGGGCGGGCGTCCGGCTGGAGCCCGAGGTCAGCTTTCAGGGCGGCGACGGCTACCTGTTTTTCGCCACGCCCGAACTGGCGCTCGCCACCCTCACCCGCATCGCCGAACTGCGCCCGGCGGAGACCGACCTCGCCGCGCCGGCCGACCCGTTCTACCACCGCACCGATATCAGCCTCGATTTCTACCGTGCGGTGAAGGAGCATCAGGGCGATCATCTGGCCAGCCGCACCTATGCCCGCGCGGTGACCGCCTTCGGCCTCGGCCTGCTCAACCCCACCGGCAGCCGGGTGTCGCGCCGCCAATCCGACATCAACGCCGACCGCGAGATGAGCCTGCGACAGATCCGCGCCATCCCGCACAACGCGATCCTCCAGCAGCTCGGCTACCCGGTCAATGTCATCGCCGGGATCGGCAGCGCCGCCGACAGCAACCGCGAGGAAATCGCCGCGCTGCTGACCGATAGCCCGCGCGGGAGCCAGATCCTGCGGCTGGTGCGCTCCGCCAATGCGCTCGCCAGCATCAAAACCGTGGCGGCTTTTGGCGAGCTGTTCAACTCGGCCTATTGGGCCAGCCGCACCTATCGCGGGACCGAGGATCACCTTGCGGGAAGCTGCGCCGCGCTGGCGGAATATCTCGTCGGCGATGACCGGACGGGGGTGTTCCGGCGCCTCGCCTCACGCCTCAGGATCGATGCGATCAAGCTGCACCGGCTGACCGATCTGCTACCGGATGAAGCGCCGAGCGAAGCCCGTGAACACGTGCGCCGCCGCATCGGGGTGCTTCAGGCGCTGCGGCTGGCGCTGCTCCAGCATATGTTCCTGAAAGCAGTGGCCGTCCCCGCCTTCAGCCGCGCCAACGACATCAGCCGCCGCGATGTGATCGAGATGGTCATGACCTTGCGCGTCGAGGAAGCCCTCGCGCAGCTGCGCCGTGCCTTCCCGGTGCGGATACCCGGCCCGCGTGACTTCCCTTTGGATGAGCCAAGCGATTACCCCGATGGCGGCGAGGAAGGCTACGGCGCGATCGAGCGTGACTTCATGACGCCCATCGCCCGCGCGCAGGAATTGAGCCTCAGGATCAGTACCGCGATTGCCAACGAATTTGGCGCGCACGGGTAGAGACGGGATGGCGGCGCAGCCGCAGTAAGGTTCGCGCCAAGCCGCCAAGCAAGCCAAGAGCGAGCACACGGGCGCGGCTGTGCCTGACATCTTGGCTTCTTGGCGGCTTGGCGCGAACCCCTTTGAGCGCCTGCGACAACATAGAGACGGCTCGCCCCTCCCCCACCTTCGGTGCCCCCCCTCCCCTGAAGGGGAGGATTTAGCGCAGCGTGCTCCCCCGCGCGACCAGCTTGACCGGGACGCGGCGGCGGGCGGCTTCGCCTTCGTCGAGCACCGCTTCGACCAGCGCCACGCCGGCCTCCGCCGGATCGGGGGCAATGGTGGTCAAAGGTGGACGGCTGAACCGGCCTGCGACCAGATCGTCAAAGCCCATCACACCCATGCTTTGCGGTATCGCAATATCAGCGGCGGCAAAGGCTTCCAGCGCGCCCAGCGCCATTGCATCGCAGGCAGCGAAGACGGCGTCGATATCCTCCCCCCGTTCGATCAGGCGGCGCGCGGCGCGGCGGCCCTCCTCTTCGCGGGTGGGGGCGTTGACGGTGGGGGCCAGACACGGCTCAAGCCCGGCGGCACGCATCGCCTCGGCATAGCCTTCGTAGCGTTCGGTGAATTGCACCTGCGGCGTGTTCAGCGCGCCGAGGAAGCACGGGCGGCGGTATCCGGCGGCGAGCAGGTGCTCGACCGCTAGCCGCCCTGCCGCGCGGTTGTCCGAGCGCACCCAGTCCAGCTCATCGAAAGGCGATCCCCAATAGGCCACCTTGCGCCCATCGCCATCGAGCGCGCGGAAATGCTCCCAAGCGGGTGCATTGGTGGTTGTGCCGATCACCACGAGGCCATCGGCCCGGCCCTGTTCCTGGTAATGGCCAAAGAAATCCTCGGGGCGCGCCTGGAACGACACGAGCGTCTCGAACCCGCGTTCGGACGCCGCGACGCACACGCTCCCGAGCAGCGCATAGGCGAAGGGATTGATGCTGGCGGCATTGTCGCCCTCGCGGCAGATCACCACCACCGCAAGCGTCCCGGTCGATCCCCGGCGCAGCCGCGCGGCGCGTTCATCGACGAAGTAACCGAGCGCCTCGGCCGCCTCAATCACCTTGCGGCGGGTAGCTTCGGCAATGGCGGGCGAGCCGGACAGCGCGCGGCTGACGGTCGGCTGGCTAACGCCTGCCCGCTCCGCCACATCGAACGATGTCGGCCGTCTGCGTGATCCCCCGCTCATGGCTCAGGCTTCTAGGGCGGGACAGTGCACAGGCGCAAGCATATGCGTGCATCGAAGGGTGCGGGGGTCTGCATTGCTATTCGCACTGGATTTGTGCGCGCGGGTCTTGCAAATCGGAAGCAGCGCGCGGATTGTGAACGTTAGCAGAAAACTGCGCGGGCTGGGGAGAGAGCGACAATGGCAATGGCACCGGGTGTGGGCGCGGCAACCGCCGTGGGGGATGGCGCGAGCGATGCGCCGCAGGTCGATGCACCGGGTCTCAACTATTTCGTCTTTGCGCTGTTTTTCATCTTCGGCGGGATCACCTCCCTCAACGATGTGATCATCCCCAAGCTGAAAGAGCTTTTCACGCTCAACTTCTTTGAAGCGAGCCTGGTGCAGTTCTGCTTCTTCATCGCTTACGCGGTGGTCGGCATCCCCGGCGCGCGGCTGGTCAAGAAGCTGGGCTATATGCGCGGCGCAGTGGCGGGCTTGGTGACGATGATGGCAGGCTGCCTGCTCTTCATCCCGGCGAGCCAGACCGCGCTGTTCCCGATGTTCCTGTTCGCCTATTTCATCCTCGCAACCGGCGTGGTGCTGGTGCAGATCGTCGCGAACCCCCTGATCAGCCTGCTCGGGCCGGAACGCACAACTCACAGCCGCCTTACCTTCGCACAAGCGTTCAATTCGCTGGGGACGACGCTGTTTCCCCTTGTTGGCGCGGGCATTATTCTCGGCAGCATCGCCAATGTCACCGCCGCCGACCTGTCGGGCGAGGCTTTGCAGACCTATCGCCAGACCGAAAGCGCGATCATCACCAGCACATATATGAGCCTCGCTGCGGCGCTCGCGCTGGTGGCGGGAGCCGTATGGCTGTTCCGCAACCGGCTGAAAGGCGAAACGCACGAACAGACCAGCCTTGCGGATGGTCTTGCGCTATTGAAGCGCCCGCGCTTCGGCTACGGCGCAGCGTGCATCTTCCTATATGTAGGCGCGGAAGTCGCGATCGGCAGCTTCATCATCAACTATCTCGCGCAGGAAGAAATCCTTGGCCGGCCGGAAAGCGTGATCGGATGGATGGTGACGTTGTACTGGCTGGGCGCTCTTATCGGACGGTTTATTGGGTCGTTGGTGCTGCGGCTGGTGAGCCCCGGATTGACGCTGGCTGCCGTAGCGGCAGGCGCGATCACGTTGATCCTGATTTCCGCCAACACCACCGGGACACTCGCAGGCTATTCACTGCTTGCGGTGGGCCTGATGAACGCGATCATGTTCCCGACCATTTTCTCTCTTGCGTGTGAAAAGCTTGGGCCGCGTGCGGCGGACGGATCGGGGATCATCAACGTCGCAATTTGCGGCGGGGCGATTGTCCCGGTGATGTTCGGCGCGCTGGCCGATGCCACCAGTCTCGCCTTTGCACTGGTGCTCCCTGCGGTATGCTATGCGATCATCGGCGCCTTCGGTTTCTATGCCCGCAGGCCCGCCGTCGATACCGCAACATTTGAATAAGTATGCGCCGGACTGGCGGATGACCCGTCGCGCGCCTAGGTAGGGCGCTCGAAAAAAAGGGCCATCCGCCATGAGCTTCACCGCTGACCGCCTGCTGCTGTTCGGAGCCACCGGCGATCTTGCCCAGCGTATGCTGTTGCCCAGCCTGTTCGCGCTCGACGCCGATGGGTTGCTCGCGCCCGATCTCAAGATCGTCGGCACGGCCCGCAGCAGCATGACCGATGGCGAGTACCGCAATTTCGCGCGCGCGGCGCTGGAGAAGTATCTCCCGGCTGACAGGCGCGGGCGGATGGCGGAATTCCTCAACCGGCTCGCCTACCAGACGCTGGATGCCACCACGCTTGAAGGTTACGACGCACTGGCCGAAAAGGTCGGCACGCCTGCCCGTGGCCTCGCAATCTTCCTCTCGACCGCGCCGAGCCTGTTCGGCCCCACCATCAGAGGCCTGCAATCGGCGGGGCTGACGGGCGAGAATGTCCGGATGTGCCTCGAAAAGCCGCTCGGCACGGATCTCGCTTCCAGCCGCGAGATCAATGACGCGGTGGCAGGTGCCTTCCCCGAAAGCCGGATTTTCCGGATCGATCACTATCTCGGCAAGGAGACGGTGCAGAACCTGCTGGCGCTGCGCTTCGCCAACATCATGTTCGAGCCCCTGTGGAACGCGGCGCATATCGAGCATGTGCAGATCACGGTCGCCGAGACCGTAGGCCTCGAAGGCCGTGTCGCCTTCTATGATGATGCGGGTGCGATCCGCGATATGGTGCAGAACCATATGCTGCAACTGCTCGCGCTGGTCGCGATGGAGCCGCCTGCGCATTTCGATGCGACCGCCGTGCGGGACGAGAAGGTCAAGGTGCTGCGCGCCTTACGCCCCGTCTCCGCCAACGAGACCGTCACCGGCCAATATCGCGCGGGCGCTATCACGGGACAGGCGGTGCCGGGCTATGACGAGGAACTGGGCAAGGACAGCGACACCGAAACCTTCGTCGCGATCAAGGGCCACGTCGATAACTGGCGCTGGAAGGGCGTGCCCTTCTACCTGCGCACCGGCAAGCGCCTACCCAAGCGTGTGACCGAAATCGTGATCCAGTTCCGCTGCGTCCCGCACTCGATCTTCGCGGGCAAGGGCGCGACGATGCAGCCCAACCGGCTGGTGATCGGCATCCAGCCCGAAGAGAACATCACGCTGTCGCTGATGGCCAAGGTGCCGGGTCTCGACCGCGAAGGCATCCGCCTGCGGCAGGTGCCGCTCAATATCGCCATGCCCGATGTGTTCAGCGGCGCGGTGCGGCGGATCGCCTATGAGCGCCTGCTGCTCGATCTGGTCGAGGGTGATCAGACCCTGTTCGTGCGCCGCGACGAGGTCGAGGCGCAATGGGAATGGGTCGATGCGATCCGCGCCGGGTGGGAAGCGGAAGGCCTCACCCCCAAAATCTATACCGCCGGCAGCTGGGGCCCGAGCGCGGCCATCGCGCTGGCAGAACGCGACGGAGTGACGTGGCATGAGTAACCTCAACGACACCCTCCACAAGGTGACGCAGCGGGTGATCGAGCGATCGAAGCCGAGCCGCAGCGCCTATCTCGACCTGATCCGCCGCGAAGGCGACAATATGGGCGAGCGCAACGCCGTATCGTGCTCGAACCTCGCCCATGCCTATGCTGGCGCGCTGGAGGATCAGGCGACGTTGGTCTCGGGCCGCGGCGCGAATATCGGGATCGTTACCAGCTACAACGATATGCTGTCGGCCCACCAGCCGTATGGCCGCTATCCCGATAGGCTGAAGATCTACGCCCGCGAAATCGGCGCGACGGCGCAGGTCGCTGGCGGCACCCCAGCGATGTGCGATGGGGTGACGCAGGGCGAGGTCGGCATGGAGCTGTCGCTGTTCAGCCGCGATGTGATCGCGTTGTCGGCGGCGGTGGCCTTGAGCCACGCGATGTACGACGGCGCGTTGATGCTCGGCATCTGCGACAAGATCGTGCCGGGACTGTTGATGGGCGCGCTGCGGTTCGGTCACCTGCCGACGATCTTCGTGCCTAGCGGCCCGATGCCCACCGGCATTCCCAACAAGGAAAAGCAGCGCGTCCGCCAGCTCTATGCCGAAGGCAAGGCGACCCGCGCCGAACTGCTGGCGAGCGAGATGGCGAGCTACCATTCGCCCGGCACCTGCACCTTCTTCGGCACGGCCAATTCGAACCAGATGATGATGGAGATGATGGGCCTGCACATTCCGGGCAGCGCCTTCATCCAACCGGGCACGCAGTTGCGGCAAGCCTTGGACCGAGAGGCAGTGCACCGCGTCGCGGCGCTAGGGCGCAAGGGTGACGACTATCGCCCGCTCGGCCTGTGTGTCGACGAAAAGGCAGTGATCAACGCGGCTGTCGGCCTGCTGGCGACGGGCGGATCGACCAATCACGCGATCCACCTGCCCGCTATGGCGCGCGCGGCGGGCGTGATCTTCGACTGGGACGACCTTTCCGAACTGTCCCACGCCGTCCCGCTGATCGCGCAGGTCTATCCCAATGGCTCGGGCGATGTGAACAATTTCCACAGCGCCGGCGGCATGGGTTACGTAATCGGCGAGCTGCTGGAGGCGGGTCTGGCCCACCCTGACATCCTCACCGTCGGACGCGGCGATTTTTCCGATTATGCGCGTGAACCGGGGCTGGAGGGCGAAGAACTCGTCTGGCGCGAGGTTGGCCCCAGCATGGACGACACCATGCTTCGCCCCGTCAACAATCCGTTCAAGCCCGATGGCGGGATGCGGCTGCTGCAAGGCAATCTTGGGCGGGCGTGCTTCAAGACCTCGGCGGTTGATGAAAGCCGCTGGACCATCGAAGCCCCGTGCCGCGTGTTCGAGGATCAAGCGAGTGTCGCTGCCGCTTTCAAGGCGGGCGAGCTTGACCGCGACGTTGTGGTGGTCGTGCGCTTCCAGGGCCCGCGCGCCAACGGGATGCCGGAACTTCACAAACTGACCCCGGCGCTCGGCGTCTTGCAGGATCGCGGGTTCAAGGTCGCGCTGGTCACCGATGGCCGGATGTCGGGCGCTTCCGGCAAGGTGCCTGCGGCGATCCACTGCACCCCCGAAGCATTGGGCGGCGGTCCGCTGGCGCGGTTGCGCGATGGCGATGTGGTGCGGGTCTGCGCGGCGACGGGCGATCTCAACACCGATGCCGATCTGGCGAACCGGGAACCGGCGCGCGATCCGATTGCAGACAGCGGCACGGGCCGCGAATTGTTCGGCATGATGCGCCGCTTCGCCGACGGGGCCGAACAAGGCGCTTCTGCGATGCTGGCCACCGGAGGAATGTAACCCATGAATATCGACGCCATCATGCGCACTGCGCCGGTGATCCCAGTGATCGTGATCGACGATGTCGACCACGCCGTTCCGCTCGCCGAAGCGCTGGTGGCGGGCGGTTTGCGGGTGCTTGAGGTGACATTGCGCACTCCTGCGGCGCTCGCCGCGATCCGGGCGATGAAGGAGGTGCCGGGCGCGATTGTCGGCGCGGGCACCGTGACCGGGGTTGCCGATCTCAACAAGGCGCTGGCGGCAGGGGCCGAATTCATCGTCTCCCCCGGCCTGACCGACAAGCTCGGCAAGGCAGCGGTGGCGGCGGGTGTGCCGTTCCTTCCCGGCATCGCCAATGCGGGCGACATCATGCGCGGATTGGAATTGGGCCTTGATCGCTTCAAGTTCTTCCCGGCGATGGCGGCGGGCGGGCTGCCTGCGCTGAAGGCGCTGGCCGCACCCTTCATCCAGTGCCGCTTCTGCCCCACCGGCGGGATCAGCTTGGACAATGCTGCCGAATGGCTCGCGTTCGATCCGGTGCTGTGCGTCGGCGGCAGTTGGGTGTCGCCCAAAGGCGCGCCAGACAAGGCCGTGATCGAGGCTCTGGCGCGCGAGGCCTTCGGCTTACGCTAAGGCGCGTTGTGCCAGCATCATCGCACCGGTGATCCCCGCATCGCTGCCGAGCCGGGGGCGGATGACGCGGTGGCGGGCGGTGCCGGGCAGGTAACCTGCATCAAGCTCACGGGCGCGCTGAGCGATCCGCTCAACGAGGCCGGGCGTATTTGCCACGCCGCCGCCAACCACCACTTCCTCGACCGCGACGCTGGCGAACAGCACGTGGCAGGCTTGCGCGATATAGTCGGCGATAATCGCGTGGCCGGGGTGATCGGTGGGGAGATGCGAGAGGGACGTCCCCCAGCGCGCCCTGATCGCCGGGCCGCTGGCGAGGCCTTCGAGGCAATCGCCGTGGCTCGGGCAGGTGCCGGGAAAGTCGCAATCTGCCGGGTGACGGCGCGGGTAGATGTGGCCCACTTCCGGGTGGGCGATGCCGTGGACCGGCTGGCCATCCAGCACCAAACCGCCACCGATTCCGGTGCCGACCGTGAGGTAGGCGAGGCTCCCCCCCGCCGATCCGGACGCGGCATGTTCGGCCAGAGCAGCGGCGTTCACATCAGTGTCGAACCCCACCGGCACGCCCAGCGCTCCGGCGAAGTATCCCGCGATGTCGCAGTCTGCCCAGCCCGGCTTGGGAGTGGTGGTGATGAAGCCCCACCGCGGCGAGGTGCGATCCAGTTCAACCGGGCCGAAGCTGCCGATGCCGAGCGCGGTGATCCCGCCCTGCCCCGCCAGCCATTCCGCCGCCTCGGCCAGAGTCGTCTCCGGATCGCGGGTCGGGATGGTGTGGCGCGCGGTGATCCGGTCAGGCGAAGGGCCAACCGCGAGCACGAACTTGGTGCCGCCTGCCTCAATCGCACCCAGCATCAGGCGACCTGCTCTGCCGCGTGGACACTCGCCCGGTCGCCGTGCAGCGCCAGCCGGAGCAAGGGCGCGGGTACGCCGCCAAAACTGCCATCGGGCATCACATCGACAAAGCTACAAACCGTCAACGAGGCGTCGACGAACCAGCTATAAGTCTGCAACGGCCGGTCAACCGGATTGGCAAGCACCAGTCCCGTTCCGTTCAACGGCCGCCACGGGCCTGCCATGCTGTTAGCCACCATTCCGTACAATCCCCCCGGCGCATGACGCAGATCGGGCGCGAAGGTTGCCGTCTGCGTCGACCAGAAGGCGTAGTAATGTTTGGCGTGAAACACCAGATGGGCACGCTCTAACTCGTTGTTAACGCCCTCTGCATGGAGGCAAGGCGGCATCAGGATCCATCCGTTTGCGCCCTTCAGCGCCAAGCCAAACGCCCCGTTGAACGCACTGGCAGACCCTGCAAGCGAGGCGGTAAAGGCGAGGTATTCGGCATCGTCAGCCGGATCGCGAAAATAGGCCGGATCGCGGAACGCCTTGATCTTTCCGGCCTCACCCTCATGAGCATCGGCGGCCATGTAGTGCGGGCCATATCCCGTCACCAGCGGGGTCGGAAACGACCATTCGCGCGGCCACCCATCCGCTCCCAGCGGCGCGCTGGCCGACCACAATTCCTGTTGGTAGCCCCCCGCCCGCGCGGCCGTTCCGGCGGCGGTGAAGAACAGTGTGACCACGCCTTGATCGAGCAGCGCGGAGCCTGCCCATTCGCGTTCATAGGGGACGGCCCAATCAGGCAAGACCGGGCCGATGTCATGCCAAGCCCCGCCGAGGCGCTCAATCCAGTGGATCTTCGCTTCGAAATGGCGGAGCGCCGGATCGCCGCGATCGGGCGCGGTCAGCGCCATCCACAGCTCCCGCCCGGCGATCATTGCGCGCGCGCCGTGCGCGTCCTGCACCGGCCACATATCCCAGTAGAGCCGCACGGCATCCAGACCCGAACGGTCAGGCGCCACCAACGGCGGAATGACGCCGCCCTGCCCCGGCTCAATCCGGCCCACGTGATCGGCTGTCCAGGCGCTCGTCATGGCGGCAATCTATCCCAATTCGTGCAACAAGAAACAGGCTGGCCGCCGGGGAGAATGGCGGCCAGCCCGTGTGCTTCCGGTGAGGCTCCTAGAAGTCGAACCGCACCGAAGCGAGTACCGTACGTCCGGCAATCGAGCGCGCGCGCACGATGCCATTGGTGGGGATCGAACCTTCCTCCGCCTCGGTGAAGCCGGTGGCGTTGAACAGGTTCTGGGCATTGAGGCCAACCTCGATCCGCTCCATAGGGCGGAAGGCGAGGAAGGCGTTCACCTGCGCGAAGGCCGGCAGCACCAGATCATTGTTGTCCTGCGTGAAGCTTTCGGTGGTGCCGACCACGTTGGCGCCGATGGTGAACATGTCGGCGTCATATTGCGCGGTCGCCTGATAGACGAGATCGGCCTGACGGCGCGGGGTATTGCCGATGGTGCCGGCCGCCAGAGCGTCGACGATCTCGGCATCGGTCCAGGTGGCCCCGGCCGACAGCGTGAACGGGCCGGTGCGATAGGCGCCTTCCAGCTCGATCCCGTAGGCTTCATACTCAGTGTCGAACAGTTCCAGCGGGGCGAGTTCGACATTGGTTTCCGCGGTCTTGGCAAAGAACCCGGTGGCGAACAGCGACAGGCCATTGGCCTGATACTTGAGGCCCATTTCCAGCTGATCGACCGAAGCGACAACGCCCTGATCGCCGCCCGGCAGGCTGCCATCGACCGCGCTCACCGCAGGTGAGAACAGGCTGCGATCCGCCGTGTGACGCCCCCCCTGGCTGTAGCGCGCGAAGACGCCCAGATCGTCAGTCACAAGGTAGTTCGCACCCAGCGAGAAGCTGAAATAGTCGAACGCGTAATTGACCGGCCGAGCATTGCCGAGCGGCAGGATCGCCGTCTGTGCTTCCGCCGGGCTGATCGTGCCGTTGCGGTCAAAATCGAAGCTGCCGATCCCCGTGCCAAAACCGCTGTCCGATCCGGTGATCGTCCCGCTGGCATCGCCATAATCGTAGCGGATTGAGGCATCGATCGTCAGGCGGTCCAGCTCGACCGAGAGCGAGGCGAACGGCGCATAGGTGCTATAGTCGACGTCATAGTTCCGGCGGCAGCAATTGCCGAAGAAGCTGGCGCTGTAACCCACCGTGCCGTTCTGCGTGACGAGGTTGCCGCCCGCATTGCGGATGTCGACCAAGACGGCCTGCCCATCGCCCTGAACGGTCTGGACGTGGCTGGTCCACAGCCAATCGGTGTTGATCGTCTGGCGCGACAGGTAGAAGCCGGTGGTGAAGTTGGCCGTGCCGCCGCCAATGTCGAACGCCTTGTTGACGCGGAAATCATTGGTGACGTTGTCGAGGCTATTCAGCCGGACGTTGAACACCACGACATTGGCGAGGAGCCCATTGCCGCCGATGGTCGAAGCATTGGCGTTCTGCCCGGCATTCGGCCCGCTGGCGAAGACGATGCTGGAACCCGCGCCGCCGATGCCATTGGCGATGTTCTGCGCGGTATCTGCGCCCGCCGGGAAGGGTGACTGGAAGCTGCCCGAATTATCGGCGAAGCGGAACCGGTTGGTCAGCGTCCAGCCGCCGCCCACGTCGATCTCACTCTCGATCCCGAAGGCGAGGCTCTGCACCGAAAGCCCGTCGCGGAAATCGTAGCTTGTCGGATTGTTGTTGCCGTCGAGCGACTGCGCAGGCGTCAGGAACGGGCTGTAAAGCGCTGCGGTGCGCGGGTCGAAGCCGGCGATCGCTTGATAGTCGGGGTTGCCGCCGCTGCCCGTCACCCGCACCGGTTGCGGCAGGATGGTGGGGGTGCGGTCGTCGAGATACTTGGCGTGGAAGCGGATGTAGCCGCCGTCGAATTCCTTGGTGATGTTGGCCTTGATCTGGCCGCCGTCATAGCCGTTGTAGCCGATGTCACGCGGGCCCTCGCCCGTGCGATAGAAGCCGCCGACGTGGAAATAGAGATCGTCCGCCAGCGGCGCGCCGTAATCGAAATCGAGCCGGTAGCTTTCGAAATCGAGACCGACCGAGCCCTGGATCGCGCCGCCTTCCTGCTCGCCGGTCTTGGAGATGAAGTTGATCACCGCGCCCGGCGCGTTCGACGCGAAGGTCGAGGCCGAACCGCCGCGCACCGCTTCGACGCGGGCGACCGAGCGGTCAGCGCGCAGGAAGTTGTCGGCATTGCCGAAGATGATGTCGCCAAATTCGAGGATCGGCAGGCCGTCTTCCTGAAGCTGGATATAGCGCGCGCCGCCAGTCGAGACGGGAATCCCGCGCACGGCAATGTTGGCGTTGCCTTCGCCGCCCGAAGCTTCGGAGCGGATGCCGGGGATCTGGCGGATCAGGTCGGCCGAAGACGGCGCAGCAAGGTTGGTGATCGCCTGCGACCCGATGGTGCTGACCGAGACCGAGCTTTCGATCCGGTTCTGCCCGCGGGCCACCGCAGTGACGATGATTTCCTCGCCCTCGGTTTCGGTCGCGGCATCGGTGGCGGCAACATCCTGTGCCAGAGCCGGGCTCATCAGCAGACTCGACACGGCTGCACTGGCGCAAAGCGCGGTACGCAATTTCATGGCTTTCTCTCCTCTCGGGTGCGCGCTTCTTTGGCGACGACGATGCAGAACTAACTTTCCTGCAAACGATTGCAACAGGAATCTTGCAATCGTTTGCAAATTGCGTGGAATCATGTCACTCCAAAAGCACAGCGCGGCGACATGATCGTGCGGAATAGAGGATCGGACAGGCGGACATGATCGATAAGCCCCGGCTTTCGCTGCTGCGAATCATCGAAATGAACATCGGCTTCTTCGGCTTGCAGTTCAGCTTTGGGCTGCAACAGGCCAATATGGGGCCGATCTACGGCTTCCTCGGCGCGGACGAGGCGACCATGCCGCTGTTGTGGCTGGCAGGCCCGATGACCGGGCTGCTGATCCAGCCGATTGTCGGCGCGATGAGTGACCGCACCAACACCCGGATGGGCCGCCGCACGCCATACTTCCTGATCGGCGCGGTGATCTGCACGCTCTCGCTGTTCGCCATGCCCTATTCCAGCACCCTGTGGATGGCGGCCAGCCTGCTGTGGATCCTCGATGCGGGCAACAATATCACGATGGAGCCCTACCGCGCCTATGTGGCCGACCGGCTGGCCCCTGACCAGCGCTCGACCGGGTTCCTGACGCAAAGCGCGTTCACCGGGCTTGCACAAACCCTCTCCTACCTCGCGCCCTCGCTGCTGACGGCGTTTGTGGCGCGCGATGTGCTCGACGCCAATGGCATTCCGGTGATTGTGCGCATTGCCTTCGTGATCGGTGCCATCCTGTCGATCTCGACCATCGTGTGGTCGGTGTTCCGGGTGCCGGAGTTGCCGCTCGATGAAGCCGAACAGGCCGAACTCGCCAACAAGCCCCTCACCGCGCGCGCCACCCTTGCCGAAATCCGCGACGCCATCCGCGAAATGCCGCGCCCGATGCGCCAGCTGGCGGGCGCCATGCTGTGCCAGTGGTATGCGATGTTCGCTTACTGGCAGTACATCACCTTTGCCGTGGGCCGCAGCATCTACAACACCAGCGATCCTGCCAGCACCGCCTTCCGCGAAGCGACGCTGACCGCGCAGCAGGCGGGCGCGATCTACAACTTCATCGCCTTCCTCGGCGCGTTGGCGCTCATCCCTGTGGTCAAGCGCTTCGGCGCACGCCATGTCCACGCGGTGTGCCTGGCCGCTTCAGGCGCGGCGATGTTGATGATTCCGGGAGCCTCGACCCCTGCCGCACTGTTCGTGCTGATGCTCGGCATCGGGATCGGCTGGGCCGGAATGATGGGCAACACCTATGTCATGCTCGCCGATTGTATCCCCCCGGCGAGGAACGGAATTTACATGGGCATCTTCAACCTGTTCATCGTCATTCCCATGCTGATCCAGACGCTCACCATGCCGCTGATCTATCGCCCGCTGCTGGGCGGCGATCCGCGCCACGTGCTGATGCTGGGCGGCGTCTTGATGCTGGCGGGCGCGCTGGCTACGCTGCTGGTGGATGCGGGGCACAGGCAGCCGCGCACGCAGGGGCTGGCGACAAGCTGACGATGGACGAGGACAAGACCACCCGCGTGACGGTGCGCAACATCACCGATCTGGCGCGGCTGGCGGGTGTCTCGCCCGGCACGGTGAGCCGCGCGCTGGCCGGCAAGAGCCTCGTCAACACCAAGACCCGCGAGAAGATCGAAGCGCTCGCGCGCGAACACGGCTTCCGCCCCAACCAAATGGCGAGCGGATTGCGCCGCCAAAAGACCGGCGTGATCGGGGTCGTCATCCCGCTCGGCCATGACAGCCGCCAGCAAATTTCCGACAGCTTCTTCATGACCTTGCTCGGCCATCTCGCCGACGAGCTGACGCGCGAAGGCTATGACCTGATGCTGCGCCGCGTGGTGCCGGAAGACGATGCCGACTGGCTCGACCGGTTCATCGGTTCGGGCATGATCGACGGGGTGATCGTGATCGGCCAGTCCGACCAGTTCGACCGGATCGAGGATGTCGCCGATGGCTACGGCCCGATGGTGGTGTGGGGCAACCACACCGAAGGCCAGCGGCACTGCGTGGTCGGCACCGACAACCGCTTGGGCGGCAGGTTGGCGGCAGAACGTCTGATCGCCGCCGGAGCCACCCGCCTCGCCTTCCTGGGCGACACTACCGCGATGGAGTTCGCCGCGCGGTTCGCCGGGGCGCAGGACATTGCCACCCGCATGGGCCTGCCGCCGATCATCACCCTGCCCACCCACCTCTCGCCCGACCGCGCGAGCGAGGAGATCGCCCAGCACCTCGCCGCCCGCGCCAGAGACATTGACGGGATTTTCGCCGCCACCGATACGCTCGCCGCGCTGTGCCTCACCGAGCTTCGCGCCTGCGGGATCGCCGTGCCGGGCGACATGAAGCTCGCCGGGTTCGACGATCTGCCGATCGCGCGCCAGACCGTCCCGCCGCTCACCACCGTACGGCAGGATATCGCGGCGGGTGCACGCGGGCTGGTCGATCTGCTGCTGCGGCGGCTGGCGGGCGAGAAGACGGAAAGCCTCGTCCTGCCCCCAGAGCTGGTCGTGCGCGCCACCGCCTGAGGCTCTACGCCCGGTAGGCAAACGGCCCTGCGTGCGATAGGGACGTGAGCATGGACATGGCTGACCTCTTGCAACGCTATTTCGGCACCCGTGATCTGGACGCCGTATCCCCCGCCGCCCTGCCTGACGGGGTCGAGCGGATGCGGGTCGATTTCGGCATGACGCAGGACCGGGGACAACGTTTTGCCTTGTGGACGCTGCTGATGGTGCTGGGCGATGCCCCCGATCTCGATGTCGCTTTCGCGCATGAGGAAGACCGCGAGGCCGCGCGCAATCTGATGGATATGCTGGCCGCCGCCGCACCAGAATAGGTATAGCGGAACGCCCGCGTAATTTAATTGCAAGCCAAACACACCGAAACTGTGTAAGGGCCGCGCATCGACGCTCTGCGCGCGGTTGGCCTGGTGGCCCGATCCGCGCTCCGCTGTCCCCCTTGTCTCTCCGCCTGCCCCCTGTGGCGGCGCCCTTGTCTGAAAGCCTTCTCCCCATGCCATTTCCCCATATCGCCGCTGGCCTCGCCGAGGCCCTGGCCACACGCGGCTATGAAACGCTTACCCCGGTGCAGTCCGCTGTGCTCGAACCGGAAGCGCATGGCCGCGATCTGGTCGTCTCGGCGCAGACCGGCTCGGGCAAGACAGTCGCCTTCGGCCTCGCTTTCGCCGATCAGGTGCTGGAAGAAGATGGCCGCGTGCGCCGCGCCACAGGCCCGCTGGCGCTGGTGATCGCGCCGACCCGCGAATTGGCGCTGCAAGTCGCGCGCGAACTCGATTGGCTCTACAAGTCGGCAGGTGCCCGCATCGCCACTTGCGTGGGCGGTATGAACCCGCAGGTCGAACGCCGCGCGCTGGCAGGCGGTGCGAGCATCGTGGTTGGCACCCCCGGCCGCTTGCGCGATCACCTTGAACGCGGCGCGCTTGACCTATCGGCGCTGTCCGCCGTGGTGCTCGATGAAGCGGACGAAATGCTCGACATGGGCTTCCGCGAGGAGCTCGAAGAAATCCTCGACGCGACACCGGAAGAACGGCGCGTGCTGATGTTCTCGGCCACCATGCCGCGTCCGATCGAAGCCCTCGCCCGCCGCTATCAGCGCGATGCCCTGCGCATCCAGACCGGCGGCAGCGAGCGCGGGCATGGGGACATTGCGTATCAGGCGGTCACCGTCTCGCCTTCGGAAATCGAGAACGCGGTCATCAACCTGCTGCGCTTCCACGAAGCGGAGACCGCCATCCTGTTCTGTGCCACGCGGGACAACGTCCGCCACCTGCACGCGACCTTGCAGGAACGCGGCTTCGGCGTCGTGGCGCTGTCAGGCGAGCATTCGCAGCAGGAGCGCAACCAAGCGCTTCAGGCCCTGCGCGATCGCCGTGCCCGCGTCTGCGTGGCGACTGACGTTGCCGCGCGCGGGATTGACCTGCCCTCGCTCAGCCTCGTCGTCCACGTGGAAATCCCCCGCGATGCCGAAACCTTGCAGCACCGTTCGGGCCGCACCGGACGCGCGGGCAAGAAGGGCATCGCTGTGATTATCGTACCCTTCCCGCGCCGCCGCCGGGTGGAATCGATGCTCCATCATGCCAAGATCAACGCCGAGTGGATCAATGCGCCCAGCCGTGAGGATATCATCGCGCAGGACCGGGTGCGGCTGCTCGACAAGCTGATGCAGCCCGTCGAAGTGACCGATGGTGACCGCGAGCTGGCCGACAAGCTGCTCGAAACCAAAAGCCCGCAGGAAATCGCCGCGATGCTGGTGCAGGCGCACCGCGCGTCGATGCCCGAGCCTGAGGAGCTGCTGGCGCAATCCGTCGATGCCCAGCGCGCCGCGCAGAAGGATCGTCACCGCGAAGGCTTTGAGGATACGGTCTGGTTCCGGATGGATATCGGCCGCCGCCAGAACGCCGATCCGCGCTGGGTCATGCCGCTGATCTGCCGCCGCGGGCATATCACCCGCAACGAAATCGGCGCGATCCGGATTGCTCAGGCAGAGACCTATTTCCAGATCCCCCGCGCCATCGCTGGCAAGTTTGCCGAAGCCGTTGCCGCGACGGCGGGCAGCGAGGAAAACGGCGGCTATGTCGCGATCGAGCAATCGAACGAGCCGCCGCGTATGGCCGCCCGCGAGAACGCCAAGCGCGGCAAGCCCAACGGCCCTGCCCCGCAGCGTCCGTTCAAGCCCAAGCCCGCCGGCCCCGGTGCCGCGCCCGGCGCTGGCTTTGCCAAGCCGAAGCATTTCGCCAAGGCAGGCGGCAAGCCGCAGGGCAAATTCAAGGGCAAGCCCAAGGGTCGCGATTAAACCCGGCTGGGCGCTCGCCTACCAGCGGATCAGGCGGGGCACCATGATGCGGCCGAGCCCCGCCATCGCCAGCACCACCGCGCTGTGCCAGATGCCGATATGGACGATGTCATTGTCCGGGCAATGGAGCGAGAAAGCGAAGGTGCCGAACGCGCCCGCCGCCACGCCTGCGATGAGCCCCGCGCGGTCCGGCGCGGTCGGCGCGCCGCGGCGCAGCCACAGCACCAGCATTGCGAACACCAGCAATGATGCGGCGCCGCCAATGAGCAAGCAATCTGTCCCGTGATCCATTTCCTGCGCCAGAGCCATATGACCGCCCCGGCTCAGCCCCACAATCAACCCGGCGAGCGGTAGCAAACCGGCCATCACCGCCGCCCAGCGCCAGCCGCTGTGATCGCTGCCAACCTGCGGGCGGCTCATCACCACCACCGTCACTGTCGCCGCCAGCGCGAGGCCGAGATAGAGCCCGGTGCTGACCAGATGCATCGGGTTGACCACGCCCGCCGCGAGATCAGCCCTCAGGCCGAACCACCCAATCACGATCAGGGTTGCAACCGTCGCAGACCCCAGCGCCAGCGCCATGCCCGTCCCAAACCGCAGCGGCTTGACCGGTTCAAGACCGCCCACCAGCTCGGCAATCAGGGCTTCAGAACTAAGCTGCATTATCATTCTTTCTCAATCATATGGGCGAGCTTTCTCAGCCCCCGGTGAATGTTCACTTTGACGAGCGCTTCGCTCTGTCCGGTCGCGGCCGAGGCTTCGGCGATGCTCAACCCTTCGATCTTCACCAGCGCAATGGCGCGCTCCTGCGCGGGCGGAAGCAGACCGAGCAGCCGGTCCAAACTGATGCGCGCGGCGACGGCGGGTTCGTCGTCCGTGCCGATCAGCTCCTCGCGCAATTCATGCTCGTCAGCGCGGTACAGGCGGCGCAGGTGATCGACCCAGCGATAGCGCGCAATCGCGGCCAGCCACGGCAGGAACGGGCGCGCGGGATCCCACGATGCGCGCTTGGTATGGAGCGCGATCAGCGTTTCCTGCACCAGATCGTCGAGGCTGGAGGGCGCGATCCGGCGGCTGTAATAACCGCGCAGCCAGCGCTGGCACGCCTCCAGCAGCACGCCATAGGCCTGCTTGTCGCCTTGCTGCGACAGCGCCATCAACCGGGCGAGCGAGGCTTCGTCGGCTCTCATGTCCGCCGGTTCGCGCCCCGCCAGCTGGCGGTTACACGGCCCACGAAAAAGCCCCGCCCTCGGATGGCCGAGAGCGGGGCGGTATTCATCCGGGCCTGCGCCTCAACCGAGTGCGACGTGCCGCTTCATGTGGTGGTCGATATTGCCGAATTCGCTGTCGAAGATCGTCAGGCGCTTGAAGTAGTGGCCGATGGCATATTCATCGGTCACGCCGTTGCCGCCGTGGATCTGCACCGCTTCCTGTCCGATCAGCCGCGCCGATTGCCCGACACCGACCTTGGCGGCCGAGACCGCACGCTTGCGCTCGACCTCCCCTGAACCCAGCCGCAGCGTGGCGAGATAGGTCAGCGAAACAGCGGTTTCGTAAGCCGTGTACATATCGACCATGCGGTGCTGGAGCACCTGGAAGCTGCCAATCGGCACGCCGAACTGCTTGCGCTGGCGGCTGTATTCGACCGTCATCGCATGGGCGACCTTCATCGCCCCGCAGGCTTCGGCGCACAGCGCGGCGATGGCTTCGTCTGTGACCATCTCGATCAATGCGAGCCCTTCGCCCTCGGCGCCGATCAGCGCGTCAGCACCGACCGCGACGTTCTCGAAATAGACTTCCGCCGCGCGGCGACCATCGACGGTTACGTAATCGCGGGTGGTGATGCCCGCAGTGTCCTTGGCGACGACGAACACCGAAACGCCCGAGCGATCCCGCCGCTCACCGCCAGTGCGGGCGGTGACGATCAGGTGGCTCGCCCAAGGCGCGCCGATCACGACCGCCTTGTGGCCGTTCAGGACATAGCCCGAGCCGTCCTTCTTCGCAGTGGTTTCCAGATCGGCATAGTCGAACCGCCCGCGCGGTTCGGCGTAGGCGAAGGCGAACACGGCAGAGCCCGCCACGATCCCGCCGATATGCTCTTCCTTCTGCGCCGCGGTGCCGCCGTGCTTCAGGAAGCCGCCTGCGCAGACCACGGTGGGGACGAACGGCTCGACCACGAGGCCCTTGCCGAACTCTTCCATGATGACCATCGCATCAATCGCGCCGCCGCCGAAGCCGCCATCGGCCTCGCTGAACGGCATCCCGAGAATGCCGAGCTCAGCCAATTGCGCCCAGACTTCGGGCCGCCATCCGGCTGCGCTGGCAATCGCCTTGCGACGATCTTCGAACCCGTATTGTTCACGCACCAGCCGCGACAACCCGTCGCGCACCATGCCTTGTTCTTCGGTGAAATTGAAATCCACGTATTCTCTCCCGTCCTCAGACGCTTGCTGCGCCGTTCGAGGTTGAAACTTGAATAGCCCTTCCCCGGGGGGAAGGGTTGGGATGGGGGGCCTGCCCTATCGGCGGCAGAGCCCCCACCCCCGGCCCCTCCCCGAAGGGAGGGGAGACGAAGGCCTTAAAGGCCGAGGATCATCTTGGTGATGATGTTGCGCTGAATCTCGTTCGACCCGCCATAGATCGAGGTCTTGCGCATATTGAAGTATGTCGCCGCCGCGTGCTGGGCGTGGGCCGGGCCGACGGCATATTCGTTCGAGCCTGTGTCGTTGGCGATGCTGCCATAATAGGGCGCGCTGTAGGTGCCGACCGCTTCCAGCGTCAGTTCGGTGAGGCGTTGCTGGATTTCGGTGCCCTTGATCTTGAGGATCGAGCTTTCCGGCCCCGGCCCCTTGCCTGCCTGCTCACCAGCGAGGGTGCGCAGCTCGGTGATTTCCAGCGCGGCGAGATCAATTTCGAGCTGGCTCACCTTCTTGGCGAAGTCGAAGTCCTTGATCAGCGGCGCGCCGTCCAGCGTCTCGTTCGCGGCGATTTCGCGCAGCTTTTCAACGCCGCGCTTCGAGCGAGCGACACCGGCGATCCCCGAGCGTTCATGAGCGAGCAGGAACTTGGCATAGGTCCAGCCCTTGTTCTCAACCCCGACCAGGTTTTCGACCGGCACCCGCACATCGGTCAGCCAGGTTTCATTGACCTCATACCCGCCGTCGAGCAGCTTGATCGGCTTCACTTCCACGCCGGGCGTCTTCATGTCGACGAGGATGAAGCTGATGCCTTCCTGCGCCTTGGCGGTCGGATCGGTGCGGCACAGGAAGAAGCCCCAATCGGCGTGCTGGGCCAGCGTGGTCCAGGTCTTCTGGCCGTTGATGATGTAGTGATCGCCGTCCCGCACCGCGGTGGTCTTGAGGCTGGCAAGGTCGGAGCCGGCGCCCGGTTCCGAGTAACCCTGACACCACCACACTTCGCCGCTGCGGATGCCGGGCAGGTGGCGGGCTTTCTGTTCGGCATTGCCGAAAGTGTAGATCACCGGACCGACCATCGATACGCCGAAGGGCAGCGGCATGAAGGTGTTGGCACGGGCGTTTTCTTCCGACCAGATATAGCGCTGCGTCGGGGTCCAGCCGGTGCCGCCATATTCGACGGGCCATGCCGGGACGGACCAGCCCTTGGTGCCGAGGATCTTGTGCCAGGCGACCATTTCCTCGCGGGTCATGTCTTCGCGCATGCCGAAATCGCCCAACTCCTTGGGGTGGTTTTCGGCGATGAAGGCGCGGACTTCGTCGCGGAAGGCCTGTTCTTCGGCGGTGAATTCGAGGTTCATGGCGTGCTCTCTCCAGCAGATGGTCTGTGCTTTGCGATACGCTTTGTCACGCCCTGCGGACGCGGAAAAGAGGCAATTGCGCGAGGCCGCGTCGCCGTAGCGGCAAGGAGGTGGACAGATGCACCGCGCGCAGGCGACGGGGACGCGAATCGCTGGGTGCAAACCTACCGTCATCCCAGCGAAAGCTGGGACCTAGGGCGGCAGGCGTTGCCCTATGAGGCCCTAGGCCCCAGCTTCCGCTGGGGTGACGGGAAAAGGGTTGCGGCGCACCAAATCGTGCGCATCGCTCAGGTTCCACCGCAGGCCACGCGTTTCCTACACGTCTGCCGCGCGCTATCGGTCGGGCAGCTCTTTTCTATCGTTGAACCAACCCATGCCATGCGGAGGGAGCAAAAGGCCTCCCCCCCCCGCTACCCTGCAAAGTGTCAACTTCGCTTTCTCCAAGCAATATACCGGAATCTCAGCGAAAAATCGCAAAATGGGCGCTTGACACCCTGTCAACTTTGTCAATTTCGCGGCCGCGTTCAGGCCGTCTGCATCACATCTCCAATGGCCCGTGCTGGATATGCGGCAGCACGTGGCGCGCGAACAGATCGGCTTCCTGTGCGTGGGGATAGCCCGACAGGATGAAGGCCTCGATCCCTTCGGCCTGATAGGCGCGCAGCTTGGCGAGCACCTGATCGGGCGTGCCGACAATCGCTGCGCCGCAGCCTGACCGCGCGCGGCCGATGCCGGTCCAAAGGTTTTCCTCGACAAAGCCGTCGCCGTCCGCCGCGCCGCGCAACTCCTGCTGGCGCTGGACGCCGTAGTTCTTGGCGTCGAGCGATTTCTCGCGGATCGCGCGGCCCGCCTCGTCATCGAGCTTGGAGAGCAGGCGGTCGGCATAATGGCGCGCCTCGTCCTCGGTCTCGCGCACGATCACGTGGGCGCGGTAGCCGAACTTGAGCGTGCGGCCGTAATTTGCGGCGCGCGCCTTGAGGTCGGCGATATTCTCGCGGACCTTGTCCATCGTGTCGGGCCACATCAGGTAGACATCCGCCGCCTCGGCCGCACACTCGCGCGCCTCATGGCTGAGGCCGCCGAAATAGAACGGCGGGCATTTGCCATTGAGCGTCGTGATGCGCGGGGGATCGAGTTTGAGCTGGTAGAACTCGCCGTCAAAATCGAGATGCTCGCCGTTCAGCAGCGTCTTCACGATCTTCATGATCTCGGTGCCGCGACGGTAGCGCGGGCCGCTCTCGATCTTTTCGCCCGGCATATCGGACGAGATGATGTTGACGTTGAGCCGTCCGCCGGTGCCCGCCGCGTTCGGGCCGAGGATGCGGTCAAGCGTGGCGATCCGGCGCGCCAGCTGCGGCGGCCAGTCCTCGCCCATGCGGGTGGCCCAGAGCAGCTTGATGCGCTTGACCTGCGTGGCGACGGCAGCGGCGAAGATCGTGGTGTCGACGCCGAGCTGATAGCCCGAGGGCAGCAGGATATTGTCAAACCCACCTTCTTCGGCGCGCATCACGATATTGCGGCAATGCTCCCAGCTTGACGCGAGGTAGGGATCGGGGACGCCGAGGAATTCGTAATCGTCGTCACACAGCGCGGAGAACCACGCGATTTCGCATTGTTGGGTCATCAGGGCAGCCTCTTTCCACGCGCGGCGACGAGCACCGCGTACCAATCCGTCCGCGTCCAGCGCACCTTGAGCGCCTCGGCGCCTTCGGCAATCCGCTCGGCATTCTGCGAGCCGATGATCGGGATGATTCCCGCCGGATGCGCCATCAGCCAGCTGTAAGCGGCCACCGTGCGCGATACGCCGTGCGCCTCGGCCACCACATCCAGCGCGGCCGCGACCGCGGTCTCGCGCGCGTTCTCCGGCGCGGTCAGCCTGCCGCCGCCCAAGGGCGACCAGGCCATCGGGGTCAGGCCCAGCATCATCGCCTGATCGAGTTCGCCATTCTCGAAGCAATCAATCCGAAGCGGGCTGATCTCGGGCTGGGTCGTGACCAGCTTGGTGCCGAGGAAATGGTTCAGCGCGGCGGTCTGGGCCATCGTGAAATTGGAGATGCCAAGACTGCGGATCTTGCCACTCGCCATCGCATCATCCAGCACCCGCGCCGTCTCCTGCGGATGGGCGAGAATATCGGGCCGGTGGATCTGCCACAGATCGACGCTGTCCACCTTGAGCCGGCGCAGCGAATCGTCGATCGCGGCGCGCAGGTAATCGGCGCTCTGGTCATAAGGCAGCGGCGGGAGGATGCCGCCCTTTGTCGCAAGCACCATCCGGTCGCGCAAGGCAGGCTCGGCTGCCAGCACCTCGCCCAGCAGCGCTTCGGCATCGCCAAAGCCTGCACTGCCATCGAAGCCATAGATGTCGGCGGTGTCGAGGAAGGTGATCCCCGCATCCAGCGCCGCGTGCACCAGCTTGGCGGCTTCGGCCACGGTGCGGCCATTTTCGGTCAGCCGCCACATCCCCCAGGCAATGGGAGACACCTCAATGCCGCTCGCACCGAGGGCGCGTTTGGCAGGCGGAAGGGGCAGGTTACTCATCTAAGGGTTCCTCTTTGGCGGAGCGACCGAAGCGCGCTCGACAAGGTCATGGGGCAGGCGTTTGTGGGTGATGTCCCCGCCTGTGATCAGGATTTGGGTGGCGGTGCGCGCCAGATCGGCCATCGGCTGGCGGATCGTGGTGAGCGGCGGCCAGACGGTGCGCGCCAGCGTGGTGTCATCGAACCCGGCGACCGACAGATCGCCCGGCACATTGATGCCGCGATCATGCGCGACCGCAAGCACACCGGCGGCCATATCGTCGTTCGAAGCGAAAATTGCGGTGGGCCGTTCGGGCTGATCGAGCAACGCCTTCGCGCCCGCCACACCGGAATCGAAGTCGAACTCGCCATCGACCACCATCTGCGGTTCGAACGGGATGCCGACCCGGTCGAGCGCGCGGCGGTATCCGAACAGGCGGTCGTCAGACGCCATATGGTTGGTGTGGCCCTTGATGAACCCGATCCGGCGATGGCCTGCGTTGATGAGATGCGTGGTCATGTCGTCGGCAGCCTGCGCGTCGTCCATGAACACGCTGGACGTCAGCGCGTGGTTGGTCCCCGGCGAGATGCGCACGAAGGGCACGTCCATCGTCTCCAGCGCGCGCAGCACCGGGTCGCAATCGGTGACGGGGGAGGAGAGGATGATGCCATCCACATGCGTCTCGCTCACCAGCCCGCGCACCTGATCGCCGACCCGCGGATCGGCAACGTCGACCGGCTGGGCGAGCAAGCGGATGCCGTTTTCCTGGCACACCTCCCAGCAGCCCTTCTGGATCTGGAACATGTAATAGGGGCTATGATTGTCGTAGATCAGCGCAACCTGATGGGACTTCGCGCCCGACAGGATGCGCGCAGCCACCGAAGGCCGGTAGTCGAGATCGGCCATCGCCTGCTCGACCTTCTCGCGCAGCATATCGCTGACATAGGGGTGGCCGTTGAGCACGCGGCTGACGGTCTTGACCGCTACGCCTGCGCGGGCGGCGACATCCTTGATGTTGGCGCGGCTCATCGGGCGAGCTCCGCAAACAGGGGCGCGAAGGCGCTGGTGCGGCGGTAGAAAACCGGCGGCTCACCGATGGGTGCCGCGATGTCGTGCCAGCCGGGGGCGAAGTCCGCACCGCTCCAGACATGCCGCCATTCGCCTTCCGGCAGATAGACCTTGCGCATCACCGCCCCTGCTTCGATCACCGGCGCCACATTCAGATCGGCACCATAAAGATACTGGTCTTGGATCGTGAACGTCTCACGGTCGAGCGGATAGTGGAGGAACAGCGCGCGCTGGGCCGGAAGGCCGGTGGCCTGCGCTTCGGCGACGAGGTGCGCGGCATATGGGGCGAGGTGCGCGTGGACGCGGCTCCAGCGCACAAAGCCCTCGATCAATTCACTGGTGGAATCGATCTGGAGATTGTCGTCGGGGCGGTTGCCTTCATGCGTGCGCATCACTGGGCTGAACGCGCCGAGTTCATACCAGCGCAGCATCAACTCAGGGGTTCGGACATTGCCGAACAGGCTGGTGTAGCCGCCGACGTCCGAATGGCTGAAGGCATTGCCCACCAGCCCCGATGACAGCGCGGCGGTGATGACCGTGCCGATGCCGTCATGGTGCGAGAAATCAACCGACTGGTCGCCCGCCCACAAGAGCGGGCAATGCGCCTGCACGCCCGTGTGACCTGCGCGCATGAACCACAAGACGTCACCCGTCCGCCCGCGCGAGGCGACGGCGCGGGCGTTGACTTCCGCCCAGCGCACCGGCCAGCGGTTGTGCTCCTGCATCGGGTCGCCATCGTGGAGGCGCAGGTCGGTGGGGAGATATTCGCCAAAGTCCGCCATCCAGCCATCGAGCCCGAAATCGAGCATCCGTTTGCCGATCACCTCTTCGGCGAACCATTCGGCAGCGGCGGGATTGGTGAAATCGACCACGCCCGCGTGGAACTCGCCGAAATCGACCGCGTAAGGCTCATCGCTGTCGAGGCATTTGGCGAAGTAGCCCTTGGCCGCAGCCTCGGGATAGAGCGGACCGTCGACCGCAAGGTAGGGGTTCACATAGCCGAGGAAGCGGATGCCGCGCGCTTTCAGCGCCGCGATGCGGGCGGGCAGATCGGGGTAGCGTTCCGCGTTCCACTGCCAGTCCCAGAACAACCGGCGTCCAAAGCTGGTTTCGCGGATGCCGACCCAGTCTTCGCACCATAGGCCGCTAACCGCCACGCCTGCATCGATCAGGGCTTCGAGCCTGTCGAAACTCGCCTCGCCCTGCTTGAGGCCGACCACGGCCCCGCCCAGCGCCCATTCGGGCAGCGCCTGACGCGGGCCGAAGCGGGCGGCCAGCTGGCGAGTAAGGTCGGTGGGGGTGCCTTCGTAGAGGTCAATCGTAACTTCGCCCGACCACACGTGGACGCGCAGCCGCCCTGCCTCGCTAGCGTCGAGTTCGACATACTCAGCATTGGCAAGGCTCAGCGCCCAGCCGCCGGAGCATAACACCGTCGGTTCGGGATAATTGGTCGTCCAGTAGTCCCCGCCCGCGAACGAACCATCGCCGCTCGCCTGATCGGTGAGCGGCGTGCCGGGTTCGCGGCCGACCCCGGGCTCGCTGGTCCAGATCGGAAATGTGCGGCCATTCAGGGCGAGATAGCTCATCTGCTCACCCCCGCCCCACAGCACATCATCGGGGGTCAGCGCGAAGTCCAGCGTGATGCGATCATGCCCGCTAAGCGAGATCACAGTCAGCCGCGGTGCGTGGGGCGCAAGACTCAGCGACACTTTCGCGGCTCCATCGGCACTGGAGAGCACCACCGCGCCCTCTCCCACCACTTCGCAAACGGACAGTGGCCTTGCTGCCACAGGGGTATCCGACAGGCGGAAATTGCCGCGCACCATCGTCACCAGAGGATTGCCTGAAGCCACCGAAATTACAGAACTATGTGGCCTGTGGCGCAGGATCGGGCACCCCGCCAATCGCAGGTCAAATCCCCCATCGCATGGCGTCATTGCCACCATTTTTGTCCCAGGTTTCCTCACCGGGCTATCCCTTGGCCCGTTGTGACACCGCTTGACAGATCGCGGCGGAAAGCGCAACCCGAGCACCGAAAGATCGACCGCACGGGCGATGGTCTTTGCTATCGCCCGAAAGACCCGATCACGATGCAGGGGAGAGAAATACGATGTCCGCCACCACCCGAATTGCGCTCAAAACGCTCGCCATCTCCGCCAGTTCGCTGGCCCTGATGCACACCGCGCCGGCCATGGCGCAGGTTGAAGAAATCATCGTAACCGCCCAGAAGGTCGAGGAAAACGTCCAGGACGTGCCGATCGCGATCACTGCGGTTTCGGGCGACCGCCTGATCCAGGCGGGGGTCATCAGCCTCGAGAACATCTCGACCGTGGTGCCGTCGGTAACGTTCCGCAAGGGCACCACCAGCGCCAACAGCGCGATCGTGATGCGCGGCGTCGGCACGATCAGTTTCTCGGTCGCGGCTGAACCGTCTGTGTCCACCGTTGTCGATGGCGTGGTGCTGTCGCGTTCGGGCCAGGCATTCATGGATCTGGTTGATCTCCAACGGCTTGAAGTTCTGCGCGGGCCGCAGGGCACGCTGTTTGGCCGCAATGCTTCGGCCGGTTTGGTCAACATCGTCTCCAAGGGCGGCACCGACACGTTTGAAGCCGAAGCCAGCGCCGATTGGTTCGAAGGCGAGGAATACCGCCTGCGCGCCGCGATCTCCGGCCCGCTGGGTGAAAACCTCAGCGCTCGCCTAACCGGCTTCTACGGCAGCTATGATGGCAACATCACCAACATCAACGGCGGCCGTAACGACAAGGTCAATGGTTACGAGCGTTACGGCGTGCGCGGGATCATGGATTATGACGATGGCGGCAACACCGTCCGCCTGATCGCGGATTACTACAAGGCAGATGATGATTGCTGCGTCGATGTGACCGGCGCCAGTCGCGGCGCGGTGCAGGATGCACTGCTCGGCCTGCCGAACGGCGTGGCGATTGGCGAGGACCAGCGCTTCATCAACAATGACCTCGTTACCAGCACACAGGATCAGCAATGGAGCCTGACGGGCACCGGCGATTTCGAGATCACCGACACCCATACGCTCAGCGTCGTGCTCGGCTACCGCAACTGGGAAAACACCGAGAACCGCGACGGTGACTTCCTTCCGCGCGCCATCACCACTGCGGGGCAGCTGCACGATGTCGGCATAGTGAAGACCGAACAAGTCTCAGCCGAAATCCGCCTCGCCTCGGACCAGTCGAAGCCGTTCTTCTATCAGGTCGGCGCCTTCGCTTGGCAATCGGACAACACCCAGGACTTCACCCGCCAGGGCGTGACTTGCGCAACCTCGACCCTAGCGGCGCTGCCGGGTGGGGCGATCCCGTGCAATGTTTCCGATACGGTCAACACGCTGTTCCCCTTCGCCACCTCGCGCAGCGACGTGCGTTCGAAGAACTACGCGCTGTTCGGTCAGGCAACCTACCAGATTACCGAGCAGCTCTCACTGACCGGCGGCCTGCGCTACACCTGGGATGATCTTGAATTCACCCACACCCGCGCACCGGCGGTCAACCGCACCACCGGTCTCCCTGCAACCGGCCCGGGCACCAACGGCAACCCGGCAGGCGGCACCATCGCGAGCGGCGGCAACGGCACCAACACCAGCCGCGGCGAGACCACCAACGGCAACCTTTCGGGCCGTGCGGCGATCCAGTTCAAGCCGTCGGAAGACATCATGCTCTACGGCTCGTACACCCGCGGCTACAAGGGTCCGGCCTTCAACGTGTTCTTCAACCACACCGCGCCAAACAACGCGGTGCCGATTTCCGAAGAACTGTCGGACAGCTTTGAAATCGGGGCGAAGACGCAGTTCCTCGACAACCGCGTGCAGCTCAACGTCGCGGCCTTCATGGTCGAGTATGACGGGTTCCAGGCGAACAACTTTATCGTCGTCAACACTGCGACGATTTCGAACCTGACCAACGCGGGCACGGTGAAGAGCGAAGGCTTCGAAGCCGATCTGATCGTCAACCCGATCGATGGGCTGAACCTGCGCGCCAGCGCGGCCTATGCGGACGCACGGGTCAAGCAGTTCAACCCGAACCCGACCACCAACGCGCCCGACGCTCGCAACGGCACCGTGCTGCCGCTGGCGCCGAAGTTCGTCTACACCATCGGCGGGGACTACACCAAGGAACTGGGCGGGGTGACGCTGTACCTCAACACGGATTACCGCCACACCAGCACGCAGTTCTCGGACCTTGGCCAGTCGCCGACCACCCAGATCGATCCCTATGGCATCTGGAACGCCTCGGTCGGCTTCTCCGATCCGGACGACAAGTACCGCGTGACCTTCCACGCCCGCAACATCACCGATGACAGCTACGTGCTGCTCAACATCGAGAACGGGCGCCGCTTGCAGATCCCGCGCGATGCCGACCGTTACTTCGGCGTCAGCCTGCGTGTGCGGACGTTCTGACCCGCGTGGCAACTTGAACTCAACAAGGGCCGTCGGAGCGATCCGGCGGCCCTTTTTGTCTGGCCTTGCTTGCCCTGCTGTGTGCTTGAACTCTAGGAACCCGTGATGGCCCAACCTTCCTCGCCCATATCTGCGCGGCTGCGCTGGTCGCTGTTCACGGTGCTGTGCATCGCGGGGGTGTTCAACGCGATGGACCGCCCGATCATCGCGATCCTGAAGCCCGACATGATGGCCGATTTCGGCTGGAGCGACAGTGACTTTGGTGATCTCGCCGCAGTCACGCAGTTCTCGGCCGCCTTCGCTTTCCTGTTCACCGGCTGGCTGGTCGACCGGCTCGGCGTGAACCGATCAATGCAGGTGGGCGCGACCGCATGGAGCCTTGCAGCGGTCGCGCATGGCTGGGCGCTGAGCACTGCGCAAGTGGTCGCCGCTCGCGTCGGGCTTGGCGTGACCGAGGCGGTGCAGACGCCGCTGACGATCAAGACCGTCGCGAGCCTGTTCCCGCCGGACAAGCGCAGCTTCGCCTTCGGCTTTGCGACCATGCTCGCAGGCGCAGGCACTATCGCGATGCCGTTCGTCATCCCGGCACTTGCGCTGGCGGTGGGCTGGCGCGGCGCACTGGTGGCGGGCGGGATCGGCGGATTTCTGTCGCTGCTCGCATGGATGTGGCTGGCGCGCGGGGTGGCGCAATTGCGCGAGCGCACGCTGGCGGACAGCCCCGACCCCGGCGGCGAGAGCGCGCGTTACGGCGCAATCCTCGCCAACCGCGCGACCTGGGCAATCGTCGGGGCCAAAGCGCTATCGGATATGACCTGGTGGTTCATCAACTTCTGGCTGGCGGATTATTACCGCAAGGAATTCGGCCTCACCACGCTGGAACTGGCCGTGCCGCTGGCAATTGCCTTTGCCGGATCAGGCCTTGGCGCGCTGCTGGCGGGGTGGGTGTCGACCCGGCTGCTGGAGCGCGGGCATAGCCCGAACCGGGTGCGCAAGGGCGTGATGCTGGCCTCGGCCCTGCTGGTCGCGCCCCTGCCGCTGGTGCTGGAGCTTAACGCCTTCTGGCCGGTCGCTTGCATGATCGGGGTGGTGATGGCCGGGCATCAGGGCTTCTCGCTCTCGCTGTTCTCGACCATCACCGATGTCGTCCCGAACGCCAAGGTCGGGCGGGTGACCGCGTTCGGCGCGTTCATGGGCAATATGGGCGGGGTGGCGATTTCGCTGATTACTGGCCGCGTGCTCGATGCAGGCTTCGGCTTCGTGCCGCTGTTCATCTTTGCCGCCTCGTCCTATCTGGTTGCGCTGGCGTGGTTCCAGTGGCTGCTGCCGGTGATCCGACGGCCGGAGGAAGAGGCGACGGATCTGCTCGCATAGCCGTCCAAGGCGCCGGTGCGGTTGCATTCAACAGGCTTGCGGAGTAGGACTATGACACCGTGAGACATAAGGCAGGCTGGACGGCATGAAGCGCGATGCGCGCCCCGATTTCGAGGCTTTTGCCGGCGACCTGTTCGGCGAGATCATGCTCGCCGATACGGCTACTGCTGCCGCCGCCAAAGCCGAGAAGAAGCCGCTGTCGCGCTTCGTCCCCGGCTTGGCGATCTGCGCCATTGCCGGAGCGGCGGCGGCTTGGCTCAGCCAGAATTACGGGGTGCCGATCATTCTGGCGGGACTGCTGCTCGGCCTCGCGCTGAACTTTGCGGCCACTGACCCGCGCACCCATGACGGCTTGGACTGGGTCTCGCGCCACGGCCTGCGCGGCGGGATCGTGCTGCTCGGCTTTCAGGTCACGGTGATGCAGGTGCTGGCGATGGGCGTTGTGCCGTTTCTCGGCCTCGCGCTGGTGATGGGCGCCGCGCTCCTCGCCGCGCTCGCAGCCGCCCGCATGACGGGGCAGAGCGCTTCGGTCGGCCTGCTCGGCGGCGGGGCAACCGCGATCTGCGGGGCTTCGGCGGCGCTGGCGCTTTATGGCGTCATCGGGCGCGAGCGGATCGATCAGGCGCTCTTCACGCTGACGCTGGTGATCCTTGCCGCCGCTAGCGCGATTGCGCTCGTTACCTATCCGCCGCTGACCCGGATGCTCGGCTTTAGCGATGCGCAGGCCGGGTTCCTGGTCGGCGCATCGATCCACGATGTCGCGCAGGCGATTGGCGCGGGGTTCGCGGTGTCGGACGCAGCCGGTGCGCAGGCGACCGTGGTGAAGCTCACCCGCGTGGCGCTGCTCGCCCCGCTGGTGACGCTCGCCGCGCTGTGGATCGCCCGCGCCGAGCCGCTGCCCGAAGGCGTGGGCCGGACGCGGGTGCCGATCCTGCCGGGCTTCATTCTGGCCTTCCTAGCGCTGGTAGGGGTGAACTCGTTCGTCACCCTGCCCGCTGACCTTGCGGGCCATGCGCTGACCCTGTCAAAGACCTTGCTGCTGCTCGCCGTCACCGCCACAGCCATGCGGACGCGGACCGACCTGCTGCTTGGATTGGGTTGGCGGTCGGTGATGCCGGTGCTTGCGGCGACCATTGCCTCGCTCGCAGCGGCGCTGGGCTTTGCGTGGTGGATGATCTGATGCCCGATGTGTTCGACCTTGCAGTGATCGGCGGCGGCGTGAACGGCGCCGGGATCGCGCGCGACGCAGCCGGGCGCGGGGCCAAGGTGCTGCTGCTGGAACGCGGCGATCTGGCGGAAGGCACCTCGTCCAACTCCACCAAGCTGATCCACGGCGGCTTGCGCTATCTGGAGCATTACGAATTTGCGTTGGTGCGCGAGGCGCTGACCGAGCGGGAGGTGCTGTGGGGCATCGCGCCGCACATCATCTGGCCGCTGCGCTTCATCCTGCCCCACCGCCCCGGCCTGCGCCCGCGCTGGCTGCTGCGGCTGGGGCTGTTCCTCTACGACCATATCGGCGGTCGCAAATATCTGCCCTCGGCCGAGGGGATCGACCTGACCCGGCACCCCGCCGGCGCGCCGCTCAAGCCAGCATATACCCGCGCCTTTGCCTATTCCGATGGCTGGGTGGATGATGCGCGGCTGGTGGTGCTCAACGCCCGCGACGCGGCGGATCGCGGAGCCGAAGTGCGCACCCGCTGCGAGGTGGCAGCGCTCACCCGCGAAGGCGAACTTTGGCGGATCGACGCGGGGGGCGAAACCTTCCGCGCCCGCGCAGTCGTCAACGCCGCCGGGCCGCGCGTGCTCGACCTGCTGGGCCGCGCGGGCGAGCCGTCTGCGCAAAAGATGCGGCTAGTGCGCGGCTCGCACATCGTTGTCCGCAAGCTGTTCGACCACGACTACGCCTATTTCTTCCAGCTGCCCGACGGGCGGATCTTCTTCGCGATCCCCTACGAACAGGACTTCACCCTGATCGGCACCACCGATGTCGATCACGACGGCAGCCTCGACGAAGTGCGCGCCAGTGCGGAGGAAATCGCTTACCTGTGCGCGGGCGCCTCGGAGTATTTCCGTAAGCCCGTAACGCCTGCTGATGTGGTCTGGACCTATTCCGGAGTGCGCCCGCTGATCGACGATGGTTCGGGCAAGCCGGAGGCAGCGACCCGCGGTTACAGCTTCGAACTCGACGGCGGAGCGGAGGGCGCGGCGCCCTTGCTCTCGGTGTTCGGCGGCAAGATCACCACCTACCGCGAACTCGCCGCCGAGGCGATCCGCCAGCTTGAACCCTTCCTGCCGGTGCTGGAAGGCGAGGATTGGACCGGCAAGGCGTTCTTGCCCGGCGGCGATTTCGGGCGGTTCGATGCGCCCGCCCTCGCCGCTGATCTGGCCGCGCGTCATCCGTTTCTGGGCGAGGTCGAGGCTCACCGCCTGATCCGCCTTTACGGTACTTCGGCCGCCACATTCCTCGGCGATGCTGCCAGCGCAGCGGATTCGGGTGAAGGATTCGGCCACGGGCTGACGGCGGCTGAAGTCGACTACCTCATCACCCGCGAATGGGCCCGCACTGCCGCCGACGTGCTGTGGCGGCGCACCAAGCTCGGCCTGCATTTCACGGACGCGCAAACCGCGCGGCTCGCTGCCTACATCACCGAAAGGATTACCCCCGCATGACCCGAATCGTAGCCCTTGGCGGCACGGTCAATCCCGGCTCATCCACCGAGCAGGCGCTGCGCCTTGCCGCTGGAATCGCGGCGAGCGAAGGGGCAGAAGTGACGGTGTTCGGCGGCGAATATCTGACTGCGCTGCCCCACTACCTCGGCCCGCTGCATGATCCCTCGCAAGGGGCCGAGATGGTCGCAGCCGTGCGCGCAGCGGATGGTTTGCTGATTGCCGCGCCGGGGTATCACGGCACGATTTCGGGCGTGGTCAAGAACGCGCTCGATTACCTCGAAGACCTTTCGCGGGACGAGCGCCCTTACCTTGATGGCCGCGCGGTCGGGCTGATTGCCACTGCGTTCGGCGATCAGGCGTCGATGTCGACCCTGCTCACCATGCGCGCGATCACCCATGCCTTACGCGGCTGGCCCACCCCAATGGGCGCGACGATCCGCACCTATCGCGGGCTGTTCTCGCCCGATGGCGAATGCCTGGATGAACGGGCGCGGGGGCAGCTGGAGCTGGTCGGCAAGCAGGTGGTGCTCGGCGCCAAGAGCTTTGCGGCCGGGAGGGATCTGGCGTGACCAGCGCGGATTTCGACGCGGCGCTCACCGCTGTTGCCGCGGGGCGGATCGTGGTGATTTCGGGCGACCGGCTGCGCGGCGGGGACATCGATCTGATGTGTGCTGCGAAGCACGTCACGCCCGAAGCGATCAATTTCATGGCTACCCACGGGCGCGGGCTGATCTGTCTGGCGGTGACGCCGGAGCGTGCCGACCAGCTGGGCCTCACCCTGGTGAACCCGGGCACCGCACGCCAGACCGGGCGGCCCTTCGCCCGCTCGATTGAAGCGGCCGAGGGCGTCTCCACCGGCATATCCGCGGCTGACCGGGCGCATACCGTCACAGTTGCGATGGCTGACGGGGCGAGTTCGTCGGACATCCACTCCCCCGGCCATGTCTTTCCGCTGATCGGCCAGAGCGGCGGCGTGCTGGCCCGTCCGGCGGCGTGCGAGGCGGCAATCGACCTCGCCCGGATGGCAGGCGCAGGGGACGCGGCGGTAATCTGTTCGATCATGCGCGATGATGGTGAGATGGCGCGGATCGACGATATCGGCGAGCTTATCGCGACCCATGATCTGGCCGTCGCAGAAATCGGCGCATTGATCGCCCGGCTGGAATCAGCGCGGGTCTAATATGAAGGTGGGTGCCGGCCCAACGTGCGGGGGGGCATAGCAAAGCCGGCACCCGCGTGCGTCACCAGCCGAAGCGGATCGACGCACGCAAACTGTAGCCGATATTGCCGAACTGGTTTTCCAGCCCGACTTCACCGGCGATCTTGTAACTGCCGTCCCCGCCCAGCGCGCGGGCGCGAGCGTACCAGCCGCTGTCGCGCCCTTCGGGGGTCAGCGTGAACTGCGCTCCATCGCCAAACTGCGCGCTCGTTGCGCCCAAATCACTCGTCAGCAATTCGCGCCAGCCACCTTCGGCCTCGATCCGGAACCAGCCATTGTCGCGCGCCTGCATACCCCACATATCGACGCCGACGGTGACGCCGCCATTGATGCCGACTTCCTTGCTCGACCGGCCCTGAACCGTCAGGTCCAGCGCATCGCCGCCGCCAGTTTCCTCGTAGCCATCTTCCTTGAGGCGCAGGTAATCGACCACCAGCGAGGGGCGGAAGAAAAAGAACTGGCCGCCGCCTTCAATCGACACGCCGCCGCTGGCCGAGACGAAATCGCCGCTCCAGTCGCGGTTGATGGTGAGGTTTACCGCGTCCTCCCCGGTTCCGCCCGCAAACACACGGCTGCCCGAATAGTCCGACTTACCCGCGCCGACGCGCGCAAAGCCGATCACCGGGCCAAACTTGCCGCGCCAGTGGACGCCGCCTTCGTAGCTGTCACCCATCACAGAATTGTCGAACGGGCCGGACGTGTGCTTGCTCCACAACCAGCTGCCCGTCACCCCGACCGCGCCGAACTTGCTGAGGTATTCCACCCCGCCGCGGAAACCGAGGCCGCTCAGGTCGAACGCCGCCGATTGGCCGCGGTCTTTTTCCGAATTCCAGTTGGCGAAATCGGCGATGATCCGGAACTTGCCTTCTTCATCGAACGGCGAGTTGGGGTCGAGGAAGTGCCGATCAAAGGCGCGCAGGCCTTGGCTCAACCCCTGAAAGGTGCCGCCCGCATAATCGGGCAGGGTCTGGGCGACATAGGCCTGGAACACTTCCGCCGTGCCGATCGACAAGAACAGGTCGGCGACCTTGTCATCCTCGGCTAGAGCGATGAACAGCTTGTCGAAAGCCGCGCTTTCGGCGGTGTTGAGGCCAAGCTCGCCGGTTGCCTTGCGGTTGATCGCGACGTTGATGGTGTTGCCATTCACCGCCAGCGCCGCCTTGTAGAGGAACGGCACCAGCGCAGAATCAGCGGTCAGGTTGCTCGCGCCAGTCAGGCTGCCGGCGGAGATCACCGCATAGGTGCCCCCGGCAGTATTGAGGTCGGAAAGGCGGATGCGAATCTTGGAGCCGCTCGCAAAAGTGGCATTACCGGTGACGGTGATCGCGGTGTCGCTGCCCGCTGCCCCGCCCAGCGTCGCGCCGATCACGCCGGTCGCGCCGACATCGAGGCTGGCGATGGTGGTCGGGCCGTTCAGCGCGAGCGTCCCGCCGCTGAGGCCGACTGCGACATTTTGCGCATTCACCAGCCGCCCGCCGAACCCGGCGGTGTTGGCGATGGACAGCGTGCCAGCCCCGCCGCCGAAATCGACCGTGCCGCTGAAGGCTGCATCACCGCTCATCAGGAAGCGGTTGGTGCCGCCACCGAAGCTGATCGTGCCGCTCGCCACGCCGTCGGCCAGATCGAGCAAGTCGGAACCGCTGCCGAAGCGGATATCGCCGATGATCGAGGGCGCGGCATTGCCGGCGGCAACCACAGTCTGGCGGACGATGCTGTCACCGGTGCGTGCCGAGAGGTCGATTGCGACATTGCGGTTCGAGGTCGCCAGCGCGCCGCTCGCGCTGATCGCGCCGCTGTTCTCGATCAGGCCGAGCGTGCCGGACCGGTCAACGATGGCAAAGGCCCCGCCACCGGACACCGTTGTCGCCGTGATCGACTTGGAGTTGCGCAGCACTGGGAGCGACGCGCCCGCCCCGATCAGCACCCCGGTTGCATCGCCCGTGGTGGTGCCGGAGACCGTCGCGGCGATGGTGCCGCCGTTGCTCAGGATCGGCACGGTCGTGCCTGCCGCAAGCTCAAGAGCGGTGGCATTGGCCCCGCGCGCGGCGGCACCGATCTGACCGTTGATCTGCATCCCGTTGGCGATGGTAACGTTCCCGCTGCGCCCGCCGATCCGCATCCCGGTGCCGTTCACGCCGGTATAGACCCCGTCGCCCAAAATCGTGCCGGCCATGACGATACCGAAATTGTTGGCTGTGCCTTCGGTCGCGCCGATGGCGATATTGCTCGTCCCGCCGATCTGCACCGCGGGCGCCGCGCCGTAGGCAATGATCCGGGTGTTGCCTTCCTTGGCATCCTCGATCCCGTCCTTGTCCTCGTCATTGTCAGTTGTGACGAGATCGGCCGGGGCGATTTCAAAGATGATGCCCTTGGCGACATTGCCTTCGATCACCAAAGCGCTGCCGCCTTGCAGCAGATCGTCCGCATCGAGCCGCGAGGCGTCAGCCGGGGCAGGGACCGAGCGATAGCCGCTCACCGTGATAGCGCTCTGCACCCGCAGCGCGCCGCCAAGATTGCCGCCCAGCACCGCGCCCTGCGCATTGGCTCCGCGCGCGGTGATCTCACCCGCCAGCCGGACATTGCCGGAAACATTGCCAACCGCAACGCCGACCGAATTGTTGCCAGTCACGGTGGTCTTGCCGTCATGAGTGAAGGTGCCGGTGATCGGGCCACTGGCGCGGATGCCAGCGGAGTTGTTGCCCTCGACCACAATCGTGCCGGAGTGGACGAGATTGCCGGTCAGCGCACCATCGATGCGGATCGCGGTGCGGCCGCTGCCGATGGCGAATGGCCCGTCGATGTCGCCATCATTGTCGCTGTCAGTGGGAGTATAGGTCTCGTCGATCGTGATCGTGCCGGTATTGGTGATGTTGGCCGTGCGCGGGCCGGTCACCAGGATGCCGGTCGCATCATTGGCATTGCTGATCGTGATATTGCCCGCGTTGGTGACCGCGTTGTTGCTGTCGACCGTCACCGCCGTGCCGCTGGTCACGGTGACCGAGCCTGCGGTCTCGATCCGCACGTCATTGGGCTGGCCGCCGTTCACGGTCGAGGTCACGACCGGCGTGGTGCGCGCGGTGCTGATGACGGTCTGAGCGGCGAGGGGCTGCGCAAGGGCGACAAGCGCCGTCCCGGCAAGAAGCGTGCGGTGCAGGGCAGTCATCGGGGTATTCTCCTGGTGCTTTTCACCAAGAGACGGAGGCACGGCTGCGCAGCCTTGGCTGCGGCGCGAAAAAAATCAGAAGCGCGTGTCGAACCCGATGCGGATCGTGCGCGGCTGGAGCGGCGTGATTTGTTCGCGGCCAGTGGTGAACGGCGTGCCGAGCGCGAAGCGATTCCCTTCGCTCCCCGCTATGTTGGTGACCGAGAGCGTCAGCCCCGCATTCTCGCGCCCGAAGCGCAGGATCAGCCCGCTGTCGAGGTAATCGCCCTGCAATTCGCCCAGCTCCGGCCCGATCCCGAGCCGGGATTTGCCGACATAGCTGACCCAACCATCCGCCTCGATCGCGGTGCCATTGTCGAAGGCGCGCCGCCATGCGAGCCCCGCCCGGCCCGAAAAGCGCGCGATATTGGGAATGCGGCTGAGGCGGGCGAGCGCGATCAGCACCGGCTCGTCCACATCACTGTCATTGAGAGTCGCGCCGGCCTCAGCCCGCAGTCCGGGGGCGAGGCGGACGCTGCCCGAAACGCTCGCCGCCCAGATCGTGCCATTGCCGATATTCGCGGTCGACGGCAGGCCGCCATCGTCGATGAAATCGGCCTGAATGTCACGCCAACGGGTGTACGAGACGCTGGCAGCGAGGTCGAAAGGCCCGCGTCCCGGAAGGCCCCAGCCGCCGCCAACCTCGATAGTGCGGGCGTAGTCGGAGCGGAACTGGCGCACGAAATCGCCAAAGACAGCCAGCCCACCGGGACGGAAGCCCTCCTGATAGCGGACATAGGCCCGGCCCTGATCCGCGATATCGACCAGCACCGAGGCCGACGGCAGATAGGCAGTCTCACGCCGCTCGGCCGTCACGGCGCGGCCCGCGAGCGCGACTTGCAGCGCGACATTCTCACCCTCACCGCCAATTTCGACATTGGTGACACGCAGGCCCGCCGCCAGCGTCACGGCCGGGAACAGGCGATAGCTGGCCTCGCCATAGCCGGTGATTTCAAACACGGTGTTCTCGACCCCGGTTGCCGCCGCCGCAGGTTCCCCCGCCGGGCCGAGCGCGCGGGTCAGCGTGTTGCGGTTGTCGATTACACTGGTGCCGAGCACCCAGCCGAATTGCTCGCCCACCGGCTGCCAGATCCGGGTTTCATTCGCGATCATGCGGGTTTCGTTGCGCTGGCGGAACAAGCGCGGCGGGCCGCCCGGTTCGGTCGCATCATACCGCTCGGTCAGGTCTTGCGCGCCGATCCCGGTCGAGGACTTGATCCGCACTTCGCCGATCTGCCCGGTGATGACCAACTGGCCTTGCCCGTATTGCGCGCGGCTGCCTTCGGTGACCTGCGCCGAGCTGATAAGGCGCGCGCCCCGGCGGTCGGCATATTGGCTGTCGTCAGCCTCGGTATCCTGCCCCAGCACGATCACATCCGCGCTCCAGCCCGGTGCGATGTCGACGCGCAGCGCTGCGCGGCCTGACAGGATCGCTGTGCGATTGACGTTGCTGCGGCCGATTTCGGGCTTGTCGATATAGCCGCCGAGGCTGGCGACATCGATGTTGGCGCGCAATGTCGCCGTCTCGCCCACCACCGGCAGGTTCAGTGTGGCGTGAAGGTCGCCGCCCGGCTCGCCGTCCGCAATCGCGCTGGCCCCGCCCGAGACGACGAGGCTGGTTTCCCTCGCCTCCGGCGCGCGCGGCACCAGCCGGATGATCCCGCCCAGCGAGCCTGCGCCATAAAGCGTGCCCTGCGGCCCTTCGAGGATTTCGACCCGCTCCATGTCGGACAGGCGCAGATCAGGGTCGGGCGCGTTGTAGCTGAGCCGCAGGTCGCCGAAATACTGGCCCACGGTGGCCTGCGTCGGCCCGGTGAAGCTCGAATCCGCAATGCCGCGAATGAACAGCTTGTTGCGCCCGCTGCCGAGATAGGTCGAACTGACCGTAGCGGCGCGCTGCATGATCTTCTCGGTCCCGCCCACCCCGCCGCGTTCGAGCACCGCGCCGTCGAGCAGCGTCACCTGCCCCGCGATCTCGGCGAAGGTCAGATCGCGCTTGCTGGCGGTGACGATGATCGGCGCGCCTTCGGTCTCAGGCGGGACAGTAGTCGTGGTAGCGGTGGCTGCAACGCGCAACGGACGCGGGCGTTGCATCACTGAAGCGCGGCGCGGCGGCGCCGCCACCAGCCGCCATGCCTTCGGCCCGACCTTGACCGCCTGCATCCCGCTCGCCCGGGCGAGCTTCCTCACCGCGCTTGCAGCATCCATCCGGCCCTTGATTCCGGCCATCCGTTGCCGCCCCAATGCAGGGTCAGCGATAACGATGCTGGCATCTGTCGCCCGTGCAATCGCAATCGCGGCCTCGGCCACCGTACCAGCCGGAATCGCCAGCTCGCGCGCCTGTGCAGCCAGCGGCGCAGGCGCGACCAGCGCGGCCACAATGGCAAGAGGGACGAAGGCTCTCACAGGATCACTCGGCCGCGATCACCCAGCCCTTGCCGCGCGGCGTGACCCGCACACCGAGCAGCGCTTCAAGCGCGCGGGGATCGGCCCGCACCTGATCAAGCGCGATGCTCCCGGCAAGGCGAATGTCACTGGGGGCTGCGGTAATGGCAATGCCGGTGGCGCGGGTGAGTTCAGCCGCGATTTCAGCGAGGCTCGCCGCCTCGAAACTGATCCGCCCGCGGGTCCATTCGCCAACCGCCTGCGGATCGATGGGCCCGACCCAATACCGCTCACCCGTCCGCACGGCCCGCTCGCCTGCATCCACCCTGAGCGCCTGTGCTTCGGGGTTCACGATCACCGCCCCCTCGGCCACGGCGAGATCGAGCGTCTGGCCCGACAGCCGCACATCGAACACCGTCCCGGCATCAACCAGCCGGTCGTCGCCCGCCGTCAGCACGAAAGGATCGGCGGCGTCGTGGCGAATGGTGAACAGCGCCTGCCCACCTTCAAGCCGCGCCGCGCGATCACCCAGCACCGCCAAGCGGCTTCCACCGCTCAGTTCCACCGTGCTGCCATCGTCCAGCGCGATCAGCCGCGTCTCACCCGGGGCGGTGGCGTAGAGCGTCTCGCCTTGCGGGCCGAACCCAAACATAAAGCTGAGTGCCAGCACCAGCGACGCGGCAATCGCCCCACCCAGCCACGCGCGGCGAGTGGTCAGCCAGCCGCCCGGCGGGTTATCATTGGCGGCGGGGGTGAAGTCCGGCTCGGGTATCGAGTCCAGCACCGCGTCCGCCTCATCCAGCGCGAATTGCACCCCGTCATAGGCGTCCGCGTGCTGCGCGTCCGCCTCAAGCCAAGCGGTAAAGCCGTCCCAATCAGCAAAGTCGGGCTCGCGCGTCAGCATAGCCCATGCGAGGGCCTGTTCGCGGATCGGCTGGTCAGGTCTCATCACACGGTTTCTCCTGCCAACAAGACGGAGCCGATCGCCTCATGCCTCATCGATCACCTCCCGCACAGCCACGATTTTACCGTAGGCGCGGCGCAGATCGCTCTCGACCGTACTGAGGCTGACCCCGAATTCATCGGCGAGCTGGCGCTGGGTGACCCCTTCGATCCGGTGGCGGCGGAACATCGCAGCGGCCCGGTCGCCCACCTCGTTCAAGGCCTGTTCGACCAGAGCAACGTGCTGGCGCGCGGCGATGATGCGGGTCGCATCGGGCGCTGGCGCGATATTGTCGGTGAGGCCGGGCTGGGCTTCGGACCACGCCCGGTCACGCAAGGTGCCCTGACGCTCGGCCCGGTAACGGTCGATCATCAGACGGTCGGCCGCACGCATCATGTAGCCGATGCCGGTTGCGGCCACAGGATCGGGCGCGGCAGCCAGCCTTAGCCACAGCTCCTGCACCAGATCCTCTGCCGCATAGCCCGCGCCGCGCGCGCGCAGAAAGCGCAGCAAGCGCGTCCGGTTGGCGAGATAGGCCTGCTCGATTGGGGCGGTGGGGGCCATCGGGAGTCCGGACACGGTAAGGGCGAAGAGTGGTCGAAGCTTGTCCGCCCCGCGCCTGAACCCAGGACGAACGCGGGTCTCTTAGGCGCAAATCTCTCGCCCGAACAGGCCGTGCAGAAGCACGGCCCTGCCGCAGCCGCCCTCCACCGCAGCGTTAGGGCGGTTCGCGGACGCGGGCGCAGGTGGCTGATTTATGTGAGTGCCGCTTGTCCGCCCCAGCCGCAGCATCGTGCCTGCCTACTAACGGAGGACATTCCCATGGCAGATACCATCAACACCGGCGAAACCCGCGAACTGATCGCTTCGAACAAGGTCGAAGGCACCGCTGTCTATGATATGGGCGGCGAACGGCTCGGCACCGTGAACAATTTCATGGTTGATAAGCGTTCGGGCAAGGCTGAATATGTTGTAATGCAGTTCGGCGGGTTCCTCGGCATCGGCGCCGATTACTATCCGATTCCCTGGAAGATGCTCAACTACAGCACCGATCGCGGCGGCTATGTAGTCGATCTCGACAAGGATCGGCTCCAGGACGCACCGCGCTATGCTGACAATGACGAACCGGATTACAACGCCGGTTACGGCCAGCAGGTCTATTCCTACTACGGCGTGACCTACTAAGCTGATCCGATGGCCCCGCTACAATGGCGGGGCCATCACTCCACCGGATCGATTGCTTCGGCGACTTCTTCGATCTTGCGTTGCGGCAGCGCGATCATGCCGAGAATGAACAGGGCAAAGCACAGGCAGATCGCGTTGGGGATGACCAGCGTCCATTCGCTCTTGAGCACCCCGAACGTCGTCCAAGCTGCAAACGCCAACGCCGTCAGCGCAAACATCGCAAGCGACAGCCCTTTGGTGGATCGTTCGCGGATGATCTTCCAAGCCTGCGGCGTAAAGCTCGCCACCGAGGCACAGGCACCGATGGTGCCGACAATGCTCACCCAATCGATAGTCATGACGCCTCCACCTGTTCCGGGGCTGTCCGTTGCCAACGGTTGCCGCAGGACTGGAGCAGCCAGCGCATTTACCCATAACCTGGGTTCGAGACTCGCCGGGGAATGCGACCGGCGGACGCAACGGGACGGCGGCGAGCCCTATGTCCGGTTGAAATGCAGGTAGTTACTATTGAACATCGCCACCTTCTTCAGGTGCTTAAGGTCAACGATCTTTAGCTGCCGGTCGGACAGTTCGATCAAGCCCTCACGCCGCATTTCCTGCAATGTGCGATTGAGATGCACCGGGCTTAGCCCATTGGCTTCGGCCAAGTGGTTCTGGGTGATCGGCAACTCAAACGTAAGCCCTGTCGCCAGCCCTACCGCCTGCAACCGGTAGTAAAGCTCCACGAACAGATGCGCGAGCCGCTCCAGCGCGGAACGCTGTCCGATCGACAGCAGCCATTGGCGCTGGATGCCGGAGGCGACCATTTCGTGCCACAGGAGCGCGCGGATCAAGTTCGGGCGTTGGTCGATCACTTCCTGAAACTGCTCAGGTTCGATCTCGAAAAATCTCACGCTTGTCAGCGCGCCGATCGAATGATCGAGCTCGCTCAGGATATAGACATTGAGATCGCAGAAATCGCCCGGCAGGAAAAAGCCGACGATCTGCCGGCGCCCATCCGGCAAGTCCTTGTAGCGGCACGCCCAGCCCGACACGAGCAGGCGGACGACCGAAGGGTTCTCCCCCTCACGGGCAATGTCGCTGCGCGCACCAAGTTTGCGGATCGGGCCTGTTTCCAGCGCTGAAAGCGCTACGCGATCGGCATGGTCGAGCGCCATGTAGCGGCTGAGCAGCCGGAACAATGGTTCCGTCCCGGCATCGGTCATAGTGGCCATCAATATCGATCCCGGCATAAGTCAGGCTGGAACACCCGGCCTGCTTGGAAGCGAATACGCAATAAAGGACACTAACCCAAATCATCATTCCGGCCATGATGTGTGCGACCGGATGACTTGCAAATCCGGCATAACGTCTGGCTCGCTCACGGGTACTGCGGCGTTGGTGTCAGTAATTGCCGGGCGGATCGCTTGCGGGAAAGCTCTGGTCGCTGGCTTCGTCGACGCCCGTCCACTTGCGGCCGGGGGAATCGCGCATCGCTGCGGGGCCGGAATCGCGGACGTCATCATTGGACTGGCGCGGCTGGTTGCCCGCAAAGGCGGCATTGCCGTGGCTGCTGCTGCGGCCACCCAGCTTGCGGGACAACGCATAGGCCGCGCCGCCGAGGGCGACCATCGTGAGGATCATTCGCATAATGTGCTCCTTTGCATGCGAACCATTCTCTGCCTCTGGGAGCGCGTGTCCCTATCGTGCGTTAGTAGCCTCACAGGTGCTTTTCCCCAGACCAACTTATGTTAATCCCGTGCCCTGCCCCATCGCTTATGCCCCCCTCGAGAGGCGACTTAATGCCGGATCTGCCACACGCAACTGCCGAAAGCCTGTTCAGCACCGTCTTCAAGGCGCTGCCCGACGCTGTGTGCGTCCTTGAACCGCTGGAGGTTGCGGAGGATCAGGATAGCGACTGGCGCTATCTTTCGACCAACCCGGCATTTTGTACGCTATTCAAGCTGGATGACCTCGCCGGACAAAGCCTGCGCGACCGGTTTCCCAAGCACGCGACCCAGTGGTCGGAACACTTCACCCGCGCTCTCACCAGCTGCACGGCCGAGACGCTGGTTGAAGAAGGGTTAGATCAGCCGCTGATCTATGAAATCGCACTCACCCCGATGGAGCATGGCCAGCGCGGGGCGATCATGGTGCGAATCCGCGACATCACCAGCGAACACGTCGCCCGCGCCGGGCGCCGCGAAGCCGATGCCCGCTACAAACTGCTGTTCGATGCGATCGACGAAGGCTTCTGCATCGTCGAGATCGTCTTCGATGATGAGGGCAAGGGCGTCGATTATCGCTTCCTCGAAGCCAATGACGCTTTTGTCGGTCACACCGGCCTGATTGACCCGATCGGCCGGACCATGCGTTCAATGCAGCCCGATATCGAGGATCACTGGCCGGCGACCTATGGCACCATCGCCTTGACCGGGGTGGCCAAGCGGTTCGAAAGCGAATCCTCCGCCATGGGCCGCTGGTTCGACGTCTTCGCCTTCCCGATCGGCGAACAGGCCCCCTATCAGGTCGGAATCCTGTTCGAGGATATCGGGCCGCGCAAGACGATGGAGATCGCGCTGCGTCACAGCGAAGGCCGATTGCAATCCCTCATCGAAGCGACGTCCGATCTGATTTTCCGCATGAACCCGCAAGGCACGGAGATGGAGCAGGTTGGCGGCAGGGACCTGCTCGGCAATCGCGGCGCGGCGGGTAACTGGATCGAAGACTTCGTCCCCGAAAGCGACCGGGCGATGGTGGAAGCCGCTCTCGCCGAGGCGATCCGCAACCGCCAGCCGCTGAAGATCGAACACCGCATTGTGACCGCCGACGGAATCCTCGGCTGGCTTTCGTCGCGCGCGATCCCAGTGCTGGGCGAAGATGGCGAGATCACCGAATGGTTCGGGATGGCGACCGACATCACCGCCCGCCGACAGGTCGAACAGCAGTTGTCCCACGGCGCAGAAATGCTGCGGGTGGCGAGCGAGATCGGCAAGGTCGGTCTGTGGGACTGGAATGTCGAAACCGGCGAATTGACCTGGTCGGACGAACATTTCCGTATGGAAGGGTACGAGCCGGGCGAGATCGTCCCGACCTATGACATTTGGTCGGAACGTGTCCACCCGGATGATCGCGGCGCCACCGAGGACAAGATCAGGGGAGCGATGGAAAGCGGCTGCGAATACGTCAACGAATACCGCGTGTGCCATCCTACCGGCGAAGTTCGCTGGCTGTCAGCGCGCGGTCGCTTCCTGTTTGACGAAGGCGGCAGCCCGGTGCGGATGCTGGGCGCAATGGTCGACACCACCCAGCGTCGCCGCGAAGAGGAATGGCAAAGGCTGCTGGTGGCCGAATTGCAGCACCGCGTGCGCAACCTGATCGGCATGGTCCGTTCGGTCGCCCGGCTGTCGGCGCCCAGCCACCGCAATGTCAGCGATTATGTCGATCACCTGATCGGCCGCCTGCAAGCGATGGGCCGGACCCAGAGCACCCTCACCCGCTCACCCGGCCGCAATGTCGATCTGGCCGAGCTCGTTCGCGAGGAATTGCTGGTCCACGCCGCCCAGCCACATCAGTATCATTTGGACGGGCCACCCATTGCTTTGTCGCCCCATGCGGCGGAGATTGTCACACTCGCGATCCATGAACTTGCAACCAACTCGATCAAATATGGCGCGCTGGGCGATACCGGGTATATTCGGATCGTGTGGACGACTCTGGAAAAGAACGGAAAGCCCTGGATGAACTTGCGCTGGCAGGAAACTTCGCCGCAGCGCAAGACGAAGTTCAACCGCAAGGGCTTCGGGCGGCGCCTGATCGAGGAGCGCGTGCCCTACGAATTGCAGGGCGAAGGGCGCTTCGATATTCACGATACCGGAGTGCTGGCCCAGCTGGAGTTTCCGCTGACGGATTCCGGCAGCATTCTCGAGACGCGTTCCTGATTGGGCCGCTGCCATGACTGACAGAGTGCTCTCCGGGTGCCGCATCATCATCGTCGAAGATGATTACTACCAAGCACATGATTGTAAGCAAATGCTCCAGCAAGCCGGTGCCAAGGTCGTCGCAGTCACCGCGATCGTGCCCGATCTGCCTGACCTGCTCGCCGAAGGGCGGATTGATGCGGCGCTGATCGACATCAACCTGGGCCATAGCCACACGTTCGATTTCGCGCGCGAGTTGCAGACGCGGGATATCCCGTTCGCATTTCTGACCGGTTATGACGCGGGGATGCTGCCCGATGATCTTGCGGCCAGCGTATGCATCAGCAAGCCGGCCGACCTTGACCGGGTGATCAGCGTTATCGCCGAACTGGCGACACGCGCGAGCTAGAGCAATGTTCGGTGAGCGCAGCGATCCCACTGCGCTCACCCATTCCCCCGTCACGCGGGGTCATCTCAGGCCGCGATAGCCTTCAGCCGTTCCTCATCGCGCGGTGTCTGCGTCCGCGGCGCGAGGTAGGCGCTGTCGAACCCGGCAACCTGTTGCAGGCTTCGCAGGTCATGAATGATCAGCTGCTTTGACCGCAGAGTGATCAGTTGATCCTGACGCAACTGTTGCAGCTTCCGGTTGATGTGCACCGGGGTCAGGCCGAGTGCATCGGCCAGATCGTCCTGCGTGAGCGGGAAGAACATCTGTTCATCCAGCTTGGGATCGACCAGCGAAAGCCGGTAATGCGCCTCGCAGATCAGATGCGCCATCCGCTCCAGCGCATCGCGCCGACCGACATTGACCACCCATGATGCCATCACGGCATTTTCCATGCTGCCATAGCTGCGCATCGCTTCACCCACTGCCGGGAAACGGTCGATCACGCGGCGCATATCGGCGTGGAGAATGTTCACGATGCGGCACGAGCTGAGGGTGATGACTTCCTCGATCGCGACGCCATCGGGCGACGAATCGAAGTAGAAGGCATCGCCCGGCAGCAGCAAGCGCGTGATCTGCCGCGCACCATCGCGCAAGATCTGATAGCGCGCGGCCCAGCCGCTTAGCACGACAGGGAAGGACACCATCTCGTCACCATCGCGCGAGAGGTACTTCTTGGCCGCGATATCTTTGGGCTGCCGGCACAGTTCCTCGACGGCGGCCAGCTCCTCATCCGAGAGTACGGCCGCGTGCGTCAGACGTTGTAAAAAAGCATTGGACACTGGCGTCCTCCTCGGGAGTGTTGCGTCATATGCAATATCCCTGAATAGCCGTTTCTTCTCTCACTCAAAAGTTACGCCGGGGGTCGAATTACGTTCGGCTCACCGGAAAAAAGCTGCACACTGACTTAAACAATCACTTTGATCGGTAAACTGGGCGAAGCAAAGCCCCACGACATGACCATTTCTGGCTATAATGGAACAATGCGGTTTGACCCATAGCGTTCCTTGATGGCTGAGAACAGGGACGACCGTCTATAACGGCCACGGCGGGCGCAGGCCGGAAAAGACAGCGCGATCGCCGTCTGGGTGCCCTAATTTGAATGAGTCCAATTTAGGTTAGAGCGTGCCGTGCGTAGGCTGGGCAGAGACTTAACTACCAGAAGGTCCCGATCCTTCCGGTCATCGGATGACCCGGCCTGCGTTCGGCTTTCTTTTGGCCCGGTCATTGCCCCAATATACTCCCCGCCCAGTGATGGGCGGGGTTTTTTGTGAGCTTCGCAGCCGCGCCCTGGGTAGAGACCACGCGCGACGCGATTGCAGGGTTCCTATCCCCGGTTAATGTTGAGCCCTGTTCGCCGCGCCATGCCCGCGGCTCCCGCCCCTTCGGCGGAACCAACGGCAGTCACCTTTTCATGTCCTATCACGAATTTCTGCTGTTCGCGGGGCTCGCCATTTTGGCCGCATTCTGGCTGCCGCGATTCGTTTCGGGCCGCGAGCCTGCCGCATCGGCCCTGTTGATCCTTGCGGGCTTTGTCTGCGCGCTGGCGATCGACGAAGCGCCGCCGCTCTTCACGCCCATCAGCCATCCCCAGTGGTGGGAGACGATGAGCGAAATGGCGGTCATCGTCGCGCTGTTTGCCACCGGGATGCGGCTCGACGTGGTGCGCCCCTTTGCGCGCTGGCGGGTGACGTGGCGGCTGCTGGCGGTGGCGATGCCGCTGACCATCGGCGCGATGGTGCTGGCAGGCACGGCAGCCGGCCTGCCGCTGGCGAGCGCGCTGCTGCTGGGCGCTGTGCTTGCGCCCACCGATCCGGTGCTGGCGGGCGATTTGCAGGTCGGCCCGCCAACCGAAGGCGGTGAGCATCCGGTGCGCTTCGCCCTCACGACCGAGGCCGGATTGAATGACGGGCTGGCCTTCCCCTTCGTCTACCTCGCCATTGCCGTACTGGGCGGGCTTTCCGGCACCGAAGCGATCAACTGGTTCAGCTATGATGTCGCCTACCGGATCGCAGCGGGCGCGGTCAGCGGCGTCTTGACCGGGTGGTTGCTCGGGCAGGTGGTGTTCCGCTGGCCGATGGGCAACATCCTCGCCGAGACAGGGTCGGGCGTGCTCGCGCTGGCAGGTGTGCTGGTGTGTTACGGCGCGGCCGAGTTCATCCACGGCTATGGCTTTATCGCTTGCTTCGTGGGCGGCATGGCGTTCCGCCGGGTCGAGGCCAAGCACAGCTTCCACAGCAACCTCCACCTGTTCAATCTTGCCATCGAACACGCGCTGACAGCGGTTTTGCTACTGATGACGGGGGCGGCGCTCGGCACCTATGCGGCGTGGGTGGAGTGGAAACACGTCGCCATCGCTGCGAGCCTCATCTTCCTTGTCCGTCCGCTGAGCGGGTGGATCGCGCTGGCTGGATCGGGCCTGCCGCCGCGCGAACGCTTTGTCACCGCCGCCTTTGGTGTGCGCGGGATCGGGAGCCTCTACTACCTCGCCTTTGCCGCAAGCGCAGCGCCCTTGGCGGGGCTGGCCGACCTGTGGCTGATAGTGCTGGTGGCGATTGCACAGTCCGCACTGGTCCACGGCCTCAGCGCCGCCGCCGTACTCGCGCGCATCCGCGCCGATACGGCATCAGAACCAAAGCGGAGACCCCGGCACGAACCGGAGCACGCGCAATGACCCTGCCACAGCCCCTTGCCCTGCTGCTGGATTTCGACGGCACGCTCGTGCCGATTGTCGCCACGCCCGACGCCATTGTGGTGAGTGACGATCTGCACGCCTTGATCGCCGAGGCGATGGAGCGGCTGGACGGGCGCGTCGCAATCATCTCCGGCCGCTCGCTCGAACAGCTTGATGCGCTGTGGGGCGAGAGCCTGAGCGGTGTGACGGTGGCCGCCAGCCACGGGCTCGAACTGCGCAGCGACGGCCTGCTGAGCGCGCCCGAGCATTCTGCGCTGTTCGCCCGGCTAGCGCGCGCGACCGAGAAGCGCTTCGCCACGCAGCAGGGCGTGGTGATCGAACTGAAGAGCTTTGGCCTCGGCCTGCATTACCGGCTCGCGCCGACGCTGCGCGAGGCGGTGCATGATTGGGCCAAGGAATGCGCGGAGAACCATCGCCTTGCGATCCAGCCTGGCGATATGGTGTTCGAACTGCTTTTGCCCGGTGCGAACAAGGGCGAGGCCGTGCGCCAGATCATGGACCGGTGGCGCTTTGCGGGTAGCTCACCCATCTACATCGGTGACGACCTGACCGACATTCCGGCCATGCTTGCCGCACGCAAGTTCGGCGGGCGCGGGATTGCAGTGGGTCGGAAGATCGCCGCCTACGCCGATGACGTGCTGGCTGGCCCTGCCGAAGTGATCAGCCACATCCGCAAATTGCTGGCGTAACCGGGCGTCGGCCAAATTTACCACATAGGCCATTTTTTGTTCGCCCGGTTTGGGCAAGGGTCGCAGGGTCGCTGGATGTCGCGGACAAGGTCCGCCCTGGCTTTACCCCTGCATGGCCGCACCACCTGCGGCACTGCCCCACAACGGAGGGTCGCCGATGCCTCGCCTGATTGCCATTTCCAACCGCGTGCAGACCGAAACCGAAGGCGAGACCGCCAATCGCGGTGGACTGGCTGTCGCACTGGCGGCAGGTCTGCGCGCCAGCAATGGTATTTGGTTCGGCTGGTCGGGTGAGCAGACCGAGGAATTCACCGGCCAGATCACCTTCCGCCGCGCCAATGGCGTCGCCACGGCCACCATCGATCTCGAAGCGCAGGACATTGAGGAATATTACAACGGCTTTGCCAACCGTACCTTGTGGCCGCTGTTCCACTACCGGCTCGACCTGACGGAGATCGCGCGCGACTATGCCGGAGGTTATGCGCGGGTGAACCACCGCTTTGCCGAAACTGTCGGCCCGCTGATCGAGCCGAATGATCTGGTCTGGGTGCATGACTACCATCTCCTGCCGCTCGGCCAGCAGCTGCGCGAGCGCGGCTTTCGCAACCGGATCGGCTTCTTCCTCCACATCCCCTGGCCCCCGCCAAGCCTGCTGATATCGCTGCCCGATCACCGCGAGCTGGTTGAAAGCCTGCTCGATTACGATGTGGTCGGCTTCCAGTCTGACGAGTGGCGACAGGCGTTCATGGACTATGTCACCGCCCATCTCGATGCCGAGATTGATGGCGAGATCGTCAGCTTCGGTGAGCGGCGCACGCGCGTGCTGGTGTGCCCGATCGGGCTGGACACCGCCGATTTTTGCAGCTCGGCGCACACGATGGCGGCCAAGCAGGCGCAAACCCAGCTGATGGTAAGCGCAGTCGGGCGCGACATGATTGTGGGCGTCGACCGGCTCGATTATTCGAAGGGCTTGCAGGAGCGCTTTATCGCCTACCAGCAGTTCCTCACCAACCACCCCGAACTGTGCGAGAAGGTGTCGCTGCTTCAGATCGCACCGCCATCACGCGGGGATGTGCCGAGCTACCAGCAGATCCGCGCCGAGCTCAACGCGCTGTCGGGCAGCATCAATGGCGAATTCGCGACGATCGACTGGGTGCCGATCCGCTACGTCAATCACGGCTACTCGCGCGAGAAGCTGTTCGGCATCTACCGCGCGGCACGGGTTGGGCTGGTCACGCCCTTGCGGGACGGGATGAATCTGGTCGCCAAGGAATATGTCGCAGCGCAAGACCCCGCCGATCCCGGCGTGCTGGTGCTGTCACGCTTTGCCGGGGCCGCCGCGCAACTGGAAGGCGCGGTGATCGTCAACCCGCACAGCAGCGAGGACATGGCCGATGGCATCGCCCGCGCGCTCGCCATGCCGCTCGCCGAACGACAGGAGCGGCACAAGACGATGTTCGACTGCATCGTCAAACAGGACGTTCACTGGTGGTCGAAAACCTTCTTGGCAGCACTGGAAGAGGCCGGGCCAAAGCCCGCCGCGCGCCTGCTTCCCAAAGCCGTCAACGCCGACTGAACACCCGCAAACAAAACCCCGTGCGGCGCGCAGCCACACGGGGTTTGCTTTGTCGGAACGATGGTCTCGTTAAGGCGTGGGGGTGGCCTGGCCGCCCGCCATCGCTGTACCCGGCTGCGGGGTGTTCTTCTCCAGCCAGTCATGGTGCTTCTGCACGGTCGGGATCGCGCCTTGGGCAAACTGGCGCAGCTCCGCAATCTCCCCGTCACCGCCATAGGACTTGAGCAAGGTCAGCGCCTCGCGGTGCGCTGTCATTTGCTGGCTCAGATATTCGCGGTCGAAGGAGGCACCCTGAAGGCTCTGAAGAATATCGACTTTGGACTGATGGTCGGCGTCGAGATTGATCGGCAGCGCCAGCGTCTGGCCCGAGCTTCCCACCGCATCCTCGAGCGTCTCTAGCGCCTTCGAATGATCAGTGACCATCATCTGCGCAAAATCCCGCACTGACCCGGCTTCGGCCTTGTCGAGCGCGATGTTAGCAGCGGCGATTTCATAGAGGTTCGACATCGCGGCCGCCTGCACGAAGGCCAGCGAGGTGGGGGCTTCTTCGGACAAGGCGTTGTCGGCATCGTTTTCAGCTTCGCCAACTCCGCTTGCAGCCATGTTCTCGTCAGAGCCGGGGCTGTTACAGGCCGTTGCCAGCAGGCTGGCGGCGATCAGCAATGGGATACGCATACTCCATCCTTTCACATCAGCCGCGCACGCGGCGGGAGGCTGCCATTGATAGGACACGAGAGCGCGGGGCGAACTCACATAGGCCAATGACCCGGTTTAACGCTTTGCCTGCGTCAGCGGCGCGCAAATCCTTGCCGAGTATAGGGAACCCGGACGGAAGGTGGCCCAAGAGAGGTGGGGGGAGAATCGTGACGGAAAGGTGCCATGCACAAGCCAGCCCCGACCAGTTCCTGTGAAAATCCTGCCTCCGGCTTCACCGATGAAATGACCGCATCGCTCCCGGCGCTGCGGCGCTTTGCGCAATCGCTATGCCGGCAGCGCGATATGGCGGACGATCTGGTGCAAGAGACGATGGTCCGCGCCTGGTCATCACGCCATACCTTCCAACCGGGCAGCAAGTTCCGTCCGTGGGTGTTCACGATCCTGCGCAACCAGTTCTACAGCACGGCGCGCAAGCGCAGTCGGTTGACCCCGTGGGATCCCGAGGCGGCGGAGCGGATCCTGATCCAGCAGCCCAATCAGGAAGAAGGGCTGCATCTCCACGATATCGAGGTGGCGCTGGGACAATTGCCCAACACGCAGCGTGAGATGCTGATGCTGATCGCGGGAGCGGGAATGAGCTACGAAGAAGCGGCGCTTGCGACAGATTGCAAGATCGGCACCGTCAAGAGCCGGATCAATCGCGGCCGCGCGGCGATCCGGGCCATCATCGACGGCGCGGATGCCTTGCCCGAGGCCTAATCATGGGCGGGCCTGTCCACTGGACAGGCCCGCACACAGACGGCGCCGCGGATGTGCCTCACAATCAGCGCCGTCTGAAGCCGAAAGGCTTTACTGGGGAAGGTTGTCGGCCTTTTCCTCAAGCGCGTCAGCCTTGGCTTCGGTGCTGTCGCGAACGGCGTCAGCCTTGTTCTCAAGGTTCTGCTCGGCGTTCGAATCCACCCCGTCGACCGTCTGGTCGAGCGTGTCGGCGGTGTCTTCCATCTGATCGGCGGTCTGTTCGCCCGCTTCGCGGACGTCTTCGGCCTGGGCTTCGAGCTGTTCTTCCTGCTTGCTCTCCGCACAGGCGGCAAGCGCGAGGGCCGATGCGCCGAGCGCAGCGATGGTAATGATCTTCTTCATGTGACGTGCTCCTTTGTTCAACGCACGGAACCGCGGCGAACGAGATTGACGATGGCGAGCAGGATCAGCGCGCCAAGGAACGACACCAGCAATGCGCTGATATCGAATGCGCCCGAAGTGATCGGCGCAACGCCGAGCAAGGGCGAGATCAGGAACCCGGCAAGCAACGCGCCGACAATGCCGACCACGATGTTGAGGAGAATGCCCTGCTGCGCGTTGGTCCGCATCACGATGCTGGCGAGCCAGCCGAGAATGCCGCCGACGATAATGACAATTATTAGGTTCATTCGTTGTCTCCTGGCCGAGGAATGTTCCGGTCCGGCACCTTGACGCTGCCAGGCAGCGATGCGCGGAACGGCCTCGACGCGGCCCTGACTGACAGGTCGGCAACTATTCACCATCACCTATGTTGTGCTCCCAGTGTGGGTGCGACTCAGGCCTGCGCGCGGCCACTCGAGCAGGATCGCGGGCATTGTCGGCCCGCCAATGCTCGTCCCAGAGCGGGAACATGGTTAAATCTGCCGACGCAATATCCCGGAAAGCCGCGATTGTTGCGGTATCGGGAAAACAGGTGCGGGATATATCACTTGACGAAACTACCGGCTCTCCTGATGATAATCCCACGGCAAAACTGTCTGCCGATTGGCCGCCCGCAGCTTTCAGCACGCGATGTGTGGGCGCCTTATGATTGAACGGGCACGCCGAAGTCGCCCGGCCTCAATGGGCTAAGCGGCAATCCAGGGCGGAACGACCGGTGCGTTAGATGCCGGGCCACTTGCCAGGGGAAGACAAGAGGCGGCGGAGGGATCGCGCCGGGCCTGTGCGGAGTTCGTTCTCTGCGGTGCTCGACTGACCCTTTCGTAAAGGTGCAGTGGGGATGGGTGAATGGCCAGGACGGACAACCTTCAAGTCGCGGAAGACAATTGGATCGGGTGCCTGACGTATCAGAGCACTGCCACCAAGATTCCGGACGCAACCGAGCTGCAATCGCTCGCCCGGCAAGCCCGCGCGCGCAATCGCAGCGTCGGCGTTACGGGAATGTTGTTGTTCGAAGAAGGCCGGTTTCTCCAGACCCTCGAAGGCCCACCCGAAGGCTTGGAAGCAATCTGGTCCTCGGTCGCCCGCGATCAGCGCCACAGCGAAATCGAAGTGCTGAGCAAGCACATGGCGCCAGCCCGATTATTCACCGGCTGGGACATGTTCCTCAGCAGCAATGTCAGCCGCATTCCCGATCCCGTCGGCGGCCAATTCGACCTGCCGCCCGCCGTGGCCGAGCATGTTCGCAAGGCCGTGCAGATGTCGCTGGATGGCGATGATCTTGGTCTCAACGCGTTAATGGCGGCGCTCGCCGAACAGGGCTGGACGAGCGATACGGTGCTCAGTCTGCTGATCGAGCCTGCGGCCCGCGCGCTCGGCGATGCCTGGCTCGCCGATGATTGCACCGAGCTCGAACTGACGATCGCCATCAGCATGTTGCAGATGGCAGGCCACGCGGTGCGCTATGAAACGGCCCCGCAGGGGATCCGCAGCAGCCGTTACAGCATCCTTTTGGCAACCGCGCCGGGGGAGCCGCATATGCTTGGCACGGCGCTGCTGGCCGACCAGTTCACCGATGCAGGCTGGCAAGTAGAGATGGCCTTCCCCGATACAGAGGAAGCCCTGCTCAACCAGCTCGGCGCGCAAAAGCCCGATGCGATCGACATCGGCCTGTCCGATGCCCTGTTCCGCCAGCAATCGCTGGATCGCCTGCGCAGCGCGGTCGAACACAGCCGCTTGGTTCCGGCCAACCACCCGACCGTGGTTTCGGTCGGCGGCCGCCTGTTTGCCGAGGCCGCCGCGACCGCTGCTTCGGTCGGCGCGGATCATGCGCGCATGACGGTGGCGGGCGCCAGCATCCGCATGGCCGAACTGGTGCGCAAAAGCCGACGTGAAAACAGCCGCAGAGGCCGTTAAGAAGCGCTGGTTAGCCGCATCAGGTTCTGCACCGCCAGCGGGCCCATTTGCCGCATTTGCTGAAGCACCGCCACCCGCGCACTATCGCTGCGGTCGACACTCGCGGCGATCTTGCCGAACCCGTCGAGCCGGCTTTGGCGGATCCACGTCCCCAACCGCTCATCCCCGAACCACGCGCCCTGGTTCATCAGGTTGACGATGTTGGTGGTGCAATAGCTGGTCAGATCATGCGGGAATGGCACCGTGCGGCACAGCGCGTTCTTCGCCGCATCATCGGGATAATGCGCCTCGACAAAGGCGATCAGCGCTGCCGAGAAACACGGCTGCGGCACCCGCACGAGTTGCGGCACGATCCGGTCGCCCTGAAAGATCGGCACCGACGGCCGCGCTTCGACTGCCGAGGCGGTGCAATCGATGTAAAGCGCATCCGCCACTGCCGGTTCGCTGCCTTCGTCCAGTTCAATCGCTGCGGCGGTGATCGCCTTCACGCGGCCCTTGCGCACGACATTGGTGACGCGGCGCAATTGCTCGACCTCGCCCGCCGAGATCGTCGCGTAGTGAAACATGGTGGGCGTGACATCAGGATCGATCCGCAGCATCGTGCCCGCTGCTTCAAGCCGCGCAAACACATCGTCCGGCGAGGCGCCTTCCGCAAAGGCCTGCATCTGCGCCAGCTGCCCGCCGAACACCGCGTCGAAAAACTCCACACCGGGCTGCGTGCAGGTGCGGTTGATCAGCCAGCCTTCGCGCGGCTTGACCCACTGGATCACATCCGGCGGCGTTCCCATCGCGAGCAGCCAGCCCACCGCATCCATCGCGGTCTTGCCAGCACCCAGTACGACGAAGCGCGACGGCCGCTCAGGCTTGCGCCACAGGCGCATCATTTCGCCGGGGGGCACCAATTGCACACCCTCCCCCACGGCAAAGCTCGGGGTGTGGTTGGCCGGAATGGTCGGGCTGTTATAGGTCGCATCGACCGTCTTGCGGCGCACCGTCACCTGCGTTTCCCCGCCCGACATCAGCGAGACGATGCGGCCGTCCCCGCGATATTCGCTCATCGGCAGATAGGTGACCTGCCCCGACGGCAGCAGCCGCTGGCGCATGACCTTGTCGTAATAACCGCTCACCTCCGCGCCCGACGCCAGTTCGTACAGCCCCGCATTGGCACCGTGGGTGTCTTTGCGGTTCTCTCCCAAGGGGAGCGAATTGACCCCGTAGAACGCCGAGGGCTGGTGCAGCGCGACAAAGCCATAGGCATCGTTCCAGTGCCCGCCGGGTTTCGCCTGCCTGTCAACGATGGTGACGTGCGCCTCAGTCTCGGCGATGATCGTATCGGCAAACGCCATGCCGACCGCCCCGCCGCCGATGATCAGGTAGTCGGTTTCGATGGTGGTCATGGCGCGCGCCTTCCTGCAATCTATTTACACTGTAAATTTACATCGTAAGATTGAGGAGTCAAGCGCCCTTCGCTATGCTCGCCGTTGATCCGGAGAACCTCTTTGTCCCGCGCGCTCACCGATGATGACCTCGCCCGCTTTCAGGCGCAGCTGTGCGATGTGGCCGAGGTGATGTTTGCCGAGCGCGGGGCAGAGCAGGTCTCCATGCGGCAGATCGCTGCCGCGCTCGGGGTCAGCCCGATGACGCCCTATCGCTATTTCGCCAGCCGGGACGATATCTTGGCCGCCGTGCGGATCCGGGGCTTCGAACGCTTCGCCGAACAGCTTGAGGCCGCCTATGCGGCAACTCCGGGAGATGCCGCAGCCAGGGGCGCAGCAGCCGGGCGCGCCTATCTCGATTTCGCGCTGAGCAATGCCAACACCTATCGCCTGATGTTCGAACAGCATCAACAGGAGGACGGCAGCGACAACGCGCTGGGCCGAGCGGTGGCGCGGGCGCGGGCGACGCTGTCGGTCTATGGCGACGGGTTGATCGGGAGCGGGATGGCGGAAGCCGAAGCGCGGGCGCTGGAACTGCTGATCTGGTCGACCTTGCACGGCGCAGTCACACTTGAACTGGCGGGCACCACCCCGCCAGGCTCGGCCCGGCAAACACTGGAACTGCTCGGCCGGCTCGAGATGCGCGGCTGACCGGGGGCGTCAGTCGCCCGGCTCGCCCGCTCCCGCACCGCCGCCCAACGACACGAACAGCGTCGCGCCGTTTTGCAACCATGCGCGGCGGGTGGCCAGCAATTGCTGCTCGGCGCTGAACAGATTGCGTTCGGCGTCCAGCACTTCGAGGTAATCGGCCACGCCCTCCCGGTAACGCGCCCGCGCGATGCGGGCGATTTCGACCTGAGCGGCCCGCGCCCGCTCCAGCGTCGCGATCTGCTGGGCAAGATATTCGCGCCCGGCGAGCGCATCGGACACTTCGCGGAACGCCTGCTGCACGGTGCGGTCATAGGTCGCGACCTGTTCGACCTCCAACGCCTTGGCCAGATCGAGGTTCGCCTCACGCTGACCGAAATCGAAGATCGGAAGCGAGATCGAAGGTCCGAAGCTCCAGCCCAGGCCATCGCCATCGAACAGGTTGCCAAGGCTGGTGGAGGTCAGGCCGACATTGCTGGTCAGCGAAATCGACGGGAAGAACGCCGCGCGCGCCGCCCCGATATTGGCACGTGCGGCGCGCAACTGTTCCTCGGCCGCGATAATGTCGGGCCGGGCCAGAAGCAGTTCGGACGGCAGCCCCGCCGCCAGCCGCCGCTCATCCGCCTGCGCTGCGAGCGAGAGGCCCTGCGGCAGGTTGTCCGGCACAGTCCCGCCCACCAGCACTGCCAGCTGGTTGCGCAATTGCGCCAGCGCCAATCGCTCGCTGGCGATCTGCTGTTCGGCCTGAGTCAGCAGGGTTTCCGCCTGCCGGTATGGCAGCGCCGACGTCACCCCGGCATCCAGCCGCAGCTTGGCGATCTTCAAACCTTCCCGGCGGCTCGCCGCAGTCGCTTCGGCCAGCACGATCTGTTCTTCGGTCTCGACGATTTCGAAATAGGTCGTGGCGGTGTCGGCGATCAGTGAGAGGTAGAACGCCCGCTGCGTGGCGACCGAAGCGAGGTAGCTCGCCCGCGCCGCTTCGCTCAGGTTCTTGACCCGGCCCCAGAAATCGAGCTCGAACGAGCTCACCCCGACCCCGATGTCATAGCGGTTGAAGGTGAAGGAGGCAGGCTGATTGCCGGACCCGCCCCCGAGCGCCGGATTGCCCGCCGTGGCTTGGCGCGAGCGCGTGCCGCTGGCGGTCGCCACGACGCTCGGCAAGCGGCGGCTGTTCTCGATCCGGAAGCTGGCGCGGGCCTGCTCGATCCGGGCGGTCGCCGCCATCAGATCGCGATTGTTGGCGAGCGCGCTGGCAATCAGGTCTTGCAGGCGCGGGTCCTGATACCATTCGCGATAGGACAGCTGGGATGCGACCACGGTGCCATCCGGGCGGTAGGCGGGATCGAAGGCAGGCGCAGTTGCCAGCTCCGGGCGCGTGTGATCGGGCGCGAGATTGACGCAGCCCGCCAGCATCGTCGATGCCAGCGCAAGAGTGACGAGGCGCTTCATTGGGCAGGCTCCCCACCTTGTTGCGGATTATGCGGGAGCACGGGTTCCGCAGGCTTGTCCTGATGCTTGCCGCGGCCAAGGCGGCGCACCATCAGGTAGAGCAGCGGGATGAGGAAGATGCCAAGCACCGTCGCCGCAACCATCCCGCCGAGCACACCCGTGCCGACCGCGATGCGGCTGGCCGCGCCCGCGCCGCTCGCCAGCACCAGCGGCACCATCCCCATCGCAAAGGCGAGCGAGGTCATAATGATCGGCCGCAGCCGCAGCCGCGCCGCTGACCTTACGGCATCCAGCGGAGATTCGCCGCGATCTTCCTCCTCGATCGCGAACTCTACGATGAGGATCGCGTTCTTGGCCGCGAGCCCGATGATCGTGATCAGCCCGACGTTGAAATAGACATCGGCCGAAAGCCCGCGCAGCATCGAGAACAACACCGCACCAAGCACGCCCATCGGCACGATCAGCAGCACGGCGAGCGGGATCGTCCAGCTTTCGTAAAGCGCGGCGAGCACCAGGAACACGACGACCACCGACAGGCCCAGCAGCAATCCGATCTGCCCGCCCGCCTGCTTTTCCTCGAATGAGACGCCCGTCCATTCATAGCCGATGCCTTGCGGCAGCTCGCCCGCGAGCCGCTCCATCTCGGCCAGCGCTGCGCCGGATGATTTGCCGGGCGCGGCCATCCCCGACAGGGTCATGGCCGGATAGCCGTTATACCGCGCCAGACTGGCAGGAGCGGCGGACCATTCCGCGGTGGCAAAGGCGCCGAACGGCACCAATTCGCCCACGGCATTGGGAATGCGCAAGGCCAGCACGTTATCCGGCGTCATGCGGAACGGCGCATCGGCCTGCACCAACACCTGCAACACCCGCCCTTCGCGGTTGAAGTCATTCGCGTAGGCCGAACCGAAGGTGATCGAGAGCGCGGCATTGACCTCGGCCATCGACAGGCCGAGCGCGCGGGCCTGCACCCGGTCGATTGCGATCTTGACCTCTGGGCTCGGCCCCTGATCCTCGGGCCGCAAGCCGGTAATGAGGGCGCTTTGCGATGCCGCGCCCAGCAACTGGTCGCGCGCGGCGATCAGTGCCTCACGCCCCAGCCCGGCGCGATCCTGCAACTTGAGCGTGAAGCCGGAGGCCTGCCCCAGCGACTGGATCGCAGGCGGCTGGATCACGAAGGCGGTGGCTCCGTCATTTTGCATAAACGTGCCCATGCCCTTGCCAAGCAGGGCATCCGCGCCGCTTTCGGGGGCACCGCGTTCTTCCCACGGCTTAAGCGAGGCAAACATCAGGGCATTGTTCTGGCCTTGGCCAAAGAAGCTGAAGCCGCGGATCACCACTAGGCTATCGACTTCGGGCTGCGCCATCCAGAAATCAGTGACGGGCTTCAGCGCCTCGTCCATCCGTTCTTCCGTGGCGCCGGGAGGGGCCTGCACGGCGGTGATCAGATAGCCCTGATCCTCGGTCGGAAGAAACGCGGTCGGCAGGCGCAGGAACAGCAGCACGGTGACGGCGACCAACGCGAGGAAGACCGCCATGCCGCGCTTGGGGCGGGAGAGGATGCGGGTGTTGGAGTGATCATACTTCCCCTCCATCCGCGCGAACCAGATGTTGAACTTGCCCAAGAAGCGCCCGGCAACCCCGCGCGCACTGGCCAGCCAGCCGCGCCAGCCAGGCTGATGCGGGGCAGGGTCACCCGGAGTCTCGCCTGCGTGCCCTGCCCCATGCCCCTCACCCGCAATCGGCTTCAGGAACGTCGCGCACAGCGCCGGGGTGAGCGACAGCGCCAGAAACGCCGAGAAGAAGATCGCGATCGCCAGCGTCACCGAAAACTGGCGGTAGATGCCGCCGGTCGATCCCGGGAAGAACGCCATCGGCACGAACACCGCGATCAGCACCAGCGTGATGCCGATGATGGCGGTGGTGATCTGGTCCATCGCCTTGCGGGTCGCCTCCAGCGGGGAGAGGCCTTCCTCGCGCATGATCCGCTCGACATTCTCGATAACCACGATTGCGTCATCGACCAGAATGCCGATCGCCAGCACCATGCCGAACAAGGACAGCACGTTGATCGAAAAGCCGAACAGCCACAGTCCCAGACAGGCACCCGCCAGCGCAATCGGCACCACCAGCGTCGGGATTAGCGTCGCGCGCCAGTTCTGGAGGAACAGGTACATGACCAAGAACACCAGCACCATCGCCTCAACCAGCGTCTTGATCACCTCGTCGACCGAGGCCTGGACGAAAGGCGTGGTGTCATAGGGGATCGACCAGGTGACATCGCCCGGCAGGCCGGGGGCGAGCTCAGCCATGCGCGCCTTCACGCCCTCTGCTGCGGCGAGCGCGTTGGCACCGGTGCCAAGCTGCACCGCCATCCCCGCCATCGGCGTGCCATTGAGCGTGGTCGATGTGGCGTAGCTTTGCGCGCCGACCTCGATCCGGGCGACTTCGCCCAGCCGTACCACCGCAGCGCCGGTGTTGGCCCGCAGGATGATATTCTCGAACTCCTCGACCGTCTTGAACCGGCCCTCGCTGGAAATTGTCGCGGTGATCTGCTGGCCGGCTGCGAGCGGCTTGGCTCCGATCGAGCCACCGGCGATCTGGGCGTTCTGTTCGCGGATCGCGTTCAGCACTGCGGTGGGCGAAAGGTTGTAGGACGCCAGTGCATCGGGATCGAGCCAGATGCGCATCGCATAGGGCGAGCCGAACAGAGTAACATCGCCCACCCCCGGCACACGGCGCAGTTCGTCGATCACCTGACTGGAGGCGATGTTGCCGAGATCGGTGCTGTTGAGGTTGCCTGCTGGCGACGTCAGCGCGACGATCAGCAGGAACCCGGCATTGGCCTGCCTGACGGTAATACCCTGCTGGCGGACTTCTTCGGGCAGGCGCGCTTCGACCGTGCTGAGGCGGTTCTGCACTTCGGTCTGGGCGATATCGATATCGGTCCCGGCCTCGAAGGTCAGCGTGATGCTCGCCGTGCCGTTCGATGCACTGGACGAGGCCATGTAGAGGAAACCTTCGACCCCGTTGAGCTGCTGTTCGATCACCTGCGTGACGTTCTGTTCCAGCGTCTGGGCGTCAGCGCCGGGATAGACCACGCTGATCGTCAGCGATGGCGGAGCGACTTCGGGATATTGCTCGATCGGCAAGGCGCGCACGGCGATGATCCCGGCGAGCAGGATGCCGAGCGCCATCACCCACGCAAAGATCGGGCGATCAATGAAAAAGCGGGCCATAAATCAGCGCGCCCCGGCGGTTGCAGCGGCCTTGGGCGCGGCGGACGGTTTTGCGCCCTTGGTCCCGTTCACGGCCGTCACGGGGACGCCGGGCCGCAGCTTCTGGAGATTGCTGACAATCACCACGTCACCGGCCTTGAGCCCGCTTTCGACGATCCAGTTGCCATCCACCAGCGAACCCAACTTGACCGGGCGCGGAGCGACCTGTCCCTTGGCGTCGATCACGAATACCGATCCGCCCTTCTCGGAGAGAGTGACGGCGCGCTGCGGCACGGTGATGCCTTGCTTCAATTCGCCTACGAACAGCTTGGCCCGCACGAATTCACCGGGCAGCAGCAGCCCGCTCGGATTGGGAAACTCCGCGCGCAGGCCAATCGTGCCGGTCTCCTCATCGACCGAGAAGGCGAGGAAGTTGATATAGCCAGGGATGGGATATTCGCTGCCGTCGGTGAAACTGAGCCGGACTTCGACCCGGTCATTCGCATCAAGCGCGATCTTGCCGGCCGAAATCGCGCGGCGGATGGTCAGCACTTCGCTCGCGGCTTGGTTGAAATTCACATAGACCGGCGCGGTTTGTTCGATCCGCGTCATCAAGGTGCCTTCGGTCTGACTGACCAGCGCACCTTCGGTGATTTCCGCCCGCCCGGCCCGGCCCGAAATCGGCGCGCGCACGGTGGTGTAATTGAGCTGGAGCGAGGCCGCTTCGAGCTGCGCGCGGATCTGCGCGACATTGGCCTCAGCCTCGCGCGCTGCCGCCTGAGCCGCATCAAATTCCTGACCGCTGATCGCGTTTTCGGCAACCAGCGGCTTGTAGCGTTCCACCACCGCGCGCGCATTGCTCTGCGTCGCCCGCGCCCGGTCGAGCGCCGCCTTGGTCTGTGCATAGCTCGCCCGCAATTCGCGCGGATCGATTCGGAACAGCGGTTGGCCCGCCGTCACATAGGTGCCTTCGGTGTAGAGCCGCTTCTCGACGATCCCGGTCACCCGCGCGCGCACTTCGGCCTGCCGCACCGGCTCCACCCGCCCGGGCAATTCGATCACGTTGGGGATCGCCTGACTGACGATCGTGACCGTCTGCACGGGAATCGGTTGAGGCGCAGGCGGGGCCTGCTCGCCCGAGCAGCCTGCGATCAGGAGAGCGACAGCAAGGGCGGTGCAAATGCGCTTCATCGGGGGAGTTCTTTCATTTGCTAGTTTTATTGCAACTGCGAAGGTGTAATGATCATTACACCATTGTCAATCTCCTCCGCACCGCCGAGAGCCGTTTCGCCATGACACCCCTGCCCGACGACTTGAGACTGGATCGACGCCGCAAGGCGATCATCGCGGCCGCGCGGGAGCTTTTCGTCGAACAAGGCTACGAACGTGCGACTCTGGCCGACATCGTGACCCGCGCCGGGGGATCGCTAGCGACAGTGTACAAGCTGTTCGGCAACAAGGACCAATTGCTAGAAGCGGTGGTGTTCGAAAGCGCCGCATCGGGTGAAACTCTGATCCGCGAGGCGGCCGCAGCCGGACTGGCGCCGGTGCCAACCCTGCACCGCATCGCCAAGGGGATGCACGAACACTTCCTCGACCCCGAAGTGATCGCGCTGGTCCGGATCGTAATCGCCCGCAGCATCAGCGATCCGCAATTCGCCCGGCAGTTCTTCGAACGCACCGCCAACCCGACCCGTGAGGCGCTGGAAGCGGTGTTTGCGCGCTGGCAGGCGGATGGTGTAGCGATGGAGGGCACCCCCGGCTTCCTCGCAGAAATGTTCATGGGGCTGTTCGTCAGCGACCTGCAAACGCAGGCGATCAGCCACGGCGCGGGCATCAGCCCCTTTCCAGAGCGGCTTCAGGAACGGACAAACTTCTTTATCGCCGCCGCAGGGATCAACCAGCTTGCGGAGTCTGCGGCCTGATTGCCGCGATGCGCGGCGCTTTGCGGCCCTTCCAGAAGGTCACCACGGCCAGACTGCCCAGCAGGGACAGCCCGATCCCTGCAAGCGTCATCACAATCCGCAGCGGCAGCGCCAGCGCGCTGTCAGCCATCCGCGCGGAGTGGAGCGGATAGAGCGCATTGCCCGCCCTCACGGCGAGCGGTGCGGCGGGGGCGTCGCGCGCCAGCAGGATCGTGCCGTCACCTGCTAACGTCAGCGTGGTTCTGCCATTGGGATGCCATTCGGACGGGCGGCGCAAGCGGATCGTCACCGCCTCGCCCGCAGCCTTGGGCCACACGATCATCCGTGCCGTCCCATCGGGAAAGCGGGTGCGTGCCGCGGCGAGCAGCGCGGGCCAGTCTGCGTCGGCGTCTGAGGTGGGGGCGGGCGGTTTCGCCTGCCATGCATCCACCTCACCCGCAGGCGAAAGCGGGGAGAGCACCGCCTGCCCCAAGGGCTTCAGCACCATCAGCGCGCCGGTGATCGCGGCAAGCAGGATCGGCAGCGCCAGCACTGCGCCAAGATCGCGGTGATGGCGGATGATGGCGGGCCGGGTCATCCGGGCAGGCAGCGCGCGCCACTGAAAGGTTCGCCGCGTCGGCCACCAGAGGATCGCACCGGTGATGCAGAACAGCGCCGCCGCGATCCCGAGCCAGCCGGCAACCAGCTCACCCGTCTCACTCGCGAGCAGGTGGTGGTGGAGATCGAACAGCCATGTCTCAGGCCGGTCCCACGTGCTGCCCCAACGCGCCAGCAACGTCCCGTCATGCGCGAGATAGGCACCCCCGCCTTCGGGTAATCCCGCCTGCGCCACGCCGAATTCAGCGGACGGCAGCGTGACATAGCCTGCCCCGAGCTTCTCGCCCGCCGCGATAATCGCCAGCGTCTCGGCCTCGCTCGGCGCACGCGGGGTTTGTGCCACGCTCACCCACCACGGCTTCCAAAGCAGCAGCGCCCCGCTCAGCCCGAGCACCGCCAGACCGAGGCCGATCAGCCCGCCCATCCAGCGATGCACCAGGACCAGCGCAGCCCGCATCAGAAGCTGCCGAGCCAGCCAAGCGTCACTGTCCGCCCGCGCCCGGCAAAGAAGCGCAGGTTATCGGTCGGGCGCTGGGTGTCGGAGTTGTAGTCAATATACTGCCGGTCGAGCACATTCTGCCCCGCGAGCGTGAAGCTGCCGAAATCGGTCGCCACGCTGACCGCGCCGTCGAGCAAGTGGAAGCCTCCGAAGTCATTGCGCGGATCGCCGCCGTCAAACCGCTTGGAGAAATGGGTGCGCGATTGCAGGCGCAGATTGACCGGCCCCAGCGCCCAGTCCGCCGACAGGTTGAGCCGGTCAGGCCCGATATTGGCTCCGTCGAGATCAGCATTGACCACCCCGTCTCCATTGGTGTCGACCCGGCCATTGATATGCGCATAACCTACGCCAAGCCGCAGGCCGGGGATCGGCGTAGCGGTGGTGAGGTTCAGTTCCAGCCCCTCAATCTCGATCCGCTGACGTTGCACTTCGAACACATCGCCGACCAGAACCAGAAGCTGGCCCTCGTCACTGTCCGACCAGTAATAGGTCGCGCTCGCCTCGATCGGCCCGCGATTGACCTCGATTCCGATTTCGCGGTTATCGGCCACCACCGGCGCAATATCGAGGAAGGTATCGAGGTCGACATTCGGGGTGCGGATCGCGCGAGTGATGCGGCCGACATCGGGCACGGTGTAACCCTGCGCATAGCTGGCATAGGCGCGGATGCCGGGCGTCGGCTCGATCACGATCCCGCCGTTGGGCAGCACCCGGTCAAAGCTGGGCGTACCGCCGCCGACCTGCTGCGGGCCGTAGAACCACAGGGTCTGATAATCGGGAATGTCGATTTCGACATTCTCCCAGCGCAGACCACCCGCCAGTCGGACCTTGCCGTCCCACAATGCGAGGTTGGCCTGGCCGAACGGCGCGATGGAGCGGTAGTCGGTCGGCGGCACCCACGCGCGGTCGGTCGCGGCGAGTTTCTGAACGGTGGAATCGTTGAGCAGGTCGATCCCGGCCACGATGTTGAGCGGGCCGAAGGCGCGCTCCCAGCTGGCGTTGACGCCCCACTTGCGGCTGATGTTCTGCGACTGGTCGAACAGGGTGCCGACCGGGGCGATGGCCGGGTCCTGAAAATCGGCGAAGGTGCCGCCGCCGTAGATATCGGCGGTGCGGTTCCAGAAACCACGCACCCGCAGCGCGCCGCCGGCGAGATCATCGGCGGTCAGCGTCAGCGCAAGACTTTCGGCGAGGTTCTCGGGCGCTTCCCCGGGGACGATCCCTGCCGCACCTGTGGAAGGCAGGCCGGTGGCGCGGTTGCCGTTCACAGCGATCAGATCGCCATCACCCTGCAAGCGGAAGCGCTGGCCCATCGCTTCGAGCCTGACGCCTTCGCCGAGTTCCACGCCAGCCTTGGCGAAGAAGCTCAGGCTATCCGAATCCATCAAGTCGCCCTGCGTGCCATCCGGCGCAATCCGGCGCTGCTCGCCGTCGCGGAACACGCCGCGTCGTTCATAAGCCGCGCCCACCACAACATCGAACGCGCCCGACCGGTTGGCGATCAGCGCGCCGACCTTGCCGCCGAAGCCATCGCTGCGGAAACCGCTTTCGGCAGTGCCTTGCAGGATCGTGCGGGCGCTCCAGCCGTCTTCGGCGGGGGCGGAGACGGTGACCTGATTGATCACCCCGCCCGTTCCGCCGATGCCTTGCAGCGCGTTGGAACCGAGGATCAGTTCGACCCGATCAATAAAGAAGGGATCGATGGTGAACCCGTCACGCGATCCATCGCGCAATGGTGCCGTCTGGGGGATGCCGTCGATCGCGAACAGCGGCGAGCGACCGCGCAGGGTCTCGCCCTGCCCGGTCAGTTTCTGGCGCGATGGCGAGAAGCTGGGGGTGAGCGCGGCGACCGCGTCCACCACCGAGCCAGAGATCTGGAGCTGCCGTTCTAGCGTTTCGCGGTCGATCACCTCGGCTGTAAGAGGCAAGGCGGTGACCGGCAGATTCGTGCGCGCAGCGGTGACGATGATCGGCTCGGCGGATTGATCCTCGGCGCTGTCCGGGGCCACGTCAGACGAGTCAGCAATCTCCGCGGCCTGAGCGGGCGCGGCGAAGGGGAGAATGGCCGCAGACAGCAGCAGTGCAAGGCGCATCGGGGAATCGCTCCTGATAATCATTCGCAAGCCTATTGCGGATGATTATTAACAAGGCAATCCCTTTCTGCCCTCGCGCTGCGCTGTCTGGTGGCTCCTGCCGTTAGCCCCTAACCAGCGTCCCCGTCAGCATGGCCGCGGCCCTCCTGCGTTGCCGCTTCTGATCCGCCCGCGCCGTTACCGCCATTGGCTTCCCACCAATAGGGCTGGCGGGTCGCGGTGCCGGTGCCGACCTCGTTCAGAGTCTTGGCATCATACAGCCGCCCGCCGAGCATCACCTGTTCGATATTGTCGGAATTGGCGATGTCGGCGCTGGGATCGTCGGTCAGGATCACGAGGTCAGCCAGCTTGCCCACCTCGATGCTGCCAATGTCCTTGGCCATGCCGAGCGACTGGGCCGAGGTGATCGTGCCTGCCTTAAGCGCCTCGACCGGGGTCATCCCGCCGCGCACGAAGCTCCACAGCTCCCAATGCGCGCCGATGCCGGCCTGCTGGCCATGCGCGCCAATGCTGACCTTGACGCCGCGCTGCGCCAGCTTGCGCGCCTCGCGGGCGTTGTCGTCATCGACGAAGGCCCAATCGGGCGCCTTGGTGCGGCGACCGGTCTCGGCCAGCAGCATCTTCGGCGGGGTGTGCACCATCAGCGGGTTTTCCCAGACGTTGGTCGCCTGCCGCCAGTAGGGATCGCCCGCCAGCCCGCCATAGGTCACCACCAGCGTGGGCGTGTAATTGCTGTTCGACTGGCTGAAGAATTGCAGCACGTCTTCGTAGAACACATCGACCGGGACATTGTGCTCGATGGTCGAATTGCCGTCCGCGACGAGGTTCATGTCCATCCCGAACAGCGATCCGCCCTCGGCCACGACCAGCATATTTTCGGCAGCCGCGGCGCGGGCGACCATCTGGCGCTGTTCGCGACGCGGCTGGTTGTAGTTCTTGACCGAGATCCCGCCCTGTGCCTTGATCCGGCGCACATGGGCGAGCGCATCGTCATAGGTGTCGATCCGGGCATACACATCCGGCGCCTTGGCCCCGTAGATGATCTCCCCGGTCGAGAAGATGCGCGGGCCGAGCGTCAACCCGGCGCGCTGGCGTTCGGCGGCGGCGAACACAGTGCTCGCTTGGCTTGAAGGGTTGTGCACGGTGGTCACCCCCAGCGCCAGATCCTGGAGCAGCGACCAGTTCTGCTGCGGGATCAGATCGCCGACCCCGTAGCCGCCGTGGGCGTGGGCATCGACAAGGCCGGGCATGATGGTCTTGCCGCTGGCGTCGATAAAGCGCGTGCCTTCGGGGAAGGCCATCTTCACGACCGTCGCATCATAGACGCCGGTGATCCGGTCGCCGGTGATGACGATCATCCCGTTTGCGATCACGCCCGGATCCTCCGCACCGAGGCCCGCCCGCATCGTCAGCACCCGCGCGCCGGTGATCACCGTGGTGCCTGTGGGCTTGGCCGCCTGCACAGTCACACCCAGCGGAATGCCCATCGTGGGCGGCGTATAGGGCTTGGTTTTGTCCGCTTCGGCCTTGGGCGCAGCGGGGAAGAATTCGGCGACCTTCGCGCTCTGCATGCTCGGTCCGATCGACCAGAACAGCGTCTCGCCGCCGCCCGACCAGCCGAGGTAATCCGCGCCGCCGGTGCTGAACTTGGTGACGGGGATCGACCCGCCGCTCTCGCTCACATCCACCGGCTTGCCGCCGGGGATCAGAGGCATCGCGAACACTTCATAGTTCTGGCGGAAAGCGATGGTGCGGCCATCGGGCGCGATGCGCAGATCATTGGCGAGATCGCCCTTGGCATGGATGCGCTTCGCCTCCCCGTTGAGGTCAGTCGAGACCAGCGCCAGCCCGCCCCCTTCACGCGCCAGCATGAACAGGCGGTCGGACGCGGCGCCCCATTGCGGGTTCCCCCCGTCTCGCGTGACAAGCCGCGCCTCACCGCCGCTGACCGACATCACGTAGATGCCTGCGTTTTCCGAATAGTCTGGCGCAGTCAGGTATCCACCTTCGCGCTTTTCAAAGGCGATCATGGAGCCATCGGGCGAAAAGGCGAGATTGGCGAAATGACCCGGCCCGGTCAGCACGCGGCGGTTCTGCCCGCTGGCATCGGCGATGATGATCTCGCCCAAACTCGCATCGTTCCAGCGCACATAGGCGAGGCTCGCCCCATCGCGGCTGAAGGCAGGGAAGGCTTCGAGCGCGTCGGCGGTGTCACCCGTAAGCGGCGCTGGCGCGTCCCTGCCCTTGGCCGATTTGCTGTGCAGCCGTCCGAGGCTTTCGAACACCACCCGGCTGCCATCGGGCGACAGCGTGGCGAAGCGCGGCATGGTGGTGACGAAGCTGTCGGGCGAGACGGCAATCTGCGGGTGCGGCGCATTGGCCACCCCGCGCGTGTCGTTGACTGTGAAGGGGATCACCGCATGGCCCGCCCCGTCGCGGCCCACTCGGTTGAGCTTGCCGCCCGCCCAGAACACGATCCCCGAACTATCGGGCAGCCAATCGATATTGGGATAAACCCCGGTGACGGCCCAGGTCTCCTGCACATCGAGATCGAGCTTGCCGTAGATCATCCGCTCCCGCCCGCTGGCGAGGTCTTTCACCCAGAGCTGGCTCTGGTCCTTGTCACGCCGGACGAAGGCGAGTTCCTTGCCATCGGGCGAAGGCGCCGGGCGTACCGCGCCGCCATAGCCGCCAACCGCGGTGCTGACCTCGCCGGTCGCCAGATCGTGGCGCTCGATCGCGAAGATGCCCGCGTTGGAATCCTGCGCATATTCGAAGGTGTTTCCGGGCGTGGTGTTGCGGGTGTAATAGATCGCGCTGCCATCGGGCGCGAACACCGGCTCGCCCAATTCCTTCTGCAAGCGTTCATTGGCGCGTTCGACCACCTGCACCCCGCCGCCGCCGCTGACATGGTAAAGCCAGATCTCGCCCGTCCCGGCGCTGCGTTCCGTGGTGAAATGCTTCTTGGCGGCAATGAAGCGTCCGTCCGGCGACCAGGTCGGCTGGTTCAATAGGCGAAAATCTTCCTTGGTCACCTGCCGCTTGTCCGAGCCATCGGTGTTCATCACCCAGATATTGTCGCCGCCGCCGCGATCCGAGGTGAAGGCTATGCGGCTGCCATCGGGCGAGAAGCGCGGTTGCACATCCCATGCAAGGCCGTCTGCAATCCGCTTGGGCGTACCGCCGGTGATCGGCATGGTGTAGATGTCGCCGAGCAGCGTGAAAGCGATCGTCTGCCCATCGGGCGACACATCGACATCCATCCACGTGCCTTCGTCCGTCTTGATCGGCACCTGCTTGATGGTGGCACCCTTGGGCGCCTCGACGCTCCAGCTTTCGTCAGCTTTGGCGGCTTTGCCCTTGGTCTGCGCTGCAAGCGGTGTGGCAATGCAGGCGGCCCCGGCGAGCAGGGCGGCGGCGATATGGCGCATGGAAATGTCTCCTCTGTTGCGGCGGGAGACTAGCGGCGCGAAACGAGATTGCTAGGGGGCGGAACGCCGTTGGTCGATTAGCAGCAGCCTCCGTTGGAGCGGTCCGAGCAGTATTCCTGCTTGAGCTTTGGCGGTTCTTGCCCGAACACCCACTCTGGCAATCGGGCCTGGCACAACAGGCCGCAACAGGGGATGACTAACAATGACGCGACGCGTGCGCCTTGGAGCGCTTCTGCTGGCTTGGTCCCTACCGCTTACAACGCTGAGCGCGCAAGTTGGCCCGCAGGAGGTTGCCGCCCCTGCAGGTGAGACCGGGCTGGTCGCGGTGCGCACCGAAGCTGCCAAGGGCCGCATCCTCGTCACCCTGCCCGCGCCGGCGCAAGATGGCGTGTCGCTGCGCCTGCTCTACAGCACCGCGCTCAAGACCGGGCTTGGATCAGCGCCGCTGGGGCTGGATCGCGGGCGGATCGGCAATACGCAGCTCCTCGCCTTCCGCCGGATCGGCGGCAAGATTGCCGTGCAGTTTGAAAACCCGCGCTTCCGCGCCAGTGCGGGCGATGCAGCGCAGCAGAGCGCCGTCGCCAGCGATTTCGGGATCTCGACCGTCTGGCTGACCGACATTGCCGAGACGCTGCCAGATGGCCGCTTGGTGATCGACATCGCCCCGTTCCTCGCGCTCGACACGCTGGGCATTGCCGCCTCGCTCAATCAGGAAGCGGACGTGCTGGGCGTCGGCCCGGCGACCGCGATTGCCGGGCAAGGCTTCCGGTTGGACGACAAGCTGAGCTTGGCCGATCCGGGATCAGTGCGGCTGTTTCCCGACAATCTGGAGGTGGACGCGATCCAGACCTTCGTCTCCGACAAGCCGGGAGCCGAGATCGAGAACATCGTGCCCGAACCCCGGAAGGTGACGCTGACCGTCCACCACAGTTTCGTGCGCCTGCCCGAACCCGGCTTCGCGCCGCGCCGCTTCGATCCGCGGCTGGGCGGCTTTGCGACGCAGGCGGTGGACTTCTCCGCGCCACTGGGCGCGCCGGTGGTGTCTGATCTGGCCAACCGCTTCCGACTGGAAAAGCTCGATCCCACTGCGCCCCGTTCGCGGGTGAAGCAGCCGATCATCTTCTATCTCGACCGCAACACGCCCGAGCCGATCCGCTCGGCGCTGCTGGAGGGGATCGGCTGGTGGTCCGATGCGTTTGATCAGGCGGGCTTCATCGATGCCTTCCGGGTCGAAATGCTGCCCGAAGGAGCCGACCCGCTCGATGTGCGCTACAACATGGTCAACTGGGTTGACCGGGCAACGCGCGGCTGGGCTTACGGCCAGCAAATCGTCGATCCGCGCACCGGGGAGATCGTGAAGGGCATGGTCGTGCTCGGCTCCTTGCGGGCGCGGCAGGACATCCAGATCTTTCAGGCGCTGGTCGGTGCCGCCGAACTGAACACCGGCGGTCCGAATGATCCGGTCAAGGTCGCGCTCGACCGGCTGGCCCAGCTCGGCGCGCACGAGGTCGGCCATACGTTGGGCTTTGCACATAACTTTGCGGCCAGCACACAAGACCGCGCCTCGGTGATGGACTACCCCCCGCCGCGCATCGGCCTTGCAGACGGTAAGCCCGACCTATCGGACGCTTATGCCAAGGGTATCGGCATCTGGGACACGGCAACGGTGCGCTGGCTCTACGCTGACGCGGGCGAGCGCGAGACGGCCGAGGCGGCAGCACGCTACCGCTTTGTTCAGGACGACAACGCCCGCGCGGCTGATACCGCCCAGGTCTGGGGCGGCTTGTGGGATGACGGCGCGGACCCGACCGCTGAACTCAACCGGCTGATGGCGGTGCGCGCGGCAGCGCTGTCCCGCTTCGGGCTTGATGCCCTCAACCCCGGCGAACCGGTGGCGAACCTTCGTCGCCGGTTCGTACCCCTGTGGTTGCTGCATCGTTATCAACTGGTTGCGGCCGCCAAGGCGATTGGCGGGGTCGATTTCACCTATGCCGTCAACGGTGGCGGGCGCGAGGCGGCAGCGCCGGTGGCTCCGGCCCAGCAGCGCGCTGCGCTCGATGCGGCGCTGGCCACCCTGCGACCCGAGGCCTTGCGCGTCCCTCCCGCATTGGTTCCTCTGCTCTCGGCCGCGCAGAATGGGACGACCGACCGCCAGTACGAGACCGAGATCTTCGCGACCGCTGGCGGCCCGGTGTTCGACCCGCTGGTCGCTGCCGACGCCGCCGCCCAACTCACCGTGCAGACGCTGCTCGCCCCACGCAGACTGGCGCGGCTGGTCGTCCAGAGCCAGAGCGATGCTTCGGTGCTTGGCGTGGGCGAGCTGCTCGACCGACTGACCGCAACCGTGCTGGCCTCGACCAGCGACGATCTCGGCCGCCGTATCGCCTATCGCACGCTTGCGACCATGGCGCAGGTCGCACGCCGTCAGGACGCCACCCCCGAAGTCGCCGCCGCGATTTACCAAAAGCTCATCGATGTCGGCGCCGCGCTGGCCAAGCGCAGGGCGAGCGGGGCCGAACGCGCCTGGGCGCTGAGCCTGTCACGGCGCTTGCTCGATCCCGTGCAGCGCGATCAGCTGGCCGCCAGCCTGCCGCGCATGGTGACGGTGCCGCCGGGAGACCCGATTGGCGAGGATGACTGGATGGATCTGTCCAGCCTGCTCGCGCCGGTTGAATGAACGCGGCGACAAGAGACAAGATTGAGGGGATGATGATGACCAAGGCAATTAACGCGCGGCGCTTCGGACTGCGCACCGCCACTGCGCTGGCACTGGCCGCTGGCGTGCTCGCATCGGGCGGCACCGCCCACGGTGCAGAGCGCGCACCGCTGACCGCGGATCAACAGCAGGCCTTCGATATCTACCGCGACATCATCGCTATCCGCACCGCACGCGGGCAGGCCAAGACGCCTGAGATGGTCGCCTATCTGGTGGCGCGGCTGAAGCAGGCCGGGTTCGCCGATGCCGACATCATGGTCAGCGATTACGACAGTGACCGGCCCCCACTGAGTGGTCCGTGTTGATTGTTAGTGCAAGATTGCCTCCACCGCCATGGCTGGCCGCAGGTGGAGCGAAGCGGAACCGGAGGGCAGCCATGGTGGTGTTGCCGCTTCCGGGGCCGGAGGCCGATAGCCCAGCGAGCTATGCGGCCTGACGCTGTTGTAATGCCGCCGCCAAGCTTCGATCAGGATCTGAGCCTCGGCCAGGGTGTAGAAGATCTCCCCGTTCAAGAGCTCGTCACGCATCGAGCCGTTGAAGCTCTCGCAGTAGCCATTCTCCCATGGGCTGCCCGGCGTGATGTAGAGCGTCTTCACACCAACCTTCGCCAGCCATTCCTGCACGGCATTGGCAATAAATTCGGGACCGTTATCTGACCGTATGTGCGCCGGCGGGCCACGTGTGACGAACAACTCGGCGAGAGCTGCCAGAACGTCCTCACTTCGCAACCGCCGCGCCACCGGCAGAGCCAGGCACTCCCGACTGGCCTCATCGATGATCGACAGGATGCGGAACTTGCGACCGTCATGCGTGCGCCCCTCGACGAAGTCGTAGGACCACACGTGTCCCGGATACTCAGGCCGAAGACGGATGCATGATCCGTCATTGAGCCAGAGCCTTCCCCGCTTCGGTTGCCTCTGCGGCACCTTGAGGCCTTCACGCCGCCAGATGCGCTCCACCCGTTTGCGGTTCACATGCCACCCGGCATCTCTCAGCAAAGCCGTCACCCGCCGATAGCCATAGCGACCGTATTGCCGAGCCAAGGCGATGATGTCCTCGGTCAGCGAGGCTTCGTCATCTGCCCCACGCGGCGTCTTGCGCTGTGTCGATCGATGTTGCCCAAGAACGCGGCACAGCCGCCGCTCAGACACCGGCATCATGCTCTTGACGTGATCGATACAGCACCTGCGGCGCGCGGGGCTCAGAAGTTTCCCCGTGCGGCCTCCTGCAGGATCAGCTTGTCCAGCGTCAGATCCGATACTGCTCGGCGCAAACGGGCGTTCTCCTTCTCCAACTCCTTCATCCGCCGAGCCTGATCCATTTTCAGGCCGCCATACTCCTTGCGCCAGCGGTAGTAGCTTTGTTCGGTGACGCCGATCCTGCGGCACGCATCCGCCACCGTTCCGCCCTGCGCCAGCACGATCTCCGCTTCACGCAGCTTGCCGATGATCTCTTCCGGCTTGTGCTTCCTCGCCATTCCATTCCTCCTTCGTGGCCAATTCTAAAATAGAAATTGGGCCACTCAGAAGGGGGCAGATCAAATTGCCCGAGTAGCCCACGACCAGTGTCGCATCGCTGAACCCCCATTCGCGGCGCAGGGGATTGGCTTGAGGCAAGATTGGCGCGAGAGCTTCATCATCAGCCCAGTTTGGAATGATGCGGATTTTCTGGGCTTCTACTCCGTGCGAGCAGAGCATGTCTCGCATGCGATCTCCGATGACAACATTGGTTGCCGCATTCCGCCATGCCCAATCGCGGGCTGCTGCAAGCATCCGTATGCTCGGACTCGAGGATGAGCCATATCCCAGCCGGGTCGCGGTTTCCGGATAAATGTCCTGTACCCAATGGATCACCTTGGCCTGCCGCAGCTTGGCAATTATTGTGGCAAAAACGCCGACAAAAGGCGGATCGGTGAGACAAATGATCAGATCCCCGCGGCGGACGTGCCAGATCCCCGCAACAAGAAGCGCCAGATAGAAGACAAGGAAATTGAGCACGCGGCCGACAAGGGACTGGTGCGACAGGGGGAGCGTCGGCAGCCGTGTGACGGTGAGGTCCGGCACTGAAAGGGCCTGCGCGCTGCCTTCTGTTCCGGTGTAGGATGCCGACGCGGTGATAGCATGCATGGCAAGGCCAAGCGGCGCGAGCCCCTCGACAAGATCGGTGAGCATCAACGAAGTTGCCGACTCATCCGGGAAGAAGAAGCGGTTGATAAGGATAATGCGCATGCACCTGCTTCCGGTCTGAGCAACTTTGCGAACGGGACCGCCAGCGCCTGCGGTCGCCCCAAAATTTCATTAATGATCGAGAGAGCGCTGATGGAATAAGCCATTCGCCCGAGCGCCCAAGACCTTGACGTGACTTTGCTTGCGCTGGGTCGTCAAGTGCAGGCATCCAGACAGATGATGCAGCACGACGTTGCTATTTGGCGCCCAGCCCGGTCGCGATCACACGCAAGGTCTTGAGGGCGATCAACACGTCAAGCCAGAGCGAGATGTTCTTGATATAGTAAAAGTCGAACCGCAGCTTTGCCAGAACGTCCGAGACGTCGGTCACGTGGCCCTGGTTCACTTGGGCCCATCCGGTTATGCCCGGCCGGACGATGTGGCGATAGGAATAGAAAGGCAGCTCAGCCTCATACCATTCGGACAAGGAGCAAGCCTCCGGGCGTGGGCCGATCAAGCTCATATCGCCGAGGAGCACGTTCAGCATCTGGGGCAGCTCGTCCATCCGGGTTTTGCGCAAAAAGCGGCCGACGCGGGTGATGCGGTCATCATCGCTCTTCGTCATGGCATCTTCGCGTTGTGCCAGACCATGGTCGGCAACGCGGCGCTCGCGCATCGTCCGAAATTTGTACATCCGGAAAACCTCACCGCGAAAGCCCATACGCTCCTGAATGAAGAGAGCGTTGCCAGGAGAATCGAGTTTAATCAGGATGGCGATAACCGCACAGACCGGGAGCAAAAGCGGGATCAGGATCAACACGCCGAGAAAGCCGATTACTCGCTTGGCGGCGACGTATGACACATTCGGGATCAGTGATCCGAGATCGTTTTCACTGAGGTGATTGATCCTGACCTGGCCCGATTGCATCTCGGCAATCTGTCGGAAATGGTAGACCGGGATACCTGCCAGGGCAGCCTTCGCAAACATCCGCTCACAACGCTCCGAATGGGGGTAGTGAAGATCCGCGACAATCGCCCATTTCCGCCATTTACCGGCAATAAGCTGCTCAAGATCGCCAAGCGAAGGCGCTGGCACAAAATGCCCAGTTAGATTGAGCTCAGTTGCACGGCCACCCGGAACAACAAGGTGGGGCTTTACGAGGCGCCGACCATACACAGCGGTCAGAAAACTCATCAGTAGCGCGCTTGAAGCGCCAGCGAGAAAGAACGTCCCCGAGAAGGGGAGCCGCAACAAGGCCATGACGGTAAACACGCCGGTAAACGCCACGAAATTGACCGGGATGACGTAGGACAGATGCCGGGCATTGGCATGGATCTTGAGACGCGAAAGGACATACCAGGCGATAATCACTGCAAGGCAGATGGCGGCTGACGTCTGTGGGACGGCGCCGACCACAGGATTGCGGCCTCCGATAGAGCCCACCATCAGGGACGGAGCGAATGTTCCAATGAGGATCAGCGGCAGCTCGAACTTGTGAACAAGCGCAGCCCGCCGATGCGGCACCACAGTCCGAAATTCCTCACCGGCAAATTTGGCCTGCTGTTCACTTGTATGAACAGCCTCCCCTGCCCTCACCGCGCCCTGCTCGCCTGCGTCACTGGCGACTACGCCATCTGTCCTTTCAGTGGTCATGCCGGGCTCATTCAAAAGGCGCGCTGCCAAGTCCTCACCGACTTTTGCCATACCCTTGGAGCCGGCGACGGAGCCTGACAGCATGTCATTCACCGTGATGTTTCCCGACGCCGAAGTGCTGCGAGGCGACTTTGAGTTGTGCGACCGGAAGACTGACGCGTGTCTGTTTGCCGAGAAACTCAATAAGGACGAGTGCCCGTTGATCGGGAGTCAGTCGCTCGACCTCGCCGACGAAGCCTGCAAGCGATCCGGATGCGACTTCAACACTCGCCCCTGCCTGTATCCTGGAGGCCAAGGAGATGACCCCCTGGTCGTTACAAGCCGCCTGCAGTTCGGTTATGAGAAGGTTCGGGACAGTTGTCGGCCTATCGCCGAATTTGACGAGGCGGGCCACGCCGTAGGTCGAATTGATTACCGACCACGGAGCCCCTGGTCCGGCGTAGCCGGCAAACATGTAGCCTGGGAAAAACGACTGCAGCCGCGATACAAACCGTCCGCCACGGATCGACGTCACGATCTCAAGCGGCCGAAACGCGCAGAACCCCTGTCGCTCGATGTTCTTTATTGCAATGCCGTCGGCATTGGGCCTGATTTGGACCAACCTCCACTCGACCATCGGAATTGCCCCTGTGTATGCGCAATTGATCACATAACGCGACAATCTTAGGTGATTCTTAACGGCTTACGCAAACTTTGCGTCAGTGTTTCACGACGAAGTGCGCAAATTGTGCGGCGCAGCGAAATCTACTGATTGTTGCAGATTTCGCGCGCATCATCGCCGCCCGATTTAGGGTCCATCCATCGCAAATGTGCTTGCGCGCAATCCGGCTTAGGCTATCGTTCAAACTTGAACATGCCAGATCGACCAGTGAGATTTGGAGTCCTGATTCAACGTGTGGGGACGATCCTCGCGCGGTGCGGTAGCCTTACCCTGAAGCCTTATCCGTGAGTGTGCGAACAAAACATGCGCGAGATGACGCAAGGCTGCGGGCCTTGCGGCTGATCGATGCAAACCCGCAAATTTCGCAGCGGGAGTTGGCACGCGAACTCGGGATAAGCCTCGGCGCGACCCACTATTTGCTGCGCGCCCTTACAGAGGCAGGTATGGTTCGCCTTGGCCGGTTTGCCGCGTCTCGCAGGAAACAGGATTATGCCTACGTCCTCACCCCGAAGGGCATATCGCAGAAAGCTGTGATGATGGCTGAATTTCTGGTGCGGAAGCGCGCCGAATACGAGGCCCTCAAAGAGGAAATCGATACGCTGAGCCATGAGCTTGTATCGGACCCCGCATCGGATGGGACCAAGTGAGGCTCGATGCGACGCATGTGCCGGCGCCTCTGATCATTCGACAGTCGGGGTTATCGGTCTACCGCCTTGCTACTTGAGCGCCTGTCGGGGTTATCGGGCGTGGGGCGAGAAACTTTCGGGACTATATAAAGACGGTTTTTTAGGCATGGGGTGATACGTTCCCGAAATGTGCGGCGACCGTGCTGCGTTTGTATCGCTTTGCATTCAATATCAGGCTCAAAGTCCCTGCTACTTCTGCCCGGGACACTTGCTTCTATCTTTTTGCGGACTGTAATTATGGCGGTTACGATCGAATACGAATATAATTTGCCGGATGTTGATCACGCACATGGGTATTTGATGCCTACCGTAGAGAGGGTCCTTGGACAGATCGGACGCGAAGCGGCGATCTTCGAGCTTGGTTGCGGAAACGGTGCGAACGCTGGATATTTAAGCTCCAAGGGTTATACTGTCATTGGGGTGGATCCCTCCACAAGTGGTATTGCTATTGCCAAAGAGAACTTCCCCAATTGCCAGCTCGAACTGGGATCGACAGAAGATGATCTGGCTGAACGGTTCGGGCAATTTGACGTTGTCCTTAGCCTCGAAGTGGTCGAACATGTCTACTCGCCAAAGCAGTATGCTGAGGTCGTCCGTGATTTGCTGAAGCCCAGCGGGATCGCAATCATCAGTACTCCCTACCACAGCTATCTTAAGAACCTGGCGCTGGCTCTAAGCGGTAGGATGGATGGCCATTTTACTGCACTATGGGAAGGCGGGCACATCAAGTTTTGGAGCCCAAAAACTCTCAGTTCCTTGTTCGAAGACGCAGGGTTTGAGTCGATTGGCCTATATCGAGTGGGGCGTGTGCCAGCCTTGGCAAAATCCATGATTATGATCTTCCAGCGTAGATGAAGGCAAAACCGGAGGCTGAGATTCAATCGGGGTTATCACAAGTGGGATGAGAGAAACTTTCGGACTTATGAAATGACTAAAATTCTTTATGGCTTACTGCGGATTGCAATGCAGCCAATCTCAATGACCCGCAAGCACTAGCTCATAGATTACAGACCTCATTCGCCATGCTTCTAATGATCCTCTCATGAATTCTAATCTAAATTACGCCTTAAACCGACCGTGGCGATGAGTGGCGCGCACAAACTCCCTGTGTTTGTAACCGGCGACGCTGGCGATATCGGCAGCCACGCCGTGCTCGCCTTGTTGGATGCCGGTTAGCCGTTCGCGGTGATCGACAGTCTCGTCACCGGCTTTCGTTTTGCAGTGCCCGTTGGTGTGACGCTGTATGAAGGCGATATCGAGGATGGCGACCTGCTCGCGCGCATTTTTGCCAAGCAGGGCCCACGAGCAATCATGCACTTCGCGGGATCGGTGGTGGTGCCCGAAAGCGTTGAGGACCCGCTCAAATTTACCACAACAACACCGCGAAAAGCCGCGTGCAGAGCGAAGCGGCGGTGAAGGCTGGCGCGCCCCATTTCATCTTCAGCTCTACGGCGGCAACCTATGGCGTGCTAGAGGTCAAGGCAGTCAGCGAAGACACTCTGCGGCGCCCGATCAACCCCTACGCCTGGTCCAAGCTGATGACCGAGCAGATGCTTGGCGACACGGCCGCGGCGAATCCGATCAATTTCTGCGCGCTGCGATATTTCAACGTCACTGGCGCCGATCCCAAGGCGCGCTCGGGTCAATCGACGGCGGGCGCGACGCATCTGATCAAGGTCGCGGTCGAAGCGGCTCTGGGCAAGCAGGACGGAGTTAGCGTTTACGGCACGGATTACGACACGCCCAACGGCACCGGAGTGCGTGATTATATCCATGTCAGCGATCTGACGGCGGCGCATGTGCTAGCTCTGGAGGCGCTGATGGATGCGCCCGAGCGTTCGCTGACGATGAATCGCGGCTATGGCCCGGAGGTTCTCGGTGCTCGAAATGCTCGATGCGGTGGACCGAGCGACCAACCGGACGATAGAGCGCCGTATGGAGCCGCGCCTTGCAGGCGATCCGGGCTCGCTGATATCAGACCCAGCGCGCATTCGCAGCACGCTGCCGTGGGAACCGCAACACGCCGATCTCGATGCGATTATCCAGCACGCGCTGGCTTGGGAGCGCAAACTCTCGGATTTTCGGGGCGTCACCAAGTTAAAAGGCCGGGGCTCCCTGAACATCCACTCTTCCTCCGTCAATTTCGTAGATTTGCTCAATGCAGCTGGGCGCCTATCAAGACTGACGGGGTGCGGCAGAGCCGCTTACGCTCTTAAGATAACATTAACTTCAATCACAGGTCTCTCCTTTGAGCAATATCAGCGTTTTTATGTTCGGTGCGCGGATGCATTATGCAGTTCCGTCAATTCTAGCAGAAGATCAAAAGCTCCTAACCCTATACAATGATTTCAACGCGTATTCGCTGCCCGCGTGGGCGAGGTCGATGGCGGAAAAGATCCCCAATGACAGTTTGCAGCGACTGCTTCAACGCCGCCCTAACTTAGTGCCAAAGGGCAAGATCAAATCGAACCTTTCGATCTCAGCACAATTGCATTGGCGGCGAAAAAGTAGCGCATCCTTTGCCAGTGTCGTTGAAGCTGAAATTGCTGCGACACAAGCCTTTGCTAACGTTGCACTTAGGCATGGAATGGCGGAAGCTGATGCGAGCTTCACCTTCGATCGTGCTGGTCTGGAGATCATGCAGGCCATGAAGGCTAATGGAAAAATTGCGTTGATGGAGCAAACAGTCGCGCCTGCGGCCAAATTGATCACGGTTCTACGGAGGGAAAGCGCGGCTCTTAGCCGTGATGAGGAGTCCGGCTGGAAGGCATTAAGTGCACGTGAGAGAAAGGAATGGGAGCTCGCAGACCTGATATTTTGCGGCTCGAATTTTGTGCGGGATTCTATCATTCTTGAGGGCGCCGCCCCAGCTAAATGCGTGGTCGTGCCGTATGGTGTGGACGCAGGCAATTATAAAGCAGGATTGCGCAAGGGCGCGATAAATCGTCCTTTGCGGATGTTGTTTGTCGGAGAAGTAGGCGCACGAAAAGGGGCAAGATACCTAATTGATGCTGCGCACCAATTGGGTGATCGGGTCGAGGTAAAAATGGTAGGGGGCATTCGAGCCGATCAAGTAGACATCACGAGCCTCCCAAACAATTTAGAACTAGTTGGCAAGGTTCCGCGCAGCGATGTAGCTTCATGGTACGATTGGGCCGATATTTTCATTCTACCTTCGTTATTTGAGGGTTCGGCCACTGTTACCTATGAGGCGATGGCGAGTGGTCTTCCTGTTATTTGTACGCATGAGACAGGAAGTATCGTTGTGAATGGCGTGTCTGGCTTGATCATCCCCTCTAGATCATCAGAGGCCATCATCGAGGCAATTAGCTCAATCACGCCTGATCGGATTAGTGCTTGGTCGAAGTATATTTTAAACGACGAGCGGCGATGGGACCGGCGAAGTTATAGCAATGATTTCCTGCGCAAAATTCAGAGTATCGGCTTATGATCTTCTTTATCTTGACCCGGCTGAAGGTGACATTTTGGACGTTGTTTTATAGGATTCTGGGGCGGCTTGCTTTTGCGAAGATGGGCGTAGGTTGTGTGTTTGAGGGATGGATCGATATCCCTCAGCGCGGCGGCCGAATCGAGCTCGGTGATGGTGTGCGCATCGCATCGCTGACTGAATTTTCGGTGCTCAAAGGCGCTTTGCTTAAGATCGGCGATCGCAGTTTCATCGGGCGCGGCACGTTGATTAGCGCGCATAAGCAAGTAGAGATAGGCAATGACGTGCTTCTGGCAGAGTTCTGCGCGCTCCATGACAACAATCATGCCTTTCGCGACATGACTCAGCCTATCGCGCGCCAAGGGACCCACGCTCAACATGTGATTGTGGGGGAAAATGTTTGGATCGGTGCGCAATGCGTACTGCTTTCAGGGGTCCATATTCCAAGCGGCTGCGTTGTGGGCGCATCAGCGGTAGTGCACCACTCATTGAAAATACGAGAAAACACAATCATCGCCGGCACTCCTGCAAAGCAAGTCGGTGCGAGGCATCAAGATCAGTGAGGATCTCAGCTTGAAGACAGTGATATTATGTGGCGGCAAAGGTACGCGCCTGGGTGAGGTTACGCAAAATATTATCCCCAAACCGATGGTCGAGATAGGCGGCTTCCCGATCCTCGAGCATATCATGCGATATTACGGCAAGTTTGGACACAACGAGTTTGTACTTTGTGCAGGCCATCTGAGCTGGTCGATAAAAAGCTACTTTAAGACGCTACACGAACGTCATAGCGATATGGTGATCGACTTTACCCGCGGCGGCCTTGAGTTGAAAGGCAGCAGCGCTGTGCCAGATTGGACCGTCACCATCGCCGAGACCGGCGCTGACACCATGACAGCAGGCCGGGTGCGGAGGGTGCTGAAGTACTTGCCCACAGATGGCTCCTTCATGCTGACCTACGGTGACGGCGTAGCGGATGTTGATTTGGACGCGCTGATAGCGTTTCATGAAAGCCATGGCCGCGGCCTGACCATGACCGGTGTGATCCCCCCGGGCCGCTTTGGCGAGATCATCCACGACGGCGACACGGTCACTGACTGGGCCGAAAAGCCCCAACAAAGCGATCGCTACATTAATGGTGGCTTCATGGTGATGCGCCGTGACTTTGCGGAAAAATACATCGCGCCCTGCGATGACAGGATCATGCTTGAGCGGGATTCTTTCGAACAAGCCGCGCGAGATCGGGAGATGATGCTATTTCGCCATAACGGGTTTTGGCAATGCATGGACACCGCCCGCGATTGGGAGGCGCTCAATAGCATTTGGGATGCGGGCAATGCCCCGTGGAGTGTTTAAGTGCGCGCAAACACGATGACATTAGCAGAGTATTTCTGCGGGCGCCGGGTTCTTGTAACGGGGCACACCGGGTTTAAGGGCAGCTGGCTGACGCGATGGCTTGTCGACTTGGGCGCTGAGGTCACCGGGTTCTCTAACGAGATCCCAACGCAGCCCTCGCTCTTTGAGCTTCTTGGATGCGAAAACATCTGCGACCACCGCATTGGCGACATTTGCAATCAAGATGAGATAGAGATGGTCGTGCGAGAGGGCGCGTTTGATGTCGTCTTCCACTTGGCAGCTCAGTCGCTGGTGCGCAAATCCTACGCTGACCCCATTGCAACAATCGCCACCAATATACTGGGCACGGGGCATGTGCTGGAGGCGGTGCGCCACGCCGGGCACCCATGCAACATCGTGGCGATCACCTCGGACAAGTGCTACGCCAATGAGGGAAGCCTCTGGGGCTTTCGCGAAACCGATCCGATGGGTGGGCACGATCCCTACAGCATGAGCAAAGGCGCCGCCGAGCTGGTGATCGACAGCTGGCGCCGCAGCTACTTCTCGGACCCAGACAGTCCCATCCGCTTGGCCAGCGCACGCGCGGGCAACGTCATTGGCGGCGGGGATTGGGCGCAGGATCGCATCGTCCCAGACTGTGTCTCATCCTTGATCGCGGGCAAACCCATCAAGGTCCGCAATCCGGTCGCAACCCGCCCCTGGCAACATGTGGTCGAGCCGCTTGGAGGCTATTTGCTGTTGGCCGCCCGAATGGCTGACACCAGCGCAGCCCCGGTGGACCAAGGCTGGAACTTTGGCCCTCGCGCCGCCGACACTCGCTCGGTGCGAGAACTGGTAGAGTGCTTGCTGGACAACTGGGGTGCAGGAAGCTGGATCGATGCAAGCTCGCGCGGGGCCCTAGATGAGGCAAAGACGCTCAGCCTGAACTGCGAGAAAGCGGCGCTGCAGCTGCAATGGCATCCGGTCTGGGACTTTAAGCGCGCTGTCGAAGAAACGGTCCGCTGGTATAAGGTGTTCGCTAGGCAGGACACACAGGCTCTGCAGGCGATCACGCTCGAGCAGGTGCGCGCGTATCAGAGCGAAGCCACCATCTTCGATTTGCCAGTTCGCCCAAGCTCTAACCAGATAGTCTAATGAAAATACTTCTTCTTACAGGCAGTATGGATGTGTCAGCCGGGGGCCCACCGCGCGTTGTGGCGGGCAGCGCCATCGGATTGGCCAGCCAAGGCCATGAGGTGAAGATCGCAAGCCTCGCGAGCCTCGCCGCACCAGAAGAGAAGATTTTAGAAGACTTTTCAGGCCTCGCCACCCCCAACATCTCGCTGCATGTCTACCCAGCCTCACTGCCCCACCAACTGGGCCGCAGCGCGATGATGCAGCGCGATTTGCCCCACATGCTGGACGGCTGCTCCGCAGTGCATGTCCATGGAGTTTGGGAGCAGTGCCTGGCCGATGTCGCTCGCGCGGCCACAAAGTTGGGCATTCCGGTTTTTGTCTCGGCCCATGGGATGCTGGACCCCTGGTCGATGCGCCAATCCCGCTGGAAGAAGGTTATTGCTTTGCGCCTGCTGGGAACCGGCAAGATGCTGCGCTCGGCCAAGGCGATCATCTACGGCACCCAGGATGAGCGGCAAGACTGTGCCTCTGTCCTGCCCGGAAGTGCCAGCGCGATTGTGCCCAACGGAATTGCCCTAGAGAGCCTATCACTCGATCAACTGCCCGACGATACGGACCTGCTGCGCCGGTTCCCGCAATTGGCGGATTGGCAGACAACGATCCTGTTTTTTAGCCGAATCCACCCTAAAAAGGGTGTCAATCTTTTGATTGATGCCTTCTTAGCTTGCGCGCCTGAGGCGCCTGGCGCAGGCTTATTGATCGCCGGGATTGCCCAGGATGCCGAGTTTGAGACCCTGCTGCGCCGGAAGATCAGCGACAGCTCCTATGCAGATCGTATCATTTTCACTACCGATCTGAGCGGTGAAGAGGCCCGCGTTGTCTTTCGGCAGTCCGAGATCTTCGCTCTGCCCTCGCATCAAGAAGGGTTCTCGATGGCGATTCTCGAGGCGATGGCTCTTGAAAAGCCGCTGTTGATCACCGACCGCTGCCACCTCCCCGACGTCTCGGGCAGCTGGGCCTGCGGTGTCGTGGTCAAGGATGACATCGCAGGCATCACAGAGGGGCTGCGAGAATTGCTAGCCAAAACCCCTGATGCGCTGAACTGCATGGGCCAAAACGGACGACGGGTTGTCGAACAGAATTTCAGCTGGGATGCCGTCGCGCGCAAGCTTGGGCGTCTCTACAGAGGAGAGATGTCCTGATGGCCCTCTCTGGGACAACGCTTGTGACGGGCGGCTCGGGCTTTATCGGCGCAGCCCTGTCTCAGGCTCTTCGCTTCTCTGGTAGCGCGGTTCTTGCGCCGGACCACCGCACGCTGGATCTCACCGACCGCGCGGCCGTGGCCGCGTTTCTAGAGGAACATCGCGTGCAGAGCATTATGCACTTTGCCTCGCGGGGGGTTATTGCCGACCCGTCCGACACGAGCCTTATCGACGAAGAACGCGCCATGGTGCAAGCGCTCTGCGACGGGCTGAATGGGGGCGGTACGTTCTTCTACGCTGGAAGCATGTCGGAATACGGCCAATCAGGGCATCTATCTGAGACCGCGGCCTGCACACCTCAGAACGCCTATGCGCGCGCTAAACTGGAGGCCGGGCTCTGGCTGCGGCGACACGCACCTGAGCGTGGGATCACCCCCGTCGTGGGCCGTATCTTTGGGGCCTATGGCCCCGGCGAGGCGCCAAGCCGGCTCTTCCCGCAGGTGATTGCGGCCCTGAAATCCGGCTCGCCTGTAGATTTGAGCGACGGATCGCAGGTGCGCGACTTCGTGCATGTCACAGATGTCGCGCGGGCGAGTATCGGGCTTATGATGCTAAAAAATCCGCCAGATTGTGTAAACTTGGGCACCGGAATCGGCGTGAGCGTCAGATACGCCATTAAACGTCTGGGGCAAGAGCTAGGCTACCCCCTCGATTACCTACGCTTCGGCGCTCGTGCGCGCTCGGCCCACGATCTTGATGTTCTGGTTGCCTGCCCGCAACGGCTGCGAGACGCGTTGGGTTGGACATTACCGCAGCGCTTGCAGGATGGGGTGCCGATTCTACCGCTTATGATGCCCGACATGCTGACGCGCAAAGACAGCCCACCTACAAGAGACCAGCAAGCCTGCAAGCATGATTGACGTTGCTGCCAATCGATCCGCTTCAAAGTGGACCTTGAAAGAGAAAATGGGCCGTGCACTCTGGGCCTTGGCGTCCCCATTCTGGCGTGCGAGCCCGCGCATTTGCTGGAGCTGGCGCCGAGCCATGCTGCGCCTATTTGGGGCTCAGATCGGGGCCAGTGTTCATATCTATCCGACTGCGCGCATCGCGATCCCTTGGAACCTGCAGGTCGAGGACTATGTGGCGATTGGAGATCACGCGATCATCTATTCGCTTGGGAAGATACACCTGAAGGCCCGAGCCACTGTATCGCAATACGCTCACCTCTGTGCGGGCACCCATGATTGGCGCGATAAGGCGATGCCGCTTCTCAAGCCGCCCATAACCATCGGAGAGGACGTTTGGATCTGCGCAGAGGCCTTTGTTGGCCCAGGTGTCCACGTGGCTGCGCGGGCCATCGTCGGCGCCCGGGCGGTGGTCACAAAAGACATTGATGCGGATCAGATCGTCGTAGGAAATCCCGCAAGGCAGATCGGGCTGCGGCAGCCCTGACGAGTTCAGCAAAGAGCAAACCATGACAGTAACGGTGATCATCCTCACCAAGAATGAGGCGATGCATATCGAGCGCGCTATCGCCTCAATTGCCACTTTTGCCGATCGCTGCATGGTAGTGGACAGCGGTTCAACGGACAACACAGTCGCGCTAGCCGAGGCCCATGGCGCGCAAGTTGTTTGCAATCCTTGGACCAATTATGCAACGCAGTTCAATTGGGCCTTAAGCCAGCTCGATAGCGGCACAGACTGGGTGCTGCGGCTGGATGCAGATGAGATTATCTCGGAGGCATTGGCTGAAGAGATTGCCCGCGGCTTGTCGAACGTCCCAGCCGCCACGGCAGGGATCTTCCTGCAACGGCGGATGACATTTATGGGTCAGCCCATCCGCTACGGTGGCGTGTTTCCTCTGCAGGTGCTGCGTCTCTTCCGGTATGGTGCAGGTCGCTGCGAGAACCGTTGGATGGACGAACATATCATCGTTGATGGCCCGACGCAGGTGTTTAAGGGCGAACTGCTGGACGACAACTTACACGGCCTGACTTGGTGGACCGACAAACACAACCACTATGCCTCACGCGAGGTGATTGACCTCTTGAACTTGGAATTTGGCTTCATCCCCCACGAAACAGTTGCGAACCTTCAAGAACGGCGCCAGGTTGGCGTTAAGCGCTGGATCAAAGAGCATGTCTATGCGCGTTTACCCGGGGGAAGCAGGGCGTTTCTGTACTTTCTTTACCGTTATGTTATCCGATTCGGGTTCCTGGATGGGAAGAATGGCACCGCGTTCCACGTTCTGCAGGGGTTTTGGTACCGCTACCTTGTTGATGCGAAGATCACCGAGGTGCGGTCCTACATGCAAAAAACGCGCAAATCCGCGCCCGAGGCCATCAAGCATGTATTAGGAATTGACGTCTCAGCGCAGAAAGACGACTGAGCGCGTTCGGGCATAAGCACCTGATCTAAGTATAATTCTTGAGAAACGGAGCTTGAAATTGACCTGTGTGATTGCTGTTGAGAACTCGACATGGAACAACATAGGTGATGCGTTCTATCAGCAATCAATCATGATGTGCTTGCAACAGAGCCTGCCTGATGCAAAAATCGTCTCATTTGATGGACCGTTTCGCCGGGCATTCCGCCCAAGAGGATTTGCAAAAAACGGATATGATGCGCGCTTTGCGACGCAAGCCGACCACTATGTCTTTTCTGGACCAATCCTTGGGGAGGGGTTCTTTGAAGAATATGGCCCGCTGATCGAGCACATCGTCGCCAAAGGGGCGAGCTACAGCCTGCAGTCGATCCACGCCTATGCCGAAGACGCGCTGCTCGAGCGGATGCGCGCCTTCTTCAAGACATATCCGCCTCTCGCCTTCCAGACGCGCGATACTTTCACCTTTAACAAGTTCAAGGGGCTGGACGTCCCGATGTATGATGGGATCTGCTTTGCCTTTTTTGTCTCGAAGCTGCCCAACATACCGACTGTGAAGCCCGAAAAGCCATTTGTTGCGGTCAGCTTCCACGCGAGCCCGGATCCGGACATCCAACTGTCTAACAACAACGAGTTGCCCCTGACGAAGCGCGTCACCGTTGGTCCGCAGAATAAATCAAACTGGAGGATCCGGCGACAGTTCGACTTTCGGCGAAGCTATCCCACGACGCTTGGCGAGTTTGATATCGTCCGCCCCGTGCATAGCTTCTACCCAAGCCCCCATCTTCTGTTTGCCAGGCCGTCGTCGTTCATCACATATAACCCACTGAACTTTATAGCGATCTATGCCAATTGTGCGGCAGTGATCACAGATCGGGTGCATGCGGGCGTCGCGGCCTTGTCGCATGGGAAACCTGCTTATGTGACATCTTTGGACACGCGGTACGCAATCTTCGAACATGCCCCTGTTACGCGCAGTGGAGACTTCCTCGAGCTGGATAAAGAGATGCTCGACACGCGGTTTAGCGAGATCAAGTTATGGCTGGCGCAAGCCTATCAGTCTTTGCTTGTCAGGTGATCCGCGGCAGTCGCTGATGAAGTTCAGCAGAACAGTCATTGAGACCGCGGTCAGCTCTACTCTCGTCATCGTTGGGACTTTCGTTTCGGGTGTGTTGATTGCGCGCCTCTTGGGCCCAGAGGCAAGGGGCGCATATGGGATCATCATCTTGGCAACGCAGATCGGCTTTGGCTTCGGCACGCTGTCGTTCTTTGATGCTCTTGTAATCGGCAGCAAGAAACGCCGAAACGTCTTTCGTTATGCCAGCGTCGCCTTTTGGGCCGGGCTGGGAATTGTGTTCATTTCCACGCTGAGCGGTTGGGGTGTCTTCATTGCGCTCAACGGGGTAGCGTTCCCCCAACTGGGCATGCTTGCGCTGCTCATCGCGGGTTTCATGTGCGTAGAGAGCGTGAATAGGTCGCTTTATTCAATCGAGTTGGCCTCGGGAAATTACTCTAATGTAAACCGCGAGCGCGTGATTGCGGTCTTATGCTTCAGCGCGATTGTAGTCTGCCTGATTGTGTTGGGTATAAGCTCAATGCTTCTGCTCTTTCTCGGATTCATTGTTGCAAAGTTGCCCGTCTTTGTGCTGCGCTTATACCGGTTTTGGCCCCATATCGGGCGGCGGTTCTCGCGGCCGTTCTTTCAACGGACCGCTGGGACGGCCCTTCGCTTGCATCTGCCGTTCAGCTTGTCGCTTTGCGCCACCCAGATCGACAAGATCGTGATTGCGGGTTTCTTTCCCGCCACTGATTTCGGCTTCTATCTTGTGGCATATTCGACTGTGAGCATCTTTTTTTCGGTGCCGATGCAGATCATTGGCCTCCTCGCGCTCCCAGAGTTTTCAGGACCGGATCGCGCCATGGTGCGCATGAAATTCGAGCGAACCTTTCGCCTGTTGCTTGTTTTTTCTGTGTGCGCCGTCGGCGTGGCGGTGCCCCTTGCCAACCTGCTTATTCCTTGGATGTTTGGGACCGCCTTCCTGCCAGCCACCGCTTTCGCGCTTCCTGTATCTCTGCTAACCGCTGCAATCAGTATCCGCATGGTCCTTGTTGAGCTACTGCGTGCGTTTGAACTTTGGAAAGTCCAAGCGGTATTAGAGCTGACCACAATTGCCTTCAGCCTAATGGCAGCGCTGGCGGCGGGCGGCTCCGTGACATACTTCGTCTATGTCCTTTGGGTGGGATTCACGGTATCGCTTATCGCATGTCTGGCGCTGTTGGCATTCCATCACAAGGTCATCTCCTTATCGGCCTTGGTTCCAAGTCTTTCAGAAATCGCCAACTTAGTAAGGCAGAGATAAGGCTGTCGCGAGGTACAACCGTGAAAGCAGGCGCAGGGAAGCCAAAGTGATGGCATGTTAGCAACCTTATTGCTCCTTTTGGCGCCGACCCTCTATGTCTGCTTCCGGCTGCGCTCCGCCCAAGACTTTGTGAAGCTGCCAAGCTTGGTGCTGGTCATTTTCATCGCCTGGCTGGCGCCGCAACTTTTCTCTGTGCAAACACAGGACCCCACCGTTTTCGTTGGATCGACCGTCTACGGCTTGTTCGGCACGTTATGCTTTTTAGCGCTGGCCTCGGGTTTTCGCATGGGCGCAAGACGCGCACCCTTTCGCAAGTTTCTCCCTAACGCACGGGAAGTGACGACGCTCGCGGTGATCTTGCTGTCTTTGATTTCGTTTTTACTCAACATAAGTTATCTTGACGCCATTGATGCCAATCGCGAGATTTCTCAGTGGAGCGGCAGCGGCACCATTATCGCCTTCTTCTCTTCTATTCGCTACGTCGTATTCGCTGCCTCGGCGATTGCGTTCTTCAAACGGCCTAATGTTCTTCTCGGCATTTTTTTCGTGATCAATTTCTACATCATGGCTGTGATCGCCTTTGGCGAGCTGAGGCGCACCGACATGATATCGCTGACGCTTATTCTCTTTTTGGTCTACTTTTTCGTGCGACGGCGACTGCCACCGAAAAGTGTCATAATCGCGGTTGTACCAGTGATTGCGATTATTGTCTTCAGCATCGGCGAATTGCGCTCGATCCAAAAGCTAACATTCGACGGCGGCGGAGGCATTGTAGACCTTTTTCTTAGCCGCTCCATGTGGGAACTAGACTTCCAGTCGATCTTCGCGAGTTCTGTGGCGTTGGCGCCCGACGTTAGGAACGGCAGCTACATCATCCAATACTGCCTTGAGACCCTTAATTTTAGCTTTGGCGCAGAGCTTTGGAACGACATGGTGTGGCAGTACGTACCAGCGCAACTGGTCGGTAGCTCGTTCAAACAGTCTCTGATTATCGGCGACCGCGTCTCAATCTACGGTGATCTGGTAAACTACTTCGGGTACTCCAGATCGTCAGGCACAACGCGCACGGGGATCGGGTCTGCCTTTCTAGACTTCGGGTTCGTAGGCGCTCTCTATTTCTTCATCATTGGGGTGATTTGCGGACGCGTCTTCGCGCGGGCCATCACAGGTGACCCGATCGCGCAAAGCTTCTACATTGCGCTTGTCACTCCGGTGTTAATCAGCTTCACCCATTCCCATTCTTATTTTTTCGCGCTCTTTCCCCTTTTGTGGACGGCCCAACGCGGATTAATTGTCCTCAAGAGGCTGCAGATTGGCAATGGTATGTCGGCAAGACGGCATCGGGCCTAGCCTTAGAAAGCGAGAAACATTCCTGTCAGGCATAGAGGCCATCCACGGCCGAGACTCCATTTAGTTTAGCTGAGGGCGCATGAAACTCGCAATTTTATTCGATAACTTCGGCCCTTACCATATGGCAAGGCTGAATGCCCTTGCAAATTATTGCACATTAGTCGGCATAGAGTTTCATTCGAAGAGTGCTGAGTATTCGTGGAAAACAACTGAGCGAGCCTCGTTTGAGCACCGGACGCTACTGAACGCCGGCCATGTACCGCCTGGCACTTTAAGCGAGGCGGTACATGCTGCTTTGACCGACGTTGCCCCCGATGTTGTTTTTATTCCTGGTTGGAACCACATCGGGGCTCTGGCAGCATTGGTATGGTGCCGGAATATGGGGCGACCCGCGGTTATAATGTCGGATTCGCAAGAACGAGACACCCCTAGAACGTGGCTAAAGGAGCATATAAAGGCACGGGTCTTGCGTCACGCATCTGCATGTTTTGTGGCAGGGCGACGGCACCGTGATTATGCTCAAACGCTGGGTGTACCTGTTGAATACATCAGAACAGGATACGACGTGATCGACAATGACTATTTCAAATGCGAAGCCGAAGTCTTGCGAAGGTCACCGTCCCTAAGCCCATTACGCGCCGGCTACTTCCTCGCCAGCGCCCGCCTGATCCCCAGAAAGAACATCGGCAAATTGATCGAAGGCTACGGTCGATACCGTGAACAAACATTGCAGAGAAAAGTGGAACCTAAGGACCTAGTGATCCTCGGGGATGGCCCAGAACGTGCAAATCTTGAGGCGCAGATAAACGATTGTGGTCTTTCAGAGGTGGTTCATTTTAAAGGTTTTCTGCAATACCCAGACCTGCCCAGGTACTACGCATATGCGACGGCCTTCATCCACGTTCCTCTGTCAGAGCAATGGGGCTTAGTTGTCAACGAAGCTCTCGCCTGTGGGCTGCCCGTAATCGTGTCTTCGGCCTGTGGATGCGCTCCGGATCTGGTGTTTGACGAGCAAAACGGCTTCGTAGTGCAGGGAGAAGACACAGAGAGGATGGCTGAATGCTTGATCAAAATTGACCAGTGTTCTGCGAGCGAATTAGACGACATGCGAGACGCCTCATTTCGATCTATTGAAAGATTTTCCGTTCAATCTTTCTCAGATAATGCGATTGCAATCGCAAGCTTGGCTATAAGCGCAACGAGACGGCGCGCCACCTGGTTCGACGACCTAGTACTTTTATTTATGTACGCCATGCGGAAGCGATGACCCTTATGCCGCGATCAAGAATGCCGATCCGGAAAGCCGTTTTCCCCGTTGCCGGTCTTGGCACCCGCTTCCTGCCCGCGACCAAGGTGGTGCTGAAGGAACTGCTCCCTGTCGTTGACCGTCCGCTGATCCAGTATGCGGTGGACGAAGCGCGCGAGGCGGGGATCGAGCAGAAGATCTTTGTCACCGGGCGCGGCAAGATCGGGATTGTCGAGCAATTCGACATCGCCTTTGAACTCTGAGGTGAACCCTAGCTTTCCCCCCAGCTGGGATTAGGCTCGGGCGGTTGTGTTGCGCATCAGCGTGGTTAAAGCGATGAGCTGCCTAGTGCATCCGGTGTTTGTGTTGTGGAGGCACATCAAAGCGCAAAGTCCCCGCCAGCGTCAAACAACGTGCTTGCCATGGCCTCGATCCGCTCGCGCCAGGCAAGCTTGCCGAGCCATTCTTCGGGTATCCCGCTTGCCCCATAAAGGGCGCCTGCCAGCTGCCCCGTGATAGCCGCAGTGGTATCCGCGTCCTCGCCGAGGTTTGCCGCAAGGATGACAGCCTCGGCAAAACTGCTGGTCCGCGCGACACACCACAGCGATGCCTCGAGTGAGTGCGCAACATAGCCAGAACCGCGAATTTGGCTGCGGTGCTTACCGCGCCACGAGCCGGCCATGATGTCGGCGATCTTGCCGGCATAGTTGTCATGCCGCGGACGCAGAATGTGCGAACGCGGATGTCCAGCAATGGCCTCCGCAAGGAGGTCGGCATAGGCAACGCAGGCATCAACCGCCTCAGGTGCGCCGTGCGTTGTACGGCTCTGCCGCGCTGCTACCTCGCGGAGTGTTTGGGGCTCGTGCCAGTAGCGCAAGGCTATAGGCGCAAGCCGCATCAAGCTGCCATTGCCCGCACTCATCGGATCAATGGAACCTGCAACCGGGTCACCACTTGCTTTGAACCGCCGCAGGGCACCGCTCACGGTGATGCCAATATCGAAGCAGCTGCCCGTCGCAGAGTAATCGCCCTGCTCACGCCAGCGCACAAACCGCTCCATCAGATCGGTCTCATCGAGGCCGCCGTAGGCAATAAGGCTGTCTGCGAGCGCCAGAGCCATCGAGGTATCATCGGTCCATTGTCCGGGCTTAAGGCCAAACGGTCCGCCGCCGACGATGTCAGTGACCCGCGGCTTGCTGTCACGCGCCGTAAACTCGAGCGTGGTCCCCAGCGCATCCCCGGCAGCAAGGCCAAGCATAGCGCCGAGCGCTCGGTTGCGCTGGGCTTCGCGACTGGTGTTAGGCTGTTCTTCAGACACCTGAGACAGCGCATGCACGTAGGCAAGCTGGGATGAGGTCTCGATGGCGCCAGGCCGCGCTTGCCGCACCATCGCGGCTGCCGTCTCGGGAGCCATCCCAAGCTCAATCAGCAGGCGACTGGCGATGGTCCCTGCCCTGCCCAACCCACCTTTGCAGTGGACCAGCACGTTGGAGCCTGCGCGCAGGACATCACGCAGCTGTGCTCCAGCCTCGTGCCAGGCATCCTCAAACGCAGAGCCCGGTGTACTGACATCCGCGATAGGCAGATGATGCCAGGCCATATGCGCACCGCGCACCGCCCCGCCCAACTCCTTCACGCCAAGGCTCACAAGCTCGTGATCCTCGACCAGCGTGACCACCGCAGCAGCGTTCCAGCTGGCAATCGCGGCAACGTCGATAGCCAGATCGCGATCCCACGCACCGGTCAATGCGGAAGGCTGCTTCTTGCCCGGACAAAAGGTCAGCCCAACCTTGCCCAGCCCATCGCCAGCCGAGACCTCGGCAATCTGGAGTGGGTGAGTGATGCTGGTGCGCATGCAATTGCTCCTGCTTATGGGGGGAGAACGGCGAGGCATCACCGTGGCATAGAGTGCCTCGACAGACGTAGTCTTATTCTCCAAGTTCGCTTGTGAATTGTCCTTCAAGCTTGATCTGGTTGACGGTAGTTGACGCCTGCTTGACGGCGTCAACTACCGTCAACCAAGCGTCAACTGACTCCCCATTTGGATCCAGAAATCTTCCGTCTAAGCAGAGCTTTAGCGACCGCGATATTCGGGCCCCTAGGCGGCGACCTTAGGCGAGACCTCGTTTAGCCAGCACAAAACCTTATCGGCTGACATAGCCTGGCCGAAGTGATGGCCTTGCAACGCATCGCAACCCATTTTGGCGAGCAACGCCGCCACTTCGCCCGTTTCCACTCCTTCTGCCGTCACTTTCATGTCGAGCCGAGCGGCAAGTCCCAAGCATGCCTCGATTACGGCTGAAGCTGTCTCGGAGTGAGGCATCGCAAGGCAAAACGCTTTGTCGATCTTGAGTTCGGAAAAAGGCAGGTGGGCGAGCCGGCCCAGTGATGAATTGCCCATTCCGAAATCATCTATTGATAGGCCGAAGCCGGCTAGCCGCAGCTGCGTCACCTTCCGCAATTGATGTTCGTTGAGATCAAAAATGGTCGCCTCGCTCAGTTCCAGGATTACCCTATGCCGAGCGATGCCGAAGTTTGTGCAACGCCGCACCAACCGTTCGCGGAACCCGTCAGCGATCGCGTGTATGCCGAAGATGTTAATCGAGATCGATAAGTCGTCATAACCTCGAAGGCTCGCCATGAATTCAAGCGCACGTTCGATGACGAGCTCTGTGAGCTCTGCGGACAGCCGATCGTCTGCGACGAGTTGATCAAGATACTCAGGGGCAAAGGAGGACGCCTGTGATCCTTTCACCCGTGCAAGAGCCTCAAATCCCTTTAGTCCGCGTCCGTCAGCGTAAAAAATCGGTTGGAAAAACGGCTCGATCCGGCCGGCACGGACGGCCTCTTCAAAATTCTTGGGCGATAGCACTTCGCTCATCGCATCTGATCGGCCATCCGTGGAACACGGCCGCGCTTTTGCCGGTGATCCAGAAAGAACCTCAGCCAGATCAGTCGTGCCAAACGGCTTGTGCAAAAAGCCTGCAATCTTCGCGGTGCTGGACGCGAGCACATCCCGTGATGCCTCATACGTCCGCTTGTCCGCCCCGCTCATCACAATAATGGTGGCGCGAGAGTTCGGACCGACCTGAGACACCACGTCAATGCCATCGAGATCAGGCATCATGAGATCGATCAGCAGCACATCAGGGTCGAAGGACGCTAAAGAAGCCTCAAAATCGGCAAGTGTGGAACAGGTCCTCGCAACCACTCCGATCCGACGCGCCATCAGCTCCACTGTCCGCAAAACGGCTGGGTCGTCGTCTAGGATCAGCAACCGTCGCTCCGCGATGCAATCTGCGGTCTCCGTTGCCGAGGTTTTCAGATGTGGCAAAGGCCCCTCCCCGATGCGAAGCTAATCGCCCGCACCTGTGGCCTAGACTAAGGAACTTGTTGTTTCGTTAAGAATTGCGCCCGCACCAGCAGAGAAGCAAAGAGCGGCAAGCCTGCTTTGAATGTTAGAATATTGCTCAATACGCCAATGGCACGGCGGCGGGTGACCGAGGTAGAGCGGGATCGCTGGCTGAGCACTCTACCCGTTGAAGCTGTCGGGGAGAATTTCGGGATCGCGCATCGATCCTGCTTATGTCCCTTTGCGGGTGGAAAACGGACATCGCAATTGTCCCAGCTCAGACCTCTTAAGCCAGCCTTTCAAAGCTGGCATGACATTGGGCTCAGTTGCCACATGTGCATCGCGGCACGCGGCGCTGGTCTGTCGAGAACGGCGCTTCCGAGCCAGCGGGATGATGATCGATGTTATAGATATGCGCCGGGGTCCCGGCCATTCTCGTCGAAAGGAAACGTTTTTCAGATCAGGACGAGAGCCGATGGCAATTTCGATCAATGGGCAGAAATACCCACTTCCCGATGACCCGCGGACGAGTCTGCTGGATTTTCTCCGTCGGGAGGCGCGGCTGACCGGTACGAAGAAGGGCTGCGACCACGGGCAATGCGGAGCTTGTACGGTGATGGTCGGCGGCTTGCGGATTAACTCGTGCTTGTCGCTCGCCATTACCCACGAAGGCGACGAGATAACGACGATTGAGGGCCTCGGCTCCCTCACCTCGCCGGGAGCAATGCAGGAAGCCTTCGTCGCGCATGACGGGTTTCAGTGTGGCTATTGCACCCCCGGGCAGATCTGCTCGGCGACCGCCATGCTGCAAGAGATCGCGGCAGGCTGGCCCAGTGATGCAACTCAAGACCTCACTGCGACCCCGAGCCTGACCGACGAGGAGATCCGCGAGCGAATGAGCGGCAATTTGTGCCGCTGTGGGGCTTATCCCAACATCGTCGCAGCCATCCGTGACGTGGCGGGGGCAGAGGCATGAGGCCGTTCGACTACCAGCGGGCCGAGCGTCTCGAACACGCGGCGCAGCTTACGGCTGAGGCCAATACTCTCGCGCTTGCGGGCGGGACCAACCTCGTTGATCTGATGAAGCTTCAGGTTGAGACACCGCAGACCCTTGTCGATATCGGGCGCCTGCCGCTTGGCACCATCGCCGATGAAGGTGAAGGGCTGAGAATTGGCGCGCTGGCCACCAACACTGCGACGGCCGTCCACCCGCGAGTGCGCAGCGAATACCCGGTACTCGCCCGCGCGATCCTCTCTGGTGCCACGCAACAGCTGCGCAACAAAGCGACCACTGGCGGGAATCTCTGCCAGCGCACCCGCTGTTACTACTTCACCAATATCGACCAACCTTGCAACAAGCGCGAACCGGGCTCGGGTTGCGGCGCGATCAAGGGCATCGCGCGTATCCATGCGGTTCTCGGCGCGAGCGACAATTGTATCGCCACCTATCCCGGCGACATGGCCGTGGCGCTGGCGGCTTTGGGTGCGACGGTCGAGATCGCGAGTGAGCGCCGCAGCTACAGCGTGCCGGTGCGCGACTTCCACCGCCTGCCGGGTGACACGCCCGAAAAGGATAACGTGCTCGAACCCGGCGAGCTCATCACCGCTGTCACCCTCCCTGCACCGGTTGGCGGAATCCAACTGTATCGCAAGGTACGCGAGCGATCATCCTATGCCTTCGCGCTGTGTTCGGTCGCGGCGGTAATCGATCTTGCAGAAGGCCGTTTTACCCGCGCCGACCTCGCCTTCGGGGGCCTCGCGCACAAGCCCTGGCACGATCCGCGTATCACCGACTTGCTGGTCGGCAGCGAGCCGACGCTCGCCTTGTTCGACAAGGCCGCAGACCTGCTGCTCGAAGGGGCGCAGGGCTACGGCGAGAATGACTTCAAGATTCCGCTCGCGCGTCGGACGCTCGCCGCGGTGCTCTGCGAAGCAACTGGAGTCGAGCCATGAGCGTGCATCTCAAACAGGACAAGCCCGACAACCGCAATGTGCTCGACACCATGGTGCAGGGGGTGATCGGCGCCGACCTGCCCCGGCCCGAGGGCCTCATGAAAGTGACCGGCACCGCGAGCTATGCGGCCGAATACGACGCCGAAGGACTGCTGGAAGGCGTGCTTGTCACGGTCCCGATCGTGCGCGGCGAGATTACCATGATCGACGAAGCATCTGTGCTGGGCATGCCAGGCGTCGTGGCGGTGCTTTCTGATGAGCGCATGACCGGCCGCCCGGCTCAAGGCATGGCGGGCGAGGCTCCTTTCCAGCCCGCGCGGCAAGTCTGCTACTGGGGCCAGCCAGTCGCGCTGGTGGTGGCGACAACCTTCGAACAGGCGCGCGACGCTGCCAAGCACCTCAAGCTCCAATGGCGCGCCGAGGATGCCCCACTCGATCCAAAGACTGCCGAGACCGAAGAGAACGAGAGCACCCGGGTCGGCGATCTCGCCCACGCGATGGCGGAGGCGGCGCATAGCGTCGATGTCGTCATCACCACCGAAGGCCATGCCTCGGCAGCGATGGAACCGCACGCGGCGCTTGCGCAGTGGGACGGCAAGGCTCTGACCGTTCACGCCTCCCTACAAATGCTCAAGTTCAATCGCGCGGAATTGGCCGACTCCTTGAACCTCGACGATTCTCAAGTTCGGCTGCTCTCGCCCTATGTTGGCGGCGGCTTCGGATCCAAGCTCGGGGTCAGCCAGGAGGTCGTAGCAGCTTCCCTCGCCGCGATACAATTGGGACGCCCGGTCCGGGTGGTGATGAGCCGCCAGCAGGTATTCCAGACGATCATGCGCCGCTCCGAGACGCACCAGCGCATCCGGCTTGCGGCCGATGCCGAGGGCAAGCTCACCGGCTTTGGACACGAGGCACGAGTCTCAAACCTGCCCGGAGAGGACTTCGCCGAGCCGGTGCTGCAATCAAGCCAGTTCCTTTACGCTGGCGACAATCGCCTGCTGAAACTTGACCTTGCACGCATTCACCGCATGACCGCAGGATCGGTCCGAGCTCCGGGCGAGGCTGTTGGCGTACAGACCGTCGAACAGGCGATGGACATGCTTGCAGAGAAAATCGGGATCGACCCGGTCGAACTGCGGCTGCGCAACATTCCCGAAAAGCATCCGGCCAAGGACAAGCCGTTCAGTTCACGCAAGCTTGCAGAGAGCCTCCGCAAGGGCGCCAAAGCATTCGGATGGGAGCCCCGCCCTCGCACGCCCCGCCACACCCGAGAGGGCGAGTGGTGGATCGGGACCGGCATGGCAAGCGCTGCGCGGGTGCATTCCGTCATCGAGGCCAAGGCCCGCGTTATCCTGCGGCCCGACTGCACCGCTGTTGTCGAGACCGACATGACGGACATCGGCACCGGCAGCTATGCGATCCTTGGCCAGGTTGCAGGCGAGATGCTGGGACTGATGCCCGATGACATCGACGTGCGGCTCGGCGATACCGATCTCCCACCCGGATCGGGCTCGGGCGGAAGCTTCGGCGCGGCCTCCTGCGGTTCGGCGGTGTTTCTCGCATGCGATGGCCTTCGCAAGGAACTCGCCAAGCGGCTTGATATCGCCCCGGAAGACCTGACGCTCAAGGACGGCGTGGCGCGCTGGGATGGAGGCGAAAAGGCCTTGACTGAAATCCTCGGCGGCGAGGCGATCGATTGCGTCGGACACTTCGAACCAGGCGCCTCGACCGAGGACGTAACGGTTTCCAGCTACGGGGCTTTCTTCGCTGAAGTTGCGGTCAACCGGTGGACGGGGGAGACGCGCGTGCGGCGCATGACGGGGGCGTTCGGTATCGGCCGGGTGCTCAACGCGCGGACGGCCCGCTCCCAATGTCTCGGCGGGATGACGTGGTGCATCGGCAACGCGCTGACCGAGAGCTTACACTTCGACCCTGTGGACGGCCACCTCGCTAATTGCGATTTGGCCGAATACCACGTGCCGGTACACCGCGATGTGCCAGATCTGGAAGTCCTCCTCATCGAAGAGCGTGACGCGGCCGCGAGCCCCATTCAGGCCAAGGGGGTCGGCGAACTGGGCCTATGCGGCGGGGCAGGCGCGATTGCCAATGCGATCTACGATGCCTGCGGTGCGCGGGTGCTCAGCTATCCCATGACCCCCGACAAGGTGATGGCCGCCATGCCGCAGATTTGAGCACCGAACATCATCATAAACCCTCGATGGATGCTGCGCCAATCGCCGCTGATCCGACATATGCCTATGTTAGTGCGAAAGGAGCTGCAGCGCGGCAGATCATGCGCGTGGCATTCGCGCCGCGCAAAAAGCTCCTGAAAGGAGTGGGACTTGGCAGCACGCCCCTATTGGTCAGGCCAGATCCGTCTGGCGCTCGTCTCGATCCCGGTCGAGATCTTTGCCGCGACAAAGCCCGGCGCGCAGCTCCACTTCAACCAGATTCACAAGCCGAGCGGCAAGCGCATCGCCTACGAGAAGGTCGTGCCCGGCGTCGGCCCAGTAAACCGTGATGACATCATCAAGGGCTACCAGATCGCCAAGGGCGAGTATGTCCTCCTTGAAGAACGCGAAATCGAAGCGGTGAAGCTGGAGAGCAAGCGCACGCTCGAATTGGTACAATTTGTCGACGCTGATGAGATCGACCCGCTCTATTTTGAAAAGCCCTACTACGTCGCGCCCAAAGACCAGCTCGCCGAGGAGGCCTTTGTGGTGCTGCGCGAAGCGCTCAGGAAGGCAAAGAAGGTCGCGCTAGGACAGCTGTCCGTGCGCGGAAGCGAGAAGCTTGTAGCGATCAAGCCCTGCGGCAAAGGGTTGCTGATGGAGACGCTACGCTATGCCGACGAGGTACGCGCCGGGCGCGCCTTCTTCAGCGAGATCGACGACATGTCGCCAGACGACGAGCTGCTCGATCTTGCGACCACGCTCATCGACAAGCGTACGGCGCCCTTCGATGCGGGCGAGTTCGAAAACCGCTATGTCGATGCGCTGCGAGCGCTGATCGACCGCAAGGCGAAATCGAAAACCGGCAAGGCAATCATCGAGGAAACCCTGGAGCCTTCAGGGCGCGGCAGCAATGTTGTCGACCTGATGGCGGCGCTCAAGAAGTCGGTGGGAACGACTGGTGTCGCTCCAGCGAAGAAGCCAACCTCCAAAAAGGCGGCCCCGGCAAAGAAAGCTGCGCCTGCCAAGAAAGGCGCAGCCCCCAAGCGCAAGCGCGCCTGATAAAGCCATGGCGAAGCGTGCCGATCCGCTAGCGGACTACAACGCCAAACGCGATTTTGCGCGTACCACCGAGCCTGCGGGCAAACGTGGTTCAGCGCCGAGCGGCAACAGCTTCATGGTTCAGAAGCACGATGCGACCCGGCTCCATTGGGACTTCCGCCTGGAAGTGGACGGTGTGCTCAAAAGCTGGGCGGTCACCAAAGGACCGAGCCTCGACCCTTCGGTCAAACGCCTCGCAGTGCGCACCGAAGACCATCCCCTGAGTTATGCCACCTTCGAGGGCACTATCCCCAAGGGCGAATATGGCGGTGGCACGGTGATGCTGTGGGACCGCGGCACATGGGCGCCGATCGTGGGCAAGAGCGCCAAGGATCTGGACGAAGGTCACCTCCACTTCATGCTCGAGGGGGAGCGGATGAAGGGCGAATGGATGTTGATCCGCCTCAAGAAGAAGCCGGGCGAGAAGCGCGAGAACTGGCTGCTGCGCAAAGTCACTGACAAATTCGCACGGGAAGGCGAGGTGCTGGTCGAACAGGTGTTGACCAGCGTCGCGACGGGCCGCTCGATGGCGGAAATCGCCGCTGGAGCGACGGCGGATGAGAAATCTCCCCCCGTTCCCAAAGCCAAGGCGACACCCAAGGCGAAAACCAAACGTGGCGGCAAGCTCCCAGTCTTCCGTCCGCCGCAACTGGCCACGCTCGTCGATGCCGTACCGACCGGGAATGGCTGGATGCACGAGATCAAGTTCGACGGATACCGCGCGTTGTTGGCGGTGAAGGGCGACGTTGTCCGGATCCATACCAGAACCGGGAAGGACTGGACCGAGAAGTTCGCACCGCTCGTCGCTGCGGTCGCCGCGATGGATTTACCCCCGGCGCTGATAGACGGCGAGATCGTCGCGCATGACGAAAACGGAAATCCCCATTTCTCCTCTCTCCAGAACATCCTCAAGCGCGGCCACGGCTCTCAGGGAGCGGGCGATGCTCTCGCTTTCTATGCTTTCGACCTGCTCGAGGAAAACGGCGAAGATCTTACTGGGATGCCCAATATCGAGCGTAAAGAGCGGCTCGCTGCGTTGCTGGAAGATGCTCAGCCGCCGATCCATGTCGCTGACCACGTCATCGGCGCGGGCGAGCAGCTGTTTGAGGCAATGTGCGGAGCGGGGCAGGAAGGGATTATCTCCAAAGCGATTGACGCGCCTTACGCCCACAGACGCAGCCGCAACTGGGTCAAGGTTAAATGCAACCTGCGGCAGGAATTTGTGATTGTCGGCTTCAAGGCATCATCGGCACGCGGTCGGCCCTTCGCGTCGCTGCTGCTCGCCCAGCATGAGGGTAAGGCGCTCGTCTACAAAGGCAATGTGGGCACTGGGTTTGACGCCGAAGCGATGACCGACCTAGCCGGAAAAATGGCTCCGCTTACTCGCAAGACGCCGACGGTCGAGGTGGAGCGCACCGCAGCGCGCAGCGTGACGTGGCTGACCCCTAAGCTGGTCGCGGAGATCGCCTTTGCCGAGTTCACGGCCGAGAAGCGCGTGCGCCATGCGAGTTTCATCGGATTGCGCGCTGACAAGCCTGCGCGCGAGGTGAAACCCGAGAAAACAGCGCCCACCCCAACCTCCGCGCCAGCCTATCCTGCTGAAAGCGACGTCGCGATCTCTAATCGCGAGCGGGTAATCTTCCCTGACGGCGGTCAGACCAAGGGCGACCTTGCAGATTACTATGCTGCCATAGCCCCGCTGATGCTGCCCTTCCTTGGCAATCGCCCCATCAGCTTGGTTCGCTGCCCGCAGGGACGCGCGAAGAAATGCTTTTTCCAGAAGCATGACTCCGGGGCGTTTGGAGATGCCGTGCATCACGTGCCGATCCGCGAAAAGGACGGCGCGGCCGAGGACTACCTCTACGTCACAGACGCGCGCGGTATTCTACAATGCGTGCAAATGGGAACAATCGAATTCCATGGATGGGCCTCGCCAGCCGACGCGGTCGAAGCGCCAGATCGTATGATCTTCGACCTCGACCCTGACCAGGGTCTCGAATTCAGCGATGTGAAACAGGCCGCCCGCGACATCAGCAAGCACCTTACTGACATCGGACTGGTGAACTTCCCGCTACTCTCGGGCGGCAAGGGCGTGCACGTGGTCGTGCCGCTGACGCGTGGGCATAGCTGGGAGGAGCATACGGATTTCTCCCGTCGCTTCGCCGGAGCGCTTAGCCAAGCCGAACCCGAACGCTTCATCGCGACGATGAGCAAGGCGAAGCGCAAGGGCAAGATCTTCATTGACTGGCTACGCAACCAGCGCGGCGCGACCGCTGTAGTTCCTTATTCCGCCCGCTCGCGAGCCGGTGCGCCGGTGGCGGTGCCGGTCACTTGGGACGAACTCGCCGGGTTCGAGAATGCTCACCCCTTTGCGATTGGTGACGCCGGAATGCTTCTCACTCGAGCGCAGTCAAGCGCGCTGAAGGGCTGGGGATTTGCCGAGCAGTCGCTCCCGGCGTTGTGAGGCGTTCAGGCCAATGATCGCATTCAGCCTGTTTAAATTCGCTCATATCTTGGGGATCGTGCTGCTGCTGGGGAACATCACAGTCACCGCAGTTTGGAAGGTGTTTGCCGACCGAACCAGCGATGCAGGGATCATCGCCTTCGGTCAGCGGATGGTGACCGGGACCGATTTCGGGCTCACGCTTCCGGGCATCGTTCTGACCATAATCGGTGGCTATGGGGCGATGTATGAGGCCCGCTACGATTTTCCCGGGCCCGCCTGGCTGATGTATAGTCAATTATGTTTCGTCGCCGCCGGAGTGGTATGGATGGGGGTGCTGATCCCCATTCAGGTGCGGCAGGCGCGCATGGCACGGCAATTTGCCAGCGTTGGGCAAGTACCCGTCGAATACCGCGCATTGGCACGTCGATGGCTCGCTTGGGGCCTGGTCGCAACCGTGCCCTTGATTGCAGCCTTGTATTTCATGATCGACAAACCTGGTTGACCGTGTCGTCACGCTAAATGCATCTGCCAAGCGAGACCAGCGGATCGCCCAAGGTTTGACTGCTTTGGGGTCGATTTGCAGAAGGTCTGCTTTCGGCCGAACGGAGGCGATGGCTGTCTGACGGCATCTGCGCTCGCGGCTGATAGCAGCGAACGACTGCAACTGGGAGGACTTCGGAATGGCGCGTTTCCATTCCCGCCCCTCAGGACGAAGTTTTTTCAGACGGAACTGGGTCACTAAAAATTGCTGCTTGCGTCCTAAACTCTACATATGTAGATCAATGCAATGCCGAGACGCTCTAACATTTCGAAACAAACGCGAACCGCCTTGCTGGCGCTGTTCGAGCGGCCTCAGGATTGGTGTTACGGATATGAGTTGATGGAACGGACGGGGATCGCCTCGGGGACCCTTTACCCCATGCTGATCCGGCTGTGTGATCAGGGTAACCTCGAAGCCCGGTGGGTTCCTTCGCCGCACGAGGGCAGGCCGCCGCGCCATGCCTATCGCCTGACCCCATCAGGCTTGGCACTCGCCCGTACCATTCAGGCAGACGCAGTGCGTCAGGACAACCTTGGGAAGGGATTTGCACTATGACCCCGAGACGGAATCCAATGGTGCAACGATTAATTGCACTCGCCTTCAAGATCGCGCCGCCAGAGCGGAGATCCTGGTTCGACGCCATGGTCGCTGAACTTGATCATGTCCCAGAGGCCGAGCAGATGCATTTCGTCGCCGGCTGTCTCCTCACTGCCTGCAGAGAACGTTTGGGCTCGCCGCAATTCCTACAGGCCGCCGCACGCAACCTGTTGATTAGCGGCGCGTTGCTCTGGGCCGCCCTGAATATCCGCTTCGCTGGGCGCATGTCGGTTTCTGATGTCGTCGTGCTGGAAGTTTATGGATATTGCATGGCACTGCTGTTTCTCATCGGCGCGCTCGCTACGGCAAGGTTCGGATACCGTGCAACAATCGGCCTTGCTGCGCCATTGGTCACCGTTCTGACATTGACGGCCGAATTTGTCCGACTTGGCAACACGCCGACGCCAACGTCGAACATCTACCTAGCGCTGATCGTGGAGAACCTTGTGGTTCTTGTGTTCGCATTGGTGGTCGCAGGTACCTTGTCACGATTTGCCAACGTGCCGCAGAGGCTGCGCTAATGCGCTCGCAAACCTTGGCAACGGTGTTGGCGATTGTCGGCGGGCTACTTGGGTCGGTCCATGTTGCACTTACGCCGCTGGCCTATGGCGATTGGACGCTTGAAGCACTCTGGTTCGCCGGTTCCGGTTTGGGAATCGTAGTGGCAGCCGCTGCCAATTTTGTCGGATTCCAGTCGAGCGATGTGGGGAGTCAATGGATTTTGACCGCGATAAACCTCGCTATGGGTTGCTTCTTCGCCACTGCCTGGATGGTCCTGCCGGGGCCCCAGGTTATCGTCGGCGGGCTAGTGTTCCTCGGCTTGGCCATATGCTCATTGGCTGCCCCACGGACGAAAGCCATGACGAGCTAGAGATCGAATATCGATGACCGCTTCAGGCTCGATTGCAGAAAGTCCGCTTTCGGCGCAGGTGAGGCGATAGCTGCCCGTCCGCTTTCAGGGTCGCGGTTGGTCGCGGCGAAAAACTGTATCTGGGTGGGAAGGCGAATGTCCGCTATTTGGTCAGCCTTTCAAACATATCTTTGTGCGCGTTAGCCCATTCGATCAATCTGCATGATTTCGTCAAGCATCGCCTGATGGCGAAAGCTCAATCCTCGTTGAGCAGTTCGGCCGCATAGGCGGGCGTCATCCAAACGCTGGCGATATTGGCGATCTGGCTCATAAAGCCGAGGATGAAGAAGCCCATCGCATGCCATTCTGCGGGCCGTTCGGGGTGCCACATGCCCTGATCGGCGAAATTCCCGAGCAGCATAACCCAACCAGCAATCAAGACGCATGGCACAAAGGCGCCAATGGCAGTGGCCTTCCAAAAGATTGCCTGTTCGCGCTCGTCGAGCCGAGCATTGCCACGCTTGCGCTGTTCGGCAATCACTGTGTAGGTGCCCGCGGCGATCATCGCGGCGAACACCATGCCTGAACCGAAGTCGCCTCGAGCGCACAACACCAAACCTGCGATGCCCGCGGCCATGAACACCAGATTGGCAAGGATCGACAGTCGCGTCGCGACCCCGTTCTCGGCATTGATGCCGATCCCTGCAACCGCCAACCGGTCGATCCGCCCCAAGTCCTTGTTGACTTCATAAGCCATCATTCTCGTCCCTTCTGCAAAGCTTGCGAAAGCGAGGGGAACGGTTCGAACGAGAACAGCAGTTCGACCGAAACGCCGAACAGCTCGGCAATCGATAGCGCCAGTTCGAGGCTAGGCTTGTAATCGCCGCGCTCAAGGAAGCCGATGGTTTGGGGGTTAACCCCAACCGCCTCAGCCAGCTCGCGCCGACTCATCCCGGCATCGGCCCGAAACATAGCGATTCGATTATGAATTGCCCTCGACATTCCTTCATGATGCATGATTTGTTGCGTTAACGCAACGATAATGTGGGTCGTGAGATTGGCTGTTGGGCGGTGCTGGCCTGTCCCGGTGCGCGTGTTCCTCGGATGGCACATTTGCCGGATCGCGGGCATGCTTGGCAACCGAGAACTGTCTACAACGGGGTCGATTGCCGAACGGAAGGATTTGGAATCCGATCATCGAAAGCGATCCTGCTCGCTTCGAGCAGTTTGATCGGCCCGGATGCAGATCGCTGGCAGGGCCGTTGAACCTCACGCCAGAACAGCTAGAGTGGCACGCCGCCCACCAATATGGTCAGCTGTCCTTATGCGTCGCCCATCCGCACCAGAAATCGTAGCTTTGATCTTATTTAGCGCCCTGCTGACGGGGTTTGCTTTTTTCACCATCGTCCTATCGCGCGGCACCTAACATCCCGACGCATCAACGCTCTTCAGCATCTTGGCCGTGTTCTTTAGCGGGGCGCCGAGCTCCTGCGCGAGGGTGGCGTCGGTGACATCGATCTCATAAAGGACAGTGCGCATCTCGCCAGACTCCAGAAGAGCTATCCGCTCGCGCTTGCGACGGCGGGGCAGGCTGACTTCCTGCATGAGTAACGAAGGCATCGTCATCACGATCGGTATGCGCCCTGTCGCTGGCGGAATCAATCCGGTTCGAGACGCCACATACATTGTGGAATGTCGCATCGCCCGAATGTCCGGATCAAATGCCTGATCTCGGACTTTGCCATGACCGATTTGGGGTCGATTTGAGAATTTCCGCTCCTGATGAAAACACGGCCAAAGCCGCCATGCCGCTTTCTAAACAGCTCGCTCTGAGGCTAACGCTACGACAAATGGCGACACGCACTATCTTGCCTTTTTGATCGCTCGCGCTCGGGTCGGCCAGCTGCCCTAACGAGCTCAAACCGAACAATGCCGCACGGTCTTTGTTGAGCGATCGCGTGTTCGGATCTGCCCGGATGCGGGAGGCCGCTAAAAATACCCGGCTCGTCGATTTGATCCGGAATCTTAACCATCGCATGAGGTTGGTGCGCTAATGTTCAAGCATGAGCACCTTAGGTCCGATCCTGATTGCCGATGACGAGCCCCTACTGACAGAAATGCTGGAGTTCCGTTTACGGTCTAAGGGGTTTGAAACCATAATCGCCCACGATGGACGCGAGGCGCTCACGAAATTTGCAGAAGCTGGGCCCTCCGCAGTGGTTCTGGATGCAATGATGCCGGTTCATGATGGCATGGAGGTACTGCGCCGCATCAGAGCGAGTGAAGCTGGCACAAGCGTGCCGATCATCATGCTATCCGCTCGTCGCAATGAGGATGATATTGTCCGCGCGTTAGAAGCAGGCGCAAGCGATTACATCGTGAAACCATTCCTCCCCGAGGAATTGGTGGTGAGGCTTCGTCGCCTGCTTGTAGGCCGGGCGTGAGGCGCGTGATTCTTGCAGTGCTCGCCGTTTGGGCGGAACCGCTGACTGCCGCTCAGCCAGCGTCCGACTATGATGCCGCGGTCAGTGCTCGGCGAGAAGGTGATCTACCGCGTGCACTGGCGTTGTTCGACCGGATGATCGCAGCAAATCCGCAGAACAGCGATGCTCTGGTTCAGCGCGGATACGTTTATCTTGCGCTCGGCGACCAGCAGCAGGCGGAACGGGATTTTCGCGCGGCGCTGGCAGTTGCCCCGTATTATGAAGACGCAAAGGCTGGCCTTGCCTTGATCACTGATCGAGGAAGCGATGTCGCTCGCGGATTCCTGATTGCAGGCGGCGCATTCAGCGACCTCGATGGCGGAGCGACCGACTGGTGGGAAGCATCCCTTGCGGCCGAAGTCCCGGTATCTCGGGAAGTGGCACTTGGTGGAAGGGCTGCATGGTATCGCCGATTCGGGGTCGAGGATATCGAGGTCGAGGGTCGGATAGCCGCACATCCGTCCGACAACCTATGGCTGCGCGCCAGCATAGGTGGCACACCATCCGCCGACTTCAGGCCTGAACTGGCCCTGTCTGCCGGTGCCGACTTGCGTATCGCGGAGGGCCCGGCAGCGACCGTCCTTTCGCTAGACACCGCTTGGCAGCGCTTTCCCTTGCAGGAGGTGGTCAGCGTCACACCGGGCATTACGCAATATTTCGGCGGAGGTCGCTGGTGGACGACCGTGCGGGGCATTGGGATTGTACCATCAGGCGGCGATCTTGAAGTCGGTGTGCTCGGCCGATTGGATTATGCGCCGGAGGAGCGGCGGCGCCTCTTCGTCGGCGCCGTCAACGGGCCCGATACCGATCTCGGCATAGTCACGCGTGTCACATCGGTGTTTGCCGGGGCGGAGTTGCCGCTGGGGAATCGTTGGTCCATCTTGCCGTCGCTGTCTCGTGAGTGGCGCGATGTCGGCGCTGACCGGACCGAGGTGCGCATCGAGATCAAGGCGGCGTTTTGACAACCCTTCTGGCCATCTGGCAGTTGTCGCTGGCGCTATGCTTGGCCGCCTTTCTGGCGCTGACGCTGATCCTCATCGCTAGGTTCGTTGCCGAGCGGCGTGACACCCGAACGGAAACGGAGCGCAGGCGTATTGCTCGGATGCTGATGACACCGCACCTCGATGGGCCCGTGCTGCCGACCAGAAAGCTCGAAAAGGATGCCGCTGCGCGGCTGGCGCTCGAAATGGCGGAACTCGTTCGCGGCCCTGACCGAGAGGCGCTGCTAGCCAATGCCGAGGCGCTGCGCATCCCGCACACTTTGTTGCGCAGCAGTGTCAGCCGGAGCGCGCAGATTCGGCTGCTAGCCGCTGAAGCGCTGGCGATGTTCTCGATCGGCCAGTACCGCGTTCGGCAGATGCTGCGTGACCGGAACCCAGATGTCCGGCTTGGGGCGGCCCTGGCTCTTGCGCAAAATCAGGCCGCACCGCCCGCCGCCGAAATCGTGCGTCGCCTCGAACTTGGTACTAGCGAGCGGTCGCTTCTTATCGCATCGTTGATGCGTGACCTTGTTGATGCCGATCCAGCATCAGTTGAAGACCTTCTCAGCGACGACACCCTGCCAGATGCCGCGCGGCTGGCGGCGGTCGATGCACTCGCTGCAAGCGGCCGAGTCGAACACGCGCCTCTGGTGGCAAGAATGGCTGAGGAAGCTGGCAGCGACAATGAGCTGCTTCCCCGAATCTATCATGCCCTCGGCCGGATCGGCCATCCCTCGGGTCATGCGGCGATCTTGCGCGGATTGTCCCATCCGGTCTGGGCGGTCAGAGCGGCAGCGGCTCAGGCTGCCGGGGCGAACCGTCTGGCGAAAGCCGCCGAGCCACTGGGTGCATTGCTGGGCGACGATCAGTGGTGGGTTCGATTACGCGCGGGCGAAGCGCTTTGGCGGCTTGGATCGAATGGTATGGCTGTGCTGAAGAAGACGGCGGCAGGCCCGCATGGGCTGGCGAGCGAGGCCGCTGCCCTTACTATTGAGGAGCGGGGCCCGGCATGAGTTTCGAGCCGGCGAAATGGGCAAGTGAGTGGATGCTTGATGTAGCGCAATGGATTGCGTTTGTCGTGATCGTGACCGGACTCGCCCAGATCGCGTTCTACATTGTACAGCTGGCATATGCCGCAATCGCACTGTCGAACCGTCCGCCGGTGCCAAGAGGGGCGACATTGTGGCGGCGCTATTCCGATCAGGCTCCGCCGATTGCGGTCATTGCTCCTGCCTACAACGAAGAGCTCACTGTGGTGGAAAGCGTGCGCTCGCTGCTCGCACTGCACTATCCCACTTTCGAGGTTCTGCTGGTCAATGACGGTTCGAAGGATCGAACCCTGGCGCGGGTGATCGAAGAATTCCGGCTGCAGCGGGTCGGGCGCTTCATTGACGGCAGTGTCTCGCATCAGCCGATCCGTGGCTTCTACGCCAGTCCGGATCTTCCGCGGCTCCTAGTAATCGACAAGGAAAACGGAGGCAAGGCAGACGCGCTCAATGCCGGGATCAATGCATCACGATCAGGCCTGTTCTGCGCCATCGATGCGGATTCGCTGCTCGAACCAGATGCATTGCTGCGCGTGGTGCGCCCCTTCATCGATTACCCCAATCTTACCATTGCGGCAGGAGGTACAATCCGCATCGCAAACGGGTGCACCATCGATTCAGGCCGGGTGACGAGTATCGGCTTGCCGCGCAACTTTCTCGCGCTGATTCAGATCATGGAGTATCTGCGTGCCTTCTTGATGGCGCGCCTAGCGCTTGGGCAGATGCAGGCGCTGACCGTGATCTCCGGCGCGTTCGGCCTGTTCAGCCGCCAGCGGGTGGTTGAGGTCGGCGGATACAGCCACGCGACCGTGGGCGAGGATATGGAGTTGGTCATCAAGCTGCACCGCCACATGCGCGATCGACGCCTGCCATACAGGATCGACTTTATCGCTGAGCCAGTGTGCTGGACCGAATGTCCTGAAGACCTCGGCGTCCTGTCGCGGCAGCGCAGCCGCTGGCAACGCGGCGCATTGGAATGCTTCGCCAAACATCGCGATATGTGCTTCAATCCGCGCTACGGCCGGATCGGCTTCGTCGGCTTCGGGCATATTCTGCTTGTAGATGTTCTGGGGCCAGTCATCGAAGTGTTGGGATATGTGCTCATCCCGCTGCTGTGGGGGCTGAACCTGCTGGCGCTGCCGTGGTTGCTCGCCTTTCTGGCCGCAACCTTCACCTTCGGCATTCTTGTGAGTGCGCTGACCTTGATCCTTGAGGAAGTGCAGCTGCGCCGCTTTCCTCACGCCCGCGATCTGGCGATCCTCGCGATGATCGCCGTGGTGGAGAATCTCGGTTATCGGCAGCTGTCGAATTTGTGGCGGCTCAAGGGTTGGTGGCAGTTTGTCCGGCGTGATCAGGGATGGGGAGCGATGAAGCGAAAAGGCTTTGGCGGAGCACAACCTTAGCGGGTAGCCTCCGCGATTGCGACCAGCAGTGCGGTGAGCTCAGCTTTCCAAGAACGGCCCGAGCGCAGCGTTTCCTCAAGCCGCAGCGCCGCCTCGCCCACAGCCGGGGCGCCCAGCATCCCCGCCAACCCCGCAAGCTTATGCGCTCGTTCGATCAATCCCTCGCAGTCTTTTGCCGCGACAAGAGCGAGGAAGGTGTCGGCCTCGCCAGCCAGCCGGATCGCAAACTTTGCTTTCAACGGATCGAGCCAGGCGTCATCCGTGCTCATGCAAGAAAGGTTCGGACTTGTTGAGCGAGCGTCATCGGGTCGAAGGGTTTAGCGATCACCCCCACGGCATCAAGTGTGGTAAAGTTCTGGATTTCCTGCGACTGCGCCCGAGCGGTGATGAAGACCACTGGCACTGCCATCGACGCAGGATTTTCGCGCAAACGGGCGAGCGTAGAGGGACCGTCGAGCCCGGGCATCATCACGTCGAGCAGCACCAGGTCGGGCAGCCATTCATCAATAATGGCAAGCGCTTCACGTCCGCTAGCAGCACCACGACTTTCGACGCCGGGATCAAGCGAAAGCGCAAGCAGCGCGATTTCCCGGATATCGGGTTCATCATCGACATATAGGACACGGATCATCAAGAATTCCTGTTGCCGGGGCTGACTAGCGCCATTGTTGTTTCAACCAGCTTGTTGACCGACGTTCGGCTCTTGACGAGAACGGCGTTGGCCTGCGCCTCTGCATGGGGTTCGTCGCGCGCCGTAAAGAGCACTATGGGCAGTTCGGGCGCGATTGCGCGGACTGCCGGCAAGATATCAAGGCCGCTATCGGCGCCCATTCCCACGTCGATGATGCAGCCACTGAAATCCGTCCGGCGGATGAGAAGAGCGCGTGCTTCGTCCATGGTCGCCGCGGAGACGAGCGTCGCTCGTCCGGCAAAGGCACTCGCTACGACGGTCAGGCAATCGATGTCGTCGTCGATGTGCAGAAGCAGCGGAAGGTCGGTCTGTTCGTTCGGATTGGCTGGCACATTTCCGGCGAGCAAAGGTAGTTCGAGGTAGAAGATGGAACCTCCACCGCCCCGGTCCGCAAATCCAGCGCTGCCACCATGGCGGGCCGCAATTTCGCGGACGATGGTAAGGCCGAGGCCCGTCCCGCCGCGCGTTCGGGCATCAGAACTGTCGGCCATCGCGAATTTCGAGAAAATCCGCTCACGGAAATCTTCGGGCACGCCGCTACCCCTATCGCAAACCTCAATTCGCACGGTGCCGCCGCTCTGGTTGGTAGTCACATAAACCGATTCACCGGGCGGCGAATACTTGATCGCGTTGGAAACAAGGTTGGTGAGCACCTGTTCCAGCCGGTCAGGATCGCCGATTACGTATTGCGGCCAAGGCGGCAAGCCGATTTCAAGACTGACCTCGTGATCATTGGCAAATTGCCGATTGGCGGTGACGGTGCGAAGTACCAGGGGTCCGATCATCAGCCTGCGCATGTCGAAGGACATCTTCCCGGACTCGATCTTCTCGATATCGAGCAAGTCATTGATCAGCCTGATCAGTCGCTCGCAGTTGCTATGTGCAATAGTGACCAGCCGCGCGGCCCGGTCTTCCAATTTGCCGACTGCCCCGCCAGCCAGCAAGGCGAGCGAACCGCCGATCGAAGTCAACGGGGTGCGCAATTCGTGACTCACCGTCGATACAAACTCGCTTTTCATCCGCTCGGCATGTTTGCGATGGGTGACATCGCGGATCGCGGTCACGAATTGGCTCTCATTGTGGTCCCCAAACCGGCTGATTGCGATCTCTGTCTCGAAGGTTGTGCCATTGGCGCGTTTGCCGAGAAATTCCTGCCGCTTTCCGGCTCCGTCCGCTCCGGCCCGGCCAACCCTCGCCAACCAGGCGAGGCTCTGTTCATCGCTGAAAGGTTCGGCCATCAGGAACATGTTGCTGCGACCGGACAGATCCTGCGCGGAATAGCCGAACATCCGTTCTACGCTGGGATTGGCGCGAATAATGCCGCCGCGCGCATCCAGAAGCAGCATTCCGTCCACTGCACCATCGAACATCGCCTTCTCCTGTTCGGCAACCTGCCTCGCGCTGGCCAGAGCAGCGCGGCGCTGCGCTGTGGTCCTTCCGATCAGCAGCGTCGCGGCGATCAGCAGCACAGCAATGCCGATCAGGACCACCGCGATGAGCCGCTCGACGTTTTGACGTTTGGTTTCGCTTTGGGATTCGAGCCTGGCAAGGGTCTGGGCTTCGGCATGATCGAGGCGTGCGATGACCTGCCGAATCTCATCCATGACAATCCGTCCGCGCCCGCCTGCGATCCGCTCGCGCGCCGCGGCTGCATTGTTGGCATCAGCATCGCGAAAATTGATCTCGGCGTTGGCAAGCTTTTCTTCGGATAGCTGGCGGAGCGTGGGTAAGCTGTCGATCGTTCCTGTTGCACCGTCTTGCTGAAGCGCAGCAAAGATCTTTTCCCGCCTGTTTATTGCGTTGCGATAGGGAACGAGAAACTGATCCTGGCCGGTTAATACATAGCCGCGCACTGCCGTTTCGGCATCAAGATGCAGTTCGAGCAAATCGGCAAGGTGAGTTCGCGATGCAATAATCCGACCAGCCTGCTCGCGCAGGACGCGCGCATCAGCAAATTGGTCTCGCACCAAAAGCTGAATGCCAGTGAGGCCCAACAGGATCAGCAACAGCGCGACAACTGTCAGAAAGCGGCTCGCCGTCAAATGCTGCAATCGGTCGTTCATTCGCATAGTTCCGCTGACAGCTGATGAGCTTTCCACGTTCTAGCAGGACAAGTTCCATTGGTAAGTGGGTGACATATTGGCTCAATGCGAATGACGAGCTTTGTCACCCGAAATCAAGGAACAAGGCGGCTGCTGTTCGCAATCACCTCTCGGCTGAAAAACGCACTTTCCAAGGCCATGTCATGACAATCCGCTGTCCACTGCCTGCAATGCTCCTTCTACCGACCTGGCTTTCACAAACATCAAGACATCTGGAATGGCCGGACCAATCTGGTTTCAGCCATTGCCGTGTCGCTGCACGTGTCGCTATGTTACGCTGCGATGCTTGCCGCTGTCCGACGGAGATGACCTTTGAAAGTGCAGGGCTACCCCGAAAAGCTTTCCACGCTGTCGATCAATCTGAGCGGCCCTCTTGCCGTTAGGCACAAAGCCCGGCTGATCGGGAATGGGTCGAAACTCGTCGTCTTTTCGCACGGTCTCGGCAATGATCAGCGTTCGTGGGAGGCAGTTATAGGACAGTTGCCCTCGGATGTCTGTGCCCTCGTTTATGACTTACCTGGAGCGGGCCCGCTTCTGCCCGCTGATTTCGACCCGGAGGATTACAGCTCGATTGCTGACTATGCCGACGACCTCCTCAATTTGCTCGATGAAATCGGTGTCGAGCGCTTCACCTTCGTAGGGCACTCTGTATCAGGGATGATTGGCGTGCTGGCTTCGATCGAGGAGCCGGCACGCTTCGAGCAGCTCGTCCTCCTCAATTCCTCGCCGCATTACCTCAATGCCGATGGTTACACCGGCGGTTTCGACCAAGCCGAGCTCGACAGCCTTTTCACGGCAATGTCGGCCAATTACCAAGCTTGGGTAGCAGGCTTTGCGCCAGCAGCCGTCGGTGTCGACGTGCCCAAGGCGATCATTGATTTTTCTGAGGGCTTGCTTGCAATGCGCCCGGACGTGACCGCAAAGATTGCACGAATGATCTTTACGTCAGACCTACGGCATGTTCTGCGCTTGGTCAGTGTTCCTACGCTACTGATTCACGCCCGAGAGGATATCGCAGTGCCTGCCGCAGTCGGGCATTTCCTACACCAAGCCATTGCGGGCAGCCACATTGAATGGATAAATTCAGCCGGTCACTTGCCCCACCTGACCGCACCCTATGAAGTTGCCGCCGTGCTGCGAGCCACCCTTGCCGTATGATCTGTCCCCCGATGAACGCCCGGTTCCGACCGCGCGCGCGGTTCTGCAACTGCTCGTCGGACAGGCACACCAAAAGATGATCGCCTTCGTCGGATCCTTCGAGAAGCGGGGGCGGATTAGCATCGATGAAGCCTTCCCTCAGATCGAGCAGCCGGGCGAAACCATCGCCGCGCCAGAGGGTCTATGCGACGGACAGGCTCGGTTGCTTTCTGTAGCCGATGGCCGCTTGCCGCTCGCATGGACATCGCTTTGCGGAGCGCGACCGGTCGCGATTGCGTCGGTGCCCGTCGTCCGTACCGATCGCTTTCTTATCTGCGCCTCGGCGAAGACATCGCCCGACCTTGTGCTGATGTCCTGCGCCGCAGAGACCATTAGCCGATTGCATGGCGTGGGACCACTGACCGCGCGAGACTACCACTCCTCTCAAGGCTTGCAGTCGCTCGTCAACAATCTGCCCGTTCCTCTCATTTTCGTCGACTCGCGAACCATTGAGGTGTTTCTGAATGAACCGGCTCGCGCACTTCTCGAGATGCCCCAGATAGGTCTAAGCAACCGCCGTGTCGCCGCTCGCCTGGCGCGCTTGGCATCGGATGCATTCTCGGCGAGCGGCGGATTCAACCTAGCCAGCGCTCCATATGATGACTTCGCTTTCGAGATCGAACGCGACGGTAGGGCCTATAACGTCGAAAGCAGGTGGGTGGATGACGGCGTGCTGCTGGGACGAATGTGGATGTTCCGCGACGTTACCAAGGAACACGCCGCCGCGCGCATCAAAGACCAGTTGGTCGCCACCGTCAGCCATGAGCTCCGCACACCACTCACTGCAATCATCGGCTCGCTCGGGCTCCTGCAGGCAGGGGCCGCTGGTGCGCTCACGGAGCAAAGCGCAAAGCTTGTCGGAATGGCACGCAAGAACGGGGAACGGCTGGTCAAAATTGTCAACGATCTGCTCGACATGGAAAAGATGCAATCTGGAAAGATGGACTACGACTTTTCGCCCGTCGATCTCACCCGACTTGTCGGGGAGGTCGTGCAGCAGAACATGTCATATACGCAAGGATTTGGGGTCGAGGTACTGATCGATACGGAGATGGTGCCCGTCACGCTGCTCGCCGACGAGGGGAGGGTCGCGCAGGTCCTGACGAACCTAATCTCGAATGCTGCGAAGTTCTCGCCCCGGGGTTCTCAGGTGTTCATTAGGCTCGAACAACTTGCCGAGACAGCGCGCATCAGCGTTATCGACCAAGGACGCGGCATATCAAAAGAATTCAGGCAGGAACTCTTTGCGCGGTTCTCGCAAGACCGAGAATCGGCGGTTACCGGTCACCCCGGATCAGGGCTCGGTCTGGCGATCTCGCGCAGCATTATCGAAGCTCACGGCGGAACAATCAGGCTGGACGAAACAACCACGTGCGGATCGACGTTTCACGTCGAGCTACCGCTCGTCCGATAGGCTTGATGCCGCAGCCCGGAACCTGCCGCTTGTATGCTCCACCTTTGCGGCACGGCTTTCTGGCAGTTTCGCAATGATCAGCCATATCTGCTTGCCAGCAGAGCCATGTCGGATCACGCTTGGGCGATGATGCGCGCTTATTTAATTCTCGCAGCGATGACCAATATTTTCTGTGCTTGCTCCTCCGTCGCTCAGGAGACGAGGGACGACAATCCCTCTGAGCAGGTGAGTTACATATTGTCGCGCGTGCCTCTTCAGCAAGAGATGCTTGTTTTGTCGCGTACTGATGGCGAGACCCGGCTTTCCATTCGCAAATCTGAGCCTAGGTCCTCGCTACCCCGTCTCCGCCTGAACGCCGATTTGCGTGATAACGTAGCCATTGTGCCCTTCGGCCACAGCGGGCGCTGCTTAGCCCAAAAGTCCGGCGATGACATTATGGTGACCTGTGCTGAAGGGGCTGACGTTGCAGGTGTTTCATTGCAGTTCGATGGAGCTTTGCCATACGGCGCCGCAGCGAGAGGCTTCATCGCTGCCCAAGGTCCCTCTGAGTTCAAGCTTCAGATTGTCAATTCAGGTGAGGATGCGATTGCGCCGGTTGCTGCTTCAGGACGGCTCGGTCTTCCGCTGCCCTATAATACCGGCGCGCCATTCCAGCTTGTCATCCTGTCGCCTGCGACAGGCGGGGAGCTGCGTTTGACAGATCTGCGCCTTCTGCCGATTCCGGAACCGCGCCCACTCAATGCAAGTGCCTGGGCGTGGCAGCCTCAAGCATGGCGGGAGAGCGGGGATCTCTTGCTCCGAAGTGCCGCCGAACGCGGCCTCACGCGCCTTCACATCTCGCTGGTCATTGCCGGGGGGAAAGTACTGCATACCGACGAGCTCGCCAGCTTCATCCGTACAGCGTCACGCCTGAATATCGCGATTGAAGCCGTCGAAGGTGATCCCCGCATGGCGCTCGATGAAGGACTGTCCCACGGACTCGAGCGGGCTCGGGCAATCGCAACCTACCAGCAAAGTGCTTCTGCTGAGACTCGGCTGAAAGGCGTTCAATATGATATCGAGCCCTACGTTCTGCTCAATTGGGGGTCGGTGCAGTCCGATTATGCGGGCTGGAGTGCCGCAGTAAACGCGCTTGCAAAGGCGGTCGGGAACCCCGTCGATCTGGTCCTGCCGTTCTGGATCGCGAACGACGATGTCGGCCTTGCGTTTCTCCGCGATGTCGATCCGTCGATAAACGGTATCACCGTTATGAGCTACCGCTCCGATGGTCCGCTCGCCGCTGCCTTGGCACAGCCGCTGCTCGGTTGGGGTGTAACGGCGGGCAAGCCGGTGCGGATTGCTCTTGAGACCGGACCTGTCGGTTCCGAAAGCGAGGAAACCTTCGTCCCTGCAGCCAAAGGACAACTGGCTCTCCGCGAAAGAGACGGGCTGATCACGGCGACTTATTACACCGAACCCACAAATGTGCCGGGCGCAAGGATGTACGCCAGCCGCGGAACGGTGCTGACCCGATCGGATCGGATCAGTTTCCTAGGTGACGAGCAGCGGATGGTTGAGGCGGCTCATGACGTCGCGCGCACGGCGTCTGCATGGGATTCTTTTGCAGGGATCGGATTTCACGGTCTGACGTGGCCAGAGCGTTAAGTCCGGACTACCGCGGCTAAGGGGCTGCAACCGCCACTCTGAAAGTCCCTGACTTACCATTCAATACAACGGATCGACCGCCTTTCGGAAAACGGATTACCAGGTCCGCGATGGGTTCGGTGGCGTCCACCGTGACGGTTTTTCCATCGTAATCCACTTCGGCTAAGCTTCTGGCCGTCCACCACTTTCCGAACTTCGCAAGTGACCCGATCCAGAGCCGCTTGGCATAGTGGTCGATCAACAGCTCTTCGAACGCGAGCTTGTGCCCCGTCACATCCGGATGGATCAGGACCACGGCTACACCGCCATTGCGAGCGATATTGTCGATTACAGTCACCGCAGCATCAAAGCGATCGCCCAGGCGTGGCGACTTTTCGTCTTCAATCGTGACTGGGAACTCCCAAATCGGAACCAGTGCCCTGTCGGAGCGTGAGTAGGTGAGTTGATAGGGTAGGTGCGTCAGCGCCAGATTGGCGGTTAAGGTTGAGGAGTAGCGATAACCTGTTGCCGCAAGTGCTTCGGGAAGCGCCGCGTGGTTTGCGAGATAGCCGGGTCGAAACGATGCGACATCGGTTCCCAGCGTCTTCTGAAGCAAAAATCGCGATACGCGCAATTCACCCAGCAGCGTGCCGTCGCGCGTTTTGCTAGCGTTTTCGACGAATGGGCGATAGTCCGGATAGTGTTCCGATCCACTTCCGGTTGGGAAAGTAGAGAACATGCGTGAGTGGGAGACGCTGTGGCTTCCCAGCTCCATGCCACGCGCTGTTTCGCGCAGTCGTTCAAGGTTGCTGTCGTTGAAGAAAACGTCATCGTTCCAGTCGCGAATGACCTTGGTTTGGATGAAGAAGGTCGCAGTCTGACCGCGATCCCTGATCGCTTTCGCATACAGCGATGCGTTAAACACGGAGCGGCTGAAATCAACGTCATGGGTGAGGATCAAACTGGCTGCCCGGCCAGCCGGCGCCGTCTCAATGAGATAGGGCCTGGCTTCACCTTCGACATAGAGATCACGGATCCAGCGATAGATGATGTCGAGGCTCGGATCGTAAGTGTTGACCGCTTGCGCCGAAACTTGTTCGGCGCGGCCATTCATCGCGCGATTGGTCAGGGCCCCGACGTCAATTCCCAGGATACAGGCACGTCCTCCGACGCGGCGACACACCGCCGCAGCGGTGCCGTCATCGAAGCCCGCGTACCGTTCGGCTGTAGTCGGTTCGATGCCGTTAGTGCCGATCTGGACTTCGGCTCTCCGCGCGTTGAAGCGGGTAAGCCGATCTCCGGGGTTGAGGGACGGGTCCAGCCATCGGATTTCCGAACGCCCCCTCCCAGCCTCTTGTGATGCGATGCCGAACAGTTCTTCCAGCCCTCCGCCCGCCAGATCGAAGGTCAGTACCGTTCCCCCGCTTCGCACATGATCAGCCAGTCCGCGAAGCGCCTCGGCGCTCAACACCCGCCCAGAGATGGTCGGATACGTCAGCACAACGTCGTGCCGGAGCGCCCGCTTCGGGTCCTGGGTCAAGGTGAAGGGTATGCCGTGCGCCTTGAATCCGCGCACCAGGCCCAGCCAATCAGACGCAGGATCTGTCACCAAAACCGCTAACCGGCTGGAACCTCCTTTGTCATAGCTGCCAAGATCTTCTGCTACGGCGGGTGCGACCTGTGTGTCGTTCGACGGCCCTTCGACACCCTCAAATCTGTAAATTGCTGTGCCAATCTCGTCGTGCAGCATCCACGCCGCTATTGCTGCAGCGACGACAAAGGCCGCAATCACGAGTTTTTTCATACGGGCTCTTATGCAGTTCGGGGATGAAGAACTTCAAGCCATTTCGCGTTGCGCGTGAGCCTAATCTCGAGCCATCCAAACGATAGGTACGGGCTCCGCTACGTAGCCCATTGCTTCAAACGCGCTGACGTGCTCCCCTGAAATGTGACCGCTTTTTGGTAGAGTCTGACGCAAGGAGTCGGACGATATGAAGCGAAGCAGGTTCAACGAAGAGCAGATCATTGCGATCTTGAAGGAGCAGGAAGCTGGGATGGCGACGGCGGAGGTTTGCCGCCGTCACGGGATCAGCTCGGCGACATTCTACAAGTGGAAGTCGAAGTTCGGCGGTCTGGATGTGTCCGAAGCCCGGCGACTGCGGTCGCTCGAGGAGGAGAACTCCCGGCTGAAGAAGCTGCTGGCCGAGGCCATGCTGGACAATGCCGTGTTGAAGGATCTGGCATCAAAAAAATGGTAACGCCCGGCGCTAAGCGGGAAGCCATCGCCCATGCCCGGGAGCATCACGGGGTGAGCGAGCGTCGGGCGTGTGCATTGGTTGGTGTGAGCCGCAGGGTGATCCGTTACGAGCCGACAAGGCCGGATGATGGAGCGCTGCGGCAGCGGTTGCGTGAGCTGGCGGCGGAACGCCGCCGGTTCGGCTATCGCCGCCTGGGCTACCTGCTGGCGCGGGAGGGCATCACACCCAATCACAAGAAGCTGCTGCGCATCTACCGCGAGGAAGGGCTGCGGGTGCGTCGCCGTGGCGGGCGCAAGAGGGCGCTGGGCACGCGCAGGCCGATGGTGCTGCCGGATGGTCCGAACCAGCGTTGGTCGCTCGACTTCGTCTCTGACAGCCTGATCTGCGGTCGGCGCTTCCGCATCCTGTGCGTGGTCGATGATTACACACGCGAGTGCCTGGCGCTGGTGGCCGATACGTCGCTGTCGGGGGCACGGGTGGCCCGGGAACTGACTGGCCTGATGGGCATGCGCGGCAAGCCGCACACGGTGGTCAGCGACAATGGCACCGAACTGACCTCGTCGGCGATCCTGCGCTGGTCGCAGGAGCGCCGGGTCGAGTGGCACTACATCGCGCCCGGCAAGCCGATGCAGAACGGCTTCGTGGAGAGCTTCAATGGCCGCCTGCGGGATGAATGCCTCAACGAGACCCTGTTCACCTCGCTGGCCCATGCCCGGTTCGTGCTCGCTGCCTGGCGGCACGATTACAACACAGTCAGGCCACACTCCAAACTGGGCGGCAAAACCCCCGCCGAGATCGCCGGCCAACGTGTCTGGGGGCATGCCCCCAGACACGTTGCCAACCCATCAAACAACCATCATGAAGGAGCGAGACTCTACCTCTGAATGGTAACAATCAGGGGAGCACGTCACCGTCCTCCTTGAGCTGAATGAGTTCCGTCGCGAAATTGTCGGGGATCGGTAGATCGGTGGTGAGTCTCGGCGGGCTCGCCCGATAACCCACCATGTCGCTCAAATAGCGTGAGCGTTAGAGCGAGAATAAATTGGCGCTCAACAGTTCCGCGTGCACTTCCTCTCTTCGATCATCAGAAGTTGCTCAAATCGGCCTTGATCGTGCGCCGCACCTCAGCCGAGGCTGGTCCGAGCGCTGCTGGTTGGCGGACGCCCGGCAGGATCGCGACATCATAGAGTTCGGTCACGATCCCTTCGAAATTGATCGTGTGCATGACGGCGCCGGTGGCAAGGTCGATGAAGTAGATCCCGGCGCGCGGGTTCATCTTGCGCTGTTCCAGCGCATCATCGAGCGCCAGACCGCTGAAGGTTTTGTTATCGCGCGGCAGCGACATGCCGACCGCCGCGACATTGCCCATGAAGGCCAGCCCGCGAAGGTAGCCCGGGCAAAAGGTAATCGGCACGAAGGCGCCTTTTGCAAAATCGACATGGCCAAATTCGCCCGTGCCGCTGTTGTGCAGATACAGCTTACCCTCTTGCCAGCGCGGCGAGTGCGGCATGGACAGTCCCGAGCAGATGATCTCGTTGCTCTCCACGTCCATGACTAGCCCCTGACCGCGGCGTCCATCGCGCCAGCCATCGAAGGTGTCTGACTGGCTCACCATCGTGACATAGGCCGGCTTGCCATCGCGCATGGCGAGGCCGTTCAGGTGGCAACGGTCCTCAGGCACCAGCCGCGAGATGAACGGCGGCTTCCAAATTGGCCGAAAACTGTGATCCGGGTCGGGCCGGGCAAGACAATTGAACAGCGTGTTGACAAAGACTGGCGAACCCTCGCTGTCTACCGCCAGATCATGGATGTCCAGATCGCCGGTAAAGTAGCTAGTACGCGGCGCAAACAGCGCGTCGGATTGCTTGGGGCCAAACCCGCCGGGATCCAGCACATCGCTCATGCGGTAGAGCTGGACATCGCTCGAGACCCACACATCCCGGGCCCGTCCGGTCTGCTCGTCGAGCTTTACGCCCATACCAAGGCAGCGGCCGATATTGCGGTTGTAGCTCCAGAACTTGCCGCTGCTATCCAGCCCGAAGAAAATCAGCTTGCCAACCTGATAGGTCGTGACGGCAAGGCTGGCATTCTGCGTAGCCAACCAAGCTTCGAGCCCGCGCGACAGGTTGACCGAGAATTGCGGGGCCTGAGGTGCCTTGCCGCTATCAGAAAGTGGCGATGCGTCGGTCATACTCTGGTCACTCACATGGTCGTGTTGCGTGCCATCGCGGCTGCTAGTTTGGGACCAGAATAAGCGGAGCGCGCCGGCACTGTAATGTTGGCCAGCGCAAAGAGTGTGGCCGGCATCGCTTAAGACGAAATAGGGGTGTTCTTAACCCCGCGGCGGGAAGACGCCCTGAAGCGCGATGATGAAGTACATCGTCAGATAGGGCATCATGTTGTTGTGGGGAGCGCTGCCGCCAGTGATGGCAAGCGCCTCCGGTGCCATGACCGCCGCAGGGCCGCCGGTAGGCGCGTGAGCCGAGCCGCCAACGCTGCGCGCTATCGCCGCGCCGGCGCTCGCAACCGAGGCATTTGCCGGAAAACTTATGGCCTGCATTGTGTGCGCGTGTGCGGGCATCTCGCTCTGGAGCAGTGTCACTGTTTGGGAACCGCCCTGTTCGCCGAGGTCACGCAGACTGAGGCCCGGCCCCTGACCAGGACACATTGCCGCCGATCCCTGAAGGTCGGGAAGCGCGAAGGTCGACTTGCCATCACCACCATAGGTAGTCCCGAGCAGCGAAAACAGCGCGGTGTTCTGCGACAGCGGCAAGATTTGACCGTCGCACCAAGCCCATCCCTTCGGAGCAAAATTGAAGGGGACGACCCGAATTTCGGCGACAAATGGATCAGCCATTGCAAGCGGTCCTTATCAGGTTGGTGACGGGAAAATCCCGAAGAGAGAAATGATGTAGTTGACGCAAAGGAATGGCAGCATGTTGTCGTGCGGCTGGCTGCCGCCGGTGGGCGCAATCGTCTGCGATGCTAGCGCAGCAGACGGTGTGCCAGTACGATAAACCGAAATGCTCGACCCCGAGGCCAAGACATTACCCGTGGCACCGTTCTGCGTTCCAGTTAAGGTGGATGCAACCATGGCATGCGTATGCGCCGGGATCTGTTGTGACGAGAGCGCCACCGATTCCACGCCGCCGGTCTCAGCGAGGATGTAGCCATTGCCCTGATGGATCGGGAGCCGCCCCTGCAGGTCGGGCAACGCAAAGGTTGACTGACCATCCCCGCCATAAGTAGTGCCAATCAGCTGGAAAAGTGTTTCGTTCTCGGAAATCGGCAGCAGCTGTCCCGCACAGAAGGCCCACCCCGCCGGAGCGAAGTTGCCTGCAAAGATCCTGATTTCGCCAACATAGGGCTGGGCCATCGATGCTTCCTCAATTTGGCGAAGGAAAAATGCCCTGAAGGGCGATGATGTAGCTTAGTGTGAGAAATGGCGACCTGTTCTCGTGCGACTGGCTACCGCCCACATTGGTGACCGTCGCCGGCGCTAGCGGAACGGTGTTCGAAGGTGCGCCGTAAGCGTTATTGAAGGAGCCGAGCTGGTTGCCGGTCGGGACCACCACGTTCCCGTCTGTGGCCGTCATTGCGACAAAATGATTGTGTTGGGGCAGTTCCGCCATCGTCAGAGTGTGCGCTGCCTCACCCCCCGCCTGTCCCAGAGTAAACCCATTACCCACGTGGATCGGCACCCGCCCGCGCATATCGGGCAGGGCAAAGTTCACCCGCCCATCGCCGCCAAATGTCGTTCCAAGCAGCGAAAACAGCGCCTGGTTCTGATTGATCGGAAGCAACTGGCCATTGCACAGGGCCCAGCCTTTAGGCGGGAAAACGAAGCTAGCGAGCCGGACTTCGGCAAGAAACGGTTCAGCCATGCATTACCCCCCTTTTTAGGAACGATAGGCGACATGATTACAGCCTTCCAGCAAAATCGGACGCCCTACCTGGACCTGATGCGAACACGCAGCAATCTCGAGGATTCGCGGACAAAAACGCTGGAAGTCCTTGCGAGAATGCGCGAGATATGCGCTTGCTTTGGACGGGCTGCAGAAATTGGGGGAGTCAGCGAACATGTCGGTTTCGCGTAGAACGATTTTTGTCGGCCTTGCCGGCGCGGCAGTTGCCACGGGCAGTGTGACGACCTCGATTTTTTCCTTCTTGAGTGTCGGAGACATCCGCAACAAGCTCAGCCCCACTGTGCAAGGGCGCCGCAACGTGGCGCTCGGCCGTGCGCTGTTTGAGGACTGGTCGATCCAGAAGGGCAGCTTCTTCACATTGGATTCGGGTCACGTGGTCGAGCTGGTCGATGTCAAGCTTTTCCCTAACAAAGAAGGCCGTACCTCCGACCTGCGTCCCGCCGCTTTTGTAACGACATTTGAGGTCCGGCGCGGCGCTCCGCTTGCCGAAGAGCGGATCTATGCACTCGCCCACAGTGAAGGCGGCGAGTTTCCGCTCCTGCTCAACATCGACAAGGGCGGCGAGGGCAAGCGGATCTCGGCCGTCCTCGGCTGACCCAATGCATTTCGCGCTCGAGGCCGCAGCGCTCTATGGAATTGAGTTGCGTCCCGCGACCGATGACGACCTGCCGTTCCTCGAGGCGCTCTATGCCTCGACCCGCACGGAAGAAGTAGCCGCGGTAGGTTGGTCGCCTGAGATGCAGCAGGCCTTTCTACGACAACAGCACACCGCGCAGCACGCGCATTACAGGGCGCACTTTGCCCACGCGACCTGGTGCATCGTCGAACGCGACGGTGAGGGGATCGGGCGGCTCTACTGGCGAGAGACCGAAGCGGACATCCACATCATCGATATCTCGCTGGTTCCCGGCAGCCGCGGCACCGGGCTCGGTGAAGCGGTGCTGCGCGATATGGCTGCTCACGCTGCACAGGACGGGCGCGGGCTGACGATCTTCGTTGAAAAGAACAACCCGGCCCGCTCGCTTTATCAGCGGCTCGGGTTCGAGCCGGTCGAGGACCACGGCGTATACGACTTCATGCGCTGTCCGCCGCAATCCGCTTTCAGTTGAAAATCGCCTCGTAAAGCGTGCCTGCATCGTCCTGCGCGATGGGGACGAGGAAAATCTCCACCGCCAATCCCGAGCTTTCAAGCCGATAGGTGCCCTGCGGATAGAGCGGTTTGCGCGGGCCGCGAAACGCCAGGCGGAACGAGCTACCAGGCCGCGCCGACAGCCTGAGCGGCTCGACCTTTTCAAGCTCCAACTCGAGGCTCCCGCTTTCCACCTGCATGGAAAAGCGGGCCCCCTGAAAGTCGGCAAAGTCGGCGAGCGTCAGAGCCGCGGGTGTATCCATCGTCATGAGTTCCGCAAGGTCCGGCAACAATCAGAGAATAGGGACATCGACGACCAGCTGGATCTGAATCTGATTGACCGGGTGCATTATGCCGAGGTCTTCCCAAGCGGAGCCCGAGACCATCTCTGCCACAGAGGTTGCAGTGTCGCTAGCCCCACCAATCCCGTGGAGGAGCGTATCAATATCGAAGCCGCCGATCAGGAGCTGTTCGGCATAGGAGCCGGTGTAGCCCACCTGCATCTCGCCGACGTCGCCTCCGCCAACCGCAGCTGCATTGATCGCTTCGGGCAGATTGCGCTCGCCCAGGGCGAGGAAGCCGTCCATCACGCCTTCGGCATTGGTGTAGAGATCATCCAAGCCCACGACGTGACCAAGCTCGTGTGCGATGGCGGTAAGCAGGTCGATGCCCTGCGCCGCTTCGCTACGGGTCAGTGCGGTCAGGCCACCGGCGCTCAGGCCGAACTCCTCGTTGGCCAGCGGGGTTGCATCGATGAACCACCCGTAACCGGCCGCATCGCTATCGATGACGATCCCGTCCGTCGTGGTCTGGCCGAGGAACCCCCCGTAGAGGTCTGCCACGCTCAGCTTGACCGCGCGCATCGCCGCAATCTGCGCCTCGCTTGCGCCCGCATCGAACCACAGCTGGACTGCCGCCTCGCGAAGCGCCTCGACCGCTGAGAGCGTCGCCTCGACACCGCTGCCTGCGGCTGCGCTGCCCGGCTCAACCATCAGTGGCACTGGCAGGACAAAGGCGTTGCCGGTGAGGAAGGTTCCCGTCGCCGCGGACCCGAACCCGACTACCGGACTGCTCACGATGAGCGTGTTGCCCTTGGCACTGGTCAGGAATGCTTCGATGGCTGCATCGCTGACTGCCCCAACGAAGCCGGGCAAGTAGAATTGGGAGTCGTTCGCGGCGTCGTCGAAGACGATCGCTGCGAACGCGGTCGACGCCCCGGTCATGTTGACCGAGTTGTTCGCGATGTCGAGACCGAGCAATCCATCATCACTGACGCCGCCGCCGCCGATCTGAGCATAGATCCCGCCGAAGGCCGCATCGCCCAGCTCGGCGATAGTATTGTTGCGGATCGTCGCTTCGAGCCGCGCCGTGCCGCTGCCGTCCGAGGCACCGTTGGAGCGCAGGAAGATCCCGTCTCCGTCGACATCGCGGATCGTGTTGCCTTCGATCCGTACGGCGTGGGTGAGATTGCCCGAGCCCGTGAGCTTTTCCACGCGCACAGCGATACCAGCGCCGCCGTTGTTGGAGCCGGCGGTCGCCTGAGCGTTGTCGTGGATACCGTTGGCAGTGCCGATGGTGTTGTTGAGGATCGTGCCCGACATGGTACCTATCGGCCCGATCGCGCTGACCAAGAGCGCTGTGCCCTCGGCGCCCGAGAAGCTGTTGTTCTGGACGTTGTAAGTCACGCCCAGGCCCCCGCTCGTTCCGCCCGAGAGACCGATGGTCACACCGCCGCCGCCGGACACAACATCTGGGTGCAGGTTGGCGAAGGTGTTGTTGCGGATCGTGACGTTCTGTGTCGCGTTGCCGTTTGCTTCGGTCTGAATCAGGTCGCCGCGGCTGCCGGTGAACTGCACCCCGTCAACCAGCACAGTGATGTTGGAGTTGCCCGAGCCGTTGACGATGATGCCGTCATTCCCGCTAAGGGTGCCGTTGCGACCGATCACCGCTTGATTGGTGGTGCTGTCGCGGACGGTCAGGTTGAGCGTGCCGGTGCTGTTGTCGATCCGTAGCACATCCTCGTGCCCGTCGGAGATGTTGTTGCCTTCGAACAGCACGGTGCCGGTGAGGCCGGTGAAGCGGATCGTCCCCTCGTCATCGCCTGAGCTGTCGCCAAAACCACCATCATCGGCGTCGGCGGCGTTGAAGGTCGAATCCCGCAGCGTGAAGTTGTTCACGGTGTTGCCACGGATGCCGAAGTCACCGAAATTGCCGGTGAAGTTGAGGTTCGCGAGCGAGATGTTGTTGGTGTTGTCGATGTAGATCCCGATGCCGTCTTCGACCGTTGCGCTGGTGCCACCGTCAATCGAGTTGATCGTGCCGCCCGATCCGGCGGTGCTGCCGGTGCCCGTGATATTGAAGCCGCCGCTGCCTGCGTTGCGCAGGAAGATGCCAGTGGTGGCGACGCCGTCGACAATCGTGACCGACTGGAAATTGACGCCCCCGGTGCCGATGGTGACGCCATCGATCTCGACCGCGCGGCCCGAAGTGGTGGTCACGGTGTTGCCGGCACCTGACAGCGTCACCGTGCCGCCGCCGCCATCGACGATGAAGCCGTTTCCGGTGGTGGTGCTGATGTCGAGCCCGGTGCCGGTCGGTGTGAAGGCCATCGTAGCGCTGTTGTTGGTCAGTGAGATCGCGGTGGACGCACCGCTGCTGATCGCGATCTGGCCTCCGAAGTTCAACGTGCCGACGTTGCCATCGGCGACGATCCCCGGGCCGCCATTATCACTGATATTGCCCGAGAAGGTCACGACACCACCGGTGCGGTCTTGGATTTCGATCCCCGCCGTGGTGGCTGTGCCGTTGTTGATAAAGCTGCCGCCATAGGTGATTGTGGCGTTGCCGCCCGAACTCGCCGTCCCGCCGCCGGCTGCGCCGATCAGGAAGCCCTGATTGGTCGCAGACTGGATTGTCCCGGTGGTTGCCACGAAGCTGCCGGTTACGCCTTGCAGGTGGACGCCTTCGGAACTCGAACTGGCTGAACTGAGGCTATCAAGGCTGACGGCAAGATTGCCGCCCTGATCAATGTCGATGGCTTTGCCCGATCCGCCAATCGAAACACCGGCGATCGTCAAATTGCCGACCGTGTTGTTCCCGTCCTGAATGCCGACTGCACTTGTCGCAGTGCCGTTGATCGTGAGACCGCGGACCTCATTGTTGGTGTTGAGCGTGATCCCAGAAGTGCTGTAATTGATCGCCGAACTGGTGCCGACGACGCCGCCGATGTCGATTCCGTTGACGGTGAACTCGTGCCCGTCACCGAACAGCTTCTGCCCTTCTTCCAGCGTGATGCCCCCCGTGTATGCTGTCCCGCTGTTGGCAATGAAGATGGTCTGACCGGTCCCGTCGACGTCGTCGTCCGTGGTGCCGTCACCGGTGCCACCATTGAGCTCGGTCAACTGGGTGAAGGGACGAAGGTAAGATCCGTCCGAGGTGCCATTGGCGCCAGCGTAACTGTTGTCAACATACCACACGAGGCCGTCGACGGTGACGTTGACTGTCCCCGTCGCCGTCGCGCCGTCGGCATCTTGGATCGTGTAGGTGAAGCTCGCCGGGCCGGTGTAGCCGGTGGTGGGTGTGAAGGTGATCGAGCCGGCATCAAGAGATACGGTGCCATTCGTGGCACCTCCAACCGCCGTGAGGGTGATGGCGGTGGTGGGCGTTCCGTCAGGGTCGCTGTCATTGGTGAGCAGGCTCGCCGCGGTGATCGTGATCGGCGTGTTGCCGGTCATCGAGAGGGTATCATTCCCCGCGATGGGCACCTCGTTGCGCCCTTCGATCGTGATCGTGACCGTAGCGGTGTCAGTCAGGCTGCCATCGGAAATGGTGTAGGTAAAGCTGTCGGTGCCGGTCTGTCCGGGGCGAAGCACTTCAAAAGCGCCGTTGGGATTGTAGAGATAGGCCCCGCTGGCCTGCACCGTAACCGTAGCGCCCGAGGCCAAAGTGACTGCCGATCCGGCAACAAAGGCGCTGCCGTTCACCTCACTGATCGAAATGCTCGGCCCGTCGATGTCGGTATCGTTGGCCAGGAGCCCGGTGGTAGGCCCAGCCGTGACAAAGACTGACGTGTCCTCATCGGTCGTAACGGCATCATTGACCGCATCAGGGGCATCGTTGACCGGCGTGATCGTCAGTTTGAACACGTCGTTCGCGGAGAGCGCGCCATCACTCGCAGTGACCCGGATATCGATCTCACCGTTGAAGTTAAGCGGCGGCGTGCCGGAGAAAGCGCGCGTGGCCGGATCGAAACTCAGCCACGAAGGCAGCGCCCCGCCGCTTTCCAGCGCCGCGCTGTAGGTCAGGTTGGCACTGTCGATATCGGTGAAAGCACCGGCCGGAACCGTGAAGTTCACGGCCGTGTCCTCGTCAAACGCCTGATCGGCGATCGGGGCCGCCACCACCGGAGCATCATTGACCGGGTTCACAGTGATAGTCACCGTCGCCTCCGAGCCTATCGCGTTCGAAGCATCGCGATTGAGGTACTTGAAGCTGGCTGTACCGAAGAAATTCGCGTCCGGTGTGAAGACCAAGTTCCCGCTGACGATGGAAAGCGAACCGTTGACAGGGTTGTTTGTAAAAGCGACGGAAATCACCTCGTTTTCAACATCCGTGTCGTTGGCGACCAGGCTCGCGAGCGTGATGGTGAGAGGCTCGTCCTCGTTGGTTGAGAAGGCGTCGTTGACCCCGACTGGCGCATCGTTGACCGGCGTTATCGTCAGTCTGAACACGTCGTTTGCGGAGAGCGCGCCATCGCTCGCGGTGACCCTGATATCGAACACGCCATTGAAGTTGAGCGGCGGCGTGCCGGAGAAAGCGCGAGTCGCCGGATCGAAACTCAGCCACGAAGGCAGCGCCCCGCCGCTCTCCAGCGCCGCGCTGTAGGTCAGGTTGGCACTGTCAATGTCGGTGAAGGCACCGGCCGGAACCGTGAAGTTCACCGCCGTGTCCTCGTCAAACACCTGATCGGATAGCGGTGTTGCCACCACCGCCGCATCATTGACCGGGCTAACCGTGATCGTGACCGTGGTGACCGGGCCGAGCAGAGAGCCATCGGAGGCCCGGTAGGTGAAGCTATCCGTGCCGTTGAAGTTGGCATTGGGTGTGTAGGTGAAAGTGCCGTTGGGATTGAGCGTCAGTGCGCCGCTCGTTGTGCCGCCCACAAGCACTGCGTTGAGCGCGGAGTTCTCGATGTCCGAGTCGTTTACCAAGACGCCGTTGGTGAGAGTGGTCGTAATCGACGAATCCTCGTCGAGGGTGTAGGCATCAGCCACCGAGACCGGCGCATCGTTCACTGCGGTCACGTTGATCGTCACCGTCACCGGATCGCCCGACTCCGTGCCATCATTGGGTCGATAGGTGAAGCTATCGGTGCCGTTGAAGTTCAAGAACGGCGTGTAGACGAGGCTGCCGTTGGCGTTGAGCGTAAGGCTGCCATTGGCCGGGCCGGTCACTAGCACTGCCGTGAGCGGGTCGTTGTCAATGTCATTGTCATTGAACAAGACGCCGTTGGCGGCGATCACGTTCAGCACGGTGTCTTCGGCGGTGGTATAGGTATCGGCGCTGCCCACCGGCGGATCATTAACGTCGATGACCGTGATCGTGACCGTAGCGGAGCTGGTGAGACTACCGTCGCTGATGATATAGTCGAAGCTGTCCGAGCCGAAGAAATTGCTGTTGGGCGTGTAGACGAATGCGCCGGTCGTCAAATTCAGGGTGACTGCGCCGTTATCGGGACCGCGCGTGATGGACGGCGTAAGAGCATCGCCATCCGGGTCGACATCATTGGCCAATATGTTGCCGTTCAGCACGGTGTTCTCGTCCATGCTGAAGGTATCAGTCACTGCGGTAGGTGCCTCGTTTACATCGTTCACGGAGAGCGTGTAGTTGGCCGAGACGGCGGGTGTGCCGATGCTGTTATCGGCGACATTGACTGTGACGTTGTAGGCGGACTTGGCCTCGAAGTTCAGCGCCGTGCCCGCTCTCAGTCGCAGCTCGCTGCCGACCACTTCGAAGAGCGCTGCATCCGCGCCGGTCAGCGTGATCGTTTCAGTGCCCAGCGCATCATCGGTGATCGCGATGTCGGCAACCTTCACTGCCGCCGCCGAGGGGCTGTTCTCGTCCCGGGCGGTGAGCTGGTTGTTGAGAACCACCGCGGTGGGCGCCTCGTTCACATCGGTGACCGTGAGCGTGTAGTTGGCGGAGACCGGTGCCGAGCCGGGAATGGTCAGATCGGCGACATTGACTGTGACGTCGTAAGTGGACTTGGTCTCAAAATCGAGGGCCACGCCCGCTTTCAGTCGCAGTTCGCTGCCGACCACCTCGAAGAATGCTGCATCCGCGCCGGTCAGCGTAACCGTGTTCGTGCCCAATGCATCGTCGGTGATCGCGATGTCGGCAACCTTCACTGCCGCTGCCGAGGGGCTGTTCTCGTCCCGCGCCGCGAGCGGATTGTTCAGAACCACCGCGGTGGGCGCCTCGTTCACATTGGCGACGCTGATGGTGACCGCTTGGGCAGAGCTGTCCTCGCCGTCGGTGGCGGTCACGACGATCTGGTACTGGTTGTCGCCATTGCTATCAGTGGGCGCTTCGAAGTTGGGCGCCGTCTTGAACGTGACGACACCTGTGGCGCTATTGATGTTGAACAGCGCTGCATCCGTTCCCGACAAGCTGAAGGTGACGGCATCGCCTTCGGGATCTGTGGCCACTGCGACGTAAGCGGATGTCTGGTTCTCAAGGGCCGTTGCAGTCGCACCCGACACGATCACAGGCGGGTTGTTGACCGTTACCGCAACGCCGACCTCGGCCAGAAGCCGGGCATTGCCCTGCTCGAACACATTATAGGCGACACCATCAATGACCTCACTGCCCGCGAGTACGAAGTCGATGGCGTCGATCTCGTCCCCTTCATTGCCCATGACGATGAGGGTCGTCTTGCCATCGCTGCGTGCATCGCTGAGCCGGGCAATGCTCTGCGCGTCCACGATCAGACGGTTGTTTCCGGTGCCGGTCAGATCAATCGCTTCGATCGAGTCCTGCTTGGGGCCAGGCCTTGTTGTGAGATCAAGCGTCAGGCCCGTGCCGTCGAGGCCGAGCGTATCGAAGCCATGGCCGCCGCGGATATCGGCAAAGCTGGTTGCCTTGACACCGATCCGGTCATCGCCTGCTCCGCCGCGCACCACATCGCCTGCGCCGATTTTGGTGAAACTGTCGCTCCCGGCCTTGCCTGTGAAAAGATCGGTGCCGACAGTGCCAGCCTTGCGAACCGAGGCCGTAACTTCGGTTCCGGTATTGCCGCCGAAGATCACATAGCTCTGTCCGGCATCCGCGGTGCTTCCGACATCGGCGAACGGCGCACCGATGATCAGATCATCGAACCCGTCGCCGTCGAGGTCGCCTGCGGAGGCGACATCAAAGCCCGCCTGATCACGCAGGGCGATACCATCGATCCGGAACCCGTTGCTGCCGTCAAGCCCGGCAAGGTCAAGGTTGGCGCCGAACCCGCCGGCCTTGCCGAGCACCACATAGGCCTCGCCTGCATTGGTGACGGCAGGATCGCCATAGCGCGCGCCGACGACCAGATCGTCAAACCCGTCGCCATTCAGGTCCCCGGCGGAGGAGACCGCAAAACCGGCCTGGTCGCCGGTATCAACGCCGCCAATCCGGAAACCATTGGTGCCATTGAGGCTGGCCAGATCAATGCTCGGCGCAAATCCGGCGCCTGAACCGAACACCACATAGCTTGCGCCAGCAGTGCCATCGGCAAAGATCGCGCCGACGACGAGATCATCGAAGCCGTCGCCATTGAGATCGCCCACCGAAGAGACGGCAAAGCCGGCATTATCGCCTGCAGCGATCCCGGTGAGGGCAAAGCCATTGGTGCCATTGAGGCTGGCAAGGTCGATGCTGGAACCAAACCCAGTGGTCTGGCCGAACAGAACATAGGCAGCGCCTGCGCCGCTGCTCGCTTCTGGCGCACCGATGACGAGGTCATCAAGGCCATCGCCGTTGACATCGCCCGCCGCCGATACCGAAAATCCGCTCTGATCGCCTGCATTGATCCCGTCGACCCGGAATCCGTTGGCGCCATTGAGGTTGGCAAGATCAAGGCTTGCTCCAAAGCCGCTCGCCATACCGAAAACGACATAGCTCTCGCCCGCGACAAGCTTGCCATCGGCATCCGCGCGGTAGGCGCCGATCAGGAGATCATCAAACCCATCGCCGTTGACATCACCCGCCGCAGAGACGGCAAATCCGCTCTCATCGCCGGTGCCTGTCCCTTCGATCCGGAACCCGGTAGCGCCATTGAGGCTGGCAAGATCAAGCTTTGCCCCAAAGCCGCCAGTTCGACCGAACACTACATAGCTCTCGCCAGAGGCCGAGCCACTGGGATCACCGCCAGGTGCACCAATGATCAGATCAGCCAAGCCATCGCCATTGAGGTCGCCGGCTGATGCTACAGAGAAGCCGCTATTGTCGAACGCATCGATCCCGGGAAGCGCAAAGCCATTGCTGCCATCCAGGCTGGCTAGATCAAAGCTCGTGCCAAAGCCGCCAGCCTTGCCGAACACGACATAGCTGGTGCCCGCAAAGCTTTTGCCGTCAGGGTCAGCGCCGTAGGCGCCGATAATCAGGTCATCGAACCCATCGCCGTTGATATCGCCGCCCGAGGACACGGAGCGGCCAGCAAGGTCGTCCGCCTCAAGCCCGGGGATGACAAAGCCATTGCTGCCATCGAGATCGGCAAGGTCGATGACCGGGTTGGTGTCAGGCGCGCCCAACTGCTGGGGCGTGTTGGTGATGACAAAGTCACCAAGCACGATCTGCCCGGTATCCGTATCCAGGCGGAGCAGGCGTTGGTCGCTACCGAACAGCAGGTTCACGCCGCCCGGGCTGATCGGGATGCTGACCCGGGTATCGCCGCCTTCGATGATTACAATGCTGCCGACCCGGACCGCCGTGTAGGCACTCGCCGGCTCATCGAACCCGATGGTGTCATTGCCGCCAGTAAAGCCGCCGCGGATCGCAACGTCACCGCCCCTAATAGTGAAGGTCTCGGCATCAAAGCTGGTGCCGAACACATCAACGTTGCCATCAACGATGACCGGCGAGCCTTCGGCCACAATCAGCCGCCCTCGCGCATCGGGATCCGCAAGGTCAGGCAGCGGTCCCGGTTCAGCCGGCGCTGTGATCACGGCGGCCGTGTTGCTCGCCACCTGACTGCCGATCTGCACATTGCTACCCACGATCGCCAGCGTGCGCGGCCCATCGGCAAACACCACATTGATGCCGGTCGGGCTCACCGGGATGCTGACCCGCGTATCTCCATCGGCAATCTCGACGCGCGAGCCTACCCGGGTAATGGTGTAGCCGCTCGCATCGCCAGCAAAGCGGATGATGTCATCCCCGCCGGGCGCGCCGCTCAGCGTGATCGTGCCGGGCGCATCGATGATCTCGATATCTTGAAAACCCGAGGTCAGGAACACGGCGGTGGTCCCGCCGATCCCCCCGGCAAAGCCAGCAGGCGCAATCAATCTGGCCGCAACGCTGCGGTCGCCAACGCTCACGTTCAGGGTCTGGGTATCGGTAAAGCTGCCATCACTGGCGCTGACGATCACCTCGTAAAGATTATCACCATCGCTATCGTCCGGCGTCTCGAAATCCGGCGCAGCCACAAAGCTCAGCTGACCGGTCAGCGGGTTGATCGTGAAGCGGCTCGCATCGACCCCGCCGGTGATCGAATAGGTTACCGTGACCCCAGCCACGCCGCTTGCCGACACCTGCGTGACCACAGTCTGGCCTTCAGCAATGCTCACCGCGCCAAGAGCGCCGCCGCCATTCGATGTGATCATATTTCCCCCAAGAACTCTTTCATTGCCGCTGCCGTCGCCAAAGAATCAACACCGCTCGTCATACAACGCATCGGCCATATGCATTCCTACCCACGTTTCCGGGAAAATCTAAGGATATATTCCTCAATGGGACCGAGCGAAGCCGTGAGGGACGATCACCACAAGCGAAAGGAAACGTATTAGCTTTCAGGGTTCTATATGGCGTACGATTTGCAAGGTTGATTTGGTGATTCTTTGAGCTGCAGTGGTGGATGCCTAGTGAAATGCTTCCCTGAAATGTGACCGTTTTTTGGTAGAGTTCGACGCCAAGGAGTCGGACGAGAATGAACCGAAGCAGGTTCAACGAAGAACAGATCAATCCGATCTTGAAGGAGCAGGAGAGCGGCATGCCGGCGGCGGAGGTTTACCGCCGTCACGGGATCAGCTCAGCGACCTTCTACGAGTCGAAATCGAAGGTCGGCCGGCTGGACGTGTGCGAGGCCCGGCGGCTCCAGGAACTTGAGAGTGAGGATGCGAAGCTCAAACGGCTGCTGGCCGACACGATGTTGGACAACAGCATGCCCTGCCCTTCGCCGATGGCCAGCGGCACGGTTCGCCAGCGCGGGTTTTCGCGCCGCAGCGCGGGCTGGCCAGCACCGGGCTGGAGTTGCGAGCCGGACCTCGCTGTGCCCGGCTGGCGAAGGCAGGTCGGCCATGCGGTGCGCAAATTTTACCGCCTCGACGCGGCGCTTTACGGTAGCGAGGGCCTTGTCCTGCGTCTCCTCGTCAATGAAGGCGGCAACCGTAGAAGGCAGGGCGGGAAGACAAGCGAAGCTGCGCTCTTCACACCAAGCCTGGAAAAGCTGGAGGTCGTTGCGGTAGCCGCTCAAGGTCATTTCAGCGTATGCGCCTTGGCAACGCTTAAGAATTCGATCTATGTCCATATCACTCATCAACCTCCGATTGTGAGCCTTGAAGCTCTTTAAGGAATAGCGCAAGTGATCTCTGGAGCTCAAATTAAGGCGGCGCGTGGCCTATTGGCGGTCACCTCGCGCGAATTCGCCGAAACCGCTGGTATCAGCTGGGCGACGATCAAGCGTTTTGAGTTATGTGCAGGCATCCCTCAGTCACGAGCCGGAACACTCGAACGCGTTAAGTCGGCGCTTGAATCGGCAGGTATCGAATTCATCGGCGACCCCATCGCCTCACCTGGCGTGCGTTTGCGCCGGGACCGAGCCAGATAATGAAAAGGTCCCCGCAATGCCGCTAGAACGCCTCTTCCAAATCTTGTTCTGGGGTGCGCTCGCCTTTGCCTTCGTCATGGCGAGCTTACCGCAGCCACCAGCGATCCCGGGAGATCCGGGCGACAAGGTCCTTCACGTCCTGGCCTTCCTGGTGCTGGCGGGCCTCGCTGCCTTTGCCTACCCGCGTGTCCGGCTCGTGATGATCTTCTTCGGCCTCGCGCTATTTGGCGCAGCGATTGAGCTGGTGCAGGCGATCCCCAACATCGGCCGCGAGCCAAGCTGGATAGATTGGCTGGCCGACCTGACCGCCGCGGGCGCCGTCCTGCTCTTCGTCGGCGCAATGCGGCTCATCCGCCAAGCAAGATAGCGATTTCGATCGCAAGCGAAGCCAAACCTCCGCCACCGCCCCGCCGCTTCCCGATCCTTTAAGATCGCAATGTTTTGTTCTTCGTTGAACCTGCTTCGCTTCATGTCTCCGACACATTGGCGTCGGCCTCAACCAAAAAACGGTCACATTTCATGGGAGCACGTCAGCCGGCGTTTCACTGCTTCTGAAGAAACGCTCAAGCGCGATATTCCCCCAGGAAGTGAACTGATGTTCGATGTTGAGCTCGTTTCCATCAAACCGGGTAGCTAAGAGGACCGTCTGCATTTATGCCCAAAGCGAGCAGCTTCAGTTAATCACCATTCGTGGCCCGAGTAGGGCAATGTCGGCTCCCGACCCAAAGTCAGCCTTCGAGACTCTTTGGCAAGCATGTCCGTTTCACCCTCGATCGATAACCCACTATGTCGCTCAAATAGCGTGAGCGTTAGAGCGAGAGAAAAATTGACGCTCAACTAGTGGACAAGACTGTCATCATTTTGCGCCTCACCGTGCAGAATACCCGCTCCGTTGCCGTCGCCATTTGACGGACGCAGGCTGATGTTGAAGGGCGTCACTGTTCAGCCTCAGTCCGGTCGTCCTTAAGTTTCATTGGCTACCTTGTGACGCAAGCTGCCAGCCAAGCGCCTTGGGCACAGCGCGCGGCTTTTAATCATCTGGAAGTGACGAGAGGTCAATCGAAGCCCCGAGCCGGCTTCTAGAACCTTGCATATTCCATTCGACTTTCCCGCACAGTCGAGCATGTGTTGCTCCGCCAGCGAGTCGCAAGTCGGCCGCGTGTGGCAGCCCCGACGCATGCGAGCGACCGGGGCCTAAGGTGGTGGAAACGACACTCGGACGGTTCCTACACCGGAGACACCCCATGGCCCCTACGGCAAAGACAATCGACACCTTCGCTATCACCAAGACTTTCTCTCCCCGGCCCCACAAGATCGGTGCGGAGATTGAGCTGATGCGCCGCGCCGAAGGCGCAGTGCTGGGCCATATCCTGGAGGCCACCGGCTGGTTGCCTCACTCGGCCAGTGCTGTCCTCAACGGCTCTCGCAAAAAGAACTATTATCCGGAAACGGCCATGCGCCGCGATGACACCTGCTACCGCATCGATGAACCAGCATGATGGTTGCCGAGCAGCTCAAGCAAGAACTGGCTGAGCTGGCGACTTTTTCGTCAGCGCAGCTACGCTGTAAGTGGTCCTCACTCACCGGCCGCCCCGTTCCCAAGGTTAGCCCCGCCCTGCTGCGCAGCGCGCTGAGTTGGGAAATGCAGGCCCATGCCTATGGCGGCCTGTCGAAGCGAACGCAGCAGAAACTGGATCAGCTCGCTGGCACGAAGACCGAGACCCGCCATTCGCAGTCCGGGATACGCCTGGTGCGCGAATGGAACGGCACACTCCACATGGTCAGCATCGGCGAGGATGGAGCGATAACCTGGAATGGTGCACGCTGGCCCTCCCTAAGTAGGGTTGCACGCGAGATCACCGGCACCCGCTGGTCGGGCCCGGCCTTCTTCAGGATCAAGACCAAGAAGTCAGCAGCATGAAGACTGTCCGTTGCGCAATCTACACCCGCAAATCGAGCGACGAAGGGCTGGAACAGGAATTCAACTCGCTTGATGCCCAGCACGAGGCCTGCGCTGCCTATGTCATGAGCCAGGCCGGAGAAGGGTGGAAGCTGCTCCCCGACCGCTATGATGACGGCGGTCTGTCAGGTGGCACGCTCGAGCGCCCTGCTCTTCAGCGCCTGCTAGCCGAGGTCAAGGCCGGCAGGGTCGACATCATCGTGGTCTACAAGGTCGACCGGCTGACGCGCGCGCTGCTCGACTTTGCCAAGCTGGTCGAAGCGCTTGATGCAGCAGGCACCAGCTTCGTATCGATCACCCAGTCGTTCAACACCACAACCAGCATGGGTCGGCTTACGTTGAACATGCTGTTGTCATTCGCGCAGTTCGAGCGCGAAGTCACAGCCGAGCGCATTCGTGACAAGATCGCGGCGTCCAAGGCCAAGGGGATGTGGATGGGCGGAATCCCACCGCTTGGCTACCGGCCCGAAGGCCGGAGCCTTACGATTGTTGAAGATCACGCCCGGATCGTGCGTGATATCTATGCCCGCTACCTGAAGCTCGGCAATGTCCGCCTGGTGGCCGAGCAGCTGGTGGCAGAAGGGATTAGTGCACCCTTGCGAGTCTCAAGCACGGGCCAGGCGATCGGTGGCCGTCCACTTACCCGCGGCCAGCTCAACTACATCCTCAAAAACCCGATCTACGCCGGTAACATTTCTCATAAGGGAACGATCCATCCCGGAAACCACGATGCGATCATTCAGCGAGAGAAGTGGGACCGGGTGCAGTCGCGACTTGCCGCGAATGTGCAGGGCGACCGCAGCACGCGCGCGAGCAGTACAAGTCTTCTGACCGGGCTCTTGTATGATGCTGATCGAGAACCGTTGGTTCCTGTGCATGCGCGCAAGGCTAAGAAGCAGTATCGCTACTATGTCAGTCGGTTCTTGCAGCATGGTACCGAACCGGGCGCCAGAAACGGCATGCGGATCCCTGCCCGGGAGATCGAGCAAGTGGTTCGGCAGGAGCTAACGTCGCTTATGGGTGATCCACTGCTGCTTGCGCACGCTTGCGGGCTCGTGGTCTCGCCTGAGATGCTGGCGCAGATAAATCAAGACTGTGCCAACGCGCTTCCCGAGATGCTGCGATCCAACACGAAGCTAGCAGGCATTGTCTCCCGCATCACTATCCGCACCGATCGGATTGATGTCGAACTTGCGTTGGCGGGCATCTCTAAGCTTTTCGGGGTCCTGGCATCGCACCACAGCCAACAGACCTTTACTCAAAGCGCATCGGTCAGGCTCACCCGGACTGGGCATGTGGTGCGTCTGGTTCACGACAACGGCGCTGCTGCATTGAAGCGGGCCGAGCCATCGCTGGTCAGGCTGATCCTGAAGGCGCGCCACTGGTGGAATGAGCTGGCGAAGGGTGAGATTACGATCAAGATTCTTGCTGTGCGCGAAGGTGTCTCGGCATCCTACATCACGCGGGTTGTTCGACTGGCGTTTCTCGCACCGGACATCGTCGAAGCCATTCTGGCCGGTACAATGCGCGCAGGAATCGACGGTGTCACTATGGTCCGAACGGGCGCTGTCAATGATAACTGGGACAAGCAGAGAATGAGGTTTCTAACAGGTGTCAGTGGCTAGATGGCCGCCTGGTCATAAAAAGGGCTGCATGCAACGCCAATTAGGAATGTTCATCTTGCAGCGCATGTCCCCTGTCTCAAAGACCCAGGACCAGAACCAGCACAGCAAGCCAGAAGATCGTGCTGGAGGCGAAAGCGATAATGATGCCCGAACCGTGAGGGAGGCGCCTCACGCGAGACTGGATCTGGGCTTGGCACTTGCCGTGAGGTGCGGGGCGATAGTGGCCATGACGACCGAACCTCCGAAAGATGATCTGCGCGTTAACTAACCTAAATTACCTTTTCAACCTGCCATTATGACGAGGACGCTTTGTGCTCGGGCGAGCCCGACCGGTTCGTCAGCCGGATATTGTTGATCCAAGTCAATATCTTGCGGTTGTAAAAACCATCGAGGCCGGCAAGGATCTACGCGTCCGATCAATCTGGGCACACCTATCGCCAGCCAATGACAATCTCCATTCGCGGTTCGCGAAAGGGAAGGACAGCAATTACGCTGAGACTTAGTCCCTCAAAAGGTCGGATTGGTGCCGACGCAACCTCCCGTATATGGACGATCCGGTAACCCTGGGTCGCACCCAAACTCTCTGGAAACGAGATGATTTAAATGCGCCCGTGCTCTAGCTCCGGATATCCATGGATGCCCGGATATGATCGACCACGTAAGCGTGAAGTGCATACTCGAAGCGTACGCCGAGGCGCTTCTTGCCGCTCCACATGACGGTCGCACCAATAGGGCCGATCGATCCAATGCGGATCGTCACTCGATCCCCTTCAGAATGCAGGCCAAGCTCGTCGTATATTTGGCATCCGTCTTTGGAAAGGTCGTGGATTGTAACGGTGCTGGCGCCTCTGGCGGTCCGAAGTCGGCCAATGACTGATACGTCATGTCGCTCGGTCGATCTTTCGATAATTGGCCGCTCCGCCTCCTCTTGTGGACGTGCTGGTATCGCCGCTTCAGTCTGGTCGGTTGCGGCAGACTCATGTTCGGATAGCAGCTCTTTCATTGCTGCGATCACCACACTAGCGGCACCGAGCTTGATCGGAGACTTAGTGTCCAGCCAGCAGGCCCAGACTTCGTCCTTACGGATCACGAAGAACAGACTGTCGTGGTCGTTTGCCATCGGACCGGACCTTAGTGGAATCAGAGGATACTTAACACTAATCTACGTAAGATCGCAAACCATCATAGATATGCAATTAGCTTCAGCCGCATACATACCATAACATGAGATAGTTATCTTCATCTGACGTTTCGATCAGCCGCTGGTTGGACTGGCTTCCAGACTATGACAGGACGATACTATTTCTGACCTTTTGACCGAAGAGTGATTTTGAATTGAGCTGCCCCCAGTAAGGGGTCCGCGTTGTCTATTAATGCAAGATTGTCTCCGGCGCCATCGGTGGCTGCAGCTGGAGCGAAACGGAGTCGGATGGCAGCCATGACGGTATCGCCGGTTCCGGGGCCGGCGGGCGATAGCCTAGCGAGCGCTGCAGCTGGACTGTCTTTAATGTCTCCGCCAAGCTTAGATGACGTTCCGAGCTTCGCCCAGTATGTACTTGATCTCGTCGTTCGACAGCTCGTCGCTCATCGAGCCGTTGAAACTCTGGCCGTAGCTAGTCGCTTCAGGCTGATGCGGGTGCGAAACATGGCCATAGCTCCTTATAAGGAAGGCTTAACAGTGAATTACATGCAAGGCCCGATCAGCCTGTCGCCATAGCAAGCGTGCCTTCGCAACTTCTATGTACCTGCAAGTGCATTGAAGAATGCGCTTTGCCAAACGAACCTGAGCAATGTGGGCTTCACGAGCTGCACCGCATTAAGACAATGCGGCTTTTTGCCGACCTAAGCAGGATGGATGTTAGCAGAGCCGGTAAATCGCCGCTGGCCGGTGGGAGCCACATTCGACGAGGCCCGTCTTCACCAGCCGATACTGATCACAGAACAGCCGCCCGAGCACCCGCTTGCGGAAAGTGATCTTGTCGACCGAATTGCCGAGGATTGCCTCATGCACCTTCTGCAAATCGAAGATCGTGAAGCCAGCTTCGGGCAGCAGGTTGAAAGGCATGAGCGAACTGTCGAGCCGGTCGCGCAGCATCCGGATCGCCGCGGCAATTGCGGTCTCGTGATCGAGGGCCGCTTCGATCCTGCGGTCGCCGTAGTGCAGGCTCGAGAGAAAGGCTTGAGGGTGGAACTCAGCCGTCACCAAGTGCAGCCACGGCCGGGCCTCCAGCACCTCGTGCAACCGCTGCGATTCAGTAAGCGCAAGGTAAGTGATGCTGATCACCCGGCCGCGGGGGTCGCGGTATGGATGGCTGGAAACATGGACGACCTCGATCGGCAGGTCGAAGAGCCCTAACTTGTTGCTGATATAGCGCTCTGCAATTGCTTCGAGGTCCAGCGCCTCGAAAACGATCTCATGCGGCAGGGCCAACGCCTTTCCGCCCGGCAGGTTGTCACGCTCTTCAAGCAGAACCTTGAGCACGCCATCTTCGGCCGTTATGATCGCCATGTCGACCGAGATGTAGGGTGCTGGATAGCGCTCGCTATATGGTGGCAGGCGATGATCACTCATCTGTCAGTCCTCTTCAGCCAGGGCTGCCGGGCGTGGGCACGAGGTCACACTTTTGATAAAACTAAGGCAACCTTGATCCACCTTAATAGCCGTGCGTGATTAGCATTTGCGCCGGCCAATCAAGCAGCAGCACCATCCAGTCCGGTGTCCCGCAAGGAAACAATAGATGCAATTGGTCCTCCCGCCACTGCTGTACCTTGCGATGCTGCTGAGCAATCTGAGCAAGGTGGCGCGGATCCACACCGGCCCTTTCGATCATTTCGATTTCGACGGAGTAGAGCCCACCCACCCTCGCGCGGGCCAGCCAATTATCCCATAGGCTGAAGACGTAATACGCCCTGAGGAAACCCTCGAGGTGCAAGCTGTCCCGTCCCTCCTTGGCAAGCCCGTGTCGGATTTTGCCTCGCAGAAGATTGATCCACTGGTACCCATAAACCGGATCTAATGGGTCAAACGTCCTGATTTGCTTGGTCCGCCTTGCCATGATTCGTCTCCTTGGAGCTTCAACCCAACTTGGTTGAATGTCTTCGGTCAGCTGTCTTTGCTCAAAGCCGTCGTAGGTGCCCGCCTCTTTTTGAGCTGCTTGGTCCAGGCCTTCTCATAGCGAGCCTGAAGCCGCTCGGGGATTGAGGCCAGTCCCCCCTTAAGTCAGTCGAATCCGCCTCTCTTGATGTTTGCCCCGCATTTCACGGGCAAGTCCTCCTTTTTCCCCGGAATTAGTAGTATGGACTAAATAATCATTCAATGATTATCTTAACTAGACGTATGACATTACCTCTCAGGTATATACTATCTTAGAGGTATATACCTGAGAGGTATTAACTAGCTCTCAGTTTGTAAATGCAGAACGCAATTTTTAAGATACTACCTGAGAGGTAGTTCTTACAGAATGGCTATTTTGCAGCTGGGCTGATTCAGAGAAGCCCTCAGGCAGCTGCTCCAATCGAGGCACCACGCGAATATCGAACCAGGCAAAAGCACCAGCCGGCTGGCGCCGGGAGGAGCGAGCGGCCTCGCCTTGATAATGCCCCACTTGACGCCCTCTTTTTGTCCCCAGACCGTCAACTTTGTCCGGGAAATAAGTGGCGAACTTAGCCTGCGTTTTGCCGCAGAAATTGCAGAAAAATAAGACTTTCGGTGATGTGGTGCTTAGGTTGACGGGGTGCCATCAGCGTCAATTGGACCACCTGTTGGGAAACAGTCAGCACGAGGGAATTGAGGCCACAAATAGCGTGGGAGTGCTCTCCGCTCCGAGCATTAAGGCCTCAAGCCCTCACCAGTCTCTCCCGGTCCCGTTGCGTGGTACGGTTCCGGATCCGCAAAAGGCGCGTTTCCGCGGGTTTGCGAGGAGGGTGCACATGCGCGGAGAAAAGTTTGTCCCAAGGGACTGGCGGAGCAGGTGTCCGCCAGTCACATCTTCTATCTTTCTGTTTTTTCTTGTCAAAACTCAATACTGTGCATCTGTCCCCCACATTTTTGCCCACAACGACTACTCAGAAAGCTTTGCTCGGGCATCCTCACCTGCCATTTGGTCGATAATCCTATCCAAGCTGCCATACTTGACGGTGGAGATTTTGCCGAGGCAAGTGTCGATCTGGCTACGGATCGTAGCAAGCACTCTCGAGCCATGATCTGTACCAGTAAGCAGAGTATTGGTAGAGCAATAGACAAACGACCCACTATGAAAAGTTCCATCAGGCTTTGGCCATTTATCGAACCGTTCAATCGTTATCGATATGTTCGAAGTACAGTACAATCCATCAGGCAGGGTGGTTACAGCGATCCAAACGAACGGCTTTGATTTGTCCTCGGTATAAGCGATGCGATTGAAGCGCAAAGATGACTTTGTTGCACCTTCGATACTGTCCAACGACAAGCCACACTTTCTCCAAGCTTCATCATCCCGCTCGATAATAACAGCCATTTCTGTTGGAATGTCCTGCGCCTCGATCCTCTCAGGCGTTTGCAATGTTAAAATCGCAGAAAGTATCGCTCCAAGATTTTTTGCTGAAACTAACACCAACCCCTCCTATCCCCCCAGCGCCGAGCAAGCCCCTCGCTGACTAACTGTTCTCCTATCGAGCGGCCTGAGCGCGTCACCTTCACCAGCGTTCGCCCGTAGCGGTCGACCCCTTGCGAATGCAGCTCGAAACGCCCGGCGTTCATCAAAGCGGCTAGGCGATAAGTTGCCGCCCGTCCCAGCCTTGCTTCTTCCGGGCATCGCGGTTTGCTTACCTCTGGCGCGTCTATCTCCGCCAGCCGGTATTTGATACGGTTATGCCAAAAGGTGTCCCCGTCCACCACACAGGTAACGCGCCTACCTTCGCCACATATCGGAAAGCTCGGGTCATCCCCCACTAGGGCGAGCGCAAACAATAGTTCAATCATGGTGCGCCCCTAATGTCAGCAAGCCTCAATACCGCGCTCACCTTCGCCGTTACCTTGCCCTGCCGTAAGCCGGAGAAGCTAAGCCATCGGCAAGGCCCGCGTCTGGGAACGCGCTCACGAATGCCTGAGCGGTTTCGAGATTGCGGAAATAGAACGCTGCCGTGCTGCAAGCCAAGCCGGGCGCGCTGTGACAAGCAAAGTCCACGGCTGGGACATTGACCCTTAGCCAAGCCATCATTCTATCAAGCGTTGCCCCTAACCCGTTTTCCGGGACGCGGATTTTCACTCGGATCGGGAAGGCCAATTCATCCCGCCTAGCCTGCCGAATCGAATGCGCTGCCATGCCTCGAACATTAGGGGAACGGTGTTGGCCCGCAAGGCCTCTCGCGCGTGCGCGCGGGCGAAAAACTGGTTTAGCGTTATGGCGTAGTAGCAGGCCCGGTCCTTGTGTCAGTGATGGTAGAGATTTGAACCACCCCTAAGGGCCGCTGCCGGGCTGGCGCAAACTAAGCCACAGGCGCTAAAAAATCCGAACTAGAAGGAATTCCTAGCAGAATGCCTTGTGCCGACATAGCGTCGAGACATGTCGACGCGTCGAGTCGAAGGGGTGGAGTTTATTTCCGTGGAACAGATGGGCTTTGCTTTCCAGTATCCCAATAGAGATTCGGCCCGTCACATGTCGGTGGACGAAATATATGATAGAATGAAACAATCTGTCGCCGTCGACATCGATGAAAATGACAAAATTGAAAGGAAAAGCGCTCGATACGCCCCGAAAGACCTTGGAATATATTTTTCAATGTGGGCCAATACACCGCCTTTTGGGGGTGTGATTGTCATTGGTGTCGAGAACGATGGTAAGGTCAGCGGAATTAATCATGTTTCCCCAAACCATGTGAGCGAACTTCAGCGCGCAGGAGACGTTTATTGCCCTGATGCAAGATACCAATGCAAAACTGTTCCTGTAGTAAATCAAAATGGTGAGCCTGACAGTATTATCGTATTTCGTGTGCTTTATCGTGAAGATAAAGTCGTCGAAACGATCTCAGGCAAGGCCTTCTCTCGTAGAGGTTCTTCAAAGCGAGAACTGTCGCAGGACGAAAAGAGAGAATTACAGATTGCAAAGGGCCAGCTTGAAATTGAGCGAGAGCCGGTTTCTCTGATTTATCCTCAAGACTTCGACCAATCGTTAATTAAGGCATTTGTGGACAGTGTGCGGGCATCGCGCGGCATGTCGGAGACGCATTCGACTGAGGATATTCTTGAACTACGACGGCTGGGAAAGCGCGCTGATAGCGCTTTCATTCCAAATCTCGCATGCGCTGTTCTCTTTGCCAAAGACCCGCAGACTGTCGTCCCCGGTTGCAAGGTCCGGTTCGTGCGGTTTGAAGGCACGGAGGAGAAAACGGGTCGGGAGCGCAACGCGATTAAAAGTGCGTGGATTGAAGGCCCCATACCGACGCTGATTAAGGAATGCGAGAAGGTGCTTGAAGCACAGCTGCGAGAATTCATGCGCCTAGGACCAAAAGGTGAATTTGTGTCCACGGCAGAGTATCCAAAAGATGCGTGGTATGAAGCCGTTGTAAATGCGTGCGTTCATCGATCCTACAATCTCAAAAACATGCATATCTCAATCAAGATGTTCGACAATCGGTTAGAAGTCGAAAGTCCGGGTGGGTTTCCACCGATGGTGACGGCAGAAAACATCTATGACATGCACTCGCCTCGCAATCCGCATGTAATGGATGCGCTCTTTTATCTCAATTTCGTCCTTTGCGAGCATGAAGGGACACGTCGCATCCGCGATACGATGAAACAACTTGGGCTGCCGTCTCCCATGTTTGAAGAGATTACCTCAACGGCTGCGACATTCCGTATCACTCTGAAAAATAGCATTGAACACCGAACGAATTTTGTCGATCAAGAGGCATTCAAGGTGTTGGGCAAAGAGCTTAGCGAAGGACTGACAGATAAAGAACGACGAATAGTCAACTATGTCGTCGAACGGCAAACCATTAACGTTACAGAGGCATCAAAACTAACCAACGTGCGATGGCATACAATCAAAAAGTCTCTTAATGGCCTAGTCGATAGAGGAATTCTTGATCACATTCATAGCAGCACGATAGATCGAGACCGACATGCCTACTATGTCTTAAAAAAGCGATATGTCGACAAGCTACAACGGCGGTGAATAATCAATCATGGGGGCTAGCTTTGCATCGCAGCCCTTAAATTCTGCGTCCTACCCCACCGCTTGCCGATAATCGCACCGCCCGGCTTTAGCAGGTCCAATCCGAGCTCCGCCGCCACCGCGCTATCACTGCCCTTCGTGAGATAATTCCCCAGCCGCTCTAGATTCAGCCGGTAAAGGTCCGGGCTTGTCCAAGCGCAATTAAGGCTTCCGCCCACCGGCCTAATCCGGCTCACGCCTTTGTGGTACTGTCCGCCCGCCGTCTTGATCCAACGCCGTGTGAGATAGCCAATTTTCCAGCCGCGCGGCCAATGCATAGCGATGTGAACGTGCGCGCCATTGCGCTTCCCAACCTCCCGAACCCAAACTGCCGCAAAGCTCCCGCCTCTTGCCCGCGCATATCGGCGCGGAAGATTCAGCAACCGGCCCACGAATGCAGCTCCGTCCCGGTCGGCAATGCCCACCAATTCGTAATCAACAATCCAGTGACGGGTCAGCGGCATTCCTGCCAGATCGGCATAGGCCATTGCTATCAACACGCCCTCGGCTTGGCGCTGTGATAGGGCAGTCGTTACCCGGTCCCGGCGGTTGCGAGCGCCGCCCCATGTCCCGCGCGCACGCGTAATGTTCCGCGTGTCTGTCGTCCCTCTCGCGCACGCGCGCACGCGAGGCTCAAGTGGACACGGTTCATCCGGTTGCAGCGGGAGAAAGCAATCTAGCGGATGGGATGACGGGTAACTGTAAGTTTGCATGATGCGTGCCAATCTGGCGCGCGGCTGATTTCCGCCTGTTTCAGCCTGTATTATCAGGCAAGGCATTAGCCGCACTGTCCAAGTTTCAAGTTTTGTCAGGATAGGGCGGGACCACCGCGAAAAGTGGCCCCGCGCCCGTTTTTTACCGTTTCTTAAACGGCTCCGGAGCCTCGGCTGGCAACATACGCGGCAAGCGCCTCTGCCAGTGCCGGGACCGCATCAGGTGGGATTGTCACGCCCTTACCAGTTGGGATGGTTCCGCCATCGGCCCACCATCGCAACTCGAAGAACATCTCGCCCTTGAAGCTCCGCTCTCCTGCCAGCACAAGCCCCCCGCGCTTGGGGTATTGCCAGACAGGCGGCGAGGTGAAGCCGCTACCCTCCATCACGGTGCTCTCCCGGTATAGTTTCACCGACAAGCGCAATGGCAAGACGGTAGCGGGCGTGGCGATACGGACCTTCAAGCTCAGTCGTGATAGGCAAGCCATCCTCGCGCATGGCGTGGATCGAACCACCCAGCCGGGTATGCCAAGGCAGGGTATCCCATTGCGTAATGCCGCCCGGTGATGCGACAAGCATATCGAGCACGCGGGCGCGCTTACCCCTATATCGCCAAATGCGGCCTTCTGAGTCACGGTAGGCAGTCTGAGCTAAGTTGTAGCGCAGATTGCTCTGAGAAGGGCTTACAGGGCATTCTAGGCCACTCTGGCTCTGCCTCGCGGCTGGCGTGCTGCCTGTCCGTTCGGTTCCTGGCCTAATCGTGTTGCCATCCCTCTCCGTTTGGGAGTATCCGGGTTCTGCATTTGCTTGCACAGCGATGCATTGGGGCTTGGACGCTGCGACCCGGCCAAGCCCCATTTTCGTTTCAGGCGATTGCATTGGCACCTCCTGCGATGATCGGAAGGCTAGCGGCCCAAGCCTCTGCATCCTCCCGCGCGATGCGCGTTGCGCTGCCAAACTTGCGAAGCCTGATGCGGCCCGCCGCCGCCTCACGATACAACGAGGTTTTTCCGACCCGGTAGCGTTCGCAAAAGTCGGCAACTGTCATCAATTCAGATGGGGCTTGCATGGCCCTGTCTCCTGCCCGGAAGTTAGCGCCGGGGGCGCACCGCAGCGGATGCCGTGGTGCTGCTAGGGATAGCGGGAGCCATGTCTGGCGCTGTCAGATAGTCTTCATTGTTGAGCGATTGGAATGTCCGACACTCACCAATTTCGGTATGCTTCCCACAAGATGGCTTGTCGGTCAGGAGTCTCTCTTTCCTGCATCCTTACAAACGCACATGCCTGAAAAAATCTCTGCCATTCGTTCGCTTCCGCGATAGGCACATGGGCCGATCCACCATCGGGCTTCGGTGCGATACCAAATTCGCAGTGGAATATCGTGAGCAGCTTTGTCGCTAAATCGATCCGGGTGTTTCGAAGAGTTTTTCCTCGCCAGCGAGGTGGCTGACTATGCTCAGCAAGCCATGCTGATACCGTCTCATGGGACTTAATCAGCGCTTCGATCATTGGAATATTTCCATTGGTTCCCGCCTCCGACAACATTGCGGCAACGGAAAAGTCTATGCTGTGATTGAACTCATACAACATAGCACGCACGGCTTCGAGTTTGACGATGCAAGCATCGACATCACGTCTCAGCTCTGCGTGACCTTTTCGGGTGTCAGGCACATCGAATTGAACAAAGATCAAATCCAATTCGAACAGAAAATTCTCCCAACCGGAGTTGGGAATCAGCACGAATCCAAAGTCTACAAATGCCTGTCGAATTCTTGCATGTCTTGCAGCCATTGGAGCCATCAGGCCCATACGCTCGAAGCAAGTAAGCATTTCGATATTTTGAGAGCGCAAAGCCTTTGCATATGCATCGGCATACTCACGGGGTGATAATTCGCCTAAGTCAGTCCTGCGGCTAAAAGCTTCTATTTCTGCGTTGTGTTCTTTTTCCTTTTCCGAGCGGTCCCGCCCCCGCTCCTCGCTCATTTTGCCAGCCGCACGACATTGCAGCCAAGCGCCCCGTCACAGTAGCTCGCCCATGCCGCCATAAGCTCCCGGCGCTTTTCGAGCATTGTCCCGCGCTGATAGGCGGCGACTGTCTTATCGCTCACCACGTGCGCAAGCGCCGCTTCTGCCAGATCGGAAGGCCAGTTGGTTTGCTCGGCAACCCAATCGCGGAAAGTGCTGCGAAAACCGTGCGCTGTAACGCTGACTCCCATATCGCGGAGCGCCTTTGTCAGCGTCATGTCGGACAGGGGCTTGCCGCGCTTCTGGCCCGGAAAGACAAGGTCGGTGTATTCCCGGCGATGTGCTTTCATCCGCTCGAATAGCGCCAGCGCTTGCGGAGAGAGCGGCACCACGTGTTCGCGGCCTGCCTTCATCCGCTCGGCTGGCACCGTCCACGTTGCCTCCTCTAGGTCCAATTCGCCCCAAGTCATCAACCGCACCTCTCCCGACCGTGCGGCAGTCAGGATAACAGCTTCAAGCGCCAGCCGCCCCATGCTTTCGATTTCCCGTATTTTAGGGACAAATAGGGGAATATCGGCGTGGGGGAGCGCAGCATGATGCTTCACCTTGCCGCGCTGTTTAGGGAGCGCCTTGTCGATAACCGGCAAGGCAAGGCCGCTCGCTCGGTATCCTTTGGCGACTGCCCAATCGATCACCGTTGCGATGCGCTGGCGCAACCGGCGCGCGGTTTCGGGCTTTTCCAGCCATATGGCTGCTAGACAGTCGCGCACCGCCGCCGCGTCAATGTCGGCAACCGAACGATTGCCAAGCGAAGGCACTGCATAGGTTTCGAGCGTGTTGAGCCATTGCGCCTTGTGCTTGGGGTTTTTCCAGCTTGGCGCATTCTCAGCATGAACCTTTTTTACGGCTACGGAAAACGTCGGAATGCCAGCCGCCTTTGCACGCTCGGCAACCGGATCGATCCCTAGCTCGATTTTCTGGCGCACCTCTGCCGCGCGTTCGCGGGCAAGCTTAAGCGGGACTTTGCTGGCGCTGCCCAACCCAATGTCGCGCCGCCGCCCGTCCTTTTGGACCCGGACGATCCAACTCTTGCTGCCGCCTTTGCCCACGATAAGGGCGAGTCCCTCACCGTCCCCATACCGTCCCGGTGCTTTCGCCTTTGCGACTGCCGTTGCCGTCAGATTGCCCATTGCCGATTTTCCCACACTCTTTCCCACACATTAGCGCGGATAGTGGGGAACGACAAGGGCCAGCCGGGAACAGCGCCCTTTACTACTTTCCTCTAAAATAGAGAAGAATAGAGGCGGCTGGGGTCTGTTGGGGTTGGGTGGTTGGCGGAGCAGGTGGGATTCGAACCCACGATACGCTTTTGACGTATACACACTTTCCAGGCGTGCGCCTTCGACCACTCGGCCACTGCTCCGTTTGTTGCACGCGCTCGGTCAGCGAAGCGGTAGCGCAACAAGCACGCGCCACTAGCCGCGAATGGATTGCTTCGCAAGGCGCGTGGTGGCACCAATGCGCGCATGAGAACTTTGCTTCTGGCGGCTTCGGCTGCGCTCGCCCTTGCCCTGCCTGTTTCTGCTCAGGAGGAACCCAAGGGAGCGCCTGCGCCTTCCGAGATCGTCGCCGCTGCGCCCAAGGCGGATTGGGTGGCGATCCCGGCGGAGGATCTGCTGGTGATGACCCTCGCGCCGGACGCGGAGGGCAAACCGAGGCAGGTGGTGATCCAGCTGATGCCTGCGCCGTTCAGCCAAGGCTGGGTGCACAACATCCGCCTGTTTGCGCGCTCAGGCTGGTATGACGGCATCTCGGTCAACCGGGTGCAGGACAATTATGTTACCCAGTGGGGCGATCCCAATTACGACAACCCGGAAGCGACGGGAAAGCCCAAGCCGCTGCCCGAGGGGCTGAAGGTGATGGGGGAGGCGGAGTATATCACGCGCGCCTCACGCGAAACCGTGCCCTCGGTTTGGACCTCGGCAGGAAAGTTTCCCTTTGACGCGGCGATCACCCCTTTCCGGAGCTTCGGGGCTGGCACCGTACCCTCGCGCTTCGCGGATTCCTACACTTCGTTGGCGGGCTTCGCAGGAGGCTTTCCCGTCGGCCTCGCTATCGAGGGCACGAAGGCCAAGCGCGCGGTGCCAACGGGGCCGGACATTGCCTGGCCCGTCCACTGCTACGGCATGGTCGGCGTCGGTCGGAACTATTCGCCGGACACCGGCTCGGGCGCGGAGCTTTATACCGTGATCGGCCATGCGCCTCGGCATCTAGATCGCAATATCGCGCTGGTCGGCCGAGTGATTGAGGGGATGCAGCATCTCTCCTCGCTCCCGCGCGGGTCGGGCGATCTGGGCTTCTACACCGCTGAGGAGGCGGGCAAGCGCACGCCGATCCTGTCGGTGCGGGTGGCGAGTGATCTGGCCGCGTCCGAACAGCCAGCGTTCGAATATCTCTCGACCGAAAGCGACACCTTCGCGACCTACGCCGAGGCCATCGCCAACCGCCGCGATCCGTTCTTCATCACGCCCGCAGGCGGCGCGGATATCTGCAACATCCGCGTGCCGGTGCGACGGGTGGCGGATTAGGTTTCACGCAGAGACGCGGAGAAGGAAGGGAGACGCGGAGAGGTCAGCCCTCGGTCACGCCAGTGAGTTTCTTTTTCACACAAAGACACGAAGACACGAAGATGTGGTGCAAACCCGCAACCGCGCACGGCCTCTTCGTGCCTTGGTGGCTTCGTGTGATTCTAAAAGCGGCTTCGCCGCAATCCCACGCAGGGCTTGCCATCCTCCTCCACGCCTCTGCTTGAGGCAACCTCTTGTCTTCTCATAATTCAATAACTTAAGCGGCGCGTAACAATCTTGCGAAGTTGACAAAGCTGACAGGGTGTCAAGCGCTGATTTTGGCATATTTCTTCATAATTTCAGATCTTTGCGCGCGAAAATCGAAATTGACACTTTCGCAAACCGCCCCCCCCCCCCCGGCACGGGGCGAAAATCATAGGGCCGACAATGTGAAAGAGCCGTCTAGCGGTTTATGGCCAAAGCACCCTGTAGGAAACCGGGTGCCGCTTCGCCGGGTTCGCGCAGGGATCGCAGAGGAGCTGGGAGCGCGGAGAAGGTTACGCGGCGTTGCCGCGAGGGTTTCTCGCAGAGGCGCAGAGAAACAAGGGCAGACGCAGAGGGATTATGCGTGCCGAAGGCACCATCCTCACCAGCAACGTCGCGGCAAGCCGGAATGTCCGATGAGGAGCGCGGCTTCGCCGCGAGCGCGACATCTCTGCGTCTCTTTTTCCTCTGCGATCTCTGCGTGAAACCCCGCCGCGCAGCCGCGCAACCTTCTGCACGAACCCACAGAGAACCCCTCCGTCACCGCTTCGCGGTGCCGCCTCCCCATTGCTCCGCAACGCAGAGGGACTTCAAGGCACCCGCTGCATCAGCTCGATGCGGTTGCCGAAGGGGTCTTCGGTGAAGAACCGGGCGTAGCCTGCCACCGGCTTGTCATCGCGGGTCGCGCAACCCGCTTGCACCAGCCGCGCGCGCAAACCGCGAAGGTCATCGACCAGCAGCGCCGGGTGCGCCTTGGTTGCCGGACGGAAATCAGGATCGACGCCGATATGCAGGCTCACCGCACCGCCGGTGAACCAGCAGCCGCTGGGCGACAGGTTGGCGGGCTTGGGCACTTCGGTCATCCCCAACAGCCCGACAAAGAAGGCGCGGGCCTGATCCTCGCCGCCCGCCGGAATGGCGAGTTGCACGTGATCCAGCCCGATGATCGCCATTACTGGCGCTCGGCCTGAGCCACCGCGTCGCTGGCGCGCAGGGCGGAGATGATGCGGTTGAGATGCCCCACATCCTGCACCTCGACCTCGACGTCATAGGTGACGAAAGGATGGTCGATATGGGCCTGCATCAGCGTGGTCACGTTGGCCTTGTTCTGCGCGAAGATCCCCGCCATTTCCGCCAGCGTGCCGAGCCGGTCGTAGATCGTCACCGATAGCTGGCCGACCGCGCCGACCGAGCGGTTGCCCCAGGCAAGGTCAATCCAGTCGCTGTCCACGCCGCTCGCCAGCATCAGGCAGTCGATTGCGTGGACCAGCACGGTCTCGCCCTTGCGGCGGATGCCGACGATGCGGTCACCGGGGACGGGGTGGCAGCAGGGGGCGAGATCGAAGGCGACGCCGGGTGTGAGGCCGCGGATCGAGATCGCGCTTTCACGCCGCTCCCAGTGCTCGTTGTCCTCGATGCCCGCGGTGCAGCCGGGGACGAGCGCTTCCATCACCTCGCGGTCGGCAATCTTGGCGGCGCCGATCGCGTACATCAGGTCGTCAGGCTCTTCCATGCCGAGCCGTTCCACGGCGGCGCGGATCGCCTTCTTGCCGATCCGGGCAGGCACGCGCGCGGCGATTTCGTCGAACAGCTTGGAGCCGATCTCGGCGACTTCAGCACGTTCTTTCATCCGCACCGCGCGGCGGATCGCGGCGCGCGCCTTGCCGGTGACGACGAAGCTGAGCCATGACAATTGCGGGCTGGCGTGTGGGTTCTTGATGATCTCCACCACGTCGCCATTGGCCAGCGGCGTGCGCAGCGGCATGTGCCGCCCGTTGATCTTCACCCCTGCCGTCTGCGTGCCAAGGTTGGTGTGCACCGCAAAGGCAAAATCCACCGCAGTCGCGCCCTTGGGCAGCTGGAACAGCGCGCCTTTGGGGGTGAAGGCGAAGATGCGATCCTGATAGATCGCCATGCGCGTATGTTCGAGCAGTTCCTCGGCATCGTGACTGGCATCGACGATCTCGATCAGGTCGCGCAGCCAGCCCACCTCGCCATCAGGCCGGTCACCCTGCTTGTAGGCCCAGTGCGCGGCGAGGCCATATTCGTTGAGGCGGTGCATCTCGCGCGTGCGGATCTGCACTTCGACGCGCATCGAGTTTTCGTACATCAGCGAGGTGTGCAGCGACCGGTAACCGTTCGACTTCGGGGTCGAGATGTAATCCTTGAACCGCCCGGGCAGGAACTGCCACGTGGTGTGGAGGATGCCCAAGGCCTGGTAGCAATCGCCCTCGCTTTCGGTGAGGACGCGGAAGGCCATGATGTCGGTGACTTGTTCGAAGCTGACATGGCGTTCGGCCATCTTGTGCCAGATCGAAAAGGGGTGCTTCTCGCGCCCGTAGACTTCGACCTTGAGACCCGCTTCGGCGAGGCGCTGCTTCATCGTGAGGGCGATTGCATCGACCTGCCCGCCGTCCTGCGAACGCAGCTGGTCGAGCCGGTTGGCGATGGTGGCGTGGGCTTCCGGCTCCAGCTCGCGGAAGGCCAGCGCCTGCATTTCGTGCATGTATTCGTACATGCCCACCCGCTCGGCGAGCGGGGCGTAGATATCCATCGTCTCACGCGCGATGCGCTGGCGTTTCTCCGGCGACTTGATGAAATGCAGCGTGCGCATATTGTGCAGCCGGTCAGCGAGCTTGACCAGCAGCACGCGGATGTCTTCCGACATGGCGAGCAGGAACTTGCGCAGGTTTTCGGCCGCGCGCTCGTTCTCGGGCATCGCCTCGATCTTGGAGAGCTTGGTGACGCCGTCTACCAGCCGCGCGACCTCGGGGCCGAAATGCGTCTCGATATCCTCGATCGTGGCGAGGGTGTCTTCCACCGTATCGTGCAGCAGCGCGGTGATGATGGTCGCCACGTCGAGCTTCAGATCGGTCATCAGCCCGGCGACTTCGACCGGGTGGGAGAAATAGGGATCGCCCGAGGCTCGCTTCTGGGTGCCGTGCTTCTGCACGGTATAGACATAGGCGCGGTTGAGCATCGCCTCGTCGGCGTCGGGATCGTATTCGAGGACCTTCTCGACGAGTTCGTATTGGCGCAGCATCCCGATGAATATGGGGGCGGTGCTGCGGGCGGGCAAGCGCGATTGTTGCAGGGGCGAAGACAGCGTGTTATAACGGGCGTATGAACACGACCCTCAAGATCACCAAGATTGGCAATTCGGCTGCCGTGATCCTCACCAAAGAGGTGTTGGCACAGCTGCGCGCCGAAGTGGGTGATACGATCCATCTGACCCAGTCGCCCGAGGGATGGCATCTGACGCCCTATGATCCCGCCTTCGAGAAGCAGATGGCGCTGGCCGAACAAATCATGCGCGAAGATCGCGACATCCTCAAGGTTCTGGCCAAGTAAGCGAAGGGTGCGATGACCGACTCCCGCTCCGAGCCAGTCTGGCTCGACAGCCGCATCGCCTATGCTGTCCACGACCGCCAGCTTGCCGAGCATGGCGGCGGGGTTGGCTTGCGCGATGCGGGCGCGCTGGAATCAGCGTTGGCCCGGCCGATCAATCGCTGGAATTACGGCGAGGATGAAATGGTCCAGCTCGCGGCCGCTTATGCCTTCGGCATTGCCCGCAATCACCCCTTCGTCGATGGCAACAAACGGACCGCTTGGATCATGGCGCGCCTGTTTCTTATGGCCAACGCGGTTGAAATCGCTTTCGACAAGGTGGACGCAACCAATACCGTGATCGCCCTAGCCGCCGGAAAGCTCTCCGAGGACGAGCTCGCCGACTGGTTCCGGCAGCGGGTGGTGGCGGTGGGGTGACAGCTTTCCCTGCCTGCCGCGCTGGCAAGCACGAGGCAAAGCTACGGCGCGTACCAATCGGCCGGGTCGACGCCGGTGACGGTCTCGCCCGCCTTCACGGCCACATCGATCGCGGACCTGTCAGTGCAGGCAACGTCCAGCCCGCATCGGACCGCTTCGTTGTAATAGGCGCGATAGCCCGCTTCGTAATCATCGGTGCGCGCCCAGACGTGATAGGTGCCGACCGGCAAATCCAGCGCATAGGCATTGTCCTTGAACCCGCCCTTGCAGGTGACTTCGCCCGACGTGGTTTCTTCGGCGCAGACCTCCAGATCATCCGGCAGATAATCGCTGGGGTAGCTCAGGCTTCCGGCAATCTTTCCTGCCTCGGGCGCTGCCTGGGCCGGGGCAGGCGTGGGGGCGGTCTGGGACTGCCCGGCATCCTCATCCGAGCCGCTGCACGCCGCCAGAGCCATCACCATAGCGATGATGGCCGCGCGCCTGCCAAGCCGCACCGGACCGGCGCCGCGCCTCAGCTCCACGTCGCCCTTGGCGGCAGGCTCATCAGGATCGCGTCGATATTGCCGCCGGTCTTCAAGCCGAAGATCGTGCCGCGGTCATAGACGAGATTGAACTCGGCATAGCGGCCGCGATACTCGAACATCTGCGCTTCGTCGGCGGCATCGAAGGGCGTGTTCATCCGCTTGCGCACGATCATCGAATACACTGCGAGGAACTGCTTGCCGATATCCTTGATGAATTCAAAATTGCGCGCGAAACCGGCGTCATCGGCGCATTCGAGATGGTCGGCGAATATCCCGCCCACGCCCCGGCCCACTTGCCGGTGGGGGATGTAGAAGTACTCCTCCGCCCACTTGCTGTAGCGCTCGTAATAGGTCGGATTATGCGGATCGCAGGCGGCCTGCATCGCGGCGTGGAAGTCTGCCGTGTCTTCCGCGTAGGGGATCGGCGGGTTCAGATCCGCTCCGCCGCCGAACCACGCCTTGGTGGTGGTGAGGAAGCGGGTGTTCATATGCACCGCAGGGACGTGTGGGTTGCTCATATGCGCCACAAGGCTGATGCCCGTGGCGACAAAGCCCGGAGCATCCGCGCTCGCCCCGTTGATCGAGCCGGCGAATTCCTTGGCGAAGCTACCGCGCACGGTCGAGACATTCACCCCGACCTTTTCGAACACCTTGCCCTTCATCAATCCCATCACCCCGCCGCCGGGATCGGGATTGCCGTCTTCCTCACGGTTCCAAGGAGTGTATTGGAAGCTGGCGTCAGAGCCCGCCTCACGTTCGATCGCTTCAAATTCCGCGCAAATCTGGTCGCGCAGGCTTTCGAACCATACCTTCGCCTGCGCCGTCTTGTCGGACCAATCCATAAATTCCCGTTCACCCTGAGTGTGTCGAAGGGTTGCCCTTCTCCCGAGCCAACGGGTTAGCCAGAAAGGCAATGCTTCGACAAGCGCGGCATGAACGGTTTTTGTTGCGAATGGGGAGAAAGCCCGCAAAGGAGGGATCATGGTTCCCGCTATGTTCGCCCCCTTCCCCTTCGCCGGGCATGAAATGCTGCTGGGCCCGGCGCGCGCGCTGTATTGGCCGGCGGAGCGCGCACTGCTGGTCGCCGATCTGCATCTGGAAAAGGCGAGCTGGTTTGCGGCGCGGGGCCAACTGCTCCCGCCCTATGACAGCCGCGACACGCTGGAACGGTTGGCGGATGCGGTGCGGGTGACAGGCGCACGGCGCGTCATCACGCTGGGCGACAACTTCCACGATGACGCGGGCGCCTTGCGGCTGGATGCGCATTGCACCGGAATGCTCGAGGCGCTGACCCGAGCGCTCGACTGGGTGTGGATCACCGGCAACCACGACGAACAATTGCCCAAAGGCTTCGGCGGGACGATCCTGTCTGAGCTGCAAGTCGGCGGGATCACCCTGCGCCACGAAGCCCGCGCCGGAGAAACCGCGCCGGAGCTGTCGGGCCACTATCACCCCAAGCTGCGCGTGAATGTCCGCAATCGCCACATCGCCCGCCCTTGCGCGGTCATGGGGCGCAGTGCCACCGGGGCCGAGCGCATGATCCTCCCCGCTTTCGGCACGCTCACCGGCGGGATGGATGCGGGCGCGCCGGAGATCCTGAGCGCGCTGCAACCCGCACAGCGGATCGAAGCGCTGATGCCCGCGCGTGACCGGATCGCGCGGTTTCCGCTATGGCAGGCGGCAGCGTAAGACTCTACCTAGCGCTCGCCCGCGTTTCGCACTAAGGAGCGCGCAGTAAGTAAGCCACGACAGGAGAACACCCCATATCACGTCCACCCCGGCGCTCGATGGCCCCGCCCGTAAAAAGCGGCCCTCGTTTTGATAACATGATCAATGTCCCCAAGGTCCGCGTCATTGATGACGAAGGCGAAAACCTTGGCGTGATGTTCACCCGCGAAGCGATTGAGCAGGCCAATGAAAAGGGCCTGAACCTCGTCGAAGTGTCCCCCAACGCGGACCCACCGGTGTGCAAGTATCTTGATGTCGGCAAGTTCCGCTTTGAAGCGCAGAAGAAGGCCAACCTGGCGCGCAAGACGCAGAAGACCCAGGATATCAAAGAAGTGAAGATGCGGCCGAACATCGACACCCATGATTATGACGTGAAGATGCGCAACGTCGCCAAGTTCATCGATCATGGCGACAAGGTGAAGATCACCCTGCGGTTCCGTGGCCGTGAAATGGCCCACCAGCACCTTGGCATGGACCTCCTCAAAAAGGTGCAGGACGACGTCGCCGAGATTGCCAAGGTCGAAGCCTTCCCGCGGCTGGAAGGCCGCCAGATGCTGATGGTGCTCGCACCAAAGTAAGCACCTGCATTCAGGCAAAGGCGAAGGGGGCGGATCGTTACGGTTCGCCCCTTTGTCGTTCAGGCGAGCCGACCAACACCTTGACGCGTCGACAAAATGCTGACGCCAACCGATTGCGGGCAACACGAGCCGCGCGATCGGTGCTACATGATCTTGGCAGGGAGCAGGCACGCGGCAGCCCGTTCCCGACCCCGCCTTGCCGCCGCTTGACCCCCCGCCAGGCCCCCACCGGGACGCCTGCTCTGACAGGACACTTCACGCCCATGCCGTTCCTGCCCATGCGCCTCGCCCGCCCTGCCCTACTCGCTGGCGTTGCTTTGGCAATCGCCGTTCCGGCCCATGCCCAGACCCCGCTGAGCAATGACGCGCTGGCGACCTTCGCGCCGTCGCAGAGCCCGAACAACGACAAGATCGATTATTCGATCTGGGACGAGGCGATGAAGAACATCGTCATTTCCATGGGGCCGTCGCTGCGCGAAGGCGCTGGCCGCCCCGACCCGAGCTTCGGTACCCGCCGCCAATATGGCCATGTCTCGCGCTACCGGCTCGAAGGCACGCGGGTGATGTTCAGCTTTCTCGATGCTGATGTGATCGCGAGCTTCACCGAATATCGCAAGGATCTGGAAAAAACCGCCGATATCGTTGATATTCAGGCGCTTTCCCGCAACGAGCAGCTGGCCTTCTGGATCAACCTCCACAATGTCGCGATGGTGGAACAGATCGCCAATGCCTGGCCGGTTCGCCAGCCACGCGAGATCAAGCTGGACGGCGTCCCGCTTGATGAAGCGCGCTTCATTACCGTGGAAGGCATCAAGCTGTCCCCGCGCGATATCCGCGAGCAGATCGTCTATCGCCACTGGAAAGACCCGGTGGTGATGTATGGCTTCTGGCGCGGTGAGATCGGCGGGCCTTCGCTCCAGAAAGAAGCCTTCAATGCCGACAACGTCGCGCGCCTGCTGGTGCGCGGCGCGGCAGATTTCGTCAATTCGCTGCGCGGGACGCAGGAAGGTGGCGGCAAGCTGCAAGTCTCCGAACATTACCGCGAGGCCGCACCGTTCTTCTTCCCCGATTTCGAGAAAGACCTGCGCGCGCACCTCACCCGCTTTGCCGATGAGAAGACCGTTGCTCTGCTCGCCAGTGCCAGCGGCGCCGATCCGGTCGTTAACGAGCGGGACATTGCCGATCTGGAAGGCGGCGTGCGCGAGACGACCTATTCGAACATCACCTCGAACGGCCAAGCCATCAGCTTCCGCATCCCCCAGAGCATGACCTCCCTGCTGCGCGAGCGTGAGGCCAAGTTCCAGGAGATCATCCGCCAGGGCCGCACCGGCACCGTGACCTTCAGCAATATCGACCTGCCCGGCGAGGCAGGCGAACCGGCCGAGGTCGAATAAGCGCGCGCGCGTTCAAGGCGCGCACCTGAGGCTTGCCGCGACCGGCGCCTTGCTGATAGGCCCCTGCGACAAGTTCAGGGGAGAACGCCAAGCATGACAGCGCGCCGGATCGGCCTTATCCTCGGCCCGCTGGCGTTTGGCTTGACCGCTGTGCTCGCCCCGCCCGCCGGAATGCCGCTGGGGGCGTGGTTGGTGGCGGGGCTGGTCGTGTGGATGGCCGCCTGGTGGATGACCGAGGCCGCGCCGCTCAGCGTTACGGCGATGCTGCCTTTCATCGTCCTGCCCCTGTCGGGCGTTTCGACCGGCGAGGTCGTGGCAGGCACTTACTACTCCCCGATCCTGTTTCTGCTGCTGGGCGGCGCCTTCATCGCGCTGGCGATCGAGCGCACCGGACTGCACCGCCGCCTGAGCCTTGCGATTCTGCGGATGGTGGGCACCAAAGGTGGCCCCGGCCGGTTGCTGCTGGCCTTCATGATTGCCGCAGCGCTTTTGTCGATGTTCATCTCCAACACCTCGACCGCGCTGATCATGATGCCGATGGCGCTCGCGGTGCTGGAAGGCGGCGAGCGCGGCGTGCGCGCCGGGGACAAGCTCCCGCAGGGGTCGCCCTCAAGTAGCGGAGCGGTAGGGCAACAAGACGGCATCGCGGGCGCCTTGCCGATGGGGATCGCCTTTGCCGCCAGCATCGGCGGATTGGGCACCATCGTCGGCTCACCCACCAATGCCATCGCCGTGGGCCTTCTGGACGAGATCGCAGGCGTGCGGATCACCTTTGCGCAATGGGCGCTTTACGGGGTGCCGCTGGTGTTGCTGAGCATTCCGCTGGCCGCCTGGATCGTGGGGCGGGTTCTGCGGGTGGCCGATCACCCCTTCGATATCGTGTCCGCGCGTGCGTCGATTGATAGCCACGCGGCGTGGACCATACCGGAGAAGCGGCTGGTGCCGCTGTTCGCCCTTACCTTCATTGCCTGGGTCACGCAGCCGCTGGTAGCGCCCTTGCTGCCATCCGGGTCCTGGACGGACGGGACGATCGCGGTGATCGCAGCGCTGGCGCTCTTTCTCCTGCCCGATGGCACGGGGCGTCCGCTGCTGGTTTGGAAGGAAGCCGAGCGCGCGCCGTGGAGCGTGATCTTCATGTTCGGCGGCGGGCTGGCGCTGGCGGGCGGGATGCAGGCTTCGGGTCTTGCGGGCTGGATCGGGCAGGCGCTGCTGCCGCTGGCCGGGTGGCCGCTGATCCTAGTCGCGCTCACGGTGGTGGCACTGGTGATCGTGGTGACCGAGTTTGCGAGCAATGTCGCGACCGCCACCGGGATCATCCCGGTGGTCGCCGCTCTCGTGGTGGCACTTGGAGCGGACCCGGTGCTGCTTGCCCTGCCCGCCGCCTTGGCGGCCAGCTGGGGCTTCATGCTCCCCGCCGGCACCGGGCCGAACGCCATCGCTTGGGCGACCGGGCGCATTCGGATCGACGCGATGGTGAAGGCGGGCGCGCTGCTGGATGTGGCAGGCGTTGTGCTGATCGTGGGCGTGGTATGGGGCATTGCGGCGCTGACCTGACGGGGCGCTCGCATAAGGGAGACAGATGATGACCGACAGCCGCAAGCCGGTGTTCCTTGTGATCGGAGCTGGCGCCGGGATTGGCGGGAACGCCGCGATGCGCTTTGCCGCCGGGGGCTATCACGCGGTGCTGGCGCGCCGGTCGGACGAGGAGGGCCTTGCGCGGCTGGTCGGCCAGATCGAAGCGGCGGGCGGGTCTGCCAGCGGCACGCTGCTCAACGCAGCCGAGGACGGGTCGATTGAGGAGCTGGTCGAGCGGGTCGAAGCGGACATCGGCCCGATTCACGCCGCACTCTACAACCTCGGCGCGCAGATCGGGAACCGCGCGCTCGACCAGACCCCGCACCGCATTTTCGAGCTCGGCTGGCGGCTCGGCACCTATGGCGTCTTCCGCCTCGCCCATGCGCTGTTCCCGGCGATGGTGGAGCGCGCGAAGGCTGGCGCGCACGGCACACTGCTGGTCACCTCCGCGACGGCGGCGGTGCGCGGCAATGCCGGGCAGCACAGCCATGCCGCCGCAATGGGCGGGCGGCGGATGCTGTGCCAGACCCTCAACGCCGAGTTCGCGCGGCAAGGCGTGCACGTCGCCCACGTCATCGTCGACGGCCCGGTCGATGCGCCCGACACCCTCGGCAAGCTGCTGGGCGACAAGTTCGACGCCTTCAAACAGGGCAAGGGCCACGAGGGCGTGATCGACCCGGCGGCTTTGGCCGAGACCTACTGGCACCTCGCCCACCAACCGCGCAATTGCTGGAGCCACGAGGTCGACGTGCGCCCCTGGACCGACACCCCGTGGTGGAACGACAACCCCGACCCGCAGATCGACTCCAGGGGTAAGGGGTTTGCGGGGCCGCGAACCGACTAGACGATCAGCCCCGCCACTCCCGGCGTTCTTCGGCCGCGCGCAGGACTTCGTAGCTGGTCTGGATCAGCTGGAACTGCTTGGCCGCGTTGGCATCGCCGGGCTTTACGTCCGGGTGCACTTCCTTCGCGCGGTTGCGGTAGGCTTTCTTCACCGCGTTGAAATCGGCATCGGCCTCCAGCCCCAGCACCTCAAGCGCGCGCATCTCGTCCGCCGAGCGCGAGCCGTCGCCCGATCCGGCCCAGCCGTAATGCGCCGATTCGGTATAGCCGGACGATTCCTGCCGTTCCGCGTTGGTGCGCTCTTCCTTTTCAGCCTTGTCGAGGCCTTCGAAGTAATCCCACTTGGAATTGTATTCCGCCGCGTGCTTCTGGCAGAAATACCACCGTTCGGGGCTGTTGGGGGCTTTGGGCGCGGGGCAATTGCCCGGCTCGTCGCAGCCGTGGCGGTCGCAGATGCGCACATTGGTCGCCTCTTGCGAGGAGCCGTAGGGCCGCCAGCGCGGGAAGCCCCAATCCATTGAACGGCGGGCGCGGGTCATGTGCGAATCCGGGGAGCGCGGGGCAGAATGTTGTTGGTCGATTGTCTCACGCGCTCAATCTAGGCGAGCTAGCCCACAATGGAAAGGCGTGAGACAGCGGGAACCGGTTGCAATGTGAAATGTTGCATCGCAATAGGACCGCAAGCGGCGCATGATCTGCCGCACTTGAAAGACCGCATGATGAGCCAGCAATTGACCCTTTCCAGCCTGTTCTGCGTGCTTGCGCTCGCAGGGCTGTGCGTGGTCACCGGCGCGCGCGATCTTACCAGCGGTGCCGTCGGTCCGAGAGTCGCCGAACAGGCCGAGCTTTCGCCCGGCCTGCTCCAAGGCTGATAATCAGTTGATGATGACGCTGGCGGCGCGGCGGTTCTGTGCCCACGCGCTTTCATTCGAAGCCAGCGCCACCGGACGCTCCTTGCCGTAGCTCACCACAGAAATGCGGTTCGGTGCCACGCCAAGGCTGACGAGATAGGCCTTGGCCGCATCGGCCCGGCGTTCACCCAGCGCAAGGTTGTATTCGCGCGTCCCGCGCTCGTCAGCATGGCCTTCGATGGTGAAAGTGATCTGCGGATAGCGGGCAAAATACTGCGCCTGCGCCTGCAATGCGGCGGCATCCTGCGAATCGACGTTGTAGCGATCCGTGTCGAAGTAGATCGTGGTCGAGGAACCGACCGCCGCGGCAAAATGCTGCTGCGTCCCGACCGTTGCGCCAGTGGCCTGCGGCATGGGCTGGGTATCAGTGCCCGAGTTTTCGACCGGAGCGGGCGGGAGGGTTTCCGGCGCCTTCTTGGCGCAGGCAGCGAGGCCAGTGGCAGACGCCAGCAGCAGGATCGTCGCAATCTTGGTGTTCATGGCTCTTGTTCCTTTCACATAAATTGTCAGGGGCGGATCGGGCCCCAGGCAGGGTCTGAAGCATCAACGGGGGTCGGCAGGCGGCGTTCGTTCTGGCCGGTCAGATCGACCTGCCAGATCCCTGAACGCCCGGTGTTCTTTTCGGTGCGGAAGAACTGGATGATGCGGCCATTGGGTGCCCAGGTCGGGGCTTCGTCCTGCCAGCCGCGGGTCAGCACCCGCATCCCGCCGCCGCCGGTATTCATCACCGCGACGTTAAAGTCGCCCGCGATCCGCGTGAAGGCGATCTGGTCGCCGCGCGGGCTCCATTCGGGCGTGGCGCAGCGTCCGCCGAAGAAGCTGATGCGCTTCTGGTTCTTGCCGTCGGCGTCCATGACATAGCATTGCTGGCTGCCCGAACGGTCGCTTTCGAACACGATCTTGGAGCCGTCGGGAGAGAATGAGCCGCCGACGTCGATCCCCGGATTATCGGTCAGCTTGACGCTCGCGCCGCCGGTGGCTGGCACGCGGTAGATGTCGGTATTCCCGGCAACTCCCATTGAATAGAGGATCGACTTGCCATCGGGTGACCAGCGCGGGGCGATGGTGGGGTTGCGGTTCTCGCTCACCAGCGTCTGCTTGCCGGTGCCGATGTCATAGACATAGATGCGCGGATTGCCGTCGACATAGGAGAGATACAGGATCTTCGAATAGTCGGGTGAATAACGCGGGGTCAGCGCGGTGGCGCTGCCCAGCGTCAGGAAGCGGTGGTTGGCCCCATCGCTGTCCATCACCGCCAGGCGCTTGACCCGGCGATCCTTGGGACCTGTTTCAGCGATATAGGCGATGCGACTGTCGAAGAACGGGCTTTCGCCGGTCAGGCGGCTGAAGATCAGGTCGGAGCACTTGTGCGCCGCGCGCCGCCAATCGGCTGCGGCAACCACCCAGCCTTCACGCACCAGCTCGTTCTGGAGCGCGACGTCGTAGAGGTAGCAGCCGACCACGAGCTTTCCATCGTCCCGCGCGCGGACATAGCCGTGCACCAACATCTCCGCCCCCCGGCCGCTCCATGCGTCAAAGGTGGGTGCGGTGATCTGGGTGAAGCCCGGCTGCGGCAGGCTGTCGGGGCCGACCGGCTTGAACAGGCCATTGTTGCGCAGGTTGGCGGTGATCACGCGCGCAACCTCACGCCCCAGAGCGCCTGTTCCAGCCTCGTTGGCGGGGGTGGCACGCTCACGGTCGGTGGCAAAGGCTGGGATGGCGATGCCGATATCCTGCCATGCGCTTTCATCGGTGACGGTGAAGGAGATGCCCTCCTCCGCCTGCGCCTGCGAGGCATCGGTGGCGGCGCGTTCAACCGGGCCATCCTCACCGATGGGTGCGCCCAAATCCTGCGCCATGACGGACGCGGGAAACGCGGCGGTGAGAAGCAGGGCGGCAAACAGAGCGGGTTTCATCGTGATGTATTCCTGTCAAACCGAGCGCCCCGGACAGTCTTCCAGGCCTCGTAATACTCTTCGGGCAGTTTGAACGGCGCGGCAAGCTGGACGGCGCGGATCGCGTTTTCGGCGTGCCGCGCGGCCTGTGCCTTGTTGGAGGCGTTGACGCCGCTTTGGCTGCGCACCCGCGGGCGACCTTTGAGAGTGCCATCGGGGTTGAGGTCGAAATCGACCAATGTCACCAGCTGATCGACATCCACCCCCTGCGGCGCGGTCCAATGCGGCTTGACCTGCCGGGCGAGCGCCTGTCCGATGGACGCCTTGGCGGCAGCGCCAATCTGCGCGGCCGGGGCGCGGGTTTCGGTTATGGTGGTCGAACTGCCCTTGCCCTCAAGGAAATCGTCACCGATCCGGCTGCCGCCGCCGCTCTTGGGCGCCGGTTTGGCCGCTGTTGTCGCGGGCTTGGCCGGGGTGCGGTCGGGGCGTGAGCGGTCGCGGGTGGGCGCAGGCTGGGTGGTGGCGGTGCGGGTCGCCGGCTTGGGCGGGGTCGGCACCGGCCGCGCGGCAGGCTCAGGCTTGGCCGCATCGGGCGCGGGCGCTGGGTCATCCGACAGCGTCGGCGCGATCGCGGCGCGGCTTTCCGGCACCGGATCGGGCGATGCTGCTTCAAGCCCCACTTCGGGCGTCAGGCTCACCGTCATCCGTTCCGGGAACACCGAAACCTCGCTGCGCACCGTCTGCATCAGCAGCACAGCCACCAGCGCGCCGTGCAGCACGACGGCGGCGGCAAGGCCGACCTTTTCGTCATTCCTGAGCGCGGTGTCTCCCATCCTGTCCTACCGCTATGGGGCCGAAACTGAACCGTCAGTGACTAACGAGATCGAAGTGAAGCCTGCACGGCCCAACTCACCCATAACTTGCATCACTCGGCCATAATCCAGGCTGCGATCACCACGCAGCACGATCAGCGGCTGCTCGCCCCCGCGATCCAGTGCCTCCAATGCGGCGGGAAGCCCGCCAGCGGCCACGGCCTCATCCTCGATATAGATCGTGCCCGCCCGGTCGATCGAGATGGTAATCTGGTCGGGCTTTTCCTCCACCGGCGCGGCGCGGCTTTCGGGAAGTTCGACCGGCACCCCGACGGCGGGGAGCGTGACTGTGACCATGAAGATGATCAGCAGCACCAGCATCACGTCGACCAGCGGGGTGACGTTGATCTCAGCCATTGCTGCGCGGCGCGAGCGCTTGGAGCCCTTGCGGCGGGAGGACAGATTCATTGCCATCTTTCAACTCCCATCGGCGGTGGAGCCGCCGCAAGGGCGACCGCCCGCCCGCAGCGACGCGGCCGCAAGGCCGCATGAGCGAGGATTTCGCGCGCCGGATGGCGTGCGGAAAACAAAAAAGCCATTACGCGCGGTCCAACTCGCGGCTGAGCCCGGTATGGAGCTTGTCTGCGAAGCGCTGGAGCACCGCTTCATATCGGTCCACCGCTCCGCCGAAGCGGTTGTAGGCGATCACCGCAGGGATGGCGGCGAACAGGCCGATCGCGGTCGCGAACAGCGCCTCGGCGATACCGGGGGCGACCACGGCGAGGCTGGCGCTCTGCTGCGCGCCGATCTGGAAGAAGCTGTTCATGATCCCCCACACCGTGCCGAACAGGCCGACGAACGGCGCAACCGAGCCGACTGTGGCGAGGAAGTTCAAGCGCCCGGCAAGCTCGTCCGCTTCCTCGGCGATCTGGCTGTCCATCGCGGCGGCGATGCGCTGGCGGGTGGCGTCACGGTCAACTGGCTGCTTGGCGGTCGACTTGCGCCATTCGTCCAGCCCGGCGGCGGCGACCCGCGCGGCGGGGACTTCGTTCCTCACCTGCTTGGTCAGCAGCGCCTCCCGGTCACGCTGTTCCCAGAACTCGGCTTCGTATTCGCGCGACTTCTTCGACAGGCCGCCGATCCGCATCGAGAAGGAGACGATGATCGTCCACACCCACACGCTCGCCAACAGCAGGCCGACCATCACCGCCTGCACGATGATATCGGCCTGGAGGAACAGTTCGACCGGATCGAGCCGGGTCGGGGCAGTGGCAGCAGCAGCGCTAAGCAGGACGAGCGTCACGGGTTCGGGTTTCCTTGAGTCATGAAGTTGTGAAACGCAGCGCGCCATGCGGCAGGCTGGCGGCGGGGGCGGCCATCGAGGGTGATGAAGCCGACGCGCAGATGCGCCTCGCACAGCATCTCATCCCCCCGCCGCGCGATCTGGTGCATCCGGCATGACGCTGCACCAAGCTCAGTGCAGCGGGTTTCTATCACCACATCGTCATCAAGCTTGGCCGGACGCAGGTATTTGAGGTTCACTTCGGACAGCGCATAGGCGCCTTCGCCGCCTTCGATCGCCGCACGCTGATCGATCCCGAGCAATCGCAGCAAGTCGCTGCGCGCACGTTCGAACCACCGCAAGTAATTGGCATGGTAGGTGATCCCCGACAAATCGGTGTCCTCGTAATAGACCCGCACGGCATAGAGATGCCGCGCGCCGTCAAGGATGCCGCCAGGAGGGTTGGGAGAGATCATACCTGCCACCTAGCCGAGCGGGGAATCGCTGCAAAGGCTGCTGTTTGCGTTTTGTCGATGAACAGCGGTGTAACGGGGGCCGAGCGCCCTTACCGCCGCGCGATCATCGGACCCAGCGGCTCACCACCGAAGATATGGACGTGGAGGTGCGGCACTTCCTGTCCGCCATGCGCGCCGATATTGGCGAGGAGGCGGTAGCCGGGTTCGACCAGACCCTTGGCCCGCGCCACTTCGCCCACGGCGCGGATAAAGCCGCCGATCTCCGCGTCCGAAGCCTTGGCGCTGAAATCGTCCCAGCTGACATAGCGGCCCTTGGGGATCACCAGCGTGTGCACTTCGGCCTGCGGGTTGATGTCCTCAAAGGCGAAGGCCCAGTCATCCTCGTAGACTTTGCGCGACGGGATTTCCCCGCGCAGGATGCGGGCGAAGATGTTTTTGTCGTCGTAAGGCAGGGTCGGGTCGATCGGCATTATTCGCTCCGTGCAGCTTTTTCCGCGAGGCCGGACATACCTTCGCGGCGGTCGAGTTCGGCAAGCACCTGTTCGAGCTTCACGCCCTTCTCGGCGAGCAGCACCATGAGGTGGAACAATACATCCGCCGCTTCGCCGACCAACTCAGCCTCGTCCCCGGCGAGCGCGGCGATCACCGCCTCGGTCGCCTCCTCGCCGAGTTTCTGGGCGATGGTCTTCAGCCCCTTGGCATGGAGTTTCGCCACGTAGCTTGTCTCAGGGGAAGCCTGAAGGCGTTGGGCGATGGTCGCTTCGAGGCGGGTGAGGGTGTCCATGCATTCTCCCATAGATAGACCGCGCGGACACTTAAAGCCCCTGCCTGTGCGGGCTGTTCCGGAAAGGAAGTCTGTTTCACGCAGAGACCGCAGAGGAGCAGAGAGGCGCAGAGAGGTTGTGCTAGCGGCGAAGCCGCGAGTTATCTCACACGAAGGCACGAAGGCACGAAGATGTTGCACCAGGCCGCACCGAGAGCTGCCCTCTTCGTGCCTTTGTGTCTTCGTGTGCAATCATGAAGGCCGCTGGCGCGGCAGGCACGGCACCTCCGCGCCTCCCTTTCCTTCTCTGCGCCTCTGCGTGAAACATCCGCAGCAAAGCTGCGTAACCTTCTTTCGCGCCCTACACGCCTCGTGCGGGCAGCCCCGCTGCGCGCAACGCCGCGTGTGCCTCGGCGATGGTGTGGGTGCCGAAGTGGAAGATGCTCGCCGCGAGCACCGCGCTGGCGTGGCCCTTGGTTACGCCATCCACCAGATGGTCGAGGCTCCCCACCCCGCCGCTGGCGATCGCCGGCACGCTGACGGCATCGGCAATCTCGCGGGTCAGGGCGAGGTCATAGCCGCGCTGCGTGCCATCCCCGTCCATCGAGGTGACGAGCAATTCGCCCGCACCCAGATCGGCGACCTTGAGCGCATATTCGACCGCGTCGATCCCGGTCGGCTTGCGCCCGCCGTGCGTGAAGATTTCCCAGTTCCCGCGCGGTGTCCGGCGCGCGTCAACGCTGGCGACCACGCACTGGCTGCCGAAGCGCGCGGCGATCTCGCCCACCAGCTCGGGCCGGGCGACCGCCGCGCTGTTCACCGCAACCTTGTCCGCTCCTGCCAGCAGCAGCGCGCGCGCATCTTCGGCAGAGCGCACGCCGCCGCCGACGGTCAGCGGCATGAAGCACACCTCCGCCGTGCGCCGCACCATGTCGAGCAGCGTTCCGCGCCCTTCGTGGCTGGCGGAAATGTCGAGGAAGCACAGCTCGTCCGCGCCCGCCGCATCATAGGCGCGCGCCTGTTCGACCGGATCGCCCGCGTCTTTCAGGTCGACGAAATTCACGCCCTTCACCACGCGGCCATTGGCGACGTCGAGGCACGGGATCACGCGGATACGGACGGTCATCGCGGCGGGCTCAGGGTGACGGTCATTTCAGGCTCCTTGGGCAGGCAATTCTCGCCAACGCAGGTCGGCTCGCCGCGCCATGTGTGGACGGCGACGGGCCACAGGAAACTCAGGAAGAACGCCCCTGCCATGCCGTAGACCAACCCGTTCTTGCCATAACGCGGGGCGAGAAAGTGGTCGGCGGCAAGCGCGAACCCCATGAAGACGATGATGTTGATGAGCGCAATCTCGACCGTGCCAATCGTCACCCCCGCAAGGAAGGTCAGGCACAGGAAGAGAAAGCCCATCAGGCGCATCGCTACACCCGTGCGCCCATCGCAATCGCCGCCGCCAGATCGAGCCGCCCTTCATACAGCGCCCGCCCGGTGATGACGCCCTCAATCCCCTCATGCGCGTGGAGCGCCAGCATATGGATATCGTCCAGCCCCTTAACCCCGCCGCTCGCGATCACCGGGATGTCCACGCGGCGCGCCAGATCCACGGTCGCCTCGATGTTCACGCCCTTCAGCAACCCATCGCGCCCGATATCGGTGAAAAGCAGCGAGGCGACGCCTGCATCTTCGAAGCGGCGGGCGAGGTCGGTGACGGGCACGTCGGAGACTTCAGCCCAGCCCTCGGTCGCGACCATGCCGTCTTTGGCGTCCACCGCGACGACGATGCCGCCTTCCCATTCGCGCGCCATGTCCTTGACGAATTCAGGGTTCTTGAGCGCGGCGGAACCCATCACCACCCGCGCGACGCCGAGGTTGAACCACCCCTCGACCGCCGCCGCATCGCGGATGCCGCCGCCCAGTTGCACATAGCCGGGAAAGGCTGCGATGATCGCTTCGACCGCCGCGCGGTTACGGCTTTCGCCCGCGAAGCTGCCGTCGAGGTCGACCACATGGAGATGCTCGGCGCCTGCCTCTGCAAAGATCATCGCCTGCGCTGCCGGATCATCGCCGTAGATCGTGGCCCGGTCCATGTCGCCTTCAGACAGGCGCACGACTTGACCGTTCTTGAGGTCGATTGCTGGGAAGACGATCATGGGTTGCTGCCCCCTCTCGAAGATGCGCGGTCCCACTCCTCTCCCCTTGCGGGAGAGGATACGAAGGCTTGGCAGCTTGCCTGCCCAGCCGGAGTTGGAGAGGGCCCACTCACGGATACCACTCCAGAAAGCGCCGGAGCGTCGCCAGCCCATAGGCCTGGCTCTTTTCCGGGTGAAACTGCACGCCGATAATGTTGTCGCGGGCGACAGCGGCGACCAGCCCCTCGCCGTGATCGGTCATGGCGGCGACATCATGCGGGTTGTCGGCGGCGAAGTGGAAGGAGTGGAGGAAATAGGCCTCGCCCTCCTCAATCACCGCAGACCCTCGCGCATGGGGTAGCAGCGCGACATCGTTCCAGCCCATGTGCGGCACTTTGATGCTGGCGTCGCGCGGCTGGATCAGCCGCACCTCACCCGGCACCCAGCCGAGGCCGGCGGTCTCGCCATGCTCCAGCCCACGGGTCGCGAGCAATTGCATCCCGACGCAAATACCGAGGAACGGCGCGCCGCCCACGTGAACACGCTCAGTCATGGCTTCGACCATATGCGGGATCGCGCGCAGGCCTTCAGCACAGGCCTTGAAGCTGCCGACGCCGGGCAGGACAATCCGGTCCGCCGCGCGCACCACGTAAGGATCGGCTGTGACGGTGACGCTCGCCCCGGCTGCCTTCAAAGCATTGTGCACCGAGTGAAGGTTGCCCGCGCCATAATCGATCAGCGCGATGACCTCAGGCATTTTTGCTTTCCGCACGCCCATCCGGGCGCGCGGTCCTCGCTAGGCGCGCGGCAAAGCCGCGCCCGCTGCGGGCGCGCAGTCGCGCTTGCGGCTGCGGGGCAGCCGTTCCAGCGCTTCTAGGCATTGAAGGCGTCCAACCCCGGCCCGACAAAGCGCGGGGTCCATTGGGTGATGGCGAGGTCCGCCAATTGGTGGAGCATGAAAGGGTCGCTCATCAGCAGCGCCTCAGCCTCGGCGCGGCTCGCGGCCTTCACAAAGATCAAACCGCCATCGCGCGGCTCGCGCGGGCCCCAGGCGAGGAAGTGTCCCGCGTCGTGCCCGGATTTCAGCCATGCCAAGTGATCGGCCAGCACCGCGTCGACCTGTTCGATCGGCACGGTGTAGGTCAATGAGGCGATGAAGATGCTAGCCACCCAGCTGCCCCTTGGTGCTCGGGATCGCGCCGCCTTTGCGTGGGTCGCGTTCGACCGCCTGCCGCATCGCGCGCGCGAAGCCTTTGTAGAGGCTCTCGCAGATGTGGTGGTTGTTGCTGCCGTAGAGCAGTTCCATGTGCAGGGTGATCCCGGCGCTCTGGCTGACCGAGTGGAACCAGTGCTCGATCAGTTCGGTATCCCATTCGCCCAAGCGTTCCTGCGTGAACTTCGCCTTCCACACGAGGAAGGGCCGCCCGGAAATGTCCAGCGCCACGCGGCTCAGCGTCTCGTCCATCGGCGAATAGGCCGCGCCGTACCGGCCGATGCCAGCCTTGTCGCCCAAGGCCTGCGTGATCGCTTGCCCCAGCGCAATCGCCGAATCTTCGGTGGTGTGGTGCTGGTCGACATGGAGGTCACCCCGCACCTTCATCGTCACATCGATCAGCGAGTGGCGGCTGAACTGTTCGACCATGTGATCGAGGAACCCGATCCCGGTCGACACATCATAGGCGCCCGTCCCGTCAAGATTGACGTGGATGGCGATTGCGGTCTCGGTGGTGTTGCGCTCTACCGAGCCGGTGCGCGGAGGGGTTTGGGCGAGGGTGCTGGCCATGAGCCGCGCTATAGTCGGCTCGGCGCGCAAGACAAGCATCGCGCGCATCTGCTTGCGAAGCCGGGTCAATCCGGCGCGGCAATCCTGTGTCAAAGCGGGATGGGGGCTTGACCAAGCCCGCGCGCGGCGTCACCAATCCGCAGGTGATGACCAGCGACGCTCCCGATAGCCTTATTCCCTATGACGAAATCGTGCAGGAAGCCCTGCGCGCCGTAGTCGGCCGGGTGCTCGGCGCGATTGTCAGCGGCGGCAGCACCCTGCCCGGCGCGCACCATTTCTACATCACCTTCAAAACCGGCGCGCCCGGCGTGTCGATCCCGCCGCACCTGCGCGAACGCTTCCCGGACGAGATGACCATCGTGCTCCAGAACAAGTTCTGGGATCTTGAGGTCTTCCCGCACAGCTTCACGGTCAGCCTCACCTTCAATCAGGTGCCGGCGAAGTTGCAGATCCCCTTCGCCGCGATCACCGCTTTCGTCGATCCGGCGGTCGATTTCGGCCTCCAGTTCCAGGCTGCGGTCGAGGAGCTCGAACCCGAAGCCCACGAAGACGCCGAAAATGATGGGCCGGACACGGATCCCGATGGCTCGAACGTGGTCAGCATCGATTTCGGGCGTAAGAAGTAGGCCCGATGGCGCGGGGCAAGGGGGCGAGCAAGGGCAAGCGCGGAAAGGCCGCAGCTGCGCCGTCCGCTGATGCTGCCGCCGCCAAGAAGTCCGCCCCGACCGGCCCCGGCGGCCTGCCGTTGCCCAGTCCGGTGGCCGGTACCAATCTCGTTATCGCCGACATCGTCCTGCGCGCCGCTGGCGGGATGCTGCGCAACCGGATGGAGCGCGGATTTCTCGTCAAAAGCTATGACAAGGCCAAGGCTGACAAGCTGGTCGACGGGCGCGGATTGGCCACCAGCGTTGCCTTATGGGGCGCGAGCCACCTTGCGCGCCGTTCGCCCATCGGGTTGGCAGTGGTGGCAGGCGGGCTGGCGGCCAAGGTGTTCTACGACCGGGGCAAGCGGCTCGAGGCGAAACGCAAGGCACGCAAGACACCCACCGGCGAATTCTGATCGCCGCTTGATTTGCACGCCTCTTGATTATGGGGGGCGTGTTGGTGCAACGGGGCCTATGGGCGACACCTCACACCACGCAGACGACAGGCTCCACCGCCGGGGCCTGATGTTCATCCTCTCCTCACCTTCGGGCGCGGGCAAGACGACGCTGTCGCGGATGCTGCTGGCCAAGGACGCCGAGATCAAGCTCTCGGTCTCCGCCACCACCCGCCCGCCGCGCCCGAATGAGGTCGACGGGGTGCATTACCACTTCGTCACCGAGGCCGAGTTCGACCATATGGTCGAAGAGGACGACTTCTACGAATGGGCGCACGTCTTCGGCCACCGCTATGGCACCCCCAAGGGCAAGATCCGCGCCGCGCTGAAAGAAGGGCAGGACTTCCTGTTCGATATCGACTGGCAGGGCACGCAGCAGCTGTACCAGAAAGACCAGCAGGACGTGGTGCGGGTGTTCATCCTGCCGCCCTCGATCGAGGAGCTGCACCGCCGCTTGCAAGGCCGCGCGACCGACAGCACCGACGTCATCAACGCCCGCATGGAACGCGCCCGCGCCGAAATCAGCCACTGGGATGGCTATGATTACGTGATCATCAATGATGATGTGAACGTGTGCTTCGACAAGGTCCACGCAATCCTTGAAGCCGAGCGCATGAAGCGGGCCCGTCAGACCGGGCTGATCCCGTTTGTGCGCGGCTTGATGGGCTAACCGCTGGTCGCAGGCCGCATCGCCGTTTGTCGCAATTGTGATAAATCGGTCGCAAATGTCATATATCTGACACTCAACCGACATATCCGCGCCTCGCAGCCGGTTCATTGTGAGCGGGCATATTGCGAAAGCGGTAGCTCATGTCCCGCCCTACTCACGGCCTCGCCGTCCGCCTGATCACTGCCGGTCTGCTGGCCAGCACCTGCGCTCCTGCAATGGCGCAGACCGAATCACCCGCCGGGTCGCAAGCGCCCGATCAGGCGAGCACCATCGCCGATCTTCAACGTCAGATTGATGAATTGAAGGCGATGGTCAGCGCGCTGCAAACGACTCAGCCCGCCCCTTCGCCCGGCTCGGCACCAGTGGCTGCGCCCGCACCCGCCCAGCCCGCTCCGGTCAGCGCCCCGCCCGCGCCGGAATCGATCCCGCTCGCCGCTGCCACGCCGAAGCCCAAGCGCGAGGCGTGGTACGAAAAGCTGCGCCTGCGCGGTTACACCCAGATGCGCTTCAACCAGATCGTCTCAGGCGATGCCGACGCGCCCGCCGGGGTTTCGCGCCTGCGCTCGATCCACGATAGCGCGGTGAACGGCGACAGCAATTTCACCTTCCGCCGGATGCGGCTGGTGCTGCAAGGCGACCTTAACGATCACGTCTCGTTCTACTTCCAGCCCGATTTCGCCGCCGCCGTCTCCAACCAGTCAGTCGGCGAACGGCGTGAGGGCACGGTGTCCTTGCGCGATATGTATGCCGATGTCTTCCCGACCGGCGACAAGTCGTTCCGCATCCGCCTCGGCCAGTCGAAGGTGCCCTATGGCTGGGAGAATATGCAGTCCTCCTCCAACCGGCTCGCGCTGGACCGGACCGATGCGATCAACTCCGCTGCATCGGGCGAGCGTGATCTTGGGATTGTCGCCTATTACACCCCGCCGCGCGTGCAGGCGATCTGGGACCGCTTGGCCGACGATGGGCAGAAGCTCTTCGGCAATTACGGCGCCTTCGGGTTCGGCGTGTTCAATGGGCAAGGCCTCAACCGCACCGAGACCGATAATGACGTGATGGCGGTCGCGCTAGCGACTTGGCCGTTTGAACTCGATGGTCTAGGCCTCAATGGTCAGGTGTTCGAGATCGGCGGTTCGGTGATGCGCAACACCATCCGCCCGGAAATCCGCACCGGCGGGGTCAGCCCGGTGGGTTTCAAGGACAACCGCGTCAACCTGCACGCGATCCTCTACCCCCAGCCCTTCGGCGTTCAGGCCGAATGGAACTGGGGCACGGGGCCGGAATTCATCCCCGCCACCGGCCGGATCGAGGAACGCCCGGTTGACGGCGGCTATGTGCAGGTGATGGCCAAGATCGACCAAACCCCCATCGGCACGATCCACCCCTTCGCCCGCTGGCAGTATTACCGCGGCGGCTTCAAGGCGGCGATCAACGCGCCGCGGCTGGAGACCGAGGAGCTGGAGCTGGGCCTGGAATTCCAGATCGACCCGGCGCTGGAGATCACCACCACCTATGGCTGGGCCTCACGCAAGGAGGCCGACGAGCGGCGCTTCGGGCAGGCCGAGGGGCAGATCCTGCGCGTGCAGGCGCAGTGGAATTACTAGGGCGAACTGCTGACTTTACTCGCTGATGCCGGGAAACTCCGGCGGCATTTCGTCCGGGCCGCGACCCGGCTCGTCAATGTCGGGCGGTGTGGGTTCGGTTTCGGGCGGCGCAGTCGGCTCTATCGGTTCGTTGGGCTGGGGCGGCGCCTCCAGCGGCGGCGCGGCGGGTTCGACCGTATCGGGCGTGGGCGTGGGTACTGTGGCCATTGGTGGTCTCCGCTCAGTCGGACTGTGCACACTGCATCAGCCGTCCCGTGTGCCAACAGTGCCGTTGCGCAGGGCGGCTTGCTCTATTCTAGTATAGCCGCCGCCGAATAAGAAGGGCCGGAGGATCGCTCCACCGGCCCCTGCTTGTCGCGCTAAGGCTTGGCTCAGTGTCCGCCCGACGGGTCAGCGAAGTGGTTGGGCAGCAGTGCGTTGACCACGCCGCCATCGACCGTCAGCGTCTCGCCCACCACGTAATCGCCCGCGCGGCTGCACAGGTAGATCGCGGCGGCGGCCATGTCTTCGGCGGTGCCGATGCGCTTGGCCGGGATGCCCGATGCGCTGGCGTCAGGCGCGTCCTTGGCAGCCTTGTTCATCTCCGACGGGAAAGCGCCCGGAGCGATGGAGGACACGACGATGTTGTCCTGAATCAGCCGCGCGGCCATGCGCCGGGTCAGCTGGATCACCGCCGCCTTCGACGCCTGATAGGCATAGGTTTCCCACGGGTTGATCCGTTGGCCGTCAATCGACGAGACGTGGATCACCTTGGCCGGATGCCCCGCCTTGCCGCCTGCGACCAGCAGATCGTGCAGCTTCTGGGTGAGGAAGAACGGGGTCTTGACGTTCAAGTCCATCGTCCTGTGCCACCCGGCTTCCGAGAACTCGAGATAGGGCTGGCCCCAGGCTGCGCCGGCATTGTTGATGAGGATGTCGAGCCGCGTCTCGCGCGCCTTCAGCTCGTTGGCGAGGCTGACCATGCCGTCCATCTGGCTAAGGTCGGCCGGGATGCCGATCACCCGGTCCGCCCCGAATTGGTCGATCGTGTCCTGCATCTGGTCACGCTTGCGCGCCGAGATATAGACCTTGGCGCAGCCCGCTGCGAGCAGGCCTTCGACGAACATCTTGCCGATGCCCCGCGAACCGCCAGTGACGAGGGCAATGCGGCCTTCGAGGCTGAAAAGTGATTGAATGTCCATAACGTAAAAACCTCTCCGTCTTCCCGGGCTTGACCCGGGATCCCGCTTATCTTTTGCCCGCCGCGAGAAGGAAGCGGGGCCCCGGGTCAAGCCCGGGGAGGCGTTTTGACTTAGTACCCGCTCAATTCCGCCACGCGGTTCGCGTGGAAATAGGCATCGCCCAAGAATTCGGCCAAAGCGCGGTCGCGCTTCATGTAGAGGCCGATGTCGTATTCGTCGGTCATGCCGATGCCGCCGTGCATCTGCACGCCTTCCTGCACCGCGAGGCGCGCGGTCTTGGCGACCTTGGCCTTGGCAACGCTCGCCATCAGATCGGCATGGGCCGAGCCGCCGTCGAGCAATTGCTGCGCCTTGATGGTGGCGGCACGGGCGATCTCGACTTCGGAATAGAGGTGGCTGGCGCGGTGCTGGAGGGCTTGGAACTCGCCGATCAGCTTGCCGAACTGCTTGCGCTGCTTGAGGTAATCGACAGTCATGTCCATCGCGCCCCGTGCGACGCCGACGCCTTCCGCCGCCGCGCCGACCCGGCCCGCGAGCAGCATCGCATCGAGCACAGCGCGCCCGCCGTCGATCTCGCCGATCACCGCATCGCCGTCCAATTCAACGCTGTCGAATTTGGTGTGCGTCGCCATCGAGGAATCGACCAGCCGCACCACGTCATGGCTCATGCCACTGACGTCCTTGGGGACGGCAAACAGGGTGATCCCGTCGGCATCCTCGTCCGAACCGGAAGTGCGGGCGGCGACCACGATCATGTCGGCGCTGCCGCCGTGAATGACGAAGCTCTTGGCCCCGCTCAGCTTGAACCCGTTGCCCGACTTTTCGGCGCGGGTGGTGATGCGGCTGGGGCGGTGCTTGGCCGTTTCGTCGATGGCAATGGCGAAGACGCTATCGCCTGCGATCAGACCCGGCAGGTAGCGGCCCTTCATATCCTCCGACCCGTGCTTCAGCGCAGTCGCGGCCAGCACGGATGAGGTCAGGAACGGCGAAGGCGTGAGGTTGCGGCCGATTTCTTCGAGCACGATCCCGGCTTCGACATGGCCCATGCCGAGCCCGCCGTCGGCTTCCTCCACCAGCATCCCGGTGAAGCCCATCTCGGCCATCTGCTTCCACAATCCGTGGCCGAAACCGTCTTTGCAATTGCGGTCGCGCCAGTGGCGCAGTTGCTTGGCGATGTTGCCTTCTTCCGCGATAAATCCGCGCGCGGTGTCGGCAAGCATCGCCTGATCTTCGTTGTGATACAGGGGCATTGTTTTCCCTCTCCAATTCTTCGTCTTCCCGGGCTTGACCCGGGACCCCGCTGCCTTCTTCCCCGCCAAAAGAGCGGGGCCCCGGGTCAAGCCCGGGGAGGCGCGTGTTGTTAAATCAAGCGCCCGGCAGGTCGAGAATGCGCTTGGCGATGACGTTGAGCATCACCTCGGACGTCCCGCCCTCGATCGAATTCGCCTTGGTCCGCAGCCAGCTGCGCGACGGCTTGCCGCCTTCGGTTTCCTCACTCTCCCATTCAAGGCTGCGCGATCCGCCGACCGCCATCATCAGCTCGTGGCGGCGCTTGTTCAGCTCGGTGCCGGCATATTTCATCATGTTCGGCTGCGCGGGGTGCGCCTTGCCGACCTTGATTTCGTCGAGGAACTTTTCGCCCATCGCGGTGTAGGCCAGCGCGTCGACATCGAACATCGCCAGCTCTGCGCGTAGCACCGGATCGAGCTCATCGCCCAGCTTGGCCGAATGCCGCTTCATCGCCGCGCCGATCCCGGCGGTGCGGTCCCCGCCATCCGCGCCCGAGATCATCTCGCGCTCATGGCCGAGCAGGTACTTGGCGACGTCCCAGCCGCGATTGATCTGGCCCACGTAGGCCGGGCAATCCTCGCCATAGGACTTGGGCACGCTGACATCGTCGAAGAAGGTTTCGCAGAACGGCGAATTGCCGCTGATCAGCAGGATCGGCTTGGTTGCGACCCCTTCGCTGGCCATGTCGAACAGCATGAAGGTGATGCCCTGATACTTGTCCGCCTTGTCGGTGCGGACGAGGCAGAAGATCCAGTCGGCGTGGTCGGCATAGGACGTCCAGACCTTCTGGCCATTGACGACCCAGTGATCGCCCTTGTCTTCACCGAAGGTCTGCAAGGACACCAGATCGCTTCCCGAACCGGGTTCCGAATAGCCCTGGCACCAGCGGATTTCGCCGCGCGCGATTTCGTTGAGGAAGCGCTGCTTCTGGCCTTCGGTGCCGAAATGCAGCAGCGCCGGGCCGAGCATCCAGATACCGAAGCTGCTCAAGGGCGGGCGCGCACCGATGCGGCCCATTTCCTCGCGCAGCACCTTGGCTTCCGCCGGTGAAAGCCCCGCCCCGCCATAGGCCTTGGGCCATGCGGGCACGGTGTAGCCTTTGGCCACGCAGGCTTCGAGCCACGCTTTTTGGGCGTCATTCTTGAAGGTGGCGCGGCGCCCGCCCCAATAGATATCGCTTTCATCGCGCACCGGTTCGCGCATCTCGGCCGGGCAATTCGCCTCCAGCCAGCTGCGGGTTTCGCTGCGGAATGTTTCCAGATCAGCCATCGGCCGAGTCTCCTCTCTCGTGTCTCTCACTTGACGCTTACGTTAGTGGCATTTGAAGGGCCCTCGCAAGGGCTCATCGCAGGTTCCGCCATGCCGTAGCGTCAGACCGGACGCGATTGACGACCGGCGCATTCGGTCTAGGTTCGAAACCGAAATAGGAGAGAGACATTGGCCGGATTCGGCGGATCGCCATGCTGCAAAGGCAGGCGCAGATGAGCATGATTGCCGGGCCGCTTCCGGGCAGGCTCAAAGTGATGCATGGGTTCGGTGCCGTGGCGTTCGGGGTCAAGGACGGCGGTTTTTCGTTCTTTCTGCTGCCGTTCTACAATCTGGTGCTGGGGGTGGATGCCGGGATCGTCGGCGCGGCGCTGGCGACCGCGCTGATCATCGATGCTTTCGCCGATCCGTTGATCGGACACTTGTCCGACCGCACCTATACCCGCTGGGGTCGCCGTCTACCTTGGCTCTATCTCGCCCCCATCCCGCTGGCGCTGGCCTGGGTGCTGATGTGGTCGCCACCGTTTACCGGCGTGCCGACCTTTTGGGAGATCGTCGCGCTGGCCGTGGGCGTGCGTCTGCTGCTATCGGCCTGCGAGGTGCCCTCGATCAGCATGGTGCCGGAAATCACCAATGATTATGTCGAGCGCACCACGCTGTTCCGCTACCGCTTCCTGTCGGGCTGGGTTGGCGGGCTGACCATGTCGGTGCTGGCCTTCACCGTGTTCCTGCCCACCCCGGAATCGCAATTGCAGCCCGATGGCTATGCAGTGTTCGGCATGGTCGGAGCGGTGGTGATGCTGATCTCGGTGATCGGATCGGCGGCCGGACAGCACCCCTATGTCGCGCGCCTGCCCGACACGGCCCCGCCGCCGTTCTCGCTCCGGCTGGCGTTTGCCGACATCTTCGATGCCTTCCGCGAACGTGCTTTCGTGATCTTCGCTTACGGAGCATTGGCGGCTTACATCAGTCAGGGCGTGACGCTTTCGATCACGCTCTATGTGATCCGCTACGTGTGGCAATTCAGCGAGCTGGCGTTCAAGCTCTACCCGCTGGCGCTGGGCCTGTCGGTGGTGGCGATGTTCCTTCTAGTCGGCCCGCTGCACCGCCGCTTCGGCAAGCCATTGAGCGGGGCGGGCGGCGCTGTGGCTGCACTCGCCATCGCGGGGACGCCCTATGTCCTCTACCTCATCGGATTCTGGCCGCAGACCGGCGGGGCGCTTTCGACCGGCCTGTTCATGGCCTTCATGGTGGCTGCGAATACGGCGGGGGTTGTGTCGATAATCTCGGCAACGTCGATGGTGGCCGAGATTGTCGAGGCGTTTGAGGAACGCACCGGTAAACGCGCGGAAGGGACCTTCTATGCGGGCAACTGGCTGATCCAGAAGTCGGCGACCGGCGGGGGCATTCTGCTCACCAGCCTGATCGTCGAAACCATCGGTCTTGAGCCCGGCACTGCGCAAGCCGCAGTCGCCCCCGATGTGGTCGCAAATCTTGCGCTGGCCTACCTGTTGGTGACCGCCGTGCTGGCGTTGATTGCGGCGTTTTGGCTGGCCCGCTTCCCCATAACGCGCGCCGATCACGAGGCCCGCATCGCGACCCGAATTGCGGGTGAGCGTGCCGTTGCCACAGGGGCTCTAACGCACAAATGAGAGCTTGGCGGGCGGACAAGGCTCTGCCACGGTCAATGCCAGATTCGGTTTTCAAATAAGACGAGAGAGGAACACCCCCATGGATTTCGAACCCACCGAACGCCAGGTCTATTGGCGCAACCGTGTGCGCGATTTCATCGAGACGCATGTGCGCCCCAACATGGACACCTACAAGGCGCAGGACGCCGCGGGTGATCGCTGGAAGGTGATCCAGATCATCGAGGACAAGAAGAAGCTGGCCAAGGAAGCTGGCATCTGGAACCTGTTCATGCCACCGCGCAATGACAGCCACCACCATGTCGACGACACCTTCGAATTCGAAGGTCCGGGCCTCACCAACCTCGAATATGCGCTGTGCGCCGAGGAAATGGGCCGCCTCGGCTGGGCGTCGGAAGTGTTCAACTGCTCCGCGCCCGACACCGGCAACATGGAGGTGTTCCACCGCTACGGCACGCGCGAACAGAAGGAGCAGTGGCTGCGTCCGCTGATGAACGGCGAAATCCGTTCGGCCTTCCTGATGACCGAGCCCAACACCGCCTCGTCCGATGCCACCAACATCGAAACCCGGATCGAGCGCGACGGCGATCATTACGTCATCAATGGCCGCAAGTGGTGGTCTTCGGGTCTCGGCGATCCGCGCTGCAAGATCGCGATCGTGATGGGCAAGACCAATCCCGACGCGCAGCGCCACGCGCAGCAGTCGCAGATCCTGATGCCGATCGACACCCACGGCGTGAACATCCTGCGCCACCTGCCGGTGTTCGGCTATGACGATGCCCCGCACGGCCACATGGAAGTCGAGATGGTCAACGTCCGCGTTCCGGCGGAGAACATCCTGCTCGGCGAAGGGCGCGGATTCGAGATCGCGCAAGGCCGCCTCGGGCCGGGCCGTATCCACCACTGCATGCGCACCATCGGGGTCGCCGAAGAGGCGCTCGCAAAGATGTGCCGCCGCCTGCAGGAGCGTGAAGCTTTCGGCAAGCCGGTCTACAAGCACTCGGTCTGGGAAGAGCGCGTGGCGCGCGCCCGCATCGATATCGACATGACCCGCCTGCTCTGCCTCAAAGCGGCGGACATGATGGACAAGGTCGGTAACAAGTCCGCCAAGCAGGAAATCGCGATGATCAAGGTGCAGGCGCCCAACATGGCCCTGAAGATCATCGACGATGCCATTCAGGCGCATGGCGGCGGCGGCGTTTCCGAAGATTACGGCCTTGCCTCGGCCTATGCCCACCAACGCACGCTGCGGCTCGCCGACGGGCCGGACGAAGTCCATGCCCGCTCGATCGCGCATATGGAGTTCGCCAAGCACGCCCCCGTCCCCGGCCCGACCGCCAACGCCCTGCGCGGCGATCATGGCCGGGTGGTCAATGAAACCGCGAGATTCAGCTCGGGCGACATGGGTGTGGCGCGCTGATCAAGGCGCGCTGAGACCACGTTAAAACTGCCGTTCGTGCTGAGCTTGTCGAAGCACCGTTTTTCTTTTTGAACCTGAGCTACGAAGGAGGAACGGCCCTTCGACAAGCTCAGGGCGAACGGAGTTTGCTTGTGGCAAAAGCCGCCATTCTTGAAGCACCCGGCCAAGGCCTTCGCATTGCCGAGGTGACCTATGCCGAGCCCGGCCCGCACGAGGTGTTGATCGACACCAAGGCCTGCGGGCTGTGCCATTCGGACCTGCATTTCATCGACGGGCATTACCCGCACGCCCTGCCCGCCATTCCGGGACATGAGGCCGCGGGCATCGTCCGGGCGGTCGGCTCCGAAGTGCGCACGGTGAAGCCGGGCGACCACGTCGTCTCCTGCCTCTCGGCCTTCTGCGGGCACTGCGAGTTTTGCGTCACGGGCCGCATGGCGCTGTGCCTTGGTGGGGACACCCGCCGCGCCAAGGGCGATTCCTCGCGCATCGCCTTTGCCGATGGCGCGCCGGTCAACCAGATGCTCAACCTCTCGGCCCTGTCCGAGCAGATGCTGATCCACGAACACGCCTGCGTTTCCATCGACAAGGACATGCCGTTTGACCGTGCCGCCCTGCTGGGCTGCGCGGTGACGACTGGTGCGGGGACGATCTTCAACGCCTGCAAGGTGACGCCGGGCGAGACCGTGCTGGTGGTCGGCTGCGGTGGGGTGGGTCTTGCCGTCATCAACGCTGCGAAAATCGCCGGGGCAAGCAAGATAATTGCCGCCGATCCGCTGCCGGAAAAGCGCGAGTTGGCGCAGGTGCTCGGCGCAACCCACACTGTCGATGCGCTCGCTCCGGACGCCGCCAAGCAGATCATCGCAATTTCGGGCGGCGGGGTCGATTGGGGGATCGAGGCGGTCGGACGTCAGGCTTCCGCCGATCTTGCGGTCGCCAGCCTCAAGCGCGGCGGCACGGCAGTGATCCTCGGCATGATGCCGCTCGACTGCAAAGTCGGGCTCTCGGCCTTCGATCTGCTCGGCGGCAAGAAGCTGATGGGCGCGCTGATGGGGATGAACCACTTCCCGGTCGATCTGCCGCGCCTTGTTGATTTCTACCTGCGCGGGCTGCTCGATCTCGATACGATCATCGCCGAGCGCATCACGCTCGATCAGGTGAACGAAGGCTTCAATACCATGCGCGCCGGGCACTCCGCGCGCACCGTGGTGGTGTTTGACTAAATGATAGATGTGAGCCCCCGCGCAGGCGGGGGTCTCATGCGGCACGGGTGCGACGAGAAGGCCTGAGGCCCCCGCCTTCGCGGGGGCACACAAAGGGTGAGAGAATGGACATCGATTACGACGCAGAAATGGTCGGCACGGTCGCAGTGACCGAGAAGGACCAGCTCGACCTTGCGGCACTGACCGCTTGGTTCGAAGCCCATGTCGAAGGCTTCGAAGGCCCGATCAGCTACACCAAGTTCAAAGGCGGCCAGTCGAACCCGACCTACCGGATCGACACGCCCGGTGCCTCCTACGTGCTGCGCCGCCAGCCGTTCGGCAAGCTGCTCCCCAGCGCCCACGCGGTCGACCGCGAATATGCGGCGATGACCGGGCTCTACCCCACCGGCTTCCCGGTGCCGCGCACCTATGGCCTGTGCGAAGACCCCGAGGTGATCGGCTCCAAGTTCTTCGTGATGAGCATGGCTGATGGCCGCAGCCTGTGGAACGGCGCGCTGCCGGGGATGGAGCCGGACGAACGCCGCGCGCTTTACAACGCGCTGATCGACACGATGGCCGACCTGCACCTCAACCAGCCCGACCGCATCGGCATGGGCGATTACGGCAAGCCCACCGATTACTGCGCGCGCCAGATCGCCCGCTGGACCAAGCAATACAAGCTGTCCGAAACCGAGCTGATGCCGGAAATGGAGCGGCTGATCGAATGGCTGCCGCAAACCATCCCGCCGCAGCATGGATCATCGGTGGTGCACGGCGACTACCGGCTCGACAACGTGATCTTCCATAAGACCGAGCCGCGCATCATCGCCGTGCTCGATTGGGAGTTGTCGACGCTGGGCGATCCGATTGCCGACTTCAGCTACCTGATGCTCAACTGGCACAACCCGGCTGATGGTCGCGCGGGGCTTGTTGGGCTGGATCTGGAAGCGCTCGGCATTCCCTCGCAGGACGAAGCGGTCGAACGCTACGTCGCGCGCACCGGATTCCCCGTGCCGCCGATGGACTGGTACTTCGCCTATAACCTGTTCCGCCTCGCCGGGATCATGCAGGGCATCAAGAAGCGCGTGATCGACGGCACAGCGTCCTCGTCCCATGCGCAGGCGATGAGCGAACGGGTGCGCCCGCTGGCGGAGCGGGCTTACGAGTTCGCGCTTGCTGCGGGGATGGATTCCTGAGTTTTTCGCACGCCCATCCGGGCGTGCGTCCTCACCGCGTTTCGCGCGTGCCGCGCGTGCCGCGCGAGCGGCTTCGGGCGGCCAGTCGGCCTTGTGGCCCTGCGTGCCGAAAAACTGGGCAGGCCTGCGTGACTTACGTATGCCTGCCCAATCCGCGTGCAGCGCGCGCTTGCCGCTGCTCGCAACCACCGCTAGGCGCGCTGGGAATTTGTCCGCCGGAGAACGCCCATGAGTGATGCCCTGATTGCCGCCATCGAAGCCGCGTGGGAAAACCGCGCCGACATCACGCCCGGCCATGAGGTGCGCCATGCGGTCGCCGATGCGCTGGCGCTGCTCGATAGCGGCGAAGCGCGCGTGGCTCAGCCCGATGGCAATGGCGGCTGGAAGGTCAACCAGTGGCTCAAAAAGGCAGTGCTGCTCAGCTTCCGCCTCAACGACAACCGGGTGATGGAAAGCGGCGCAGCGGGCGAAGCGGCGTTCGACAAGGTGCCGTTGAAGTTCGCCGGTTGGGGCGAAAACCGCTTCCGCGAGGCAGGCTTCCGCGTGGTGCCGGGCGCCGTTGTCCGTCGCGGCGCGCATATCTCCAAGGGCGTCGTGCTGATGCCGAGCTTCGTCAACATCGGCGCCTACGTCGGTGAGAACACCATGATCGACACCTGGGCCACCGTCGGCTCCTGCGCCCAGATCGGCGCGAATGTCCACATTTCGGGCGGGGCCGGGATCGGCGGCGTGCTTGAACCGCTTCAGGCTGAACCCGTCATCATCGGCGATAACGCCTTCATCGGTGCCCGCGCCGAAGTGGCCGAAGGCGTGCGCGTGGGCGAAGGCGCGGTATTGTCGATGGGGGTCTATCTCGGCGCCTCGACCAAGATCGTCGACCGCGCGACCGGCGAAGTGCACATGGGCAGCGTCCCGCCCTATGCGGTGGTGGTGCCCGGTTCGATGCCCGGCAAGCCTTTGCCCGATGGCACGATGGGGCCGAGCCTGTACTGCGCGGTCATCGTCAAGACGGTCGACGCGCAGACCCGCTCCAAGACCGGGATCAACGAATTGCTGCGCGATTGATCGCAGTGGGCGGGCATTGCGTCCCGCCCTGCCGCCGCTTTTCTTGATCATGCGGCCCGGCCGCCATGAAACAATCGGGCGTTCGATGCGGTAGTGCTCTGCTACACATCATGCAGGAGATACCCCATGCCGCAGCACGACCCCGAGACCCGGATTGACGAAACCGACGCCAAGGGCGGTAGCAATGAAGGCGTGGTGCGCTGGGTGCTGCTGATCAGCCTCAGCCTGGCGATCATTACGCTGACGGTGATCTGGGTGACCGGCGCGCTGACGCAGGACAATGTCGAGAGCCAAGGCACAGCCACCGGGCGGGTGGAAGCCGAAGGCGAGCAACGCAAAAATGCGGCCACCGACAATGATCCGGTCAACCCCAACGCGGACTGACCGGGAACCATTTGCCCCCGCTTGACTTGATTGACGTTACGGAAGATGTTTCCGTAACGTCAATACAAACGGGGAGAGCAACGATGGCCGATCCAAATGAAGGCATCCGCATCAATGACGAAGCCGCACGCGGTGCCGTCAGCAATACCGGCCTGCGCTATGTGCTGGGCTTCAGCCTAGCCTTTGCGGTGATCGCGATGAGCCTGGTCTGGATCATCCCCGCCCTCGCCCGCGCGGCGCATTGATCATTCTGGTTTGGCGGGCGGGTTGATCAGGGTTTCGATCGGCGGCTCGCTCGCCACCTGCGCCGCATAGGCTTCGGCGGCGCGCATCACGCGCAGGATGTTGCGACTGGCGATCATCTCCAGCTCTGCCTGCGAATAGCCGCGCCGCGCGAGTTCGGTGAACAGCGCGGGGTAGCCGCTGACATCCTCCATGCCTTCCGGCCCGATCGGCATGCCGTCATAATCGCCACCGATGCCGATATGCTCCACGCCCGCCACTTCGCGGATATGGTCGATATGATCGGCGACATCGCCGATCACGCTCTTGGGTTCGGGATTGGCGGCGACCCACGCGGCCACCGCCGTGGCAGCCGCCTCGAGATTGCCGAGATGCTCGACCCGCGCCTGAGCGATCACGCCCGCGCGCCGGGCATCCCACTGGCGCACCTTTTCATTGATGAAGCGCGGCAGGGCGACCACCATCACCACCCCGCCGTTTGCCGGGAGGCGCTTCAGCACACTATCGGGCACGTTGCGCGGATGCGCCGTCACGCTGCGCGCACCGGAATGGCTGAAGATCACCGGCGCGGTGGCGACATCAAGCGCGTCCATCATGGTCGCTTCGCTGACGTGGCTAAGATCGACCAGCATCCCCAGCCGGTTCATCTCGCGCACCACATCCTTGCCGAAATCGGTAAGTCCGTCATGCTTGGGCGCATCGGTCGCCGAATCCGCCCAGGGGATGTTGGAATTGTGCGTCAGCGTCATGTAGCGCGCACCCATCGCGTGGAACTGCCGCAGCACGCCAAGGTTCGATCCGATCGAATAGCCGCCCTCCATCCCCAGCAGAGAGGCGATCTTGCCATCGCGCATCGCGGTTTCGACCTCATCGGCGGTCAGGGCATAGCGCATGGCATCGGGGTTGCGGGCGATGAGGCGCTTGGTGACGTCGATCTGCTCAATGGTCTGCTGCACCGCCGCCGCCTCGTTGGCGTTGTGCGGCACATAGACCGACCAGAACTGCGCGCCCACCTTGCCCATCTTCAGCCGGACGAGATCGGTGTGCATCGCCCCGTCATCACCGCCCACGTGATCATGCTCGTCCATAGTATCGGTGAAATCGAAATCGTTGATCTGATTGTTCTCGCGCGAGCGCAGCTGACCGGGGGCATCATTGTGTCCGTCGAACACGGGCGCGACTTCCAGCGCGGCGGCGGCGGTGGCAGCCGCCTGTTCCTCGCTGACCTTTTGCGCAGTGGCAGGCGCAGCCAGCAGGAGCGCAGCCGCAAGGGCGAAGCGAGAAGGCGCGAAAAGTTGCATGGGGTAGGCTCCCGAAGCTAGAGCGCCTGCACCACCGGGGATGGGGGCAGGCAAGGACATCGGCATGAGTGATAGCGCGGCAGGACTGATCGAACAATTGGGCCTGGCTGCTCACCCCGAAGGCGGGTGGTACAAAGAAACGTGGCGTGGTGCGCCGGGGCCGGACGGACGCGCCAGTGGCACCGCGATCATCTTCCTGCTGCGCGCAGGTGAGGCCTCCCACTGGCACACGGTCGATGCAGCCGAGCTATGGCTGTGGCAGGCGGGCGATCCGCTCGAACTGCGCCTCGCCGCCGATGATGCGGGGCCGGTGCGTTCGGTGATCCTCGGCAGCGATGTAAGTGCGGGCCAGCAGTTGCAGGGCGTGGTTGCACCGGGCGAGTGGCAGGCGACGCGATCTTTCGGCGAGGCGCGCTTCGGCTATAGCCTCGTCTCCTGTGTGGTTGTACCGGGGTTCGACTTTGCCGGCTTCACGCTGGCGGAACCGGGCTGGGAGCCGGGCGCTTGATCCGCGTTGTCCTGCGCTGGCTGCTGGCCGCGTTCTATGCCTTTGCGGGCGTGATCCATCTCATCAATCCCGCGCCGTTCCTCACCATCACCCCGACTTGGGTGCCCGCGCCCACAGCAGTGGTGCTGCTGACCGGCGTGGCAGAGATCCTCGGCGCGATCGGATTGGTGCAGCCGTTTTCGCTCAAGCTGCGGCAGGCGGCGGGATGGGGACTGGCGCTTTATGCGCTGTGCGTGTGGCCTGCCAACATCAACCACTTTGCGATGGACATGGCGCGCGCCGATGGTGGGCTCGGCCTAGGCTATCACGTGCCGCGGATGTTCGCGCAGCCGGTGATCATCTGGCTCGCGCTGTGGGTGGGTGAATGCCTGCCGCTGCGCCGCCGCCCCATGCCTCCCGGCGCATGACGCCCGAGGACGCGATCCTCACCCTGCTCGCCGAGCGGGGCGAGGGCGCGACCATCTGCCCCAGCGAAGCCGCACGCCGCCTGGCCGGGCCGCAAGGGGACTGGCGCGCCGAGATGAACGCTGTCCACGCCACCACCGACCGGTTGGCCGAGGCGGGGACGATCATCCTCTCATGGAAGGGCGTTGACATACAAAAGCGGCGCGGACCCTATCGGATCGCGCGCCGCTGATGTGTGCCAGAGGCAAGACGCCGCAAGGGCGCCGCGCCGTTTAGCTCAGATGCTTCGAGACCGCAGCGGTCATCTTGAACATCGAGATCTGGTCCTTGCCGATCACCGCGCCGAGCTTGGCGTCGGGATTGATCTGACGCTTGTCGGTGGTGTCCTGCAGGCTGTGGGCCTTGATGTATTCCCACACCTTCGAGGTCACCTGGGCGCGGGTCATCGGGCCCTTGCCGATCACGGCTTCCAGTTCACCCGAAAGCGTCACCGGCTTCTGCAATGCGTTGGTCGATCCAGCCATCATCTACTCCCTTATGTAAGTGGCAGGTTAATCAGATATCATCATCTTCCCAGCCTGCATCGTCGTCCCCGCCGCCGGTAAAGGTGGCATGGAGCACTGCGCAGGACGTAATCGTCCCTTGCAGCGATGCAAGCAGTTCCGCTCGTCCTGCGCCGGGCATCAGCACCAGCGGCAGGTCGGTCGCGAACAGTTGAAACAGGTATTGGCGCGTCTCGCCCTCGGGCGGGTCGGGCAGCAGCCATTCGGAATTGCCGACGGCGTTCTTGCCGGTGCGCGGCGGGGTTTCGCCTTCGAGCAGCTTGCCGCGCTGGCCTTTCAGCCCCCAGACCAGCCAGTGGCAGGCCGGTTCCGCATTGGTGGTTGACGCTTCTTCAACCACCAGCACCAGTTCCTGCGAACCGGGAGGCGGCGCGCTCCATTCCAGCGGCGGGGCAACGGCATCTTCTTCGGTCGCGGTGAAGCTCGGATCAAGCGGCTCACCCGCGCTGAACGCGGGGCTGGTGAGCGCAAATCCGCCGCGCGCGAAGACCTGCGCCGAACCCAGCTTCGCGATGGCGAGGCCGGGATGACGCGCGGATGCGGGCACATGGGGTGCAAGCCAGGCGGGAAATTCCGTCATGATTCTATCAGTTCCTTACCCTCGTGCTAGTCCGTTCGGATGCGCGATACGAGACTTCGCAAGCCAGTTTCTGAGGAAAACCATGCGAATGCAGGCAAAAAGGTCACGCTTTTTCCCAAGTCGACACTTTTCTGCTCAGGTGGTTCTTGCTCTCGGCGCCGCGCCAATGCATCCTTTGCGCATCGGGCCGACCCCCTCGGTCCGGAATTCCTTGTGGAGTTGCAAAGCTTTATGACGTTCGGTCGCACCGCTCTTAGCCTTTTGCTTTCCGTCAGCCTCGTCGCCTGCGGCGGCGGCGGATCATCCTCCCCACCCGCAACCGGCGGCGGAGGCGGGGGCACGCCCACCCCATCCCCTTCCCCCACGCCCACGCCATCGGCCTGCGGCCTGCGCGCGCAGCAGGACTTTGCCGATCAGGTGCTCAACGAATGGTACCTGTTCCCCGAACTGCTCGCGACCGCGAATCCTGCATCTTTCAATAACCTCGACGATTATCTCGACGCCCGCGTGGCTCCGGCCCGCGCGCAGAACCGTGACCGGTTCTTCACCTTTGCGACCTCGATTGCCGAGGAGAACGCGCTGATCACTTCCGGCTCCTCGGCCGGCTTCGGCATCCGCTTAGGCTTTGACTCGGACGCGCGGCGATTATTCGTGGTCGAATCCTATGAAGGCGCCGCCGGGCTTGCCGCCGGGCTTGACCGGGGTTCCGAAATCACCGCGATCGGCACCAGCGGCGCCAACCTGCAAAGCGTCTCGAGCCTGTTCGCCAGCGGCGGCGCGCAGAGCGTTTCCAATGCCCTCGGCCCATCCACGCAGGGCACCACCCGCGTGCTGCGCTTCACCCAGCCCGATGGCACCGTGATCGAGCGCAGCATCACCAAAACCGACTTTGCGCTTGATCCAGTGTCCAACCGCTATGGCGCGGTGATCCTGAACGACGGGGGCAAGCGGGTTGGCTATCTCAACCTGCGCACCTTCATTATCGCCGACGCGTCCAACCAGTTGCGTTCCGCTTACGGCCAGTTCGCCGCGCAGGGTGTGAGCGAGCTGATCATCGACTTCCGCTACAATGGCGGCGGGTTGGTCGATGTCGCTGACACGATGGGCGATCTGATGGGGGGCGGACGAGTCGGGCAGGTGTGGAGCCGCACAGTGTTGCGCCCCTCCAAGGCTGCCGAAAACGAAACCCGCGCCTTCCGCGCCGAAGCCAACGCCATTACGCCCACCAAGATTGCGGTCATCACCACCGGGGCGAGCGCGTCGGCGAGCGAGCTGGTCACCAATTCACTGATCCCCTACCTCGGCAACAACTCGGCGCTGATCGGGAGCAATTCCTTCGGCAAGCCGGTTGGTCAGTTCGGGTTTGATCTGGCGGCGTGCGACCTCAGGGTGCGGGCGGTGACCTTCCGGACGGTCAATGCCAGTAATCAAGGCGACTATTACTCAGGCCTCGCCAGCGTGATGCCAAACACCTGCCGCGCGGGGGACGATATCTCCCGCCCCTTGGGTGACCCGCGTGAAGCCTCGATCGCGGCAGCGCTCGATTTTCTCGGCGGGCGGGCCTGCACCCCGATCACGTCCAGTGCCACGACCAGCGCGCTGCAACAGGGGCAGAGCGCCCGTCAGGGCTTGGGTCTGCCCGAGCGCGAGATGCTCCAGCCGCAGCGGCCCAATGCCGCGCAGCGCGAATTGCCGGGGCTATACTGACGCCAGCCTAGAGCCCCTGGGGCACGGTTTCGAAGCTGGGGATTTCGCCCAGATCGACCCAGTCCTGCTTGCTCTTGGTATAGCAATGGAAGGCGGGCTTGAGGATGCTGGTATCGTCCAGCGTCCCGGCCTTGATGAACATCATCCCCGGCGGGGTCTCGACCCGGGTAAACACGGGCGATCCGCAGGTGCCGCAGAACTGCCGCCGCACGGTCGCGCCGCTATCACCGGTGTCATTGTAGGTGGTGAGCTCGCCTTCGAAGGCTACGGCTGCCTCAGGCACGCCGACGATCACCGAAAGCGCGCTGCCCGCCTGCCGCTGGCAGTTCTTGCAGTGGCAGGTCACGCACAGCAGCGGGTCGCTTTCGCAGGTGTAGCGTACCGCGCCGCACAGGCAGCCTCCGGTGAGTGTCATGGCCCGTCTCTCCCCCTATCCGTGCGCCCCTATGGCGCTTCGTCGCCGGTGAATGGCTGGCTGGTGGTATAGCCGCAGCCTTGGAATGTCTCCCCGCCCAAAGCGATAGTGGCAACGTAGGGGAAGCGGCGGTCGCTCATCCCGTCGCTGCACTCGCCCGGCGTGAGTGTGGCGGTGAGCGGCTTGCCATCCAGCTCGCCGGAAAAGCCGAGGCCGTTGTTCCCGGCAAAGCGCTTCACTGCAAACCGCGTGCCTGGCTGGTTGTCGGGTGTGGTCCACACCCCCTCGCCCGCTGCAATCGCAAGCGTCCAGAACGGCTCGGTCCCGGTGAGGGTGACGGCTTCCTCCGGCGCGACAGCATCGAAGGTCTTGCCCTTGGGGTCGATCCCGTCAGCGGCAGGGGTGCAGGCGGTTGCGGCAGCGAGCAGCAGGCAAAGGGCGGCGCGGGGATGGGTGGTGAACATGGCAGGGCTCCTCTCACGCCGCAGCTTAAACCGTGCCGGGGCACAAGCAAAGGGCGGGCGCCGCTTGCACGGTGCCCGCCCCTTTTTAGGCTGTGATGTAGGCGGTCAGCTTACTTCGGCATCAGCACGGTATCGATTACGTGGATCACGCCGTTGGACGCTGCCACATCGGTCGCCGTGACCTTAGCGGTGTTGCCGGCCGCATCGGTCAGCACCACGCCGCCATCGACGACCTTGGCATTCAGCGTAGCGCCCTGGACGGTGGTGATGGAGTAGCCTTCATCGCCCGCCTGCGTGATCGCATTGGTCAGCGTGGCCGCATCCACCGTGCCCGGGACAACGTGGTAGGTCAGGATCGACTTCAGCGTTTCCTTGTCCTCGGTCGTCAGCTTTTCGACGGTGCCGGCGGGCAGCTTGGCAAAGGCGTCATTGGTCGGCGCGAAGACGGTGAACGGCCCGGCGCCCGAAAGGGTCGCACCAAGATCGGCGGCGGTCACGGCGGTCACCAGCGTCGAGAAGGCGTCATCGCCCTGCGCCACTTCGACAATCGTGCCGGCGCCGGTCGCTTCATCGGCAACAGCGGTCGTATCGGCGGCAGTGTCTTCGGCGGGGGTTTCGCTGGCGCAGGCGACCAGCGCGAGCGCGGCAACCGAAGCGAGAGTGACATTGATGATCTTCATAAGGCATTCCTCAAAATGAGCCAAAAGGCCGGGGGTAGCCCGGATGCAGGAGGGGATCCGAGGCAAGCAGACGCGGCGCCAAAGCGACGCGGCCTGATAGAGATACGAGTCCTGCGATGGTGTGGATGTTCCGGCCCCTGAGACAATCGTCCTCCGCTCGTCCGGAACCATGACCGGGTCACCGGGTTGCCCCCTCGATGACTCCACACCCCACCCGCGCGGCAGCCCTTGCCCGCCTCGCCCAGTTTCTTCCGGCCGCCGGTCGCCGCTACGCCGAAACCCGCAATGCCGATGATGGTCCGGCGAGCGGCGGGCGCAGCAATGTTAGCGAGCTTTCGCCTTGGCTGCACGCCGGATTGATCGGCGAGCCCGAAGTGCTGGAAGCGGTCCTTGGCCAGCATAGCCCGCGCGCGGCGGAGAAATTCATCGCCGAGGTGTTCTGGCGGATCTACTTCAAGGGCTACCTCGAACAGCGCCCGGCGATCTGGGACGATTACTGCACCGGCCGCGATGGCGCTCTTGCCGCAGTGGCACGCAATGCCGGGCTGCAAAGAGCCTATGCCGAAGCAACCGAGGGCCGCACCGGGATCGAAGCCTTCGATGTCTGGGCGCAGGAGCTGATCCAGACCGGCTACCTCCACAATCACGCGCGGATGTGGTTTGCGAGCATCTGGATCTTCACCCTGAAGCTCGATTGGCGGCTGGGTGCGGACTTCTTCCTGCGGCACCTGATGGATGGCGATGCGGCGTCGAACACGCTCTCGTGGCGCTGGGTCGCAGGGCTGCACACCAAGGGCAAGCACTACCTGGCGCGGGCGGACAATATCGCGCGCTATACCGCCGGTCGGCCCGGCGGCGCGCTGGCAGCGGATGGGCTGGCCGAGGATGCCGAACCGCTGTCCGAGGCGCAGGACTATGGGCGGCAAAAGCTCGATCTGCCCGCGCCGGTCAATGCGGCTGACCTTGCCCCGCCCTTCGCGCTGCTGCTGCATGACGAGGCGGCGCATCACGCCCCGCTGGCCCTGCCCGCTGCGCCCGCGCTGGTGATCGGCGCGGCGCGGCCCGGCGTGCGCGCTCCCGGCACCGTTGGCGCGCTGGCGACTGGCTTTGCGAATGGCGCGGTGGCAAGCGGCATGGCCGAAGCGGCCACCGCCTTCGCCTGTCCCGCGACCGAATGGCGCGCGGGCGATCCGCTGGCGGCGCTGCTGGCCGAAGCCGGAGTGTCACGTATCGCCGTCCCCCACCTCCCCACCGGCTGGACACGCGACGCCTTGTGGCCCGACATCGCGCCGCTGGCCGCGCAAGGCCGGGTCGTGACCATCCTCGGCGATCTCGACCGCGCGACCTGGCCCCATGCCAAGGCCGGGTTCTTCGGCGTGGCCAAGGCGATGGATAGCTTGCTTGCCGAATGCGCGATCACCGGCGCGTAGCGGCTTCAACCCGGAATTAACCTTGCCCGGTTAGGGTTGGGCGGTCTTTGTCCACGCCGGGGCCTCCACGCGCCATGCTCTATCCCAACCGCCTCCAAGCCGCGCTGCTGTTCGATCGGCGAATCCATGATCTGGAAGCGATCATGCGCGATTTCGTGCGGATCGAGGGGATGCGGTCGAGCGTCAGCTTCCACCTGTCGGAGACTAATCCGGGCCTGTTCTACCGCTTGTTCGATGCCACCGACGAACTCATGGTGACCTTCGAATATGTCGACCGTCCCGCCAATGCGCAGGTGTTCCAGCCGGCGCTGTCCTCGGTCTACACCGGCATCGTCACGCCCGATATCCGTGAGCGGATCACGCGCTGTGACAGCCACATTCTGGTCGAAGTCTCGCACGGCGTTATGGCCGGCGTCGAGGAGAACCCCGAGATTGCCGCGATGTTCGAGGCTATTGGCCGCGAGCGGTCTGGGGCGAGCCAGCCGCAATTCGAACGGCGGCTTGCCGCTCTGGCGCTGATCACCCGGATCGCGATTGATCATGCGATGCCGCTGGCGGTGCACTGGACCCAGTCCGACACGCTGCTCAGCGGCGAGATGTTTGATCGGATTGCGGCGGGCAATGATGCGCCGGGGCCGCTCCACATCCATCCCTTCCTGTTCGGCCCGACCGCCGCGCCGGGCGAGAGCGCGCGGGTGGGCATTCGCACGTTCGGCGCTCGCCACTGGCTTGGGCGCGAGATCATCGTCCAGCCCAACGTCCTGCCTTGGGCCGCAAATCTCGAAACGATCTTCGCCTTCCTCCGGGTCACGACCATGCCGAACGGCTATGTCATTCCCGATGGCGACACCTTCGGCCCAGAGGACCGCAGCCTGTCCTATCGCGTCCTGCACCATGATGCGCGCGCGAATATCGGCTATGCTTCGCCCGAACCTGCCGATGTGCCGTTCTACGAACTGGTGCCGCTAAAACACCTCCAATACGGCTTCGTCGCGGACGAACACGTGCCCGACGCCAATGCCTTCGATGACCGCGCCTTTCCGCTCGATATCATGCCGGAGGGACAAGACGAGCGGATGGCGCTCGCCAATGAGTGGTTCGAGAAGCGCAAGCTGGCCGAGGGGATCGGCGGACGCTTTGAAGTGCGCAAGGCGGGTGAAGGGGATGCTCCTCTAGCGCCGGAACCGCCGACGCGGGTGATTGCGCCGACGCCCAGTCAGCCGGGACTTCCCGGACTGACCGGACGTGGGCTGCGATCGCGGGTGTTTGGGCGCAAGGAGGGCTAACCCCTCGCCTGCGCCAACTACAGCGCCGTTTAGATTACCTTGTCAGGTGAGGGATCGTGGCGGTGACGCTGCGCCTTGCCGAGCACGCGTTCCAGCCGCTCTGCCATCGTGTTGGCCGCGATCCGGGCTGCCGCATCAACATCGGACGCCTTGCCGGTCACGCCAATCGGGCGACTGCCGCGCGGACGCGCTTCGATGGTGCAATGCTTGTCATCCGCACCATGCTTACGACCGTTGACGTCCGAGACATGGACCTCGATCCGCGTCAGCCGATCAGCAAAGCGTTCCAGCCGCTTGCGCACCTGCGCCTCGATCCGATGGGCGACGTTCTGCGTGCCCATCACCGAACTGTCGGTGTTGAACTGGAACTGCATGGTGGTCATGGCTGTCTCTCCTTGGGTTCAGTGTCCTGTTGCCCAAGAAGAATATGGGGTGCGCTGATCCGGCTTTCCAGCGGAATCAGGCGAGATGTTCAGGACAGGAGATGATCGGCCGCGCGCTTTTCGGCCCGGACGCGGTCAGCTTTGACGCGCTCTTCCGCGGTCTTGCGGGCTTGCTCGGCGAGGCCGCGCCAGGTCTTTTCCGACCGCAATTCGCGGTCACGCACGTTGTCCAGCGTGGCCTTGCCAGCAAGGGCAGCGGCTTCATCGGCACGTTCGCAGTAGAATTCGTAGGTCTGGGCCATCAGGCGCTCCTGCCATGGGAGGGGGTAGGCGGGAATCTGAGGTGGCAGGCAGGGCGCACGAAGCGCCCTGCCGCCGGTATTCAGCTTAGGCAGCCGCCAGATTCACGGCGCTTTCCTTGCCATTACGGCCGCGCTCGAGATCGAAGCTCAGACGCTGATCCTTTTCAAGGCTGTGCATGCCAGCGGCCTGCACGGCAGTGATGTGGACGAAGCTGTCCGACGAGCCATCGTCAGGCTGAATGAAGCCATAGCCCTTGTCGGTGTTGAAGAACTTTACGGTTCCGGTCTTGCTCATGGAGTGTTCCTTTCAAGAACAATGTATTCCGCACGGCAAAGGGCCGAACGGTTAGTGCGTCGTATCGTCACATGAAAGGAAGTCGTCGTCTGGTTTACGCCGGGGGCCAAACGGCCAAGCGGCGGAGCGCAAATTTCGAAGTCCGTCGCAAATTTCGACGTCAGCGGGGGCTGTGTAGCACACAAGCGGGGGTTTACCTAATCGGGGGAAAGGGAAGGCGGGTTCGCGCAGAGATCGCAGAGGAAAGAGAGGGAATCCTTGTGGTGCGACCGCGCCTCCGCGCGGTCGTCCTCGGTGCGTTTCGATCCCTGCGGGACCGAGCACCTGCGGCTCGCGCCGTGCGCTCGCGGCCCTGCGGGCCGAACCAGCGCAACCCGTGCCGTTTCGCGGTGGCTCGGTCCGCCAGCGGACGGACCGCAAGGCCGACCGGCCGCCCGCAGGTGCCCGGACCCCGGACTTGATCCGGGGGGAGGAACAGCACCGAGCACGACCGCGCGGAGGCGCGGTCGCACACCAGAAAGCTGACAAAGTTGACAGGGTGTCAAGCGCCATTTCTGCCTTTTTTATCATGTAATTCAACGTTCTAAGCCCGAAATACGAAGTTGACACTTCGCCATGTCCGGGGGGGGGGCAGCAGCAACCCGACCGATCACCGGGGCACCCCTTCCGCCCGATCATCCGCGTCATAGTCCGCGCCCCCTTCCCCCTCCTCCTCCGCGAGGCGCGCGGCTTCGGCAGCGTCATATTCGGCGTAGAGCGCCTCGCGCTCCTCATCCAATTGCTCGTCCCAGGTTTCCGGGCCCTGTTCGACCCGTTCGCGGAGCGGGCCGAAATCCTCCGGCCCATACTCCGCCGCCGGATGCGAGGCCGAGGTGCGCCGCGCCCCGCCCGTCCCGCGCATCGCCAGCAGCGCCAGCGTCAGCCGTTCATCATAGCGCCGCGTGGTGCCGACCAGCTCGCCATTGTAGAAATGCTGCACCTCAACCCCGTTAATCGCCCGGTCGAGCGCGGCTTCGGCCAGCGCATCGAAGCGGCAGCGGAACGCCGCCGTCCAGGCGAGATCGAACGGCTCCCCCTTCAACCGCGCGCGCAAGGCATAGGCCGATTGCCGGCTCATCCCCACCGCCCGCGCCGCCTCGGACACGGAATGCGAGGCGGCGAGCGCATCGAGGAAAGTGACCTGACGCTGCGTGGTCCAGCCATCGTGGCGGATCGGGGCGAGCGCGAGGGGCGAAGCGGGGGTGCGAGCTTGCGTCATGGGCCGGAGGATGACGCGCGATCTGGGAGTAGGAAAGAGCGCGCGTTGCCATTGTCCGCGCCGTCTGCGCTGGGCTAGAGCCGTCCCATGTCACCCGTCACCATTCTGATCGACGCCGACGCCTGCCCGGTGAAGGACGAGATCTACCGCGTCGCCCTGCGCTTCCGCGCCGAGGTGCGCGTGGTCAGCAACGCCCCGTTCCGCATTCCCGATAGCCCGCGGGTGACGCGCGTGGTGGTGTCGGACAGCTTTGACGCGGCGGACGACTGGATCGCCGAGGCAGCGGATGCGCGTTCGCTGGTAGTGACCGCCGACATATTGCTCGCCGAACGCTGCCTGAAAGCCGGCGCGCGGGTGCTGAAACACAACGGCGAGGAATTTACCGCCGCCAGCATCGGCGGAGCCATCGCGACCCGCGCGATCATGGCGGATTTGCGCGCCGGGATGGACGGGGTCGGCGGCGGGCCAGCGCCGTTCAGCAAGGCGGATCGCTCGCGGTTTTTGCAGGCGCTGGACCGGGTGTTGGTGGGGATGGGGTGATGGGGGGTGCCTTCCTCTCGAAATACTCACCTAAATTCACCGACTTGGTGGCGAGGCGACTCGCCAAATAATTATTCCCGAGTTATCAATTCGGAATGTTGGATCCCTATCATCCGTTTGTTAAGAACTGGAAGGAACTGAGTGGCCTGCTCGCGTGGTCGCGACCTGACCCTCAAGACGGCTACATGTCGATCTTGGCGCCTCTTGAAATTGACGGTGTGACAATCGCAAATTTGGCTTTGCGATGCGGTTGCTATGAGCAATCACCGGACTCAAACATCACGCTTCAGCTTGAAGTTGGGGTCGATGGCTCGCGGACCCGAATACCGCTGGCTAGGATCGACTGGCGTCCGATTTCGCCCCGCCACCGAAATCCCGACAGGACCATGATTCATGGCGACCATGTTCATCCCTTTGAACGCAATTGGCTGAAGACGGAACAGCGAATGCGACAAGGCAATTTGCCCATTGCAGAGCAAATTTCTGCGCCAATACACACGTTTAGCGATCTTCTTGACTTAGGCAGGGAAGTCTTTAGAATCAAAGATATAGACAGACTTCCGATGCCGGAGTGGTCTCCGAAGTTGATATGAAATCATGATCGCGCTTGAGACATCTAGAAATCATGCTGCGGTAGTCGAGGCGGCTGCGCGCTCCCTGCTGTCTGTCAGCCACGAAAGCGATATTAGCCTGATCACGCTTCCGCTTTTTTACCCGAGCGGCGCTGCCGTTGTAGTGGAGGTTGTCGGAGGGCGGGATAGCTTCTTCGTCAATGACGGGGGGCGAGCATATCGGGAAGTTGAGATGTTCGGCGGCGAGCATCTTTTCGGAAGAAATTCATCACAAATTGCTGAGAGTTTTTCGATCGATGCGAGCAAGAGAAGTTTCTCGGCGTTTGCCTCAATCGAACAACTGGCTGCCACAATCGCCGACGTTGGCGCCGCCTCAGTTCAACTTGCAAGCCGCATTTGCGAACGCATAGTCGTCCGCCATGAGACTGTCATTGCTTCCGGGTTTTACCGAAAACTGGTCCAAGTTTTTGGTCAAGATCGCGTTGTCCAAGACGCCACTATCGAAGGGGCATCCAGCCACCAATGGAAGATATCTGCGCTTGTGCACGCAGACGGGCGCGAAATTGCGTTTGAGGCAGTCTCTAACCATCACAGCTCAGTTTATTCATCTGCGACGATGTTCCATGATATCGCACTGCTGAGCCGCAAACCTGTTCCTATTGCGGTGGTCAGGAACAAAACCGAAATGGGCGCATACCTCGGAATACTCTCGCAAGCCGCAAATGTGATCGAGGCGGACGTATCAAATAATACGATTGAGAGACTGGCGGCGTAGACCGACTTTCGGTTGATTTTCGATTGGCCGTAGAATGCAACCTCCCCCCACATTGACACCCCACCCCATCAGGCCCACGCTCCGCGCTTGGGCATATCGCCCTCTGATCGGAACATCCTATGGCCAAGGGCCAACAGAAGAAGAGCCGCGAAGCGCGTAAGCCCAAGGCGGACAAGGGGCCGAAGCTCAACGCCAGCCAGCCCAGCACCAAGCCCGGCGGGATCAAGGGTCTGGAGAACATGAAGAACTCCTGAGGCAGCCGGCGCGGGGGTTCTCGCGGGGTTTGCCTTTTGCGCTGCGGCAGCTCAGGACGGGGCATGACCGATACTCGCGCACTCACCCGTCCTGTCACCCGCTTCGCCTCGCGCCGCCCTGCGCCCGCATTGCTTGCGGCGGCGCTCGCTCCGCTGCTGGCGCTGGCAGGGTGCGCTGCGCCCGGCGCCGAGGCTCCCACCCCGCTCGCGGCGACGGAGGATGCGGCGCAAACCCGCTTCATGGCCGCACTGGCGCGCCATTGCGGCAAGGCCTATGCGGGCCGCCTCGTCTCCTCCGACGCGGCCGATGCCGATATGGCGGGCGCGGCGATGGTGGTGCATTTTCGCGAATGCGCCGCAGACCGCATGGCGATCCCGTTCCATGTCCAGGGCGAGGGCGGCACATGGGACCGCTCGCGCACCTGGCTCATCACCCGCACGCCAGCAGGGCTCAGGCTGAAGCACGATCACCGCCACGCAGACGGAACGCATGATGCGGTGACGCTGTATGGCGGGGACACGGCGGATGGCGGCACGGCGACCGCGCAGGACTTCCCGGTCGATCAGGAGAGCATCGCGATGTTCTGCGCAGAAGGGCTGACGGCGTCAGTCACCAATGTGTGGCGCGTGGAGATCACCCCGGCGACCTACACCTACCAGCTGAGCCGCGCAGGCCGCTTGTTCCGGGTGGAGTTCGATCTCACGCAGCCCGTCACCCCGCCGCCCGCGCCCTGGGGATGGTGATCCGCGACCGCTGACAGGTGGCGGGACGGCGCGCCGATCCGGCTCGCCGCCCCTCGCCGTTAGTCGTGCTCGCGGTTCCCCGCGCCGACATAGAGCTCGCGGCCGCCTTCGTTGTAGCGGCGGCTCATCTCCTCCATGCCCTTGAGCGCAGCCTGACGGCTGGCCTCGGCGGTGTCGGCGCCCAGTTTTTCCGAGGCGAGGAAGCTTTCGGGGCTGGAGTTCTGCTTGGCGGCGAAATCGCGGACGTCCTGACTGATCTGCATCGAGCAGAATTTCGGCCCGCACATCGAGCAGAAATGCGCCGACTTCGCGCCTTCGGCCGGCAGGGTCTGGTCGTGATACTGCTCGGCGGTTTCGGGGTCGAGGCTGAGGTTGAACTGGTCGCGCCAGCGGAACTCGAACCGGGCCTTGCTCAGCGCATTGTCGCGCACCTGCGAGGCCGGGTGCCCCTTCGCCAAGTCCGCCGCGTGGGCGGCCAGCTTATAGGTGATCACGCCGACCTTCACGTCGTCACGGTCGGGCAGGCCCAGATGCTCCTTGGGCGTAACGTAGCAGAGCATCGCGGTGCCATACCACCCGATCTGCGCCGCGCCGATGCCGCTGGTGATGTGGTCGTATCCCGGCGCAATATCGGTGACGAGCGGGCCCAAGGTGTAGAACGGCGCCTCGCCGCACACTTGCAGCTGCTTTTCCATGTTCTCCTTGATCTTGTGCATCGGCACGTGGCCCGGCCCTTCGATCATCACCTGCACGTCCTGCGCCCAGGCGCGGTGGGTGAGTTCGCCCAGCGTGTAGAGTTCGGAGAATTGCGCTTCGTCATTGGCGTCGGCGATGCTGCCGGGACGCAGGCCATCGCCAAGCGAATAGGCGATGTCATAGGCCTTCATGATCTCGGTGATCTCGTCGAAGTGCTCGTAGAGGAAGCTCTCCTTGTGGTGGGCGAGGCACCACTTGGCCATGATCGAGCCGCCGCGGCTGACGATCCCGGTGACGCGCTTGGCTGCCATCGGGACATAGGCGAGGCGGACGCCCGCATGGATGGTGAAGTAGTCGACGCCCTGTTCGGCCTGCTCGATCAGGGTGTCGCGGAAGATTTCCCACGTCAGCTCCTCAGCCACACCGCCGACCTTTTCCAGCGCCTGATAGATCGGCACGGTGCCGACCGGCACGGCGGCGTTGCGGATGATCCATTCGCGGGTGTCGTGGATGTTGCGGCCGGTGCTGAGGTCCATGATCGTGTCCGCGCCCCAGCGGGTCGCCCAGACCATCTTGTCGACCTCGGTCGCGACGTTCGACGCGACGGCGGAATTGCCGATATTGGCGTTGATCTTGACGAGGAAATTGCGCCCGATCGCCATCGGTTCGCTTTCGGGGTGGTTGATGTTGTTGGGGATGATCGCGCGGCCGCGCGCGATTTCCTGCCGCACGAATTCCGGCGTGATGATGGTCGGGATTTCCGCGCCCCAGCTCTGCCCGTCGCGCACTATATCAGCCGCGATCTCGCGCCCGAGGTTCTCGCGCTCCGCCACGTATTCCATTTCGGGCGTGATGATGCCGCGCCGCGCATAGTGCATCTGGCTGACGTTCATGCCTGCCTTGGCCCTCAGCGGGCGCTTCACCGCGTTGGGGAACTGCGGGACGCCGCCCGAACGGTCGGGGCCGAGCTGGCCGTTATCCTCCGGCTTGATCTCGCGCCCGTCGTAAGCCTCGACATCGCCGCGCGCCATGATCCAGTCACGGCGCAGCTGCGGCAGGCCGGCGTTGATGTCGATATGGGCATCAGGGTCGGTGTAAGGGCCGGAGGTGTCATAGACCCGCACGCTGGGCTCCGCGCCCTCAAGATCGATCTCGCGCATGGCGACACGGATGCCGCTGCCGGTGCGCGCGCCGACGTAGATCTTGCGGCTGCCGCGAATGGGCCCGGTGGTGACGCCAATTTCGACGGGGCTGTTGATGTCGGCCATATCTGCTCTCTCTCCAAGACGGAGGACAAGCGGACCTATGGCACAGCGACCAGCCCACTCCCTCCGCCGATGCTAATCGGTTCAGGTTCGACGGGTCGGACGGTGCTAACCGCCCCTCTCAGCCAAGCGGCTCCCCGGGGATCGAGCGGGAATAGAAGGTTTGCGCAGAGGTGTCGAGAGGCGGCGGACAGCGGCTCATTCAGCGATCATCCGCAGGCAAGGTGAACAAACACAGCGCCAGCAGCAGCGTGGCCAGCACACCCGATCCGCCCGCCAGCGGCACATCGCCCAAGCCATCGCGGCCCAGTGCCATCGACAGCGCATTGGAGATCAGCGCGACAAAGCCTACCCCTGCAATCACCCCGCCTGATGCGCGGCTGCGGGTGGCCATCCGGCCCAGACCGAACACGATCGCAGCAAGCGCGAGCAGGACCTTCGCCGCGTTGTAGACCATGAAGGAAAACGCCACCACCGCGCCGAGAACCGGGGCCAGCGAAGGATTTGCCTGTGCCGCGTCGCTCAATGATCCGAACATGGTGAGGCCGACGCCCACCTGCACCACATTGAGCACCGCCGCTGCCATGATCGCTGACCAGCCGAGATGTAGACGCCGCGTCTGCGCCAAGGCGGAACCCGCAAACGCTGCGAGCAGGACGAACAAGATCCCCTCGATCCCCCATAATGGCCTGCGCGAAACGTCTGGCATGGTCAGGTAGAGCGCGGTGTAGATCGCCTGCGTCGCCGCCGCCGCGAGCAGCAGCAAGGCGACAATCGTGACTGTGCGCTGGCCCGTGATGTGCATATAAAGTTCCCCCAATTGGCGGACTGCAATGAGCCGTCCGGTATTGGCGGGGTTCGATAGCTATCGGGATAGGGTTACAGCGAAAGTGATCAAAGTTTCGTGCACCAGCATGAGGCCCGCGTCGTCCGGCGTGGTCACATTGGCCAAAGGATTGCCGTCCACCACCATAAGGGCCGTCGAATAGCGCGGGCGTGCCGCTTTGCTTGCGTCGGTTGGGCCTCAGGCAACCCCGCCTGCCGCCTGCCATTCGGCAATCGCTTCGATCGGATAGACCAGCATGATGACATTGAAGGTCAGATTGTCGCGCACGACGTAGCCCGCCACCAGTTCACCGATGATCGCCAGCGCCACAGTCACCTTGACCGGCAGACGCAGCGCCAGCCAGAAGCCGAAGCTCATCCACACCAGGTCAGCGCCCGAATTGAGAACGCTGTCGCCTGAGTAACCAAAGTTGGCGGTCACCGAGCGAAAGCGATTGATCACCATCGGGGTGTTTTCCAGCACTTCCCACGCAGCCTCCAGCAGCACTGCGAGCGGCAAGCCCCAGCGGAAGGCCTCGGCCCCGCCCCAGCCGCGCTTTACGAACATCCACCAGCCAAAGGCGTAGAAAATCATCCCGTGGATGATGTGGCTGGGCGTGTACCAATCGGTGATATGCTGGCTGTTGCCGCTATCATTGATCTGCCCATGCCACAGCTTGACGTAGCCGCACTCGCAGATCGGCGCGCGGCCCATTGCGAGCAGGATGATGATGGTGACAGCCGCGATGGCCAGCGAGACGATAACCGTGCGGCGGTTGGGGATGAGCGCGCCCATAAAACCTTAGCGCCCGCTCATTCGATCACACGCCCGCGAACCATCACGAAGTCCACCTCTTCCAGCACGGTAACATCGGCCAGCGGATTGCCGTCGACCGCGATGATATCCGCCGAATAGCCGGGGGCGAGCTTGCCGATCTGGTTGTCCATCCCGAGCACCTTCGCCGCGACGGTGGTCGCGCTGGCGAGGACTTCGCGGTCGGTCATGCCCTGCTTCTTCATCAGCGCCAGTTCCTCGCCATTGCGGCCATGCTGGTAGACGCCTGCGTCGGTGCCGAAGGCGACCGTGACGCCGTATTGGCGCGCGCGGCTGACGAGGCTAGCCATCAGCGGTTGCACCGCACGGATCTTGTCTTCGACCACGGGGGTATAGACGCCCTTGCCCAGCCCTTCGCTCACACCTTCCAGCGCCATCAGCGTCGGCACCAGCACGGTGCCGTTGGCCTTCATCGCCTTGGCAGCGGCTTCATCGAGATAGGTGCCGTGCTCGATTGAATCGATACCCGCTTCGGCGGCCTGCTGGATGCCGCGCGCGCCGTGGGCGTGGGCCATGACCTTGAGGCCGAGCGAGTGCGCGGTGTCGGCAATCGCCTTCATTTCGGCAGGCGTGAAGTGCGCTTCAAGTCCCCGCCCTTGCTGCGAGAGCACGCCGCCGGTCGCAGTGATCTTGATCACATCGGCGCCGTTCTGGCTGGCGAGCCGCACTTTCGCGGCGCATTCGACCGCGCCGGTGCAGGTGAAGCCAGAATCGAGCAGCTCGTTGACCTCGGAGCGGAAGCCGTTGACGTCGCCGTGCCCGCCGATGATCGCCAGCGCCGGGCCAGCGGCAACAATGCGCGGCCCCGGCACCATGCCCTCGGCCGTGCCGCGGCGCAGCGAGAACGCCGTGTCACGCCCACTGCCCGCTTCGCGCACCGTGGTGAAGCCTGCCAGCGCGGTGACGCGGGCGTTCTTGGCACCGACCACGACGCCCCATTCGTCAGGCTCGGTCGCTTCTTTCCAGAAATCGCCGCCCGGATCGCCGGTCAGGTGGGTGTGGAGGTCGATCAGGCCGGGCAGCACCGTCTTGGTCTTGAGATCAATCTCGCGGTCGGCCGTCACGGCACCGTGGCCGGAGGTGATCGACACGATCCTGCCATCGGTGACGAGAATGGTCGCAGCCCCGGTCGGCTCGGCAGCGGCATCGGTGATCACCGCGCCAGCGCGGATCGCGACGGTCTCGGCCGCGAGCGGCGCTGCCATCAGCGTGCCGGTCAGCGTCAGCCCCGCCATCAAACGGTTGCGGAATGCCTGCATGATTGTCTTTCCCCTTGCCTCACATGGCCCAGAGGATTGATGGCCCGCCCGCGCCGCCAAGGCAAGCGCAGCGGTGAAAATCGCGGGCCATTAAACTATGCGTTTGGGCAAGGGCAGGCGCAGGCGGGCCTCAGAAGGTGTAGGCCATCCCCAACCCGATGATGAACTGGTTGGCATCGCCGCGCTGGGCGGTGAAGGGTGTGTCGGCGCTGTCGCCCAGCAGGCGCGATACGCCACCGACCCCGGTGATCGCCCAGCCGCCGCTCAATGGCTTGCCGTCCAAGTCATAGGTCAGGATCGCGACCGTGCCGATGCGGTTCAGCCCGCCATCCGCGCGGAACTGCGGCAGTCCGGTGGCCAGCGCCTGTCCGGGGCTGACGGTGAAGTAGTAATCGGCAAAGCTGTCATCGACGAACTCGGCGCTCGCCTGCACCTGCAAGGCGAAGCTGCGGCCCACCGGCGCGCGGTAGGTGATCTGCGGTTCGACGATCATGCCGTCATGCGCGCCCAGCACATCCCAGCGCGCCTGCACGCCGAAGCTCAGCTGGTCGAAGGTCTTGAATACATTGGGCAGGGCCACCGCGACATTGCCGCCCACTTCCAGCGCCGCGTCCAGCTTGCCCGCGCGCGCGACCACTTCGTCGCTGATGCGGTTATTGCGATCATTGCGGAACCGGAACGCCGGGCCAAAGGCGATCCGCGCGCCCTTGCGCGGGCCGAAGGCGGGCTTGGGCGAATTGATATCGAGCACGAAGCCGGGGCCATTCGGGCTGATCCCGACCCCGCCGACGCGGCCCACGATCAGCGGCAGCGGGAAGGCGATGTAATCATCGGAACCCGCATAGCTTGGCACCATCCCGACGCCGAGGCCGATGGTCGCCCAGGTCTCGTCAAACACCGGCTTGCTGAAGGAAAACGGCGGCGCACCGGCAAGCGGGGCTGGTTGGGCGGCTTGGACGGAGACAGCGACCGGCTCGGCTTCCGCCTCGGCTTCGGCGACAACCGCCGCCCCATCAGTCTCGGTTTCGGCGGCGAGGGCAGGTGCGGCGCCAAAGATTGCGCAGAAGGCGGCCACAGAAACGACAGGCCCAAACGGGCCGAAAGCGGAGCGAAGCGTCATGGGGTTGCGATCCTTATGAGCGTGATTTTCAAGCTAAACTCGCGCGCGCCTTATTATTTCCGCGTGATGTTGCAACATCCGATTTACGCTGCAAGATTGCCGTTCGGCTCGCCCTCGCCTAGGGCAATGAGGCATGGTCGATTCACCGCAAGCTACAGGCACGCCGAACGCCGATTCCCATGACGTGATCATCGTCGGGGGCGGGCTGGCGGGCGGGCTGATCGCGCTGGCGCTGCACCGCCATGCACCGGACTGCCGCTTCGTGGTGATCGAGGCCGGGCGCAGCTTTGGCGGGCATCACCGCTGGAGCTGGTTCGAAACCGACATCCGCCCCAAGGCGCGCACGCTGATGGCGGGCTTCGATCTCAATGGCTGGGACGAAGGCTATGACATCACCTTCCCAAGCCTCGGCCGCACTTTACCGACGTCGTATCGCTCACTCGCCAGCGCCGAATTCCACGCCAAGCTGATCGCCGAACTCCCGGCGGAGCGCGTGCTGCTGGAAACCAAGGCCGCTTCGCTCGACGCTGGCGGCGTGACGCTGGCAGACGGCACGCGGCTCGCGGCCAAGCGCGTGATCGATTGCCGGCCGTTCAAGCCGTCCAAGGCGCTGTCGGGCGGCTGGCAGGTGTTCCTCGGCCAGCAGTTCCGCTGCGAGACGCCCCACGGCCTCACCCGGCCCATCATCATGGATGCGAGCGTCGACCAGCTCGCCCCGCACGGCAACGGCGCGGCCTACCGCTTCGTCTATGTCCTGCCGCTCTCGCCCACCGATGTGTTCATCGAGGACACCTACTACGCCGACCAGCCCAAGATGGACGCTGACGTGCTGAAAGGCCGGGTTGCCGAGTACGCCCATCGCAACGGATGGAAGGGCGAGATCGTCGATCAGGAGGCGGGCATCCTGCCGGTGATCTCGGGCGGCGATATCAATGCCGCACTAGCCGAAGTCGCTATCCCCGGCGTCGCGCTGGCGGGCGCGCGCGGCGGGTTTTCGCATCCGCTCACGAGCTACACCCTGCCGTTTGCCGTCGATAATGCGCTCGCGATCGCGCATCTGATCGCCAGCCGTCCGGCGCTGGCGGGCGAGGCGCTTGCCGATTTCTGCAAGCGCCGGTCCAAGCGGCACTGGCGCACCACCGCCTATTACCGGATGCTCAGCCGGATGCTGTTCGAAGCGGCCGAGCCGGACAAGCGCGTGGTGGTGTTCGAACATTTCTACGCCCTGCAAGGCAAACTGGTCGAGCGATTCTACGCCGGTCGTTCCACTTGGCCGGATCGGCTGCGCATCCTGACGGGCAAGCCGCCCGTAGCTATCCCGCGCGCGATCCGTGCGCTGTTTTCCTCAGGTAAGCCTCTCAACATGGAGACCCCGGCATGAACGCCGATGTGAAGATCAACATCCCCGGCGCGAAGGGTATCAACCCCGCGATGGCCGAACGTTATGCGGGCAAGACCGCCTGCGTCATCGGCGCGGGCTTTGGCGGCATGGCGCTGGCCGTGCGGCTGCAATCGGCAGGCATCGCCACCACAGTGATCGAGAGCCGCGACAAGCCCGGCGGGCGCGCCTATTTCTGGGAGCGCGATGGCTTCACTTTTGATGGCGGGCCGACCGTGATCACCGATCCGCCGTGCCTTGAAGAACTCTGGGCGCTGACCGGCCATGACATCGCCGAAGATGTCGAGCTGATGAAGGTCATGCCGTTCTACCGCCTCAACTGGCCCGACGGCACCAACTTCGAATATTCGAACGACGAAGAAAGCCTCAACTCCGAGATCGCCAAGCTGAACCCGGCGGACGTTGCCGGTTACGCACGCTTCCTCGAATATTCGGCCCGCGTGTATGAAGAAGGCTACCTGAAGCTCGGCACCAAGCCGTTCCTCGATTTCAAGTCGATGCTGAAAGCCGCCCCTGCCCTGATCAAGGAACAGGCCTGGCGCTCGGTCTATTCGATGGTGTCGAGCTACATCGAACACCCCAAGCTGCGCGAAGCCTTCAGCTTCCACTCGCTGCTGGTCGGCGGCAACCCGATGAACACCTCGTCGATTTACGCCCTGATCCACAAGCTGGAGAAGGACGGCGGCGTATGGTGGGCGCGCGGCGGCACCAACCGCCTGATCGCGGGCATGGTGCGCCACTTCGAGCGCCTCGGCGGCACAATGATCGTCGGCGATCCGGTGGTGCAGGTCCACACGCTGGGCACCAAGGCGACCGAGGTTGAGACCAAGAGCGGCTTCCGCCAGCGCTTCGATGCGGTCGCCTCGAACGCCGACATCATGCATTCCTACAAGGACCTGCTGTCCGGCTCCGAGCGCGGCAAGAAGATGGCCAAGAGCCTCAACCGCAAGAGCTTCAGCCCCTCGCTGTTCGTGGTGCATTTCGGGCTTGAGGGCACTTGGCCCGGCATCCCGCACCACATGATCCTGTTCGCCAAGCGCTACAAAGGCCTGCTCGACGACATCTACAAGAACGGCGTGGTGCCGGAAGATTTCGCCATCTATCTCCACCACCCGACCGTGACCGATCCGAGCATGGCGCCCGCGGGCAAGAGCACCTTCTACGCACTCGTGCCCGTCAGCCACATGGGCAAGATGCCGCTCGATTGGGACGAAGTCGGACCGAAGCTGGAAAAGATGATCCTCGACGAGCTGGGCCGCCGATTGATCCCCGACATCCATAACCGGATCATCACCAAGTTCAGCTACGCGCCCAAGGACTTCAAGCAGGACCTCAACGCCCACATGGGCAGCGCCTTCAGCCTTGAGCCGGTGCTGTGGCAAAGCGCCTACCTGCGCGGCCACAACCGCGATGACGTGATCGACAACTACTACCTCGTCGGCGCCGGCACCCACCCGGGCGCGGGCATCCCCGGCGTGGTCGGCAGCGCCAAGGCGACGGCGGGCCTGATGCTGGAGGATCTGGCGAAGGTGGGTTCGTGATCCTCCCCGGAACGGGGAGGGGGACCATGCGCAGCATGGTGGAGGGGCAGGTGCCGTGATTTACGGCCCGCGCGACACGTTGAAACGTGCGCGCAAGCTGCGCAGCGAGATGTCATTGCCCGAAACGATGCTATGGCGGGAACTGCGCAAGCGGCCAGGCGGTCACAAGTTTCGTCGCCAGCATCCGGCTGGAGTATTTGTGCTCGATTTCTACTGCGCCAAGGCACGGCTCGATCTTGAGGTGGACGGCTGGGTTCACAACAGGCCGGCGCGCGCAGAGCAGGATCGAAACCGCTCGAATTTTCTCAGCTCGCAGGGCATTGCCACCACGCGCGTCCCGGCACAAAGGGTGCTCGAAGACTTGGAAGCTGTCGTTAGGCGGATTGTCGTGATTTGTGACGAACGGATTGAGAAACTGATGGTGCCCCTCCACCATGCTCCGCATGGTCCCCCTCCCCGTTCCGGGGAGGATTCATGAAACGTCTCGCTGTCTATTGCGGCTCGGCCTCGCCCGAAGACCCGCGTTATGTCCAGCTGGCCTATGATGTCGGCGCGGAACTGGCCGCGCGCGGGATCGGCCTCGTCTATGGTGGCGGCAAGCTTGGCCTGATGGGCGCGGTTGCCAAGGGCGCGAAGGATGCGGGCGGCGAGGTGATCGGCATCATCCCCGAGCATCTGGTGAAGGCCGAAGTTGCCAACCACGATTGCGATGAACTCGTCACCGTCAGCGGGATGCACGAACGCAAGCAGCGCTTCACCGATCTGTCGGACGGCTTCGTCACCATCCCCGGCGGGGTCGGCACGATGGACGAGCTGTGGGAAGCGATGAGCTGGTCGCAGCTGGGCTATCACACCAAGCCGGTGGGCCTGCTCAATGCTTTCGGCTTCTACGACCACCTGCTCGCCTTCAACGCCAAGATGGCCGAGGTCGGCTTTGTCCGCCCCGCGCATCAGAACATCCTGATCGCGGCGACGTCGATCCACGAACTGCTCGCCAAGATGGAAGCCTATCAGCCGCACACGCCGATCTTCCGCATGAAGGCCGAGGAGCTGTAATGTTTCCGGTAGTGTGCGTCCCCGCGCAGGCGGGGACCTCTCGCCAATTTGCACGAGATCCCCGCCTGCGCGGGGACTCGCATGGGCTGAAATGACCGATGTCACCACCCGCGCCGCGCTGGTCGAACACGCGCGGCTGTCGATCAAGCGCGGCTCGCAGAGCTTTTCTGCGGCGGCGCGCCTGTTCGACAAGGAGACCCGCGAGCGGGCGTGGCTGCTCTACGCGTGGTGCCGCCGGGCGGATGACATTGCCGACAATCAGGACATGGGCGGTGAACTCGGCGATCAGACCGACCTCGCCGAACGCCTCGCGCTGATCCGCCGCCTGACTGCGCTGGCCTTCGCAGGCGAGCCGACCGGCGATCCGGCCTTCGATGCGCTGGGCGTGGTCGCCGCCGAGGTGGGCCTCACCCCGCAGATGGCCGAGGATGTGATCGCGGGCTTCCAATTGGACGCCGAAGACTGGCGCCCGCGCACCGAAGCCGACATGCTGCGCTATTGCTACCATGTGGCGGGCGCGGTGGGCGTGATGATGGCGGTGGTGATGGGGGTCTCGCCTGAGGATCAGGAGACGCTCGACCGCGCAAACGATCTGGGCCTCGCCTTCCAGCTGTCGAACATCGCCCGCGACATTGTCGAGGATGATGCGGTGGGCCGCTGTTACTTGCCCGAAATCTGGCTGGTCGAGCAGGATATCGAGCCCGGTCAGCACACCAAACCGCACCACCGCAAGGAACTCGCCGCGATGACCGCGCGGCTGGTCGCGCTGGTGGAGAAGCACGAGGCGGCGGCGCGGGTGGGCGCGGCCAAGCTACCCTTCCGCAGCCGCTGGGCGGTGCTGTCTGCGGCGCGCATCTACGGGGCGATCGGGCGCAAGGTGCGCAAGCGCGGGCCTGAGGCCTGGGCCAGCCGCACCTATGTCCCCCGCGCGGAAAAGGCGCTGTACGGCGTGCGCGCGTTCCTCTCAGCGGTGATCAACCGCGAGAAGATGCCCGCAGGCGGCATCCACTGGGGCATCGCCGATTATCGGCCATCCACCCCGCCCCGGGCTTGACCCGGGGCCCCGCTTCTTCATGGGCGAGAATATAAGCTGGGTCCCGGGTCAGGCCCGGGACGGGGATGGTGTCAGACAGTTTCCTTTGCAACCAAGCCGCGCTAATCCCACCGGCATGAAAGCCCTTCTCACCACCGCCGCCTTGCTCGCCGCCGCGCCCCTCGCCGCCGAGCCCGCGCCTGAACGCACCGCCGAAGAGGCCGCAGTGATCGCCACGGTCGAGGCCTTCATGCGCGGCCTTGCTGCCAAAGACGCCGCAGCCATGCGCGCGCAGGTCACTGAGCCCAGTTTCATCGCCAAGGTCGAAGAACGTGACGGCGCAGACCGCGTCGGCCTGATCCCGATGGCGCAGTTGATTGCATCGGTGTCGAGCATTCCCGTGCCCGTATCCGAACCGCTGCACGGCGAAGTGGTGACGGTCGATGGCCCCGTCGCAACGGTCCGCGCCGACTACGACTTCATCCTCGACGGCAAGCGCAGCCATTGCGGGGTCGACATCTTCACGCTGATGCGGATCGACGGCGCGTGGAAGATCGCGACGATCACCTACAGCCACCTCACCACCGGCTGCGGAGCGGAGTAATGATCACCAAGCTCCTGATCGCCAATCGCGGCGAGATCGCGTGCCGGATCATGCGTACGGCCCGCACGATGGGGATCGCCACCGTCGCGGTCTATTCCGATGCTGATGCCAAGGCGTTGCATGTGCGGAGCGCCGACGAGAGCGTGCATATCGGACCCTCGCCAGCGGCGGAGAGCTATCTGGTCGGCGCGAAGAGCATTGCGGCGGCCAAGCAGACTGGGGCGGATGCGATTCATCCCGGCTATGGCTTCCTCTCCGAGAATGCGGACTTTGCGCAGGCGGTGCTCGACGCGGGTCTGATCTGGGTCGGACCCAAGCCTGCTAGCATCCGCGCGATGGGCCTCAAGGACGCGGCCAAGGCGCGGATGATCGAGGCGGGCGTGCCCGTGACCCCCGGCTATCTCGGCGCGGATCAATCGCTGGAGCGCCTCACCGCTGAAGCCGAGGCCATCGGCTACCCCGTGCTCATCAAGGCCGTCGCGGGCGGCGGCGGCAAGGGGATGCGCAAGGTTGATGCCCCGGCTGACTTCGCCGCATCGCTGGAGAGCTGCCGCCGCGAAGCCAAGGCGAGCTTCGGCAATGACGAGGTGCTCTTGGAAAAGTGGATCACCTCGCCCCGCCATATCGAGGTGCAGGTGTTCGGCGATAGCCACGGCAACGTCGTCCACCTGTTCGAACGCGACTGCTCATTGCAGCGCCGCCACCAGAAGGTGATCGAGGAAGCCCCCGCCCCCGGCATGGACGCGGTCACCCGCGAGGCAATCTGCGCCGCCGCCGTGCGCGCCGCCAAGGCGGTCGATTACGAGGGCGCAGGCACGATCGAATTCATCGCCGATGCGAGCGAAGGCCTGCGCGCCGACCGCATCTTCTTCATGGAGATGAACACCCGCCTTCAGGTGGAGCACCCGGTCACCGAGGAGATCACCGGCGTCGATCTGGTCGAATGGCAACTGCGCGTGGCGAGCGGGGAGCCGCTGCCCAAGCGGCAGGAGGAGCTGTCGATCAACGGCTGGGCGATTGAGGCAAGGCTCTATGCGGAGGACCCTAGAACAGGGTTTCTCCCTAGCACCGGAACGCTAGAGCATTTTCATCTCGACGACGAGGTGGCCCGCATTGAGACCGGCGTCGCACATGGATCGGAAATTTCGCCTTACTACGATCCGATGATCGCAAAGATCATCTGCAAGGGTGAGACCCGTAGTGACGCCATCGATCAGCTGGCGTTCTCGTGCGACAGTGTTCTGACTTGGCCGGTTAGGAACAACTCCGGGTTTCTCGCAGCTCTCCTGAGAGAGACCGATTTCCATGAAGGCCGTCTCGATACAGGCTTTATTGCAGCGCGAGGAGAAACGCTTCTCGCCGGTAGCAATGCGTCACAAGACTTGATTGATACGGCCTCAGTCAGTGTGTTCCTGACAGCCGGAGGCAGTCGCGGGATATTTGACCTCCAGGATGAGGATGCCACCGGGACACCTTGGCGCGACCTGCTCGGGACGCGGCTCAATGCCGCGCCAAAGCGAACGATCCGCTTGTTGTGCGATGGCGATCCAGTTGAGGGCTCGCTTGACGGTAACTTGGGCGCAGGCTCGCTCTTGTGGCCAACCGAGCGCGGCGCGATTCTGGTCGAGCATGGCTGGGCACACGTGTTTGAGGTCGAAGAATCTCGCGGCACCGGCCAAGCCTCCGCCGCCGATGGTGCGATCATTGCCCCGATGCCGGGCAAGGTTCTCGCGGTCGATGTCAGCGAGGGGCAGGCCGTCACCGCCGGGCAGCGGCTCTTGGTGCTCGAGGCGATGAAGATGGAACACGCCCTCACCGCGCCGTTCGACGGGGTGGTCGAGGGGCTGGCGGTTAGTGCGGGCGGACAGGTGCAGGTTGATGCGGTTTTGGTGACGGTGGTGCCTGCCGCTTCAGACGAATAATCCGTCACCCCAGCGCAGGCTGGGGCCTAGGGCCTCTTGGTTCAGCCTTTGCCGCTCTAGGTCCTAGCTTCCGCTGGGATGACGAAGGGGTGGGTTTCCGCCCTTCGCCGTCACCCTGAACTTGTTTCAGGGTCCATTTCACCCCACACACCTTGGCTCGAAGCCGAAGGATGGATGCTGGAAGCGAAGCTGTGCTTGCACAACCAAGTTCAGCATGACGGGAGTGGGTTGTGACCTGGGCCAAGGAACTCGAAGAACTGCGGCAACGCGAGGCGCTGGCCGAGCAGATGGGCGGCGCGGACAAGGTTGCGCGGCAGCACGGGCGGGGCAAGATGGACGCCCGCGCGCGGCTCGCGGCGCTGTGCGACGAGGGTTCCTTCCGCGAGATCGGCAAGATCGCGGGCTCAGCGAAGTATGACGCCAACGGCGACCTCGCCAGCGTCACCCCCGCCCCCTTCCTGTTCGGCAAGGCGCTGATCAATGGCCGCCCGGTCGTCGCCACGGCGGACGACTTCACGATCCGCGGCGGCGCGGCGGATGCGGGGATTGCGCGCAAGATGGTGCAGGCCGAGATGATGGCGCACCAGTTGAAGCTCCCCATCATCCGCATGATCGACGGCACGGGCGGCGGCGGCTCGGTGAAGACGCTCGAACAGATCGGCGCGACCTATATCCCGGCGGTGCCCGGTTGGGGCGATGTGGTGACGAACCTCGACACTGTGCCGGTGGTGGCGCTGGCGCTCGGGCCAACGGCGGGCCTCGGCGCGGCACGCACCGTGGCGAGCCACTATTCGATCATGGTGAAGGGCCTCAGCCAAATCTTCGCCGCTGGCCCTGCCGTGGTCGATGGCCTGGGCGAGGCCTACAAGGGCGGCGCGGCCAATCACGAGGAGGCCAAGGAGGCGCTCGGCGGCTCTGCGATCCACACCCGCAATGGGGTGGTCGATGACGAGGTCGCCAGCGAGGCCGAGGCCTTCGCCCGCGCGCGGCATTTCCTCAGCTTCATGCCCGAATATGTCGGCCAGCCCGCGCGCCGCTCGGCCTGCGATGATCCGGCGGACCGGCGCGAGGAGGCGCTGCTTAGTCTGGTGCCGCGCGATGCGAAACAGGTCTATTCGATGCGCCGCTGCATGGAGATGCTGTTCGATTCCGGCACCGTGTTCGAGATCGGCAAGCACTGGGGCCGCGCCGCGATCACCGCTTTTGCGCGGCTCGATGGCTGGCCGGTCTGCGTCATCGCCAGCGATCCGAGCTACCTCGGCGGATCGTGGGAGGCCAAAACGTCCGAGAAGGTCGAACGGTTCGTCAAACTCGCCGACCAGTTCCGGCTGCCGATCGTCCACCTGGTCGACAACCCCGGCTTCATGATCGGGCGCGAGGCGGAAATGGCGGGGACGATCCGGTATGGCGTCAACGCGATGAACGCCATTTACCGCGCCACCGTGCCGCTCGCCAGCATCGTCCTGCGCCGCGCCTATGGGATTGCCGGCAGCGCGATGAGCAATGCCGAGCGGTATCAGTACCGCTATTGCTGGCCGTCAGGTGACTGGGGGAGCCTCCCCATCGCGGGCGGGCTTGAGGTCGCTTATAAGGCGGAACTGGAAGCCGCCGATGATCCGCAAGCACTGCTGGAGGAAATCCGCGAACGGCTGGCGAAAGTCACCTCACCGTTCCGCTCGGCCGAGCGCTTCAATGTCGAGGACATCATCGACCCGCGCGACACGCGGCCCTTGCTGTGCGAATTTGCGGGGCTGGCGTGGCGGAGGCTGGGGGCGGATTGATCCTCCCCTTCAGGGGAGGATTACCTGCCCATCTCCGCATCACTTGGCCCGAACAGCTTGCCCTTCTCGCTCATCAGCACCAGCACCAAGCAGGCCAGCCCGCTCGCCAGCAAGGCCAGCGCCAGCGGCCGCGCCGTGCCGTCAAACGCGTAGCCAATCGCTCCGCCCAGCAGCGCCGCCATCGTCATGCGCACAAATCCGTGGGCTGAGCTTGCCGCGCCCGCAATGTTGAAGAACGGGTTCATCGCGATGGCGCCAAAATTGCTGCCAATGAAGCCGAGCAGCGCCATGTTGGTCGCCATCAGCGGGACGAACACCCACAGGTGCTCTTCCGGCTGGAAGGCGAACATCACCTGCACTGCGCTCACCGCGATGAAGAAGAACAGCGCGGTGTGGCTCACCCGGCGGGCGCCGAAACGCTCGACAATGCGTGAGTTCGACCAGCTGGCAAACGCCATCGACCCGGCGCAGATCGCGAAGACCAGCGGGAAGATATCGCCCGCGCCGAAGGTCTCGGTGATCAGCTGCTGCGAGGAATTGATGAAGCCGAACAGCGCGCCGAACACCAGCGCCGAACCGATGACATAGCCAAAGGTGCTCGGCAGGGCGAGCGCGCGGCCCATGTTCACGCCTATTGTGCGAAGGTGGATTTGCTGGCGGTTTTCGTCGGTCAGGCTTTCGGGCAGGCGGAGATAGACCCACGTGCCCATCACCACGCCCAGCACCGCCATTGCGCCGAAGATCGCGCGCCAGCTGCCGATTTGCAGGATGCCTTCGCCGATGGTCGGCGCGATCGCGGGGACCATCAGGAAAATCACGAAGATCAGGCTCATCATCCGCGCCATCTTGTCCCCGCCCACGCGGTCACGGATGATCGCGGGCGGCAGGGCGACGATCCCGGCGGCAAAGAAGCCCTGCGCCCCACGCACCGCGATCAGCGCATCATAGGTGGGTGCCAGCGCGGAGAGAATCGAAAGCACGATATAGACCGCGACCGCGCCCAGCAGGATCGGCCGCCGCCCGAAGCGGTCAGCCAGCGCGCCCGGCACCAGCGAACCGATGCCGCCAGCCAGCAGGAACACGCCAATCACGAATTGCCGATCATTGCCCGAGACCGAAAGGTCAGCGGCCAGCGCATCGAGCGCGGGCAGAATCGCGTCGATCCCGAAGGCGTTGAGCGCCATCAGCATCGCCATCATCCACAGCAGCTCGGTCTCACCGAGCGCCTTGCGCAGGGGCGTTGAGGGAGCAATCGCGGTGGCCATGGGCGCGCCTTTGCCGAGGGGTTCGCCCGAAGACCACTGTTCTTTTCGCATATGCACAAAATGACCTGTGTGGTGAATTGTTCCAGCAACAGTTCCTTCGTCGGCCCCAAGGTTCTATTTGCCAAAGGATGGCCGACCCGCCGCCCTTGCCCGACAACGCCGAGACCGCGCCCGGTCTGCGCAAGATCATCCATGTCGATATGGATGCCTTCTTCGCGAGCGTCGAACAGCGCGATGATCCGTCGCTTAAGGGCAAGCCGGTCGCAGTCGGCGGCGCGGGCGGGCGCGGGGTGGTGGCGGCGGCCAGCTATGAAGCGCGGACGTTCGGGGTGCGGAGCGCCATGCCGTCTGTCACGGCGCAGCGGCTATGCCCCGACCTCATCTTCGTACGCCCACGGTTTGACGCCTACAAGGAAGCCAGCCGCCAGATCCGCCGGGTGTTCGAGCACTACACTCCGATCATCGAACCGCTGAGCCTGGACGAGGCCTATCTTGATGTCACCGAAGACCGCCTCGGCATCGGCAGCGCGACCCGTATCGCCACGCTGATCCGGCAGGAAATCCGCGCCAAGACCCGGCTCACCGCCAGTGCGGGGGTCAGTTACAACAAGTTCCTCGCCAAGCTCGCCAGCGATCAGAATAAGCCGGACGGGTTGTGCGTCATCCGTCCGGGCGAAGGCGCGCAATTTGTCGCGGGCCTGCCGATCCGGCGCTTCCACGGGGTCGGGCCCAAGGCGGAGGAGCGGATGCAGAAGCTCGGTATCCTGACCGGCGCTGACCTTGCGGCCAAGGACATCGCCTTTCTGCGCCAGCATTTCGGCAGCATGGCCGATTACCTGTTCCGCGCCGCCCGCGGCATCGACCTGCGCCCCGTCGCGGCGCACCGCGTACGCAAGTCCGTGGGCGGGGAGCGGACCTTCTCGGAAGATATCGGCAGCGGCGGCGCCTTGCGCGACACGCTGGAGACCATCATTGATATCGTGTGGGAGCGGATCGAGGCTGCGGGCGCGAAGGGGCGGACGGTGACGCTCAAGATGAAGTTCACCGATTTCCAGATCATGACCCGCGCGACCTCGCTGCCCGATTTCGTCAGCGGCAAGGGGGAGTTCGCGCAGCTCGCCCGCGCGCTGCTTGAGGCGGAGTTGCCTTTGCGCGGGCCGATCCGGCTGATGGGGCTGACGCTGTCGGGGCTGGAAGGAGCCGAGGATGACAAGCCCGCGAGCGACGAGGCGCAGCTGCGATTGTTGTGAAGGGCGCGGGGGTGTTTTGGATTCACGCAGAGACGGGACGGTATCTGGGTTCGCGCCAAGGAGCCAAGGGGCCAAGAGGGCCGTTCTGCACCGCAGGCAATTCAACGGCCTTGCTCTGCCGCAAAGGGGTTCGAGCGGCTTCGCCGTAATTGTAACATCTTGTCCCTTTGGCTCCTTGGCGCGAACCCAATCTGGCGCGACTTCGACCAAAGGGCGCGTCTGACCGTCGCCCCGTAAGTCCGATCAAAACCGCCCTCTACCCCGTCCCCCGCGCCCGCCACGCCGCGATCCGCGTGCGGGTGGTACGGCCGAGCGGTTCGGGCAGCGAGTGCGAGGGGAAGAACCGCGCCTCTGTCACTTCGCGCCCGTCAGGCTTGGGTCGCTGATCGCACACGGCGGCGAAAACATAGGCGGCGTGGGGTGAGCCGGACAGCACCTCTTCCAGCGTCCCGACCAGTTCGATCCGCGCCAGTTCCACGCCCAGTTCCTCCAGCACCTCGCGCCGTGCCGCTGCCTCGGGGTCCTCGCCGGGCGCGAGCCCCCCGCCGGGCAGGCTCCAGACTTCAGGGCCATAGGAATGCTTGAGCAACAGCACATCGCCGGTGAGGTTGGTGATGACGATGCTCACCCCCGCAATCGGCGTCTTGCGCCAGCGCCGCCAGTAGTGCCGCACAAGGTGGGCCAGCGGCATAAGCGCGCGGTGGAGCGCGGCGGGGAGAAGCTGCGGCATCAGGTGAAGACGGTCACGGGAATGCCCTGCGCCTGCGCGGTGCGTAGCAGGCGGGCGACGGGAAGGTCATGCTCGCCCGCCAGCGCTGCGTCGAACACCGCGCGCTTGTCCGCCGCGCCGCCGAGCGTGAAAACCAGCGCGTTTGTGTTCAGCAGCGCCGGGATGGTCAGCGTGATCCGGTCGAACGGCGCGTGGGCTGGGAGCGGATCGGGTGTGAGGCGGAGAACCGCCAGCGGATCATCAATCCGGGGATCGGTGTTGGGGAACAGCGAGGCGATATGCCCATCCGGCCCCATGCCCATCCATGTCAGCGCGAAATGCGGCGGGATGGCATCTTCGCTCAACGGGACAATCTGCGCGCCCGCAGGCTCCAGCAGCGCGCGCATCTTGCCGGTGTTGGACGCATCGTGCGCTTCGGGCACGATCCGGTCGTCATTGGGCCAGATATCCCACCCGCTCCAGTCGACGCCGCCCTGTTCGATCAGGGCAGCGAGGATCGGAAAGGGGGTCGAACCGCCGGGGAGCGTGATCGCGCCGCTTCCGCCAAGTCGTGCCGCCAGCCAGCCAGCGATCGCGGCCTGATCCGCGCCTTCGATAATCGTAACGTCCTGCATGGCCGAACCATAGCAAACGGGCCGCCCCCGGCAATGGGTGCGGCCCGCTTGTGAAGCGCTATTGCGGCAGCGATCAGGCGAGGATCGAACGCAAAAACCAGGCGCGCTGTTCAGCCATGTCGGTCCAGTCGTCGAGCAGCCCGTCGGTGGCGTTGTCGCCCGCTTCTTCGGCCAGATCCTTCATGCCCTTCAGCCGCGCGATCACGGTTTCGTTATCGGCGAGCAGTTCGGCGATCATGTCCTCGGCGGAAAGCTTGGTGCTATCCTGATCCTTGATCTGCGTGTGCTTACCCATCGTCCCGATCGAGGTGAGCGTATCGGCGTCCAGCTTGCGCACGCGCTCGGCAATCAGATCGATCTGGTCGCGTACTTCCAGCGCCTGTGTGTCGAACAACAGGTGCAGGTCGTGGAAGCGCGGGCCCTTGACGTGCCAGTGGAAATTCTTGGTCTTGATGAACAAGGCAAAGTGATCAGCGAGCAATCCGTTGAGTTCATCAACCAGAGCAGCTTTCGAATTGGCTTTCTTATCGGCCATGATATTCTCCGTTTTCCTGTTCAGTGCGAGCAAGGCTTGGCGCCTATATAGTGACTATCTCACTGCACGCACATAGATTGGATTCCAGCAAAATTCTATTCGCCGTGATCGCGCAAGGCGATTAGAAGGCGGCGAAACGGGCGTTCAATCCGATGAATAGCGCCGCAATCGCAAGGCAGCCCGCCAGCACCAGCCGAAGGATGCGCAGCGGCCAGCGGGCGAGGGTTTCGCTTCCGACTGACCAGCCAATCGCCACGGCCGCCGCCCCTCCCAGCGCGCCGCCAAGCCCCGCTGTCAGCGGAACTACGGTCCATGCAGCGACAGCAAAGACGGCAAAGCGCGCGCCGTCTCCGATCTGGCGTGCCAGCAGCACAATTGCGATCGCACCTAGCGAGCGGGTCGGCTCCTGCGGCGATTTGAGTCGCACCGGAAACGCCAACTCGGCAGCGGCAATCGCCAGCGCAAAGGCGACCAGCATCTGCGCAGCGCGGCGCGGCAAGAGTTCGGCAAACTCGGCGCCAATCCACGCCATCACGCCTGCGCTAAGGCAGGCGCAGAGCACGGCGACCACGAGCAGCGCGGTGCTGCGTTCCACCGCATCGGCCCAATGCGCCACCAGCCATTGATCGCGCCCGCCCATCGCCAGCGCGAAGACCAGCAGCACAGCGATCAGGAAGCCGTCCACGCGAGGTCTGGCTTTGGATCAGGCCGCCCAGGGCCCGGTGATCGCCAACGTCGCGGTCGGGTCATAGGCGTTGACGAACAGCACCTTACCATCGGGCGAGAAGCATCCGCCCGCAAGCTCGGTCTGCGCTGTGAGCCGTGCGACCGTATAGGCCTGACCATCGGGCGATATCCCGCGAATGTGGTTGTCGACGATCGGGGTGTATTGATCCTCGCACACGATCAGGTGGCCGTTTGGGGCCACGGTGAGGTTGTCGCCGAAGTTGAACTGATCGGTGTTCTCGCTCTCGAAGAACAGCTCGACCGTATCGGGCGCACCTGCCAGACCCGGCGTCAGCTTGAGGATCTGCCCGAGCTGCTTGGCTCCGCCGCTGGTGCAGCAGGCGAAGACTTCGCTCGTCCCGCGGTTGACGCCCATGTGCAGCCCTTCCCCGCGCGCGACCAGCGCCGCGCCCTTGGCGGCGGCACGCTGGCGCAGGTCGTCCTTGGGTGCGTCGACCTCGTCGAGATCAACCCAAGTGACTCGGTAGGGCTTGCCGACCGGCATCGTGGCGCTGTTCCAGTTGCGGGTATCGGTAAGCCCTTCGACCACCATCGCCTGCAAGCGTCCACCTTCGGCCAGCTTGCCGGGAGTCTTGGGGATGAAGCGATAGAGCACCCCGTCATCGCGGTCCTCGGTCATGTAGACATAGCCGGTTGCCGGATCGACTGCGGCGGCTTCGTGATTGAAGCGGCCCATCGCGGTCAGCGGCAGCGGATCGACCAGCCCGCGCGTCGAAGCGGGGACTTCGAACACCCAGCCGTGATCGCGCTCCAGCCCGTCACCATAGGGTTGCCCGGGACCGGTCGGCGCTTCCTCGCAGGTCAGCCAGCTGCCCCACGGCGTCACCCCGCCCGAACAATTGCGGATCGTCCCGCCAAGGCTGCGGAACTGGCGCTTCACTTGCAACGTCGCGGCATCAAGCACGATGGTGGTGGTCCCGCCGGGGACGAAAGCGCCGTTGCGCTTGCCGAAGCCCTTGGCGATTGGCCCGCCTGCATCGTGGCGCGGTTGCAATTCGTGATTGCGGACCAGCGCGATCTCACCATTGCCGAGGTCGAAGCAGCCCATCCCATCCGCGCGGTCAGGCACGGTGCCGCCGTCGTCCATTGCGTCGCCGAGGCGCGAAATCACACGGTAAGAGAACCCTTCCGGCAGATCGAGCAAGCCCGCCGGGTCCGGCACCAAGGCGCCATATCCGGCAAAGCCGCTGGCCTTGGCCGGTGCCCGGGCGGCGGCGGAGGCGGCAGGCGCACCGCGCGTCATGCAGCCGCTTGCGGTCAGCGCGGCAAAAGCGGTGGCGGTCGCGCCGAGGAAACGGCGCCGATTGGCTTCGAAAGCGGGGATCTGGGTCATGCCCGGTGGATTACCGACCCGCCTCCAGCGCGGCAAGCACTTCGTCCCAGCGGACATATTTGAAGTTCTGTGCCGAGGGCGCGTTCACTCCGTCCTGCGCTATGTAAATGCCTTTGGGGAAATCGGGGCCGAAGTCGCGGTTGTCGAGTTCAATCCCATCGGTTTCCTCAACAGAGCCGAACGCGCCATGGGCGATGCGGAAGCGGCCGACCGGGGTCACGTCCGGCAGACGGAACACCGCATAGGCATTGTCGCCCTGCGAAGACGCGACGAGGTAGCCGCCGTTCTTGCCTTCGGGCGCGATGGCCAGGCCTTCGACATCGGCGACCAACACCTTGTTATCGATGGCGGCGACCATCCGCTTGGCCCCGGTGGCCATGTCGATCGCCCAGATCCCGGCGTCTTCCTCACCGATAAAGAGTGTGCCGGTGCGCGGATCGGCGACGCAGCCTTCGGTCTGGGTCGGCACTTGTGCAAGCGTGGTGGTGGTTCCGGTGAAGACCCCGCCCGCCTCGCGGATGACGGTGCGATAGATCGTGCCGCCCTTGGGCGCGCTGAAGGCGATTGCGCCCTCACTGCCCGCAGGCTTGACCATGCAGATGCCGTAACCCTCACCCGGCCCCACGGCGATCTTGCCTGCCGGGGTAAGCTTGCCGGTGGTGGTGTCGAGCAGCGCCATGAACAGATTGACCGTGGTGAGATCGCTGCGGTCGCTCGCGATCACCAGCACGCGGCCGCCTGAAAGCGCGATCAGATCAACATTGTTGAGGCCGGGCGCCGCAAGGAAGCTCTTCTGCGCACCCTTGAGGTCATAGACGTAAAGCCCGCCCTTCTTGTCCGTGCCAACGATCAGGCTGGCCGCCGGGTTGGCGGGATTGCGCCAGATCGCCGGATCATCCGCCGCATCCTCGCGCGCGGTGCCGACCGGCGGGGTTTCCGCCCGCGCGGTCACGGTCACAGCTGGATCGCCGGTAATCGGCGGCACCGTGGCGCAGGCCCCTGCGATCCCGAGGGACAGCAGAGCGAAGCCGTGGAAGGGACGCAGCATCAGAACGCATACCTCGCTACGATCTGGAACACCGGCCCGGCGCGCTCGCTTTCGATCTCGTATTCGTCGAAATCGCGGCCCACCTGATCACCGGTGGTGGCGAACTTGTTGAACACTTCGTCCTTGGTGCTGTCGAGCAGGTTCGAACCCACCGCGCGGATGGTGAAACTGTCGCCGAACCGCTTTTCGATGAAGACTTCGAGGTCCGCGCCGTAACGGGTGGTCACTTCCTCGCCCACCAGACGCCCGAAGGCCGAGCCCTGCTTGCGATAGGTCGCCCCGAAGGCCGCGCCGAACTGCGGGATGTTCTGGATCGCGCCGAAGTTGTAGACGAACTTCGACTGGTCGTTGAAGCGCCGCTCGCCAAATTCGTCGGTGATCTTGCTGTCGAGCACCGCCAGGTTCCCGAACACGCCGGTATCGGGCAGGCCGAGGAAGGCGAGGCTGAACGAGGCATCGAATTCGATCCCGTACACCTCACCGCTGCCAGTGTTGCGCGGGGTGTAGACGAAGGTGCCCGGCCCTTCCGAACCTTCGACTGGCGCGCCGCTCGCATCAAGCAGGGTCGACAGTTCGGTGAGGTTGCTGACATCGCGGTAGAACACGTTGACGCCGACCACGCCGGTGCGGCCGATCTTGTGTTCATAGCCAACATCGCCGCCCCATGCGGTTTCCGGCAGCAGCAGCGGGTTGCCGAGGAAGTCGTTGTCACCGAATTCGGCTTCCAGCGTGCCGGGGGTGAGGAAGTTGAAGTTGGGACGACGCAGCGTGCGCGCACCCGACAGCGTGACCCGGCCCTCACCCACTTCGATCTTCATCGATGCCGAGGGCAGGAATTCGTCATAGTCGCTGTTGATTGCCGGGGTGCCGGCGGCCACCAGATCGGTGATCGTCACATCGGTGTTTTCCCAGCGAATGCCGACCTCGAAGGTGAGGTTGTCATATTCGCCTTCGACCAGCGCATACAGGTCGCGGCGGTCTTCCTCGATGCGGGTGGTGGTCGGCTCCAGCGGCGGGAAGGTGGCGGGGGCGAATTCAGCCGGATTGCGGGTGAACTGGTCATAGCCCTGACGGTTCGCGGCGGTCAGATTGAAGCGGCTGCGCACCGTCTGGAGATCGGTGTCGCGGTCCTTGTTCTGGACGAAGCCGCCGATTGCGAATTCGAGATTGTCGTTCAGCTCGAACTCATGCTCGAGGTTCACGAACAGCTCGGTGTCCTTGATCGCTTGATCGATCAGGTCGCCGGTGAAGCGCGGGGCACTGCGGTCGAAATCGACTTCGTATTCGAACTCGTCGCGCTGTTCGTCAAAGCTGGAATAGCCGACCCGCAGCTGGGTTTCGCCGATGCTCCATTCGTGATCGAGCTTGCCGATGATGGCGAAGCTTTCCTGCGTGATGTCCGAAACGTTGGCGTTGTCGGTCAGCAGGTTGCCCGCGGGCGTGGCGCGCACCGGGCCATTGATCGCGGTGGGGTCATTATATTCAAACGAACGCTCAGTTTCGGTGCGCTCGGTGCGGACAAAGTTGCCGAGCAGTTCGAACTCGGTGGTTTCGCTCTCGATCCCCCAGCTGGCGTTGAAGGCATAATCGGTGCCGTCGCGCACGTCGGTCTGGTCTTCGCGGTTGGTGAAATCGTCGGCTGCGAAATTGGGGTTGTTCTCAGGGCTGTCGCCGTAGCGCAGGCTGGACTTTTCCTTGGGGTTGTAGCGGCCCTGCACGTTGGCGCCCACCAGCACCCGGCCACCGGCCAGCGCGCCGCCATAGTAGAAGCCGCCCGAGGGCTTGAACTCGCCATCATCGAAGAACAGCCCGCCCGCACGCAGGTAGCCGCCATCAAGCGCGAAGCCATCGCGCAGCTTGATGTTGAGCGAACCTGCGACCGCATCGCCGGTGCGGCGGGCGGAGGAGGAACGCACGATCTCGACCTGCTCGATCAGTTCGGCCGGGATACGGTCGAGGAAGAATGAACGGTCGGACTGGCCGCCCGGCACGCGCTCGCCGTTGATGAGGATTTGGGTGTAGCCCGGATCAAGCCCGCGCAGGCGGGCGCCGTCGCTTTCGAGCACGTCGGACAGGAAGGTCACGCCCGGCACGCGCTTCAGCGCATCGCCTGCGGTCAGCGGTTCGAAGCGCTGGAAGTATTCCTCGTCATAGACCAGCACCGGCTCGGCGGAATCGGAGCGGTTACGGAAGCCGATCGAGCCCTGGACCACGATTTCCTTGGCCGACTGGATTGCGTCGTCCTCGGTCTCCTCGGTCTCGGCAATCGCGCCGCCCGATTGGACTGCGGCGGCGAGCGTCTGCGGGTCGGCCTCAGCGGCGTGAGCAGGTGCGGCAAAAACGGTGGCAAGCGCGGTGACGGCGCTGCCGACAAACAGCTGGGTGCGGAGCATGGATATTCCCCCTGGCGGTCTCCCGGGAATCGGGGCCGTGTTGAGGGCGCCGATAATCCGCGACCGTGACACACGGGCGACCGGACGGTGACGAAGCTGTTACAACCGCGTGCCAAACCAAATTCAGCGGCGCTGTGGCGCAAATGCCTCAATTGGAGAGCTAGCGCCGCGCCGACTAAGCGCTTAGCCAGAGGCAAAAGAACCACAGGAGAGGAAACCCATGAAAATCGAACCGGGCATGGCCGCGGTGGTCACCGGCGGCGCGAGCGGGCTGGGCAAGGCGAGCGCCAAGGCCTTTGCCGATGCGGGCATGAAGGTCGCGATCTTCGACATCAACGACGAAGCGGGCGAAGCCCATGCGCGCGATATCGGCGGCATCTTCTGCCATGTCGACATCATGGACGAAGCCTCGGTGGAGGCTGGCTTTGCCAAAGCGCGCGCGGCCCACGGACAGGAGCGCGTGACGCTGCACTGCGCAATGGCAAGCCGCCGCGGCAAGACGCTGGGCTGGGACAAGGAGAGCGGCCAGTACAAGCGCCTCTCCACTGAAGATTACGCCTTCGGGGCCGAGGGCATCCTCATCGCCTCGTACCGCGTCGCCAGCATCTCGGCGCTGGGGATGGCCAATGCCGATCCTGTTAATGACGACGGCGAGCGTGGCTGCGTGATCCTCACTGCCAGCGTCGCGGCGCAAGATGGGCAGATCGGTCAGGTGATCTATGGCAGCTGCAAGGCCGGGGTGAACGGACTGGTGCTGCCGATGGCGCGCGACCTGATGGATATGGGCATCCGGGTGAATTCGGTCATGCCGGGCATCTTCGCTACCCCGCTGATGCTGGGGATGAAAGACCGCAACCCAGCCATGTGGGCGCAACTGAACGCCAGCGTGCCCTTTCCCAAGCGTCTGGGCGAACCGGAGGAGTTTGCATCGCTTGTGCTGGAGATTGCCCGCAACAGCTACATCAACGGCCACCAGTTCCGACTGGACGGGGCTATTCGTATGCCGCCGCGATGATCGCTCACGGCTAGTTGGCTTCGCCAGCGCCTCCGAGGGGGCGGCCTACCGGCCGGCGGGCAGTCGCCCTTGCGAACCCTCCGGGTTCGATACAGCACACGAAGGAGTCCTCGCATGACAACCGCCACCAACGAATACCCCACCAAGGCCTACGGCGCGACCGCGCCTGACAGTGGCGTCGGGCCGATGGCAATCACTCGGCGGGGGCTGCGCGACGATGACGTGCTTATCGAGATCACCCACTGCGGCATCTGCCATTCCGATCTGCACTCGGCGCGCAACGACTGGGGCTTCACCACCTATCCGATCGTGCCGGGTCACGAGATCGTCGGCACTGTCAGCGCGGTCGGCAGCAGCGTCACCCGCCACACAGTCGGTGACCGGGTCGCGATCGGCTGCATGGTCGATTCGTGCATGGAGTGCTCACATTGCGATGCCGATCTTGAACAATACTGCCTCGATGGCGGGATGACCGGCACCTATAATGGCAAGGACCGGCGCGACGGCAGCCTGACCTTCGGCGGCTATTCCGAACGCATCGTCTGCCGCGAGGAGTTCGTGCTCAAGGTGCCGGACGGGATGCCGATGGCCGAAGCCGCGCCGCTGCTGTGCGCCGGGATCACCTCCTACTCGCCGCTGCGGACATGGAAGGTCGGGCCGGGCAGCAAGGTCGCGGTCGCAGGGCTGGGCGGATTGGGTCACATGGGCGTGAAGCTCGCCGCAGCGATGGGCGCGGAGGTGACCGTGCTCTCCCGCTCCGAAAGCAAGCGCGCCGATGCCGAAAAGCTTGGCGCCCACGCCTTCCTCAACACCGACGATGACGCCGCGATGAAGGCCAAGCGCGGCTATTTCGACATGGTGCTCAACACCATCCCGGTGCGCCACGATGTGGTGCCCTATCTGCACTTGCTCAGGATAGATGGGGTGCAGGTGCTGGTCGGGCTGATCGGGATGATGCCGGAACTCCACACCGGCGTGCTGCTGGGGCGCAAGGTGCTCACCGGCAGCGGGATCGGCGGGCTGGCTGAAACGCAGGAGATGCTCGATTTCTGCGCCGAGCATAACATCCTCCCCGATATCGAAGTGATCGCGATGCAGGACATCCAGACCGCTTATGACCGGATGGAGGCCAGCGACATCAAGTACCGCTTCGTCATCGACATGGAGAGCCTGCGCGCCACCTGAGCCTCGCACGGAATTGCGAGTGGTACATTAATGCAACGCAACATTTGGAATGCGCAGACTTGACGGCGCAAAAGATTTGTGCGGCGCGGCGGAATGTGTCAGTCCGAAGTCCGGCATGACGGGAACCCGAGACTTCGGATAAAAATCTCTCGCACGCCGCAGACGCAGGTGGAACGATCCAAACCTCTCTATGGAGCGTTCCTTATGTCCATTCGTTTTGCCTCGGCCGCTTCGGCCGTCGCTCTCATCGCCTGTTTTGCCACGCCTGCCTTTGCAGGTGAGACGCAAGCCGCTCCCGCTGGCCCGGCCGATGAAATCGAAATCGCCGTGACCGAGGCCGATCAGGCCGCTGTTGCTTTGCGCGCTATCGAGCCGATCGACCTTGCCACTGCCACGGGCCAGGAAGAAGAAGCGTCCGACATCACCCTCTCGGGATCGGCCACCCTCACCAGCGACTACCGCTTCCGCGGCGTGTCGCAGTCGGATGAAGGCATGGCCGTGCAGGGCGGCTTTACGCTCGCCCATTCGAGCGGCCTTTATGCCGGTGCCTGGGGTTCGAACCTGTCGGGCTGGGGCACCTTCGGCGGCGCCAACATGGAGCTCGACCTATTTGCCGGGTTCAAGCTTCCGGTCGGCGAAGGCACGCTGGACACCGGCCTTGTGTGGTACATGTACCCCTCGGGCGCTGACACCACCGACTTCGCTGAGCTTTACGCTAAGCTTTCGGGCAGCGTCGGCCCCATCGGGCTGACCGCGGGCGTCGCCTATGCGCCGTCGCAAGAAGCACTGGGCAATGCCTTCCCGGTCGGCAGTCCGCCCAACCCGGGCGACAAGGAAGACAACCTCTACCTTTCGGGCGATGCGACCTATGGCATCAGCGGCGCGCCGATCACGCTGAAGGCTCACCTCGGCTATTCGGACGGGAACCCCGGCCTTGGCCCCAACGGCACCAGCATTGCGCCGACCGGCACCTATCTCGACTGGCTGATCGGTGCGGACATCGTGCCGATTCCGGGCCTGACGCTGTCGGTTGCCTATGTCGATACCGACATCACCGAAGGCGAAGCCAACCTGATCCGCCCGAACTTCGCCACGCTGGCGGGCGATTCGATCTCGGACGCGACTGTGGTGTTCTCGGTCACCGCTTCGTTCTGATCGCATCGGAATGACAGTAAGGGCGCTCCGCCACGCGGCAGGGCGCCCTTTACTTTGCGCATCCCCTTGCCGATAGGTTGCTCGTCGAGACCCGATAACGGGCGAGCGAGAGGATTGACGATGCGCAAGGCGATTTTGGCGGCCACGACAGCTGCACTCCTGGCAGTTCCGGCGAGCGAGGCTTTGGCGGGCAAGCGCTACGAAGCGACCATCACCCGCACCACCTTCGGCATCCCGCATATCAAGGCGCGCGACTGGCGCGGTGTCGGCTACGGCGTGGCCTATGCCTATGCCGAGGATAATCTGTGCCTACTGGCCGAGGAATTCGCCACCGTGGCGGGCGAACGCTCGCTCCATTTCGGGCCGCAAGCCACAGCCACGCTCGGGTTCGAGCAGGTCGACAACCTCTCCTCCGATGTGTTCTTCCGCTCGATCATTGATTTGCCGACGCTGCGTGAAGGGGCCAAGTCGCTAACCCCGCGCGTCATCGGGCTGCTGGACGGTTATGTCGCCGGCTATAACCGCTTCCTCAAGGATGCAGGCGCTGAGGGCATCCCGGCCGAATGCCGCGGCAAGGCCTGGGTCCGCCCGATCACGCGCGACGATATGCTGCGGCTGAATGAAAAGCAGATGCTGCTCGCCAGTTCGCTCAACCTCGCGCCTGCGATTGCCAATGCCGCCCCTCCCGGCAGCCCCGCGCCCAAGGTTGCGATCAATATGCCTAAGCCTGACGAGCTGGGCCTCGGCAGCAACGGCTGGGCCTTCGGCGGGGATGTGACCGCGAATGGGCGCGGGATGCTGATCGGCAATCCGCACTTCCCGTGGAAAGGCCCCAGCCGCTTCTGGCAGATGCATGTGACCGGGCCGGATGGCTATGACGTGATGGGCGTCGGCCTAGCCGGCACGCCGCTACCGACGCTGGGCTTCAACAAGGACATCGCCTGGACCCATACCGTCACGCAGGCCAAGCACTTCACGCTGTTCCAGCTGACGCTCGATCCTGCTGACCCGACCCGCTACATGGTCGATGGGACAAGCACGCCGATGACGCGCCAGACCGTCACCGTGCCGATGCCCGAGGGCACGCCCGCCGTCACCCGCACGCTGTATAGCACCCGCTTCGGCCCGGTCTTCGTGATCCCCGCGCGCGGCGTCACCTGGAGTGCGGCAACCGCCTTTGCGGTGCGCGATGCCAATCGCAGCAACCAGCGCGGTATCGAAACCTGGCTGCGCATCGGCGAGGCGAAGAATGTCGGCGAAGTGAAGGCCGCGGTGACGGAAACGCTCGGCATTCCGTGGGTCAACACCATCGCGTCTGACCGTTACGGCGATGCGCTGCACGCCGATGTGACCGCGGTTCCGAATGTTTCGGCTGACAAGATCAAGACCTGCTCGACGCCGATTTCGGGCCTGTTTGCCGAACTCGCCGTGCTGCTCGATGGCACCCGTGAGGCCTGCGACTGGGATGTGGCGGCAGGCACCCCGACCCCCGGCCTGATGCCGGCAGGCGATCAGGCGGCGACCATCGTGCGCAGCTACCTCACCAATTCGAACGATTCCTACTGGATCAGCAACCCGGCAATGCCGCATCGCCAGCTGTCGCCGATCCTTGGCGAATATGGCACCGCGCGCAGCCTGCGCACCCGTTCGAACTTTACGGAGACGGCGGCGCTACTGGCGGGCGGCAAGGTGGATCATGCCCGCGCGCAGGCCCACGCCTTCGCCAACAAGAGCCTCGCCGCCGACATGACGCTGGACGAGATCACAGTGCTGTGCACCGTGACCGAAGGGCTGCCCGATGCGACGGTGCGCGGCTGCAATGCCTTGGCTGGATGGGATCGCCGCTTCGAAGCGACGAGCCGCGGCGCAGCGCTGTTCCGCGCCTTCTGGGCCAAGGCAGGCCGCTTGCCCGGCCTGTGGCAGGTGCCGTTCGATCCCGCCGATCCGGTAAACACCCCGCGCGCACTGGCGGTTGATGGGGCCAAGGGCGAGAAACTGCTCGCAGCGCTGGCTGAAGCCGTGGCTGACCTCGACAAGGCCAACATCCCGCTCGATGCGCCGTGGGGCGACGTGCAGCGGGTCATGGCCGGGAACGATGCCATCGCGATCCACGGCGGCCCCGGCACGCTCGGCATCCTCAACATGCAGGAATCGCGCCCCGCCCCCTATGGCGGGCTGATGCCGGTGCACGGGACGAGCTATATCCAGATCGTGGGCTTCGATGACAAAGGCCCGGTTGCGGACGCCATCCTCAGCTATTCGCAATCGACCAATCCCGCCTCTCCCCACGCCGCCGATCAGACCCGCGCCTATGCCGCCAAGCAGTGGCACCGGCTGCCATTTGCCAAGGCCGAGATCGCCGCCGCAGCAATCAGCAAGCCCAAGCGCATCGCCGAATAGGCCGAGCCACCATGCCAGAACCCACCCTGCCCAGAGCCCTCGCCTTCGATGTGTTCGGCACGGTGGTCGACTGGCGCACCAGCGTCGCGCGCGAATCCGCCAGGTTTCTGGAGCGGATTGGGCAAGACCCCGGCACCGCCGCAGCCTTCGCTGATGCTTGGCGCCGGCAGTATATCGCGGCGATGATCGGGATGAAGAAATCGGGCCGGGCCTTCGTCCCGCTCGATGTGCTGCATCGCGAAATGCTCGAGGCGACCTTGCGCGAATGGAGGGTGGATCCCAGCCGGATCGACGAGGCGCTGCTGGCCGACTGGAACCGGGCGTGGCACCGGCTCGACCCGTGGCCCGACGCGGTTGCGGGGCTGACCCGGCTCAAGACGCGGTTTCCGATTGTCACGCTGTCGAACGGCAATGTCGCGCTGCTGTTGGCGATGGCGCGGCATGGCGGGTTGCCGTGGGACGCGATCCTCGGCGCGGAGGTGAGCGGTTTCTACAAGCCTGACCCGAGAGCCTACCTGCGCACCGCCGAGCTGCTGGGCATCGCGCCTGGCGAGCTCAGCCTCGTCGCCGCGCACCACGGCGATCTTGCCGCCGCCCGCGCCTGCGGATTGCTGACCGCCTATGTCGATCGCCCGGAGGAATATGGCGGCGCGCCGGCACCCGATGCCGATTACATCCAGACTTGGGAATGGTCCGCCACCAGCCTGACTGACCTTGCCGATCAATTGGGCTGCTGAGCCACCTTCACCAATTAATTCGACAACTTTCGAAACGAGGATTGACTCGGGCGTGGCCTGAGTTATTTCGATAATTCTCGAAAGGTAGCGTAATGGACGATCTTGGCACGCAGGTCTGGGCGGTGGATGCGCTGGGGGCTCTCGCCCATGAAACGCGGCTCGCGGTGTTTCGGATGCTGGTCAAGGCTGGCCCTGACGGCATGATTGCTGGCGCGATTGCCGAACATCAGAGCGTGCCGCCCTCGACCATGTCGCATCATCTGGCGACGCTCGAGCGCGCCGGACTGGTGCAGTCCGAACGCGAAAGCCGCTTGATCCATTATCGCGCCGACTATCCCGGAATGCGCCGACTGCTCACGTTCCTGATGCAGGACTGCTGCCAAGGCGCGCCCGAAATGTGCTCCGATCTGATGGCCGGACTGGCCTGCGAACCCCACGGCTGAGGACAGGATGACCGACACCCCTTTCACTGTGCTGGTGCTGTGCACCGGCAATTCGGCCCGCTCGATCCTCGGCGAGGCGCTGTTCAACCATCTCGGGCACGGCCGGGTGCGGGCCTTCAGCGCCGGGAGCAAGCCCAAGGGCGTGCCGCATCCGGGCGCGCTCAGGCTGCTGGCGCGGCGCGGGATCGACACCGCCGCCTTCCGATCGAAAAGCTGGGACGAGTTCACAGCCCACGGCGCGCCGCGGATTGATCTGGCGATCACCGTGTGCGGCAATGCCGCGGGCGAAGCCTGTCCGGTGTTCCTCGGCAGCCCGCTTAAAGCCCATTGGGGCCTGCCCGATCCGGCAGACGTCTCCGGCACCGAAGCCGAAGTGGATGCTGCCTTCGAGGAAACTTGGCGCTTGCTGGAAATGCGGGTGCAGGCATTCCTTGCGCTCGACCGAGCGGCGCTCAGCGCCCCCGCGCTGAAGGCTGCGCTGGCCGACATTGGCGCGCTGGAAGGGGCTGCCACATGACCACGGACGCATCGCCGCTGGGCCTGTTCGAGCGTTACCTTTCGGTCTGGGTGCTGCTCGCCATTCTGGCTGGGCTGGGGCTGGGCATGACGGCGCCGGACACAGTCGGCATCCTTGCGGGGCTCGAATATGCCTCGGTCAATCTGGTGGTCGCCGTGCTGATCTGGGCGATGATCTTCCCGATGATGGTCGGGGTCGATTTCGGCAGCATCCGCGACATCGGCCGCAAGCCGAAGGGGCTGGTCATCACGCTGGTGATCAACTGGCTGATCAAGCCCTTCACGATGGCGGCATTGGCGGTGCTGTTCTTCGACTATCTCTATGCCGGGATCCTGCCGCGCGGCGACGCTCAGCAGTATATCGCCGGGCTGATCCTGCTGGGCGCTGCGCCCTGCACCGCGATGGTGTTCGTCTGGGCGCAAATGACGCGGGGCGATCCCGCCTACACGCTGGTGCAGGTGTCGGTGAACGATCTCGTCATGATCATCGCCTTTGCGCCGATCGTAGCGCTGCTGCTGGGGGTGACCGACATTGTCGTGCCGTGGGAGACACTGCTGCTGTCGGTGGTGCTTTATGTGGTGATCCCGCTGGTCGCCGGAGCCTTTGCGCGCAGCCGTGTTATTGCCGCGCATGGCGGCGACGACGCGGCGGTTGACGCCTTTACGGCCAAGCTGAAGCCGTGGTCAGTGATCGGCCTGCTGGCGACCGTGGTGCTGTTGTTCGCATTTCAGGCGGGCACGATTGTCGCCAATCCGCTCCTGATCGTGCTGATCGCGATCCCGATCATCATCCAGTCCTATGGCATCTTCGCCATCGCCTATGCCTGGGCTTTCGCGTGGAAGGTGCCGCATAACATTGCGGCGCCCTGTGCCTTGATCGGCACCTCCAACTTCTTCGAACTGGCGGTCGCGGTTGCCATCGGACTGTTCGGCCTGTCGAGCGGCGCGGCCTTGGCGACGGTGGTGGGCGTGCTGGTCGAAGTGCCGGTGATGCTCTCGCTGGTCGCCTTCGCCAACCGCACCCGCGCGCGCTTTCCGGGAACCCCAGCATGACCGAATATCAGTGGCTGAGAACCCTGCCCGATCCCGCGCATCTGCCCGCGCTGAAGCCGGAATATGCGCATCGCCGCCCGGCGCTCGGCCTCGGCCCGCTCGATCCGCCGCCGCGCATCCTGCTGCTCTATGGCTCCCTACGTGAGCGGTCCTTTTCGCGGCTCGTGGTCGAAGAGGCGGCGCGGCTGCTGCAATTCTACGGGTGCGAGACCCGCATTTTCGATCCGCGCGATCTGCCGATGCCGGACGCCATTGCGGGCGATGATCATCCGGCAGTGCACGAATTGCGCGAACACTCGCTGTGGTCCGAGGGGCAGGTGTGGTGCAGCCCCGAACGCCACGGCCAGATCACCGGGATCATGAAAACCCAGATCGACCACCTGCCGCTCGCCTATCAGGGCCTGCGCCCGACACAGGGGCGCACGCTGGCGGTGATGCAGGTCTGCGCCGGATCGCAGAGCTTCAACAGCGTCAACACCCTGCGCATTCTCGGGCGCTGGATGCGGATGTTCACCATCCCCAACCAGTCCTCGGTCGCCAAGGCCTATCTGGAATTCGACGCGGCCGGACGGATGAACCCGTCGAGCTATTACGACCGGATCGTCGACGTGGTGGAGGAACTGGTGCGCTTCACCGTGCTGCTGCGGCCCCATGCCGAGCAGCTAGTGGACCGCTACTCCGAGCGCAAAGACCAAGACACGCCTGTCGAAACCCCGGCCGATGCGGCAGGGATCACCGGGGCCTAGGCGCTACCCCGCGCTCGCCACCGCTTCGTAAAACGGGTTGTCCGCCGAATAGTAATTGCAGTGGAAGCCTGACGGCACCCGGAAGGGAATCCGCACCGTCGCGATTGGCCCTGCGGCAATATCGGTGGCAGCGAAGATCGCGAGTTCGCTGGTGGGCGAATTGGCGCGGTGCACCAGGGTCATCGCATAGCCATCAGCCTCATGGGTTGCGCCCACGCGCGGTGCGAAGACCAGTTCGCCTGCGGCAGAGCCGGGGCCGAAGTGGTAGAAATCCTCCTTGCCGCTCGCCGTGTCGTAATGCAGCACCGCGTCCATCCCGTCGACCCGGCCATCGACCGAATAGAGGTTCATGTTGCCATAGGCGTGGCGGGTCTTGCGCGCCATCATCCGATCATCGGGACGCGGGAACTGAATGTCGCGATCATTGAGGGTTTCCTCCTTCATGCTCGCCCCGGCAATATCGATCGTCCAGCGGCGCAGCGACATCTTGGTGTCCGCGTGGGTCAGCCAGTTGCCATCCTGATCGGGGAACAGCGCGGTGCCGTTGGCGGCGGCGACATCGGCGATGATCTGGCCGTTTTCCTCCCAGGCATTGCATTCGTGGAACATGTGGCGCGGGTCGAATTCGAACCAGCGCACATCATCCGCCGTACCTTCACGCGGGAGGATCGCGAGCTTGGTCGGGCGACCGGTGTTCCACGCGGTCATCGGCCCGCCGCGCATCCCGCGCTGGATGTCGGTATCGAGCGGCACCACCGGGATAACCACCCAGTTTTCGGTGAGGAAGAAGGTGTGGATCAGCGCGAAGTGCGGGATCGGGATCGTCACCGCATGGCGCACCACGCCCTCGGCGGTGGTGATGGTGTATTGCAGCGCGGCCTCGCCCGTCCAGCCGTTGATGTTGGCGCCGATGTTGACCAGCTCGCCGGTGGCGTAGTCGATCTTGGGGTGGGCCGAGAAGGTCGAGGCGATGGTGCCGTCATAATCATGCACGCCCAGCGTGGTGAGCTCGAACGGGTCCATCGCGACCGGCTGCGAGCCTTCCATCAGCGCCAGCAGCTTGCCGCCGTGCAGGATGATATTGGTGTTGCCGGTGTTGTAATGCTTGCCCTGCACCTGCGGATCGGAGGTCATCGGGTTGCCGAACATCCCGAACAACCGGCGACCGGCGGCTTTCTCCAGCTCGAACTTTTCAGTCCGCACCCAGCGATTGCGCAAGGACACGCGCCCGTCCTGAAAGTGCATGGCGTAAACCATGCCGTCGCCGTCAAACCAGTGATAATCCCCCTCGCGCGTGGGATAGAGCGGCTCTGGCCCGTTGCGATAGAACACACCGGCGAGATCAGCCGGCAGATCGCCATCGACAATCAGATCGGGCGCGGTCGCTTCAAACCGCACCGGCTCGTGATGGCCCGACAGGTAGGGGTGATTGAAGAACGGCTGAGTCATGGTTCCTGCTCCGGTTTGGGGAGAAGCTGCCACAGCGGGAGGCAGCCTTCTGCTAGCATTATGAGGGGCATCTCACCCCGCGATGAGGGCATCGGTCGCGGCGCGGTCCAGCCACAGGGCGTGGACCCCGAACGGCACGGGCTGGGGCAGCGGGATGTGGCATTGCTCGGTCATGGTGGCGGCGTCGGCGACGATCAGCACCGCGCGCGTGCCATCGGCGAGGAGGTCGACCAGCCAGCCTTCATCCTCGCCTTTACCCTCCCCGCGCGGCACGAACACCGGCTCGCCGCCGAGCAGCCCGCCGTAATCGAGATAGCCAGCCTCGCGTTCCTCGAAGAGGTCGTACTTGAGCACGCCCTGCCCCATCACGCCGCCCGCTTCATCAAGCAGCCAGGTGTAGCGCGCCCGCTCGCCGTGGCGGCGCCAGTCGATGCCGGGGCGTTCGTAATGGTGATCGAGCAGCACGCGCTCGGTCACGTCTCCGCTCGCCAGATCGAGCCGCCAGTGGACGAATTGCGTATGGGGCTCGGCCGGGGTGTGGATCGGCATGAACGGCGGATAGTCGCGGAACACCGGGGCATAGACATTGAGCGCGCCGTCCGCTTCCCAGCCATTGGCGATGTGCCAAATATGACCGGGGACGGCGGTCTCGAACCAGCGCACCGGATCGCCTTCGCGGTGATCACACGCGATCACGCCGAAGCGCAGCGGCTGCTTGGCATCGAACTGTGCCACGCTCGCCTCCGGCCCCGCGAGCCCGCCGGGGTTGAAGCGCAGCGAGCTGTCGGGGAAGATGATGTGCGTGTCGGTCAGGATGTAATCATGCACGAAGAAGGCGGCGGGCTTGGCCTGCATCACCGTGGTCGTCTTGATCGCCCCGCCGCGTTCCAGCCGGGTCAGATGGGTCGTGCCTGACGTGAAATCCTGCCCGATCGAATAGACCGTGCCGGTCGTCTCATCGGTCTTGGGGTGGGCGCTGAAGGGGCAGGTGAGCGTGCCGCCAAAGGTCTCGTTGGCGCCGCGCCCGTCGAGCGTCAGCCAGCCTTGCGCATCGCGCGCCACATTGAGGCGGAACGGCAGCGCCGTCTCCTGCAAGCAATACAGCCGGTCGTCATGGTGCAGCACCGCCGTGCCATTGCTCCCCGCTTCGATGGCGCTGAGACGCGGTAGCAAGCCGAAGCGGACCTTGAGCCGCTCGACCATCAGCCCGGCCAGCGCGCCCTTACCGCCGCTGGTGAGATCGGCGATCCCCATGAAGGGGTTGCGCCCCGCCTGCTCGATCCAGGCCGAGCGCGGGGTGCGGACATAGGTGTTGGAATAGCGCGCCTCTCCGCCCCGCAATTCGATCATGTGGAGCATCGCCTCGCCATCGAACATGTGGCGTCGGCGGCGCGGGGGAAATCGCGCGTTGGTGCCATTGCGCAGGAACACCCCGTCAAGTTCAGGCGGCAATTCTCCCTCGATCACCAGCGGCACGCCGCGCAGTTCCGTATGCACCGGGTCAAACCCGGGGTGGCCATAAGGATCGGCCCCGTTTTGCGGGAGGATTGTGCCGGGTGCATTCATGGCTGGAGCCTCTTTTTCGAAGACGCGCTAGGTCGATTTCATTGCAGTTATAGCAATATTGCCAGCGCCCACTGCCCCCAGAAATATCAGGTGCATGGCACCAATAGACGGGTCAAAACCTCCGAAACGTAGCGGCAAGGGCGCTTACAGGGCGACCCGCTCAATTTGGACAGTTGCCGCTGGTGCCGTGATACTATGCAATTCTTGCAATTAAAGCCGCGGCAGCGCGCTCTGCGCTGCAAGACAAAGGCTCAAAAGAATTTCATCTTGGGGAGAGTAGGATGACATTGACGACCAGAGCGCGACGGACGTTCCTTCGGGCGGCCCTTCTGAGCACAGCCCTGTCAGCGACGACGGCTTTTGCGCAGACGGCCGATCCTGCGGCGCAGGAAGCAGCGCCGGATGACGATTCGATCAAGGAAATCGTCGTTACCGCGCGGTTCCGGACGGAAACCCTGCAAGACACCCCGATTGCGATCAGCGCTGTCTCGGCCCAATCGATCGAACAGGTCGTCATCACCGACGTCAACAGCCTGCAACGTCTGCTGCCCAACGTGCAGCTGAGCCGGATCAACTTCAGCGGTCAGGCGCTCGGCGCGTCGATCCGCGGGATCAGCTTCGCCGACTTGGAAAAGACCTTCGATCCCGCCATCGGCGTGGTGATCGACGGTGTGTTCCTCGGCACCAACACCGGCGCCAATATCGACTTTGACGATCTGGAATCGATCGAAGTGCTGCGCGGGCCGCAGGGCACTTTGTTCGGGCGCAACACCATCGGCGGCACGATCAGCGTGCGCCACTCCCGCCCCACGGGCGAGCTCGGCGGCAAGTTCAAGGCGCGCTATGGCAGCTTCAACGCGCTCGATCTCGAAGGCGTGCTCAATCTGCCCCAGATCGGCGATGCCCTGTCGATCAAGCTTGCAGGGCTGCGCCGCACATCAGATTCGCCGACCATCAACCGCTACACCAACGAACGCGAAGACGGTCGCGACATCTACAACATCAGCGCCACGGCGCTGCTCGAACTCGGCGAATTCACCGCCTTGGCAAGCGTTGCCTACAACAAGGACCGTTCGAAGTTTCCCACCGCGATCAACCTGACCCGCGCCTCTGGCCTCGCGTTCGGTGCGGGCGGGAACATCTGCGACTATACCAATGCGATCGGCCTCGGCGATCTGGGCTGCGACACGCAAGGCGCGGTGCGTCAGGCGACTGAGAACTTCCGCCTCGCCAACACCAGCATCCCGTTCGAAAGCTTCTTCGAAGGCTGGGCCGCCAGCCTTGAGATGAACGGCAAGCTCGGCAATTTCAATGTGACGGCGATCACCGGCTTCCGCAAATCCAACGACCAGCTGCTCGAAGAAAACACCGGGACGCCGCCCGCATCCTATACCGGGGTTCCGGGAGCGGGCGTGCCGCTGTTCGTCGCCGCGCGCGATCAGGACTACAAGCAGTTCAGCCAGGAAATCCGTGTCGCAGGCGACATCACCGACTGGATGGATGTCGTCGCCGGGGTCTATTACCTCAACACCAGCTATTCGATCCAGCCGAACCTGTTCAACGGTACGCGCGGTGGGCTTGCCTATCTCGCCGTGCCGCTGTTCCCGCCGGCGGTGCCCGCGCCGACCTTGATCAATGTGCCGATCCAGAGCGCGACGGCGGCGCAGGATCTGCGGTCCTTCGCGGTGTTCGCGGAATCGATCTTCAAGCTGAGCGACAATATCCGCCTGACCGCGGGCGGGCGCTACACCATCGAAACCAAGGAGTTCGAGCTCGACCAGACCCTCGCCGTGCCATTCAGCGCGGATGGCAAGAAGACCTGGCGCGATCCGACCTGGCGCGTGATCCTCGACTGGAAGCCGACCGACGATACCCTGATCTACGGCAGCTGGTCGCGGGGCTTCCGCTCCGGCGGCTGGAACGGCCGCGCCACCACCGCCGCCGCGATCGGCCCATACGAACCTGAAACCGTCGACAGCTTCGAAGTGGGCGCCAAGACCGAATTTGCCGATGGCAAGGTTCAGCTCAACGCCGCCGCCTTCATTGTGAAGTACAACGACAAGCAGGAAGAAATCATCCGTCCGGCCACGGGCGGCGGGACCGAGACCATCGTCGACAACGCTGCCAACGCGGAGACAAAGGGGATTGAGCTTGAACTGATTGCCCGGGCCACGCCTGAACTGACCTTCCGGGCAGCAGGGGCTTACCTCTCGGCCAAGTATAACGACTTCCTGATCCCCGATCTCGCCAACCCCGGCCAATTCGTCGACATCACCAATGTCGCGAATTTCCGCCGCGCGCCGAAATGGACGGGCAATGTCGGCTTCGATTACGACAAGCCGCTGGATGATCGCAACAGCATCAACTTCAACACCAACCTTGCCTATCTCGATGACTTCTACACCTCGCCCCGGCGCGATACGACCGGCCGGAACCGGGATAGCATCGCGGCGCATACCACGCTGGATGCCTCGCTCGCGTTCATCCACTCGGGCGACAGCTTCAAGCGTTTGCGGATCGCCGTCTATGGCCGCGATCTGCTCAACAAGGGCAACCGCATCACCAACACGCTTGATGCCGGGGTGTTCTACTTCGGTGTGGTCAGCGCCAACCGCGAAGGCGGCGTGGAACTGAGCATCGAGTTCTAAAGCAATGCGGCCCGGGCGCTCGCGTCCGGGCCCGCCTTGCCCGCAGGAAGGCGGCAGATGGACACGCAATCCCGACTGGCGCTGGCGGCGGACAAGCTCGAATGCGCCGAGCTGGTGGCCAAGATGGCGCGGGCAATTGACCGGCGCGATGCCGCACTGCTGGCCAGCCTGTTCCACCCCGACGCGACCGACGATCATGGCCTGTTCAGCGGCACGGCGACCGATTTTGTCGCGTGGGTCATGCCCTTGCTCGCGACAATGAAGCAGACCCAGCACGTCATCGGCCAAAGCCTGATCGCGGTCGACGGCGAGCGCGCGGTGGGGGAGAGCTACTTCATCGCTCACCACACTCTGGCAGGCCCCGATGGCGATCTGTTCATGGTGGCTGCCGGGCGTTACCTCGATACCTTCGAACGCCGCGCGGGCGTGTGGAAAGTGCTGCGCCGTCACGCGGTCTATGACTGGAACCGCACCGGCGCCTCCACCGACAATTTCGACCGCGCCGATCCCGGCCCGATGGCGTTTGGCCGGGCTGACCGCGAAGACCTGTCCTACGCCTATTTTCAGGCCATCGGCGCGGGTTAGGCTCCGGCCCGCGCGCCTGCCCTCAGGCTTGGTGGATCGCTTTCACCACCATGTAGCTGTCGAGCCCTTCCGAACCGCCCTCGCTGCCGAAGCCGGATTCCTTGACCCCGCCAAACGGCGCATCCGCGACCGAGATCGCAAAGCTGTTGATCCCGACCATCCCCGCCTCCAGCGCGTCACCCACCAGATTGGCAGTGCGCAGATCATTGGTGAAGGCGAAGGCGGCAAGGCCGAACGGCCCACGGTTGGCTTCGGCAATCGCCTCGTCGAGCGTGGCAAAGGGCCGGGTGACGGCAACCGGACCAAACGGCTCGGTGTTCATGATCGCAGCTTCGTTGGGCACATCGGCGAGCAAGGTCGGTTGGAAAAAGAACCCCTCGCCATAGGCCGCGCCCCCTGTCAGCAACCGACTCCCATGCGCGGTCGCATTGCCGATCAGGCTGGTGAGCGCAGCCGGGCGGCGCGGGTTGGCGAGCGGGCCCATCTGCACCCCCTCCTCCAGCCCATTGCCGACCTTGAGCGCCGCCGCCCGCTCGGCAAAGCCGGTAAGGAAGGCCTCGTAAATCCGCTCCTGCACATAGAAGCGCGTCGGCGCGACGCAGACTTGGCCGGCATTGCGGAACTTCTGCGCCACCAGCACATCGAGCACCTTGGGAAGATCGACATCGTCGAACACTAGCACCGGCGCGTGCCCACCCAGCTCCATCGTGATCCGCTTCAACCCGTCCGCCGCGAGCCGCATCAACTGCTTGCCCACCGCAGCCGAGCCGGTGAAGCTGACCTTGCTGATGATGGGCGAGGCAATCAGAGTCCGGCTGATCATGTCGGGCACGCCGAACACCAGCTGCGCCGCATTGGCCGGAACCCCGGCATCCAGCAGGCACCGCATCAGCGCCGAAGACGAGGCGGGGCATTCCTCGGCAGGCTTGGCAATCACCGAACAGCCCGCCGCCAGCGCGGGTGCGAGCTTCTTGGCGAGCATGTAGACCGGGAAGTTCCACGGCGTGAATACCGCCACCGGGCCGACCGGCTGTTTCAGCACCATCGCCCGCTGACCGGTGGGGCGCACCAGCACCCGGCCATAGGCGCGCTTGGCCTCCTCGGCGTAGAAGTCGAAAAACGACGCCGCGCCCATGATCTCGCCCAGCGCCTCGGCCTTAGGCTTACCCTGTTCGGTGGTCAGCAGCACCGCGATGGTATCGGCACGCTCACGGATGAGCGCCGCCGCCTTGCGCAAGATCGCCCCGCGCGTGTCAACATCAACCATGCGCCACTCTTTGAAACCCTGCTCGGCGGCGGCGAGCGCTTCTTCAAGATCGGCCGGGGTCGCCACAGGGAGGTCGGCAATGCCTGACCCGAGCGCAGGATTGAGCACGCGCAAGGTCTCCCGCCCCTCCCCGCTGCGCCAGCTGCCATTGATGAAAAGCGCAAGATCCGAAGTGTATTCCTGGGTCATGGCCGGTCCTGTTGGTTGGGGCGCTGCGATCATGTCCCGCCTAGCCGATGAGCGCAGCCAAGAGACCTGTGTATTTTGCACAGGCAATCCAGCCCGCGCCTGTCAGAGAGGATAGCTTGCACGCCCACCGGCGGCAGGGCTACGGTGCTCCACCAGTGGCAGAGGGGCTCCCGATGACGATCAGCGCACAGACGGACCCGCACCAGCACAGTTCCGCCAATCCGCCGCCGATCGCGCCCGAACTGGCGGCGCTCGACAAGAAGCTCGGCAAGCTAGTGGTGAACCGCTTCACCTACCGCCTGCTCCGGCTGCTGGGACGGTTTGTGCGCCCGCCGTTTGATCCTGCCGGTGTCAGCCTCGAATATGATCATACCGGCGGAGAGCGCATGGCGATCATCACGCCGGAGACTCGCAGCGGCAATGGCGCGCTGATCCTGTTTCACGGCGGCGGCTTCGTGTTCGGACGGCCGGAGGACATATTCCCCAAGGCCGCCATGTTCGCCAAGACGCTGGGCGTGCCGGTGATCTGTCCGGCCTACCGGCTCGCGCCCCAAGCCCCGTTTCCCGCCGCGCTCAATGATTGCCACGCCGCCTGGCACCGCGTGCTCGCCCGCGCCGAGGCGTTTGGGATCGACCGGGCGAAGATCGTGATCGGCGGCTACAGCGCGGGCGGCGGCCTTGCAGCCAATCTGGTGCACCGACTGCACGACGAGGGCGGCCAGCAACCCGCCGCGCAGTTGCTGATCTACCCGATGCTGGATGATCGCACCGCCCAGCGCCGCGAACTCGATACCCCGCGCCACAGCATCTGGAGCAACGCCAATAACCGCTTTGCTTGGCCCGCCTATCTCGGCGGCGAGCGCGACGCGCAGGCCCTGCCTTACGCCGCCGCAGCACGCCGCGCAGACCTGTCAGGCCTCCCCCCGGCATGGGTGGGCGTCGGCAGCTGCGATCTCTTCTTAGACGAGGTGCGCGACTATGCGGCGCGCCTCAAGGAAGCGGGCGTGGCGGTGGTCTATGAGGAAGTCGCAGGAGGTATCCACGCGTTCGACATGGACGCCAACCCGCTCGCGAGCGCCTTCACCGCCTTGCAGGTCGACTTTACGCAGCGGCACGTTGCCTAACCCGGCATCGGTAAAATATTCCGGAGAATGTGGAGCGGGTGAAGGGAATCGAACCCTCGTCGTAAGCTTGGGAAGCTTCTGCTCTACCATTGAGCTACACCCGCATCGCCTTGAAAAGGCTTGCTAATTTTTCGCGGCCTCTTCGCGGTTTACAGTTCGGTTTACACCGCCCTGCGAAATGCGCTCGCCCATTGCCACGACGACACGCGATTGGTCAACATAGGTTCGGCGAATTCCCGACACCTGCTCGACCGACCAGCCCATCACGTCAGCCACCTCGGCGTTGGCCAAACCTGCGAGAATTAGGCGCGTGGCAAAAGTCCCTCTGACGTCGTGGAGATGCTTCTTGCGCCGCTCGCCGGTATCGGGATCGACGTAGGCAATGTCGGCTGCATCCCTGATCCGGTTGAAGGACCCGCCAAAGCCATCACCCGACCAGGACTTGCCGTGGCTGTTTACGAGCAGAGTGCGCACACCATCCTTGCGCTTTCGGGTGGCAAGTTCGGCGAGCAATGCATCGAGTTCTGGGATACGGGGCATTGTCGCTGTCCGACGCCTGCCCCTGCTGACCTTCAAGGCGCGTTTGACGATCGCATGGTCATATACGTCGTCCAGAGTGACGGTGACCAGATCCTCGCGCCGAAGGCCGGTCAGGGCGCAAAGCCGGAGCCCATCGATGACATGCTGAAGCCCCTGCTTTTCCGCTTCGGCGGCAAAGCGCTGGATGTCTTCTTCGGTCCAGACGATCTCCGCGCGTTTGCCACCGCGGTAGAGGGTGGGGATGCCGACTGCCACGTTGAGTAGCACTCTGCCGCGGAGCACGCCGAACTTGAGGAGCTCGCGCAGCACCATCACGCCGAGGTCGGCACCACGCGGTGTCTCGGCACGGCTGTCACGCCAAGAGACGACCTTCGCCTTCATACGCGGATCATTCCAGACGTTCAGCGGCTTATCGCCCCACCGCCTGGTAATCTGTTTCAGCTGTGAGCCCCAGGTCTTCTTGGTGCCCTCCCCAAGCGCCTTCCACTCGGGGCTCTGCTCCCACTCCCGGATCAGCGAGTTCAACGAGGTTTGCTCGGGTGCATTCGCCTGCTCGATCGCCGCGATTGCCAGCTTCAACTCGGCGGCGGTCAGAAGCGGCTTCCTTCCACCCTCTCGGCGAGCGACTGAAGGACCACCGCGCCAAGCGTAGACGTGCCAAACGACGCCTGCCTTGGTCTTCTTCGGCACATAGTGCAGCCCCTTAATCATAGCACTCCGAGCGCATCAAGCCGGTCGAAATCATTCGCGGGATCGGTCGTAATCGACCCTTGCGTCACTATCCTGATGGTCCCGTCAGGGCGTATCTCCACCGCCCCGATAGCGATGCCCGCCTTGGCGCAACTGCGGATCGCACGCTGGACAGACGGCGAAGACGGGTAGGCATGAGCGCCGGGAATAGCGTGCTTAGACATTTGTGTTGATATACACGCATTATTGCCCTGGTCAAGGGGTTGCTGGCATGCATGTGTGGCGCTATGCATGCGGTATGACGCGCGAGATCAACCCGGGATTGGCAGACAGTCATGCTGCGCGAATGCTGGCAGCCGGGCTTGAAAATGCATCGCGCGAACGAAGGCTGAGCGCGCGCAAGATCGCCGAGATGTTGAACTACAAGCAGTCAGTCGTCCTCAGCCACATGGCGTCGGGCCGCGTGCCGATCCCGATCGATCGCGCCGAGCAGATTGCCGACGTGCTGCAACTCGACCGCGAGGAGTTCCTAAAAGCGATCCTTAAGCAGCGCCACCCTGAGGTAGATTGGCGCTTCATCGAGGGAGCAGCAGAAGGTGCATCCAGCGAGGGCCTTGTGCATGAGTTGGCCGTCAGCATGGGCAAGCCGCTCGGCGAACTCAGCATGGAGCAGCGCGCCGTCATGCGGGAGGTCGCTGCCGACCCTCAACCCCGACGGCGCTGGCTGAGTGTGCACGAGCTAATTGCTGTCGAGACGATCCGCGAAGCACGTCCTGCGGTGAGCTCCGAGGGTCTGCCGCCCTCGGATCTGACCGCAATCCGGGAAGCGCTTCGATCTATTGGATTCAAGGAAGACTGACCCACCGCGCGAATGCGTGTTAATACACACAGATTTGTGTGGCAAAACTACCGCCGATCATGCTACAATCGGGGCATGACGAGCTTTCACCAACATCGCCTTGTTCGCCGAGCCCTCGTGGACTGGACGGCCGAAAAGCGCTTCTCCCATGCGCTGACGCTTAACACCGACCGAGTCGTGAGCGCGACCAGCCTCGGCTCGATCTTCAAAACCTTCTGCCTGGAATTCGACCGAGGAACCTTAGGCCGCAATCTGACGCGCGTGCCGCAGTCGAACCGGCTGGATGCGATCGCATTCCCGGAGAAGCTCTCCACCAACGCGCACCTTCACGCATTTGCCGATCTCAAGCTCGCCAGCACGATCAAGGGCAGTGATGCAGCTGCCCTCGAATTCGCACGGGTCTGCTGGATGAAGGCGACGAACGGCGCTGGAACGTTCTTCCAGCGGCCACAGCCTGACGGCGGGTGGAGCGGCTATTGCACCAAGCGCTTCGACGGCACTTACTTCTTCTCCCAGAATTACTGGCCGCACTGATCTCGCTGATCATCGCCGCCCGGAGCGGAAACAGTGCCCTTGCCGTCGGCGGGTCAACACTGAGGCCAAGTATGGCAGCTGCTCCTGAGCAGCTTTCATGATCCTATGGAATCAAGGAACCCATGGAATCGAGAAGACCATGCAAACCATGTCAATCATGCGAACCATAGGTCTCCATGTGATGCTGGTCTTCAGGGAATAAATGCAAACATGGTCAGCATGGTTACCATGACGACCTATTGGAATTGATGTTGATATGCCTAAGCGAAACATGGTTCCCGACGCTGAATGGGATCGCCAAGGACGGCTACTGGAACTCGGCGTCAAGCACGCTTCAGAGATCGCCATGGAGCTCGGTGTCTCATCCCAAACGGTCTCCCGGGAAATGAAACGCCGAGGGTATCGGAAGAATGCCCTCCTGCATGTTAGCGTAGCAAAGATCGAAAGCTACCTTGCCAAGAAGGCTCGAATGAAGGCGATCATGGATCTCCCCGAAGCCCGTCGCCGTCAGCACATAGCCCACGCGAACATGGAAGCTTTAGAGGAAATGATGCGCGCGATCATGCAGGCTAACATGGATGGTGACATTACCAAGGCCAATGCGGTGATCGAACCCCTTGCCGATGCGGTCGGGATAAAGCTCCATGGCAAGCGCCGGCGTGCCTGATGGGTAACATGGGCTCTGAGACATTGAACTTCGCGATCTCGCGCACTTCCGCCCACCACCGGCGAGCAGCGGAATGGCCGTTTCCTGCGGCTCCTCGGCTAGACAATCATCTTCCCTTGATTCACTGAATCAACTTAGCGGGGATGCATGCGTTTCCCAACGCGAGGCCTCCCGCTTCCATCGCGGTGTTCTCGTAGGTCCCTGTGATCGACACATCACAAGGTTCTACGACATGCCCAGCAAGCTGTATCAATTCCGCATCAAGCGCTCCGGCGAGGAAACCTCCTTCCCCCACATGATCGCACCCACGCGGCCAAGAAGCTTGAGAACAACGTCGCCCCAAGGCAGCATGTCTTATCCGGCGCGTCTCAACGGATCTCTACGACCTGTCGTCCGCGTTCGTCCTGCGCGAACCTCGTCGTGCGGCCGGTGAAGCGCTCGATCAGCGCAGCCGCTGTGCGCGTGTGCTCGCTGATCTTGACGCTGGTGAAGGAACCACCTCCGGCGATCGCCATGGGCAGCAGGAGCTGGTCCTGAAGGTAGGGGCCGGCAAACGCGCCTGACGCCTCGTAGCCCGCCATGCGCTTTCCGGCTGTCACACCGATCTTTTCGGCAGAGAGGCCAAGCTTCCCGAAGCCCGACACCACCTCGGTGACGTGTTCGAAGGGTGCTTCGAGCAGCATTGCGATGCCTGGTCCCTGGTCGGCGGGCAGCTCGCGGATTGTGATACTGTCAGGCTCCCAATCGGGCAGAACCTTCATTGCCGCCTTGCGGATACGCGCGGCGATCCCCGGATCAAGTGAGGCGAATAGCACCGTCCCGGACTGCGCAAGCGGCTGGCCGCGTTCATGGCATTCTATCCGGCGGAGCGGGGAAGGTTCGATCTCGATCTCGATCCGCCCGCCACCGCGAGGAAAGAAGCCGTGGCGCTTGATGGTCGCTGTGACGCGCGGTCCCATCCGCTCGAACACGGGCAGGAAGCAGCGCGCCATGAACTCGAACGGCGGCGCCATAGAGGCATGGGTGCCCCCTTCGATCACCAGATGCGAGGGCACACCGGCGAGCGCAAGCGGCACCAGCAGCGTCTGGAGGACGAGCGCGGTCGATCCCGCCGTGCCCACGGCAAACCGGTATTCGCCGGGCTGCACGCTGCCGGGGCGGAAGGTGATCCGGCTCGAGCCGAGCTCCAGCCCCTCGCACTCCGCACCGCCCACCGCACAAGCAGCCTCGATCGCGGTCATGTGCTGGCGCATCAGCCCCGGCTGATCGCGGCCTGCGCGAATCTTCTCGATAGTGAAAGGCTCTCCGGTGAGGAGTGAAAGCGCACTAGCATAGCGCAGAACCTGCCCGCCGCCTTCGCCCTCGGAGCCGTCGATGGTGATCATATTTGCCTGTCTTTTCCATTATCTGGCGGTGTTAGCGTTCGGATCCACCAGAACATCCAAGGGTCCGCTTTGCGACTGTCCGACGGCGAAACTCCGAAATCGCCAATCCCATTTTCTACATCGGAAAATGCCGCTGAAAGGAGGCGAAGCCGTGCGTTTCCCACCGTCATCTCCAACGTCTCACCGATCGGGCTGAGCCGGAGATCAGCAGCATCAGGTTCGAACGCGATCCGCAGCTTTGTGAACTTCCCGTCAGTTTTGTGACCGTAGTTCGGAACGCTGAGAATAGCGTCGGTTATCGGCGCAAGGTTCAGGGTTCGGTAGCAAGGTTCGCCGCCGCGCATGCGATCAAGCAGGTTGCGGATTGATCGGCAGCCTGCCTGATCGGCTGTGAAATGCCAGCCTCGCCATGAGCGGTTCGGCTCGGCATAGCGCCATACGAAAATGCGTCCCTCTTGCTTCCATTCGCTCACCCAGTCGCGCATGGCTCGTCCCCGAGTGATGGCGTGAAGGGGATCACCCCTTCACGCACACAACCTGCTTCAGCGTATGCACGATCTCGACCAGATCGGCCTGTGCGGCCATCACTTTCTCGATCGGCTTGTAGGCGCGCGGGGTCTCGTCGATCACACCTTCGTCCTTGCGGCAGGCGACGCCCGCCGTGTCGGCGATGTGCTCGTCGAGCGTGACCAGCTTCTTGGCCTCGGTGCGCGACATGATGCGTCCCGCGCCGTGCGAGCAGCTGTCAAAGCTGTCGGGGTTGCCCAGCCCGCGCACAATAAAGCTCTTCGCTCCCATCGAGCCCGGAATGATCCCCAGCGTCCCCTTGGCCGCACGCACCGCACCCTTGCGGGTAACGAGCACGTTCTCCCCGAAGTGGTTCTCGCGCGTCACGTAGTTGTGGTGGCAGTTCACCGCCTCGCACGCCGCCTCGAAGGGCTTGGCGATCTGAGACCGCAGGGCGGCGATGACATGGGTCATCATCACCTGGCGGTTCAGCCGTGCGAAGTCCTGCGCCCACTCGACCGCTTCGACATAGTCGTCGAAGTGATCAGTCCCTTCCGGGAAGTAGGCGAGGTCAGCGTCGGGCAGGTTGATATGCCACTTGCGCATGTCCTGCTTGGCGAGCTCGATGAAGAACGTCCCGATGGCGTTCCCCACCCCGCGGCTGCCGGAATGGAGCATCACCCAAACTGCTTGGGCTTCATCGAGGCATAGCTCGATGAAGTGGTTGCCCGTTCCCAGCGTCCCGAGATGCACCAAATGGTTGGTGCGTTCGAGCCGCGGGTATTTCGCAACGATGCGGTCGAAGCGGCGCACTAGCGTTGCCCAGTTTTCGATCACTTCGGAAGGCGGATCACCCCAAGCACCCTTGTCGCGCCCGCCACGCCCCGAGGAGCGCCCATGAGGCACGGCGCGTTCAATTGCTGCGCGAATACCTTCCAGGTTGTCCGGTAGGTCGCTCGCCATCAGCGAGGTGCGCGCGGCCATCATTCCGCAGCCGATGTCTACACCGACCGCCGCGGGGATAACTGCGCCCTTGGTCGGGATCACAGATCCGACGGTCGCACCGATCCCGACGTGCACATCTGGCATTGCCGCAACATGCTTGAAGATGAAGGGCATCTGCGCCGCCCGAGCGAGCTGGGCGCGCGCCTTGTCGTCCACCGGAACGCCTCTGGTCCACGCCTTGATCGGCGCACCCCCTTCGACTTCGTGCAGTTCGTATCCGGTCTGGGTCATTGTCCTAATCCTTGTCGCAGAGGTCTTGGGGTGGCCGGCCCATTCCGGCCACCCCGGCCTCGTCGCTGCCGGGTTGTTCGACGAACCCGGCGCTCATGACATAGCAGCGAGCGTGCCAAACCGTCGGTTGCAACCTTTTTATCGCCTATAGCACTGTAGAATAACAATTTCTTGAACAAGCCTCGGCAAGCGCGAATTTCTTCCTATTCGCAAATTCCTATCGCATTCTATCAAGATTTATCCTACAGGATAGCAATGGCACGCACCACAGTGATCGGCTTTCTTGGCAGCACGCTGGACGGCAGCAAGCGCGATTCCTCGCGCTGGCACAAGTGGCGACCCACCGTGAGTTTGTGCATGCACCAGGATCTCAGGGTCGATCGCCTAGTGCTGCTGCACGGCGCGAAGCATGCCGATCTCGCCCGTTTCGTTACGTCCGACATTGCCTCGGTTTCACCCGAGACCCGCGTCGAACCGCATCTTGTCCAGTTCGACGACGCCTGGGATTTCGAGGAGGTCTATACCGGCCTCCTTGATTTCGCGCACGGGTTTGCCTTCGACCCTGAGGCGGAGGATTACCTTGTCCACATCACCACTGGCACGCATGTCGCGCAGATCTGCCTGTTTCTGCTGGCCGAAGCGCGTTTCATCCCTGGTAAGCTGCTACAGACCCAGCCAGCGCGGGGAATGCCAGACCCGGTCGGAACGTGGAACGCCATCGACCTCAATCTGTTGCGTTACGACAGCATCGCCCGCCGCTTCGCTGAGGCACAACAGGACAGCGCCTCGCTGCTCAAAAGCGGGATCGCAACGCGCAACGCCGCATTCAACCGAATGATCGCCGAGATCGAGCAGGTCGCCTCGCGCAGCGCCGCCCCGATGCTGCTGATGGGGCCGACAGGCGCTGGCAAGAGCCAGCTCGCCCGCCGCATCTACGAATTGAAGGCAAGCCGCCATCGCCTGTCCGGCCCGTTCGTCGAGGTCAATTGCGCAACGCTGAAAGGCGACAGCGCCATGTCGGCGCTGTTCGGGCACCGCAAAGGCGCGTTCACGGGCGCCATGGCAGAGCGCGCCGGTCTGCTCCGCAGCGCAGACGGCGGAATGCTGTTCCTCGACGAGATCGGCGAGCTTGGCCTCGACGAGCAGGCGATGATCCTGCGTGCTGTCGAGGAGGGGCGTTTCCTGCCGCTCGGAGCCGACAAGGAGGTGACCAGCCGCTTCCAGCTCATCGCCGGGACCAACCGCGAGCTGCTGGCCGAGGTCACGGCGGGACGGTTCCGCGAAGATCTGTTCGCGCGCCTCAACCTCTGGACCTTCCGTCTGCCCAGCCTTGCCGAACGGCCCGAGGACATCGAACCCAACCTCGATTACGAGATGGAGCGTTTCGCCGCGGCCCAAGATCTGCGCGTCACCTTCAACAAGGAGGCGCGTGAGACCTACCTTGCCTTTGCCACCAGCAACGCAGCCTTGTGGCGGGGCAACTTTCGCGACCTGTCGGCGAGCGTCACCCGCATGGCGACCCTCGCACCTTCTGGGCGGATCGACCGAGAGACCGCCGAGCTGGAGATCTCGCGCCTCAGGTTGCTATGGTCAGGCGGCACATCGGTCGAGCAGGACATCCTTGCGGCAATCCTCAGCGAGGAGGAACTTGCCGACGTCGATCCCTTCGACCGCGCGCAGCTCTCTGAGGTGGTGCGGGTATGCCGACAGAGCGCGAGCTTGTCGGAAGCTGGACGCACCTTGTTCGCCGCCTCTCTCAAACGGCGCAGCTCGACCAACGACGCCGATCGTCTGCGCAAATATCTCGCCCGGTTCGGGCTCAGCTTCGACCGCATGAAAGATACGTCCGGCGCTTCATGACAACCCGACGCCGCATGGCGTGACCGGGTTCTTCGACCGAGAATTGATTCCCCACCCACGCGCATACGTTGCCCATCCGCCGCCGCTGCCGCGTATCACTGCTCCTGCCTATCCCACATTCAGCAGGCCGCCTCGCTTGTCATGATCAGACAACCGAGGCGGCAAGCCGGATGCGAAGTCCTATGACATGAGAACCGTGGACCTCGGCGGCATTAGCTGTTTGAGCAAATCAGCCACTTCTTGAGCGTGCTCCCGTCTCAGTTCGCAAGCCACGGTGTCGGGCCGATGAAAGTATCGGATGCCGTCAAGCATATCTGACCCATGTCCGACCTGAGCCCCCTCCTGCTTGAAGTTGAAGATCAGGCCCAGTTCACAGCACTGCTCGCGCAAGCTGCGTGCCCAATCCAAATCCATCGGACGAGCACCGCGCCCGCTCTCACCGCCTACGATCACCCAGTCTGGTGCGGTCGTATGGTCGAGCTCAATTGGCCCCAGCAACGGCTCGAAGCTGCCGAAGGTGAACAGAGGTTCGAACTTCAGTGAGGCGGCGCGCAGCTTGCGAGCATCTCGATCATACTCAGCCTGGTTCGCCATCGTGGCCCCAAGCGCCACATTGCTCGGCAGGCTTTCGACCATCTTCTCTACGTTGCCGATGCGCTTCGTGAGCAGCAACCAGACGAGCTGCGGTGTTCGCTCAATCAGATCGAACAGGTCAGAGCGCCACGAAGGATCGATCTCATTATCGAAGACATCGGCCAGCGAAGCGCAGAACACGAAGGGCCGTTTGCCAGAAGCAAGTGCCTTCCGGTTCCAGCTGAGCGGCTTCTTCCAGTTCGCAGGTGAGGTGCGCACACGGGGTTCACCGGCGCCCCACTTCACCCTGCCATAGCGCTGATCCATCTGCACCTGCGCATAGCAGTTATCGCACGCTGGGCTGATCTGCGTGCAGCCGATCCACGGGTTAAAGGTGTGGTCCGTCCACTCGATTTTCGTATTTTCCAAGGTATTACCTCCATGCGTCGCCATCAGGATCGATGGAGGTTCTGCATTCTAGTCACACTTTTTCGAAAGTAACGATGGATCCGTGTTTCGCTTTTTGTCCGCGCTTTAAACAATTGAATTTATGACAATAGATAAAAAGAGGCAACTTGCGCGCTGGCGACGGAATGCAAAATCTCGACGGGAACGTTTGAAGGAAGCGTCACCAAAGTCGGTCCCACTTCCGACGGAGCTTGAGGCTAGAATATGGGCGGAACGCGACAAGCGCCTCAAGAATTTCCCATGGTCGGTTTGGGACCTGAAACCCGGTCGCTACTACCCGCGCCAGACCAAGGAGAGCACCTACCCGTTCATTTGCGACGTCTGGGCGGCAATCACAATTCTTGAGCTACAGGAGCCGGGGAGAGAGGTAAGCACTCGGTTGATCAGCTCGTTTCTTTGGGAAAGGGGCAAAGACCACGGCGTTCAAAGATCCTCTCTGCGGACAAAGATAAAACGCGCGCGCGTAATAATAGATCATCTGGAGGACGCCCCGTCTCGTGACTTCAAAGGCAAATACTGGCCGAAGTTCCCTGATAGCGTGGCGGACCATGGGTCTGGCCTGAAGCAACACGTCGACATGGTCATGGCAAGTCTGGGTTTAAGAACCCAAGACGACTGATCACGAAGCCACCCGACAGCCAACAGGGGCTGATCTACGCAGACTGCATCACCAACCAGAAAGGTAATGCAACCATGCGTAATCAATTGTTCAAATGTGAAATCACTCGTGCCGACCGGCTGGTCACAGCGTTCATCGTCGCCCATGAGGAGCGGCGTGCCTCGGAGATCATGATCCAGACCGAAATTGAAAACAATCGGGAAAACCAAGGTTTCTCAGTCGAGCGCATTGATGATGCTCTGCCTCCTCACAAGCGCAAGGGTCTCGATGCGCTCCTAGAGAGCGGTGTCGTCGGTCTGGCGAGCTATAACGACGTGCTCGGATGGCTCACCCACTCAACTCCGACTCCCAAGCTGCACTTCTACCGCATCGAGGAGATGGAGGGTGATGACTACTTCATCATCGCCCCCACCAGTGACGTAGCATCCGACCTGTATTGTGAGATCTGTGTCCTGAAGGCAGGCAAGGCCCGATTGTTTCGACTCCTTGATGGCTTCTACGACTTGAAGCCTGAGCACATGCGCGGCCTTCCGGCGCTGCTTGAATTCGGGCCTGTCGGCGTGATCAAGTGGGACGATAAAAGCGGCTGGCGGTTGGCCTGAAGCCGGGCAAGTAGGCAGCGCGGAGTTCGATCAGGAGAAAGGCGGCTGGTGGCTTTTGTAGGCCGCTGAGAGCCTCGCCGCCAGTTCGCGGCAAGGTCCCGCTGAGCAGGCTATAAAGAATGTGACAACCTACTGCGCCGAGTGGTCCCTCATTCTTCATGAGCGGTGCGATAAATCTCCGGGTGTTGCTCGCATTCCTCCCGGACCCGGTCGAGCCAGCTCTGATACCAGCACCACATTTCGCCGACGGCCAGCGCGCCGTAATGCTTGGCAGGTTTCTTGGCGTCGAGCTTCTTCCATAGCGTCGTGTGGCTGTGCATGTTGAAGCGGTCCCAGCCTTCGGCGCGCATCTGAGCGACAATCTCTCCCGGCAGATACTTCCTCTTCTCGACCTCCTTGAGGGCGATGTTGAATTTCTCGTCCACATCTGAACCCGGCGCCACGATCTCGACCGCGAGGTCTGCGCCGGGGTGTCGGTTAGCGGTCCGACCGACCATGAAGACGCGAAAAGCGTAGCGGGGGTCGGCTTGCTGTTCCGGGGTAAGTCGCTCCTCGAATGCGTTCATCGCGACTTCCACGTTCCGGGGGAGGTTCTGTGCCTTTTTCAAGAGGGCGCGCTGGGCGGGACTGAACGTCACGAATTGCAAGGCGATCGGCAGCCGTCGCTCCAGCGCATACTGGGCGCCGAACAACGACTTGATGGCGTCGTTGAAATTGATGCAGCAAGCTTGGAGCTTAGCACTTACCGCGTCGTCGATGCGATTTGTTGATCGATGCTCGATCTCATGCCTCAACTCTAGAATGAAATTGAGGTTGTCCTTCGCGCCCTGCTCAATCGGACACCGAGCGTTCTTCAGGCATTGGCTGAGCTCCCAATACTTATCCGCGCCGCCAGGCGTCTTCACCACCACCTTCTGACCGGTCTGGGTCTTGGTGTGGCGATAATCGATCCCCTCGCGCTTGAACCAGGCGTGCAGTAGATAGGTCCACGCAATGACGGATGTGACGATGAAAAGCTCCGCGCGGAACGTCAGTCCGGCGCTATTAAAGATGTGCACCGCCGCGATCATGGCCTCGCGAGCCTTGATAAGCAGTTCGTCGCCTCGCAGTGACAGGCCCGTCTCGGCGTCGATTTCGGGCCACGAAGTAAGGTAGCCCTCTAGATCATGCTGTGACGCCACCTTCACGGCAGCGTGCTTCTTGCCGGTGCGAATTTCGGCGATCGCCCGATGGTTCACGGAACGTGATGGTCGTGTAAAGTAAGCAAGGACGTCTTGGTCGTTAGGCCAGCGCCCATCGGCGATCATCGCCTTGATCAGCCCGATTTCCCAGCGCTCCAGCTTGTTGCCGCGTTTTCGGACTGACATGGCCGACTACTCGTCCGATTTGCCGGTTGTGATCAGTGGGCCGTCCTCGATCTGGGCGAGCAGTTCCGCCTGGTGTGGCTCCAGCTCTACCAGCATCGCGAGCACGTTCAGCACGTTCATCAGCTCGGTCGTGTATTCTGGCAGCCAGTGCTCGGGCAGGATGTTCGACAACTCTGACGGCGGACGCTTGTCGCCAATCAGCGGGCGGCTGCGGTCCTTCTTTCGGTAGCTGAACCACTGGCGCAGCACGTTCTTGCCCGAGACCTCGTAGGCCCAGACCTCAGGCGGCACGTTCTCGACCCGTCCTGTGCCCACCGTGAGTGTGCGCGTAGCGGGATCGTAGTCGAGGCTGTCGGGGAAGCTATCTACGTCGAGCGGGATCGGAGCGCTGGCAGGAATGGCCATGGCACGCTCCTTGGGCAAGCGGGGTTCGCCCCGCGACCGTCCATCGGCGAATCGCTCGCCGAACGTGTGGAGCCAGATCACCTCACGCCCCAGCTTCGCGGCGCGCTGAAAAAGCTCGTGGTCTGCGGTGATCGGCACTCGAAGGCCCGGTCGCACCAGATCGTCGCGGTGGGTGGCAGTGAAGGCAGGGTGGGCGAGAACGCCAGCGACGTAGGCGAAGACATCGGACGGATCGACCTGCGCACCGTATGTGGTCGCCAGCGCCTTGATCATCTCGGGAGCGATGTTGGGCTGGGTGGCAGCGTCGTCCTTCCACAAGGCGTAGACGCGACCGCCGAACGAACCCTTGTAGTGATCTTGGTCTGGCGGACTGCATGTTAGGGTGAGCGCCGGGCCGTTCTTCGGCGCCGACGCCATCAAGCAGGTCATGTAAATCTGCTGCGGGCCGAAGCAGTCCCACAGCCGGGGCCTCGGATCGTTCAAAAGCCTGATGTCCTGTAGTATCCACTGTCGATCGAATGAACGAAAGCCGTATCGCATAGCAGGCATCGCGGCTGACTTGTCTTCGAGCAATTTGACCTTCCGAGTGGGGAGCTTACCCAAGCTCTCATAGACCACTTTGCGAATGTGACGCGACGCCACCTTCCCCTTCCGTAGCTGAGGATGGAAAAGCGCTTCCATGCGGACAGGGTCTCGCTCCGAGGTCAGTCGCTCCCATCGCGCATTCAAAGTGCCTTTGTCAGGTGCGACCGCCCAAGTTCGGCCAGGCATTATCCCAGAGCCGAGATCGCCGACAATTTCATCTAGAGGCCAAAACTCCCCCCAGCTTCCACCGCGGGCTGGAAGGAAGGGCGCGGACCAGTTAGACGAGCACTCGGCCCAGCCCTTCTTATCGAGAGATAGGGCCGCCAACTCGGAGAACTTAGCCTCTCTCGGACCCTTCGCGAGCGCACGATAGCGAACCGTCGCCGGATTGGTCGCATCGCTCTCGGGTGAGCGCGAGGCGATGACAATGCACACTGGCTGCTGCACCCCTTGAAAGATGCGGGAAGCGACGGCGGGTTGGTGGCCCTCGGGCGAACAGTCGATCACCCAGATTTCGTCGCACTTGGCACGCAGGTCCGCGCGCATTTTCTGGAAGCCAGGGCCGTTCAGGAAGCCTGAGACTGTGATGTAGCAGACAATGCCCGCCTGATTTCCAGCAGTCTCGGCATGCTGCTCGAAGACCTTCCACGCTGCCCAGCGCCAGAAGTAGATGTAGAGGTTGCGCAGGTGCTTGGCATGCGCGCCGACGCCCCAATCAACGGGCGACTGCCAGTCGTCGAGCAGGGCAGGGTCGTTACCACTGCCGTTCTCCACCCAGGCGCCCTTGCCGTTGGCCTTATCCTTGTATGGCGGGTTCCCGATAACGACGGTGATCGGCGCTTCGCGCTTGACCCGGGCGGCCTCTAGCCGGGACTTGCTGATCTCTTTGTATATGCCTTGCCCCGTCTCCTTGTCGGCGAAAGGATCAGACAGAGTATCGGTGACAAACAGCTGCGGCGTGCCGCTTGCGCCCAGTGCCTGCATCTCCGCCAAGAGCCGCAGCTGGGCTACGGCGTAGGGGCCGAATTGCAGTTCAAATCCGTATAGCCGGTTGGCCGCTTCCGTCACCGCACCGCCGACTGCACCGGCGCTGTCAAAATGCTCGACCGTCGCAGCGATGTTGCGCAGTATGGCGAGCGGGAAAGTGCCCGATCCCACGGCGGGGTCGGCAATGTGCACCGATGTATCAGCAAGCCCCCTTGCGAGGTTGTAAAGTTCCGGCGCACGCAGCGCCTCATCGCACAGCCGCACCATCGCTCGCACAACCTCGGGTGGCGTGTAATAGGATCCGGTCTTCCTGCGTAGCGCCCCATCGTAGACGGCGAGGAAGTCCTCGTAGAAGTTCAGCCACGCTTCCCCGTCGCCCTTGGACACCTTGGCCCAAGAGACCTTGTCGAGCACCCTCTGGAGCGTCTTCAGTGCGGGTCCGAGGTCGAGTTCCTGTTCAGTGAGCAGGCGCAACGCCGTGCCGATCAGCGTGCTAGACTGGCTGAGTTCCTTGGCTACCCCATCGAGGCTCCCGGACAGCTCAATATTCTTGCTCCGCGCCATGAGCAGACCGAAGGTAACCGCCTGCGCATAGCCATCGGCAAAGGTGGGGTCGCCGGCTTCGGGAAAGAGCAGCGTGCGCCAGTCCTCCTTGAGGCTGGCGAGGGCGGAGTTATTGATGCCGAGCTGCTCGATCACCTCGTCGCGCAGGAACCGGCACAAACGCGCGGAGGTCTCGGCGAGCTGGCGCGGGTTCTTCGGTTCGATCGGGTCCCAAATAAGAAAATCGTTGATGAGCGGCAGCAGACCAGTTGGGGCGCCGAGTTTCGCCCCTGACGTTGCCACGTCGCCGTCAAGCCGGACGATCGCGCCCTGCCGCTCTCCGTTCCGGTAGAGGCCAAACGTGTTGCCATCGGTGTAGAGCAGATTGGGCAGCGCCTTAAGCTTGTCCCACTGCTCCTTATCATGCTTATCCGTGAAGCCGCGCGGGTCGGCTCCCTTGCCAGGCGCCTTGACCTCGATGAAGCCGACGAGCGCCTTGTGCATTTCTACAGCATAGTCCGGCCTCGTGCGCAGCTCTGAGAGCGAATTCTCGCCTGAGAGGACGAGCGCATCCTTGGGCAGCCCTGCACACTCGGCAAGGCCGTGGAGGAGGTTCTCAAGCGGACCGCGAAGCTGATCCTCCGGCTGGCCGTTGGGGACCCCCAGTTTCGCCTTGGCGACGACGCCGAAGTCGCCCACAAGTTTCTGCACATCTTCGGCTTGTGACATTCATGCCCCCTAGAATATCATCTAGCTAAGCGAACCAGCGCGCAAGGCAAGTCGCGAACAGCAGGAAACGATTGAGATGTCGGCAGACTCTGACGGACCCGCCCAGCTAGGCTTCGGATTCGCTGATGACAAACCAACCTCGGGTGAGTGGCTACCCGACCCCGCCAAGGTGCGCGATGACGCTCTGGCAATGCTGGCATCGGCAAAGGCAGTCACACCGGAGAGCATTTGGGATCAGCGCACCTACCGATACAACAAGGTGGTGTTCCCGCAGATGACTCGGTGGCTTCCCGATGAAGAGCGCAACCAGCTGTGCTTCGAGTTCGCAAAGGAGCTGGAGCGCATAGAGCTGCTTATGGCGGCTTAATCTGACGGGGCAGCGCACGCCACAGACACGCGCAAGCGAGGTGAGCCTATGGGAAACAACACGGCTCGGGCGGCGGCACCAGACCGGTGGTTCCTTATCGCAGCTTAAGGGTCGATCAGGCCAGTGCCACCACGCTCCGAATTTCAGGGGGAGCAATTGAATGCAGTCTCGTTAGGGCATACCCATCCGAGGCGTCTCACGGCGTCCACGGTGTGTCTCATAAGGGTTCGTTTGTGATTGTGAGACGCTAAGCTGCGCTGACTCTAGACCCCAGTGAGACAGTGAGGCCCAGCACATGAGCATAGTCGGATACGCGCGCGTTAGCAGCAGCTCCCAGAACTTAGACCTCCAGCTTGAACAGCTTGCCGCCTCGGGCTGCGAGAAGGTCTTCTCGGAAAAAATCTCCGGGACGTCGCGCAACGACCGGCAAGCGCTCGCAAACTGCCTCGACTGGGTGCGGGAGGGCGACACGCTGATCGTTACGCGCCTAGACCGTCTCGCCCGTTCTGGTCGCGATCTGCACGACATCATCGCACAGCTGTCAGCGAAGAAGGTTGGGTTCCGGTGCGTTCAGCAAGGAGCCGTCGATACGACCACCAGCATGGGGAAACTTATCCTCGGCATCCTTGGTGCGGTCGCAGAATTCGAGACCGACATCCGCAAGGATCGTCAACGCGAAGGTATAGAACGCGCCAAGGCGGCTGGTGTCTACAAGGGCCGCAAGCGCACAGTAGACGTCGATCAGGTGCGGTCTCTGCGACAGCAGGGTCTTGGAGCGACTGACATTGCGACGCATCTGGGTATCGCACGAGCGAGCGTCTATCGAGCGCTGAACGACGAGCTCATCACGATAACATAGTCGCTGCGCTGCAAATAGAAGAAGTCCTAGACCCTGCCGGTGTGCTCGATCCTGGTGCTGCCTATCAGGCGGGCCTTAGACGAGCCACCCATCCACCGGGAATGGAACGACCGCTATTGGTTCCATCGACGAGCCTCGCTCATGACCGGGAATGGGTGGTTTCCGGACTAGCGGGCGCCAAGCTTACCGCTTGATTTGCTGATCTGCCAATCTGCTGGACACTTACTTAATCTGAAGCTGAAACAACTCCTCGACCGACACTTCGAGAGCATCGGCAAATTTGAGTGCAATGACAACTGAGGGAGCGAAAACGCCGTTCTCCACGGTGTTGACGGTCTTTCGGCTCACACCCATTCGCGCGGCCAGTTCCATCTGGGTTAAATTTGCGGCTTCGCGGTGGCTCCTTATGGTGTTTGCAAGTTCCTCAACCATTGGAGAAAAGTTCGCCTATTCCGAGCGCGACGAAGGCGGTGCCCAAACCCATGCTGGCTACGATATGTGCTGCTCGCTGTGCAGGTAGCGGGTCGAAAGGACTGACAGCCACCACGAGAAAGCAAGTGACGATGGCGACGACAAAGCCAATTCTTACTGCTCTGTCGCGGTTGGCCCTTGTCGGTTCGTCATTTGCGAGCACCCGGGCCTTTTTGGGCAGGAACCAACCTCCGCCCGAAAGGAGAAGCAGCAGCATCATAATGGCGAAGAACAGCCACATAGCGACCTGGAAGAGCGCTCCCGACGACGTCGAGCCCCAGTCCCATACGAACACCACACCCTGTTGGAGCGCCAATATGAGGGCACCGATGAAGGGTGCGGCGAGCGCTCTGGTTTTGCCAAACTGCTCGGCTGCTTCGAATTCGTCGACCATTCCCTCACTCCTGTCACCTATGGGTTACATGTAACCCATAGGTGACAGGAGTCAAGAAGCTAGCTCATTGTGCGATGTTGGAGGGGCGTAACTCGTCCCCTCGATCTGCGTGTGTCTCGCATGCCTAGCCAGGATTTGCGCTACGACCGCAATGGGTCGTTTGCGGAAGGTCTGCTTTCGGCGCAGGTGAGGCGATAGCTGCCCGTCCACTTTTAGGGTCGCGGCTGATCGCGCGGCCAACGACTGCATCAGGGTGGAAAGCCGAGAGTTCAAATTTGCTTCGCTGAGCAGTCAAACGCGGCGGCTACTCCGCTTCGAGCTCGCGCAGGCTGCGGCCTTGCGTTTCGCGGCCGAACCACGCGATCAACCCAGCCGACACCACCGTCGGAACTAATAACGTCAGCGATGCGCCCACCAGCGTCGGTGCGAACCCCGCCAGCGCGGCGATCTGCACGGCGACCCCACCGAACTTGCTGCTCCCTGCGACGAGCCCGGTCGCCCGCCCGCGCGTGCCGAGCGGATAATTCTCCGCCGTATAGGGCAGCAGCACTGCTATCGTCCCGTTGGTGCCGACGATCAGGACCGCGATGACGGCGACCAGCAGCGGTTCCCAGCTCAGCACTGCCGGCGGCAGCAGCGCGCCGACAAGGCCGATGACGGTAAGGCCGACCGTGCCCACCAGCGTCCACTTGCTGCTGCGCCGCGCGTAGAAGAAGGCAGCGAGGAGGATCGTGGGCAAGGCCAGCAGCGAGGACTTGGCGAGGATCCCGCTCGCCACCGCGGCGCTGTAGCCGCGTGCCTGAAGATCGGACGGTAGCCACAACAGCAACCCGAAATTGACGAAGCTCCAGCACAGCGCGGTCGTCACCAGCGCGGCAGTGATCCGGCGGTGATCGGCCGGGGCTGGCGCATCGGCACCAGCGGAGTTGGCGGCTTGCTGCGGCCGGGGCTTGGGCACCAGACCGAAGCGGTGCTGCATCCGCTCAAGCTCGGCCAAGCGGCCCCGCTCGGCGAGGAAGCGCGGAGTCTCGGGGATGAAGCGCGCCAAGGCCAGCAGAAGCAGCCCGCTCGGGAAACCCTGCAACCACAGCGCGCGCCAGCCGTAGACGGGCTCGAGCACATAGGCTGCCCCGCTCGCCGCAAGGTAGCCGCCCACCAGCCCCGTCCCGCCGACCAGCACAAGCACCCAGCTGCGGTGGCGCGGCGGCATGACCTCAGCCAGCAGCGTGTAGATTACCGGCAGCATCCCGCCCGCCGAGATGCCCATCAGGAAGCACATTACGAGGTTCCAGGCAAAGGCTGGCATCGCACCGCAGATCGCAGTCGAGACGAACAGGATGGTCGAAAGAAGGATTGATACCCGCCGCCCGTAGACATCTGCGAGCCAGCCCCACAAGAATGAGCCGACCGTCGTCCCGGTCAGCGCGACCAACGGCAGCAGCGCGGCCTCGGACTTGGCGATCCCGTATTCCGCGGAGAGACCCGGCAGCACGAAGCCAAGCGTGGCAGGCTTCATCACGTCAATAACGAGCCCGAGCGTCAGCACCAGCAACGTTGCCGCATGCCAGCGGCCTAGCGGGGTGCTGTCGGGTGCCTCGTAGTCCGTCCCCGCATCGTCGCTGTGGTGGCCTCGCACCTTGGGCAGCGCTCCGAAACAGGCGAGCGGCACGCCTATCGCGATAAGCGCCATACCCAACCACATGCCGCCATCCATCGGCATGCCCTTGAGGTGGTTATCCATGGAATGGGCCATCGCCAGCATCGGCAAGTGCAGCAGCACGCCCGCGCTGATCGCCACGCATCCCGCCCAGAAGAACGCTGCGCGCTCCCCGACGATTGATATGTTTCCCGACCCTGTCGCCATTTGTCTGGACTAGGTGGAAGGCTCTCCACAGGCAAGTCGCCCGAGAAGCGCAGATAAGGTCCGTATCGGGGTCGTTTGCGGAAGGTCGGCTTTTGGCGAAAATCTCATCCAAGTTGCCCGTCCGGTATCGGGACCGCGCACCTTCGCCGGGAAGGGCTGGAAATGGGTGGAAACCCGACACTGTCAACGACCCGAACTCCGCTTGGTGCCTAGCCCAGTTCTAGCCAAGCGATGCGCAGTAGCGCTGCCAAGAACAGTGCCGTGATAAAGAAGATTGGACCCGCCATGGAAGCCCAAACTACCCAGAAACGGATGGGGCTTTCTGATCTGATCGGCGGCCAAGTCCTTCCGTTAGCCTTGCGGCTCCAGAACCAGAACCGACCGCGAACAGCGGTGCGGCCTAACTCAAAGGTCAGGTAAATATATCCGCCGAAGAATAGCGCGGACCAGAGATAACCGAGAGCATCCACCATAGTCCTACTCTACGGACGCCCCCCAATGTCCGCAACGGAGTCGGTTGCTGAATTTCCGCTTTCGGCAAAAATCTCGCCCAAACTGCCCGTCCGCCTTTAGGCACAGTGAGCGCGGTCGGCAATGACTGCAAGTGGCTGGTAAGCGGTCTTTAGGCTAGTCATAGCCGAGAGCGAGGTGAGTGGCATTTTGCGGGTCAAAGTCCACCCGCACCACAGAAAGTTCTAGTTTAAGTCTCCCAAGAAGCTGAACTACGGGAAGATTAATTCCGTTGTTCTCTTGATAGGGAGAGTTGAACGGAACGAAAATTACGACCTCGCCGAGTTCGAGGTTGAGACGCTCCATAAGGCCGGAAACTGCAACCTCACCGCCGAGAGAGGCGATCAGCCGCTCAATCGCAACATCCCACGTTTCATCGGCTCCCAAATCAGATTGCAGTTTCCACCAGACACTCCGCTCATCAGGTTTGTGTGGCCTGATAGAACCGCCCTGAGGGATTTGGGCTACTAGATCGGCGGCAATACCTATCAGCTTCAACTCAATGCGCCGGTCATCCGAAGTTCTGTCCATGACACTTGTTTTAACGCCGAACGCCTATGTCGGCTACGGGGTCGATTGCTGACAGGCAGCTCTTGGAACAGCGCGGACAGCAAGCTGCCATCTTCTCAACACTAGGCAACCAGAGCGGCAACGCAATTCCTGGAAGCGTTGAGCGTGCACCAGATGCGAGTCGCAAAGGTTCTGACACAATGGTCGTGGCTAAGGCGATGATCGATAAACAGCGTGTCGCGGTGTCACGTTATGTGTCACGGAAAGTGTCACAGTGGGTTTGCAATAAACCGCAGAAAACCGGGGTTTTTAGAGAATGGTCGGGGAGACAGGATTCGAGACACCGCGGCTCGAGGCTGGTGAACCAGCTCGACAGCCGGCCAGAGCATCGCGCTCACGAGAAGCAGCGGATCACGATCACTCAGAACCTCAGGACACCCCGAAACCCGTTTACAGCTAAACAGCAAGTGATTGAAATCATTCGAGCCAAAAACGCGCTAGTTTACAGCAAAAACCGCAGTTTTCTGCCATTGCCGGGAGCTTGGGAAGCTTCTGCTCTACCATTGAGCTACACCCGCATCAGGCGAGGCAGACGGGCCGCTCGCAGACGCGGGGCGCGCTTGCCATGATTCCGGGCGGCGGGTCAATATGCGATTGCCGCCATGCGGCCCCGACACGCGCAACGCCAGCCCACAGAAGCTTTGTCATTGCATAAATTTAAGCTCTGGTGGTTTATGTCGCCAACGTGCCGGGCGTGCCGGACATGGGAGTCCCGAAGCGTGTTGTTTCCCCGGCGCCTGCTTGCCTTCATCGAATCGCTGGGCGGCGCCGATGCGGCGAACACCTTGAGCGCGCGGCTGGGTGGCGGGGTTCCGTCTGCGGGGCGATTCAGGGTGCGGCGCGGGGTTGATATCGGCGCGATCCGCGCTTGGTGGACGGACGACGCGGCGGCGGCTCCGGGGCCGCTGGCGGATGAAGCGGCGCTTGAGGTGCTCTCCCACTGCGCCGGAAATATCGAAAACCCGATCGGCATGACCGCCCTGCCGCTGGGAGTGGCCGGGCCGCTCAGAGTCAACGGATTGCACGCCAGCGGTGATTACTGGCTGCCGCTCGCCACCAGCGAAGCCGCACTGGTCGCCTCCTATGCGCGCGGAGCCCACGCCATCAACCAAGCGGGCGGAACCAGTGCAGCGCTGCTGGGCGAGAATGTCGCCCGCGCGCCAGCTTTCGTCTTCGCGTCGCTGGCCGAGGCGGGCAGCTTCGTCGCCTGGGCGACCCGGCACGAGGCCGATCTCGCCGCTGCCGCTCATGCCACTACCCGCCACGGGCGGTTGCAGGCGATCGAGCCGATGATCGATAGCGACACGGTGTTTCTCGTCTGCCGCTACACCACCGGCGATGCCTCGGGCCAGAACATGGTCACCATCGCGACCGAGGCGATGTGCCGCTGGATCGTCGCGCACACCCCCGTCCAGCCGCTGCACTGGTTCATTGAGGGCAATTTCTCCGGCGACAAGAAGGCGAGCTACCTCGGTCTGATCGCCGGGCGCGGGCGCAAGGTTTCGGCCAGCGTCACCCTGCCCGCCGAGGTGATCCGCCGCACGCTCGGCACCGATGCCGAAACGATGCTCGCCTATGCGCGGGTGGCGCAGTTGGGGGCGACGCTCTCGGGCCAGATCGGCGCGCAGGGGCATTTCGCCAATGGGCTCGCCGCGCTGTTCATCGCCACCGGACAGGACGCGGCCTGCGTGGCGGAGAGCGCGGTCGGCTTTACCCGGATGGAACCGCGCGAGGGCGGCGCGCTGTTCATGAGCGTCACGCTGCCCAATCTGATGGTCGGCACGGTCGGCGGCGGCACGGGAATGCCGCACCAACGTGCCGCATTGGAACTGATGGGCCTCTCTGGCAGCGGCAAGGCGCGGGATTTGGCCGAAGTGACCGCAGGGCTTTGCATTGCGGGCGAGATTTCGATCATGGCGGCAATTGCCAGCGGGGTGTTCACCAGCGCCCACCACAAGCTCGCCCGGACGCGCGGCTGAGGTGATGGCGAGCGCCCGTCCTTCCCTCCCCGCCCGCCTGTGGACCTATCAGGCCGAGCGCTTTCCGCTGGGCAAAACCGCCGTGCTGTGCGCGGTGTTTGCAGGCGCGAGTGTCAGCGTGTCGGCCCATCTGGCGGGCCGCGACGCTCCCGGTCTCACCGCCTATCTCGCTGCCTTCATCATTACGCTGGCCTTCTTCTTCCAGCTGCGGGTGCTCGACGAGATCAAGGACAAGGAGGACGATGCCCGTTTTCGTCCCGAACGCCCGATCCCGCGGGGCCTTGTTCGGCTGGAGACGATCATCGCGCTGGGCATCGCCAGTGCGGCAGTGGCGGCTCTGGCCGCACTGGCGGTGGACCTGCGGCTGATCGCGCTGCTCGGGATCGCGTGGGGCTGGATGACGCTGATGAGTTTCGAGTTCTTCGTGCCTGCGTGGCTGAAGGCGCGGCCCTTTGCCTATCTGGTCAGCCACATGGCGGTGATGCCGCTGATTGATTTGGTGATCACCGGGGCGGAGTGGACGCCCTACGGCGCGCCCGTGCCTGCGCTGTCGCTGTTCCTGTTCCTCAGCTTCGCCAATGGCTGTGTGCTGGAAATCGGCCGCAAGCTCTGGACGCCTGAGTCCGAGCGTGAGGGGGTGGAGACTTACAGCCGCGTGCTCGGGCCAAGGCGCGGTGCGGTGCTGTGGCTGGGGTGCCTTGCGGCGGCGCTGGCGCTGCTGCTGGCGGTGGGCTTTGCGACCGGTGCGCCGGTGCTGACAGGTGTGATCGGGCTGGCAGGGGTGGTCTATGCCGGCCGCGCGGCGCTGCTGTATCGCGCGGCGGCCACGCCGGAGCGGGCCAAGGCGCTGGAGGATGCCTCGGGCCTGTGGGTCTTTGCCTGTTACGGCGCGGCGGGCTTTGCGCCCTTTGCGGGGGCTTTGCTCGGATGATCCTGACGGGGGCGCAGGCAGACACGGCGGAAGCGGGCGGCAAAGGCCGCGCACTCGCCCGCGCCAGCGCGGCGGGCTTTGCCGTGCCGCCGTTCTTTGTGGTGCCTTCTGGCGAGGTGCCGGACGCCGAAGCCCTGACCGCAGCGCTGGCGGATTTGGGGCAGGGGCCGTTCGCCGTGCGATCATCGGGCCTTGCCGAAGACGGTGCCGAGGCGAGCCATGCCGGGCAGTTCGAAAGCCTTTTGAATGTCCCCGCTGATGGGGTCGCAGCCGCTCTCGCGCAGGTCTCAGCCTCGGGCGCGGGGGAGGGGCTGGCCGCCTACCGCTCCGAGCGCGGCATCGCCGACAGCGCCCCGCCCGCTGTCGTCATCCAGCGGATGATCCCCGCCTCCCACGCAGGCGTCGCCTTCTCCGCCGATCCGGTGGCGGGCAGGCGCGACCGGGTGGTGGTCTCGGCCACGCAGGGCCTTGGTGATCGGCTGGTGGCGGGCGAGGTTGACGGCTCCGGCTGGTGGCTGTCACGCCCCTCGCTGGAAGTTGTGGCGGCCACTGGCGACGGCGAAGGCCTCACCTCGGAACAGGTACGCGAAGTCGCCGAACTGTGCCTCGCGGCCGAGACCGCTTTCGGCGGGCCGCAGGACATCGAATGGGCCTTTGCGGGCGGCGCGCTCTACCTCCTGCAATCGCGTCCGATCACCTCGCCCCTGCGCCCTGCCCCGCTGGCCGATCCCGGCTTTATGGTGTTCGACAACTCGAACATCGTCGAAAGCTACCCCGGCATCGTCGCCCCGCTGACCTTTTCCTTCGCCAGCTACGCCTATGCGCGGGTCTATATGGCGTTTGTCGGCCTACTAGGCGTGCCGCCAGAGCGCATCCGCGCCGAGCGGGTGGTGTTCGAGAACATGCTCTCCCGCATTGAGGGGCGGGTCTATTACAACCTCGGCAACTGGCACCGCGCGCTGGCGATGCTGCCGGGCTACAGCCTCAATCGCGGGTTCATGGACGGGATGATGGGGACGAGCGCCCCGCTGCCTGAGCGGCTGCTGGGGCAGATCGAACACGGCCAGCCGCAGCGTCTGCGCGAATATGCCCGCATGGCGCGCTCGGCCTGGCGGCTGTGGCGGGCCTCGCGGCAGTTGCCCGCGACCTCGGCTCTGTTCCGCGCAAGGCTCGACCGGGCGCTCAAGGCGACCACGCCTGAGCGGGTAGCAACCTTGTCGCTCACCGAACTGGCGGCGGAATATCGCCGGATCGAGGCCGACCTGCTTGACCGCTGGGACGCCCCCATCGTCAATGATTTCCTCTGCATGATCGCCTTTGGAGCGGCGCGAAAGGCGCTGGAAGGCTGGGCGGGTGCGGAGGGCACGGCGGCGCTCAATGATGTGCTGATCGGACAAGGCGACATCATCTCGGCGCGTCCGGCGCAGTTGATCCGGGCGATGGGAGAGACTGCGCGGGAGGATGCGGCCTTGCTCGCCGCGCTCGATGCGCAGGACCGCGCGGGGGTCGAGGCGAGCGCCATCGCAGCGGGCGTTGCGGGCTACATCGCCGAATTCGGCGACCGCTGCACCGAGGAGCTGAAGCTGGAAAGCGTCACGCTCGACGAAGACCCCACCCCCCTGTTCGCCGCCATCGCCGCTGCCGCGCGCAGCCGCCACGGCCCTGCGCCCGAGCGCGGCGATCCGTGGGCGCGGCTGGACGGGGCGCTCAAGGGCAAGCCGGTCAAGCGGATCGTCGCCCGCTGGCTGGTGCGCTGGGCCAAGGACCGCGTGCGCGACCGCGAGAACCTGCGGTACGAACGCACCCGCATCTTTGGCCGCGCGCGGCGCGTGCTGCTGGCGATGGGGACGCAGTTCCACGCGATGGGGCTGCTCAGCACGCCGCGCGATGTGTTCCTGCTGACGCTGCCCGAGGTGCTCGGCGCGATCGAGGGCTTTGGCGTCACGGCTGACCTGGCGGGCCTTGCCGATGTCCGTCGCCGCGAGATGGAGCGAGCTGCTGCCCTGCCCGATCCGCCCGAGCGCATCATCACCGAAGGCCCCGCCTGTGCCGCCGCCACCCTCGCCGCGCCGCCGGTCGCCGCCAGCGATGAACGCACCCGCTCAGGCACCGGCGCGTCCGCAGGCACCGTCACCGCCGTCGCCCGCGTCATCGCCGACCCTCGGGGACAGAGCATCGCGGCAGGCGAAATCCTCGTCGCGCGGCACACCGATCCGGGCTGGATCGCGCTGTTCGCCAGCGCCGGCGCGATTGTGGTCGAGCGGGGTAGCCTGCTCTCGCACAGCGCCATCGTCGCCCGCGAACTCGGCATCCCTTGCGTTGTCGGCCTGTCCGATGTGACCCGCTGGATTGCGGATGGCGAGGTGCTGACAGTGGACGGCGCAAGCGGAAGGGTGAGCAAAGCATGAGCGAGATCGCGTCCAAAGCCGCCTTCGATCACATCCGCTACGCCCAGCTGTGGGAGGATGCGGACGTGCTGGTCGCTGCCATCGGCCCGCGCCCCGGCGGGCGACTGGTGTCGATCTGCTCGGCAGGCGACAATGCGCTGGCCATGCTGCTGTGCGACCCGGCGGAGGTAATCGCTGCCGACCTCTCGCCCGCGCAATTGGCGTGCCTGAAGCTGCGGCTGGCGGCGTTTCCGATCCTCAACCACACCGAATTGACCGAACTGCTCGGCGCGGCCCCTTCAACCCGGCGCGGCGTGCTGCTCGACCGGGTGCTGAAAGACTGCGACGCCGAGACCGCCGCCCTTTGGGCAACCCTGCGCCCCGAAGTCATCGCCCACGGCGCGGGCGGAGTCGGCAAGTTCGAGCGCTACTTTCGCCTGTTCCACCGCCGCCTGCTGCCTTTCGTCCACTCCCGCCGCACGATCGCAGCGGTGTTCGAGCCGCGCTCGCAGGAGGAACGCGCGCGTTTCCTCCACGACCGCTGGAACAACCGGCGCTGGCGCTGGCTGCTGAAGGCGTTCTTCTCGCGCCGCGCAATGGGCGCGCTGGGCCGCGATCCGGCGTTTTTCGATCAGGTCGAAGGCTCGGTCAGCGACCATGTCGCCCGCCGGATCGAACACGCCTTTGTCGCCAATGATCCCGTCGCCAACCCCTATCTGCGCTACGTCCTGACCGGCACCCACGGCCCGGTTCTGCCGCTCGCATGGCGGCCCGAACATCACGCCACCATCGCCGAGCGGGTGGGCCGCGTCCGCCTCCACCTAGGCCCGCTGGAGGAGGCGGTGAGCGAAGGTGTCGATGGCTGGAACCTCTCCGACATCTTTGAATATATGTCGCCCGAGGGCTTCCGCGCCGCATACGGCAGCATCCTCGCCGCCTCCAATCCCGGCGCGCGGCTGGTGTACTGGAACATGATGGCCCCGCGCGCCATGCCGCCCGAATACGCGCCCCGCGCCCGCCCCCGCCCCGATATCTCTGCGCCATTGGCCGCGCGCGATCAGGCGTTCTTCTATTCCGCCTTCCATGTCGACGAGGTGTGTCCTTGAGCATCGCGCTCAGCCTCGTCCTGTTGGCCGGATCGGTCGCGCTGCTGATGGGCGTGATCACCGCAGTGCGATACGCGGGCGAGCGGTTCGGCTGGCACGCCGAGGTCAGCCGCAAGACGATCCATGTCGCTATCGGCCTCTACGCCATGGCCCTGCCGCTGCTGTTCGATACCCGATTGCCGGTGGTCGTCCTGCTGCTGATCGCGCTCGCGCTAATGGGCTGGCTGCGCCTGCCGCAGGTGCGCACCAGCGGGCTGGGCAAAGCGATCCACGCGGTCGAGCGACGCTCGCTCGGCGACATCTGGCTGGCGCTCGCCATCGGGTTCGTGTTCCTGCAATCGGAGGGCGAGTACATCTTCTACGCCCTGCCGCTCGCCATCATAACCCTGTCCGATACCGCCGCCGCGCTGACCGGCAGCGCCTACGGTCGCAGCCGGTTCGCGGTCGAGGACGGGGTCAAGAGCTGGGAGGGCGTGGTCGCCTTCTTCATGGTCAGCGTGATCGTGGCGATGGCGATGTTGCTGCTTCTCACGGACGCCCCGCGCCTCAACGTGGTGGTGCTGGCTTTCGCGATTGCTGCCTTCGGCGCGATTGTCGAGGCGGTGTCGTGGCGGGGTCTCGACAATCTATTCGTGCCGATCTGCCTGCAATTCTTCATCAAGGGCTACCTGTTTGCCGAGCCGATGGCGCTGGCGCTGATCGCGCTGCAATTCGGGGTGGCGGTGATCGCGGTGGCGGTGATCGCGCGGCGGCTGGCGCTGTCGGTCCATGCCAGCCGCGCCTTCGTGATCGCGATCTTCCTGTTTCTGGGCGCGGGCGGGCCTTACGGCGCGGTGGTGCCGATGTTCGCCATCGCCGCGCATCTGATCGCCCGCCGCCGCCCCTGCGCGAGCCCGCACCGCGACCTGGATTTCATCGCGACCCTGTGCGGCGCGGGGCTGATCTGGTTCTTCGTGGGGGAGACCATCGGGCCAAGCGCCCTAAGCTTCTACAATCTCGGCATGGCGGGCATGGCACTGGGGCTGCTGGTGGTGGCGACCGGAGGCCGGATCGCGGCGGGAGCTGTGATGACGATGGCGGTGGGTGCGGGCTACATCGCGCTGCTGAGCCTTGCGCCCGGCCATGCGCTCCACTCGCCGTATTTGCCATTGGTGGCGGCGGCGAGCCTGCTGCTGGTCACCGCGCTGGTGCTGGCGCGCACGACATGGTTCGACCGCTGGCGCGCGCCCCGGCTTGGTGCAGTCGCCAATCTGGTGCCATTCGCGGCCTATCTTGCGACATTGGGGATGCAATGAGCGACTTCGACGAGATGCGCGCACCGGGCGCGAGCCTGCGGTTCTACGAACACGGTCCGGCATGGGATGGCGCGGCGGCGGTGGCACTGGGCGCTCTGACTTTCGCCGATCCCGAGGCTGGCGCGGCCTTGCTGCGCGACGCTCTGGCGCGCGCTGGCGGACGCCCGGTGCTCGCACCGATGGATGGCGACACCTGGCACGCCTATCGCACCGTGGTGAAAAGCGACGGCAGCCCGCCGTTTCTGATGGAGCCTGCCGCCCATCCCCATGCCGCCGAGGCGCTGGCTTTGGCGGGGTTCGAGCCGGTGGCGCATTACGCCTCGACCCGGATGGCGCTCGACAACCCGCAGGCCGAACCTGCGCCGGTGGCGGGGATCACAGTCGCGCCGTGGGACGGCAAAGACGCGCAGCCACTGCTGGAGCAGGTGTTCGCGCTGGCGGGCGGGTCTTTCGCGGACAAGCAGTTCTTCAAGCCGATCACGCGCGAGGGGTTCCTCGGGCTCTATCTGCCACTGCTGCCGCTGCTCGATCCGCGGCTGGTGTTTCTGGCGCGGGACGAGCGCGGGGCGATTGTCGGCTTCCTGCTCGGCTTCCGCGATCCGGCGGTGCCTTCGCGGGCGGTGCTCAAGACCTATGCAGGGACGCGGCGGGGCGTCGGCCACCTGTTGGCGCATCATTTCCATGCGGCGGCGCGGGGGCTCGGCTGCACCGATGTGGTGCACGCGCTGATGCATTCGGACAATGTTTCTCTGGTGAGGAGCGGCCAGCATGGGGCCGAGGTGTTCCGCCGCTACGCCCTGTTCGGACACCGCCTCGCTTGACCATCCTCGCCGCCTTCGACGCGGCTGTTGCCGCCCATCCGGATCGACCCGCGATCATCGATGGGAAGGGGCGCGTTGTCAGCTTTGCGAGCCTCCACGCCCGCGCCGGGTTCCTCGCCGACGCTTGGGCCAAGCGCGGGATCGGGCCGGGCGACCGGGTGCTGATTGCGGTTTCGGTGACGCCCGATCTTTATGCTGCGCTCGCCGCCTTGTGGCGGCTGGGCGCGGTGGCGGTGCTGCCGGAACCGGCGATGGGACTGAAGGGGGTCAAGACCGCGCTGGCGGCGGCTGAGGTGACAGCGTGGATCGGTGCGGGCGTGCTCAGGGTGCTGCCACTGCTGGTGCCGCGCTTGCTGGGCGCGACGCGCTTGTCGCTTGGTGCGGGTGCGGCTTCTGACCTGCCATCTCCCGACTGGCCGGACGACCACCCGGCCCTGATGAGCTTCACCTCCGGCTCGACCGGCCGAGCCAAGGCGATCATGCGCAGCCACGGTTTTCTCAAAGCGCAGAACCGCGCCGTCGGGCCATTGCTGGCGAGCGACCAGACGGAAATCGACCTCGTCGCCTTCCCGGTGTTCGTGCTGGCGAACCTCGGGAGCGGGGTGACGTCGGTGCTGCCGAATTGGCCGCTGCGCCGCCCTGACCGCGCCGACCCCAAAGCGATCCGCGCGCACATCGCCAAGCACGGCGTAACCCGCTTGCTCCTCCCGCCAGTGCTGGCCGAAGCGCTGGCCAATGCGCCCCTCCCCGCCAGCGTCACCACCATCTTCACCGGCGGCGGGCCGGTGTTTCCCGATGTCGTGGAGCGGCTGACCGCGCACAACCCTGCGCTGCGCGTCATGGCGGTCTATGGTTCGACCGAGGCCGAGCCGATTGCCGAGCTGGAGGTCAGCGCCCTCACCCCCGCCGACCGCGCCCGGATCGACGGCGGAGAGGGCCTCCTTGCCGGGCCGCCGGTTGACGCTGTGCGGGTCAGGATCGTGGAGGACGAGATCCTTGTCGCAGGCGATCACGTGGTCGAAACCTACGTCGATCCCGCCGACAATGCTGTGACCAAAACCCGCGATGAGAAAGGCACCATCTGGCACCGCACCGGCGATGGCGGGCGGTTCGACGAGGCCGGTCGCCTGTGGCTGCTGGGACGCACACAAGGGCGGATCGAAGGCCTGTGGCCCTTCGCTATCGAGGTCGCGGCGCGCAGTTGGCCGGGAGTGCGGCGCGCGGCCCTGTGTCCGCTGGATGGCAAGGCCTGCCTCGCCATTGAGGGCGACACCGCACACCTCGCCCACTGGCGGGAGGCAGCCGCCGCGCTCGGCGTCGCCACAGTCGTCGCGCTCAAATCTATCCCGCTTGATCGCCGCCACCGGTCCAAGGTGGATTACGCCCGCCTCGCCGAGTTGGTCAGGGCAAGCGCAGCCTAATCCTCCAGCCAGTGCCGCCACGCAAACCAGCCCATCACCAGCGCCCCAATGGCTCCGCAAAACGCCACCACGCCCCAGAATGCCCACGGATGACCGGCATAGGGGATGCCCTCGACATTCATCCCGAGCAGGCCGGTCACAAAGGTCAGCGGCAGGAAAATGAACGCCGTCACCGCGATCCCTAGCGAGCGCTGGTCGATCTTTTCGGCGCGCAGATCGGTCAGCTGTTCGTGGAGCAATGCCGCCCGTTCGCGCACCGCTTCGAGTTCCTCGGCCATGCGCGCGAAGCGGTCCGCTGCCTCGCGCAGGTGCATCCGGTCATCCTTGCTGATCCACTCGAATTCGAGCTGCGCCATCTGGCCCAGTGCATCGCGGTCGGGCGCGACGAACCGCCGCAGCACAATCGCCTGGCTGCGGATGTGGGCGATCTTGCGGCGCAGCGCGTAGATGTCGCCGCCGTCGAGCATCCTCTCGCAATCATCGAGACTGTCGCCCAGATCGGCGACCTGCGGATCGAGCTGGACCGAGATCGCCTGCGCCAATGTAGAGACGAAATCACCCCCATCCGTGATCCGCCCCGCGCGCACCGCCGCCTCAACCTTGGCGAGCGCGGCCATGCGGTGGCGGCTGACCGAGGTGACGCGCGCGCCTTCGACCCATACGCGGATCGAGACCAGCCCGTCAGAATCCTGCATCGTATCGAACGCCGTGCCGCGCAGGTTGATGAGCACCGCGTCGTCCACTTCGTCGCAGCGGGGGCGGGTTTCGCTCGCCACCAGTGCGTTGGCGGCCATCGCCGGGACATAGTCCGGCAGGTCCATGCTTTCGCCGTGACCCACGCCCTCGGCATGGAGCCAGACGAAACCGGGGCCAGTGAACTGCGCAACCTCGCCCGGTCCGATATCGGTGACGGTGCCATCGCGCACCAGAAGCGCTTGCACGGTGAGCGGGCGGGTTGTTGCGTCCATCGACGCCCTTGTTAGCCCCGCCGCCGCGCTGGGGGCAAGCGGGGGCCTTCCCAATATGCGTTCAGAAGTATTTGGCGCTGGCGATCTCGGCCCCTTGGGCGAGCGCGGCGAGCTTGGCCCAGACGATCTCGGGGTCGAGCGCATTGCTACCTGCGTGGACCGAGAACCCGCAGTCGACCCCCGCCATCATCCGCTCGGCGCCGAGCAGATCGGCATAGCGGCCGATGCGCTGGGCGATCAGGTCAGGGTGCTCGATATAGGGCGATTGCGGTTCGACCATGCCGGGGCAAAGGATCTTACCATCGGGCAGTGCGTGCTCCGCAAAGAAGGCGAATTCATGCGCGTGGCGCGGGTTGGCGCCTTCGATCAGCACAGTCTGCGGCTTGGCGGTCCAGACGATATCGGCGATCTCGCCCAGTGCCACGTCGCAGTGGTGCGGGCCGGGGTAGTTGCCCCAACACAGGTGCATCCGCAGCTGTTCCGCCGGGATGTTCTGCACGGCATGGTTGAGCGCGGCGATGTTCATGCCGATGCGCTTGCGGAACTCTTCGAGGGAGAGGTGGGTGAACTGCACATGGCGGCCCATCGCCAGATCGGGGCAATCGACCTGCAAGGTAATCCCGGCCGCCGCAATCGTCTCGTATTCGTGGCGCAGCCCTTCGGCGAGGGCGAAGACATATTCCTCGTCGGAAGCGTAGAACTGGTTGGGGAAGAACAGCGCGGTGACGCCGGGGCTGGCGGCGGACATGAAGGTGGCGTGGCCATCGGCGAGGCGCACCAGCCGCTCGGCATCGATGCGCGGTGCTTCCATGTCGATCACGGTGATGGGCGCGGTGCAGGCGGGCGCGGAACGCTTGGCGCGGCCCTTGTTGCCGAACACCTGCGCTTTGGCACCGGGGAAGGCTTCTAGGTCAGCGAATTCATACTGCCCCGCCTCGCCGCCGAAGCCTGACAGGCGGTGCTTGATATAGGTGGCGTAGCTCGGCTTGGACTGCTCGCCATCATTGACGATGCTCACCCCGGCTTCGATCTGACGCTTGATCACGTAAGCCGTGGCCTCTTCCACCGCTGCTTCGAAGTCGGCCTCGGACACCGGCTCCCCGCCCTCGCGCTTGAACACCAGATCGAGCAGGGCTTCAGGGCGCGGCAGGCTGCCGACATGGGTGGTGAGGAAGCGCTTGGTCATGCGGGGGCCTTTGGCGTGAGGAACTGGGCGATGGCGGCGTTGAAACCCGCCGGGTTGTCGGCATTGGCGAGATGGCCGGCCTGCGGGATTTCGATATGCCGCGCGCGCGGCGCAACCGCGCCGAGCACCCGCGCACATTCGCGCCGCCACAGGGTGTCATACACGCCGGTCAGGCTGAGCACCGGCATCGCCAGCATCGCGAGCACCTCGCGCGGGAAGCCGGGCGTCTGGCTCGGCGTCAGGAGATCGCGGCCGTCGTAATCGGCGAGGATTTCGAACATCAGCGCGCGGGCGGCGGGCGAATGGGTCTGCATCAGCGGATGGCGCGACCATTCGGCCCGCAAACGCTCCAGATCGCCAGCAGCGGCAAGAGCGCGGAACCGGTCAAGATCGATGACCTCCTCACGCGTCACTAGAGCGGGGAGCGGCGCGCCGGACACCACCATCCCCGTCAGCCGCGAGCCGTAACGCCGCGCCACATCCAGCGCGACCACCGCGCCGCGTGACAGGCCGACCAGCGCGAACCGCTCGAACCCGAGGAAGTCGGCAATGGCGATAACGTCTTCAGCCTCGCGCATCAGATCGGGCGGCGCGGTGGCGCGCCCGCAGCCGCGCCGGTCGGGCATGACGAGGAAGAAATCATCCGCCAGCCCTGCCACCTGCGGCGCCCACATCCGGTGATCGAGCGTCCAGCCGTGCAACAGAATGACGGGCGCGCCCTCGCCAGCCCCCGAATAGGCCATCGCAATGGGCAGGGTGCCGCCATGAACGGCGACCTCCCCATAGGACAGGGCATCGGGCGCGGTGCCGTCCGGGGAAGCAGCCATCACGGAATGCGCCCCCACGGCTCGGCGATCAGGCGGCTTCTTCGGCGCGGAACGGGTTGTTGTTGTGGTGCTGCCCGGCCAGCCAGCGCTTCAACTCGCCATGCGCAGAAGCGCGGCGATCGGCATCGAGCGGGGCTGCGCGCGGATCATCATAGGTGAACTCGATGATCATGCCATTGGGATCGGTGACATAGAGCGAGCGGCAATAGCCATGCTCCAGCACATAGGTCTGCGGCTCGACAATCCCAGCGGCGGCGATGCGCTTCTGCAATTCGGCCTGGCTATCGGCATCGACCTGCAACGCGATGTGGATGAAGGGGCTCGACGGCATTTCGGGGCCGAATTCGGCCTGATCGTCGGGATCGGCAAACTGGAAGAAGGCCAGCGCGCTGCCATCGGCGAGTTCGAAGAACACGTGGCAATAGACGCGCTCCTTGCCGAACAGCTCGTCCTTTTCGCAATAGGTCGCCATCAGCGGGAAGCCGAGAATGTCTTCGTAGAACGCGCGGGTCGCTTCCAGATCCTTGGTCACATAGGCGGTGTGGTGCAGGCGGTTGGCCAGAATCTTAGTCATCGTGCTCTCTCCATCATTCCCAAATTCGTTCAGGCGGCCAGCTTGCCCGCGATGGTGGCGACATGGGCGCCCTGGAAACGGGCCCCGGCCAACTCGTTGGCGCTCGGCATCCGGCTGCCGTCATTACCCGCAAGCGTCGACGCGCCATAGGGGGTGCCGCCGCTGATTTCTCCCATCTCCGAATTGCCTTCGAAGGTGTAGGGGAGGCCGACGATCACCATGCCGTGATGCAGCAGCGTTGTGTGGAACGAGGTGATGGTCGTCTCCTGCCCGCCGTGCTGGCTGGCGGTGGAGACGAACACGCTCCCCACCTTGCCGACCAGTGCCTTGCTGAACCACAGCCCGCCGGTCTGATCGAGGAAGTTGCGCATCTGCGCCGCCATGTTGCCAAAACGGGTGGGGGTGCCGAAGATGACTGCGTCATAATCGGCCAGCTCGTTCGGGTCGGCAAGGGGGGCCGCCTGATCGAGCTTGATCCCCGCACCCTTGGCGACCTCATCGGACACCAATTCGGGAACGCGCTTCACAAACACCTCGGTGCCGGGAACGCTGGCAGCGCCTTCGGCAACCGCAGCGGCCATCGCCTCGATATGGCCATAGCTCGAATAGTAGAGCACCAGCACCTTGGTCATGCGCGTGTTTCCTTTAGAACTTGTAGCCGACTTCAAAGCCGTAACGCGCCGGACGGGCACGGAACACGAAGCCGCCGGGCGAGAATTCGGCGTTGTAAGTCTCGTCGAACAGGTTCTGCGCGAAAGCGGTGAGCGAGACGCCATTGGCCAGCGTCACGCCCGCGCGCGCGTCGACGATATCGACGGGTGCGCGAACCGTAGTGTTGAACGGCTCCCACCAGGTCTTGCCCGTGCGGCGGTAATCGACCCGCACCAGCGCATCGACGCTGTCGCTGATCGCACCCGCATATTGCGCGCCGAGGTTGAGCGTATAGTTCGAAATCTGCGGCGCCTTGTTGCCGATCACGCTCGCATCGGGGAAGTCCTTGATCTCGCTATCGGTCACGCCAATCGCGGCGTTGATGTCGAAATCAGGCAGGATTTCCGCAGTCGCTTCCAGCTCGAAACCGTTGAGGCGGGTTTCGGGGATGTTGCCGAGGTTCTGGGTTGAGGACTGGGCAAGGAAGACGAAGAAGTACGAATTCTTCGACAGCGTGGTGTAGGCCGCGCCTGCCAGACGGACGGGGCCGAGCTGTGCCTTGGCGCCAATCTCGAAGGTGTCGGCGGTTTCCGCGCGGAAGATGTCGCCCACGCCGACAATTGCCGCTGCGCTGGCTTCGGCGCCGACGCCGGTCTGGTTGAACCCGCCAGAACGGAAGCCGCGGCTGTAGCCGCCATAGATCGTCAGATCGGGGGTCGGTTCGTAGGTCAGGGTCAGCTTGGGCTGCCAATCATCGAACACCGCAGTACGGACTTCACCGCTTTGCGCCTGCGGCACGCCCGGCACCACCGGCAGGAAGCCCTGCGGCGTCAGCGTGGTCTGCTCACGCTTGTCGCGGTCGTAACGCAGCGAGGCATCGACGCGGAACTGATCGGAGAATTCATACCCCGCATTGGCGAACAGCGCCCAGGCGAAGTTTTCTTGCCCGTCCGACAGGAAGCTGAACTGCGGGTTCAGCGGATTGGTCGACGGCGAACGGAACACCGGGAACACCCCGTTGCCGGTGTCGATCATGTTGCCGGTCGAAATGAAGCGCGTGGTGTCGATCAGGTAGCCGCCAGCCATCCAGTTGAAGGCGCGGCCATCCTCGGGCGAGGCAAGGCGCACTTCCTGGCTGAAGGCCTTCACGTTCAAGTACTGGCTCTGGTTGAGGTCAAACCCCTGACCGGGCCCGATGATCGCTTCGAACAGGTTGAAGAAGAAGCTGTCCGGGATCGGCAGGAAGTCGAAGGCGTCGCCGGTCAGCACTTCCTTGACCGTGTCGTAGGACGAGATCGAGGTGAACACCGCGTTGTCACCGGCATATTCGATCTTCAGCGCGGCATTGTAGATATCGCGGTCGTTCTGGCCGGGGTTGTTCACCCGCACCGGAGCGACCGTGTTCACGTCATTGACGATGTTGTAATAGAGCCCCTGCGTGCGCAGCTGGTTCATCGATCCGCGCAGGTCGAAGGTCAGCTTGTCGGTCGCCTCGATCAGCAGGTTGGCGCGCAGGCTGAAATCCTCGACCGGATCGGCTTCGTCATTGAGGAAGGTGTTCTCGATGAAACCGTCGGTGTTGTAGTACGAGCCCGCCACGCGGAACTTGACGTTCTCGGCCAGCGGCCCGCTGATCCCGCCGCGCAGGAAATAGCCGAAGCCATTGTCGACGCCCGCGGTGATGTTGCCCGCGAATTCATCGGTTGGCGCCTTGGTGGTGATGATGATCGCGCCGCCGATGGCGTTACGACCATAAAGGCCCCCTTGCGGGCCCTTGAGCACTTCGATCTGCTCGATATCGAACAGATCCTGGTTGAATTGCGCGGGGTTTACTTGCTGCACCCCGTCAACAATCACTGCGACCGAAGGCTCGGAATTGCGGTTCTGGGTGATCCCGCGAATGATGACGAAGGCGTTGCCCGCGTTCTGGGTTTCGACCAGCGTGACATTGGGGGTCAGCGCGATGAAGTCCGCCGGACGCTCGATCCCGGCATTGCTGATCGCCTGCGAATCGAACGCGGTGACGGCAGCAGGGGTGTCCTGAAGCGTTTCACTGCGGCGCAGGCCGGTGACGACGATGCCCTGATCGTCGATCGCCTCTTCAGTGGGAGCAGCCTCCTGCGCGGCGAGCGGCATTGCCGCCAGCGCGGCGGCCGTCAGAGCAGTGGTGCTGATAAGCCTGCGCGTGGCGCGGCCGATGCCCGAAGTCGTCATATCTCTCTCCCCTGTGCGCGCGTCATCGCGTCGCTCTATTGGCGATCCCTCCCTTAAAGTGAGTTATGAAATTCGCAATGCGAAGTCAACTTCGATATGCGAAAACGCTACTAGGTGTGGCGGCAGAGCAACGGCAAGGCTCGCGGGCGCCGTTTCGCTCCATGCGGTCGGCGTGTGGTTGGCGGGCTGTGGGCAGGTTATGCGCGGGTTATGCGCGGGTTATCGGCGGGTTGTTGTCAGCGCATTGCTCCTTGACCGTCATCCCAGCGAAAGCTGGGGTGACGGCAAGAGCGAAGCCCCATGTCCCCGGCCTGAACCGGGGCAGGCATCAAGGCCGCAAAGACGCCTCCAGCGCGGGCCAGCGCTTCAGCGAGGCCTCAATCTCCCCGGCCGCCGCGCGCAGCAGCGGCAGGCGGGTGCGCACCAACTCGTCCTGCGAGATGCGGGTGGTGGAGGTGGAGCAGTTGATCGCGGCGATGACCCGCTTGTCGCGCCCGAAGATCGGTACGGCGACCGAGACGATCCCGTAATCGAGCTCGTCCAGCGCCGAATCGTAACCGCGCTGCGTGATCAGATTGAGCCGTTCGGCGAGGGCTGCGCCGTCGGTGACAGTGCGTTCGGTAAAGCGCTGGAACGGTGCGGCTGCCATCAACGCGGCCCGCTCGCCTTCGGGCAGATACGCGGCCAGCGCCTTGCCGAGCGAGGTCGCGTGGAACGGAAAGCGCGTGCCCACCCCTGCCGCAACCCGGAACCGCCGATCGGTCGAGACGTGGGCGACATACAGGATCTCCGCGCCGGAAAGCACGGCGAGGCTGGCGCTGTCGCCGGTCTGATCGCGCAGGCCTTGCAGCGGCGGCAGCACCACCTGTTCGATCTGCATTGAAGCGAGGAAGGCCGATCCGATCGTCAGCACCGCAGGACGCAGCAGAAACTTGCGCTCGTGCTGACCGACATAGCCCAGCTCTACAAGCGTGATCAGGCACCGCCGCGCTACTGCCGGGGGCAGCGCCGTCTTGGCTGCCACCTCTGAGAGCGTCATCTCAGGGTGGTCCTCGTCAAACGCCTTGAGAACGCGCAGGCCGCGCTCCAGCGTCGAGAGAAATTCCGGGTCTTTCCCCCCGGCAACCTTGTCTGCGGGTTCAGCCCCGGCGGATCCCATGCACTGGCCTTTCGATGGAACGGCGGACAGCCGCGTCGTCGGCTCCCAATAGGGGCGGCGCGGTGACGCTGTCCATCCGCTCGCCATCGAAACTGAGCGGGAAACGGATCGTTCGGAAGGTGCCCTTCGGCCCGTTGGGGTCACTGACTTCGATGCCGAGCACCTTGGCCTGCTCGGTCGCCAGCACTTCGGCGCTGTCGTAAACGGGCGAATTGGGGACTTCGAGGCGGGTCAGCTCAGCGGTCCAGTGATCGCGGGTTGCTCTCGCGAAGATCGGGGCGAGGAAGGCGACCACGTCTTCGTAATGGGCAATCCGCGCGTCGCGGCTTTCAAAGGCGGGGAGGCTCAGCATGTCGGGCTGGCCCACGGCGACCGCAAGGTTCTCCCAGAACTTGGGCGGGGAAGACATATGCAGCGCCAGCCACTTGCCGTCGGCGCACTGGAACACGTAGCTCTGGGACACGTGCGGGCGGCTGTAAGGCCCCATCACCTGATCGGCGGAGAGCAGGTGGGTGAAATCATCGAGGTTGAAGTGGCACATCGCTTCGAACATCGAGGTTTCGACCACGCGGCCCTTGCCGGTCAGGTGCCGCTCATTGAGCGCGGCGAGGATGCCCAGGGCGGTGTAGAAACCGGTCATGGCATCGGCGATGGCGGGGCCGACGACGCGGGGGTGTTCGGGGTTGACCAGCAGCCTGAGGAAGCCGGACGCGGCCTGCGCGACGGTATCGAAAGCGGGGCGATCACGCTCCGGCCCCTCGCTGCCGAAGCCGGAAATCGAAGCATAGACCAGCGCGGGGTTGATGGCCTGGAGGCGCTTCGCGTCGACCTTCAACCGGTCGGCAACGCCGGGGCGAAAGTTCTGGATGAACACGTCGGCGTCTGCGACCAGACGATCGAGCACCGCGAGGTCTTCAGGGTTCTTCGGGTCGATCGTGATCGAACGCTTGTTGCGGTTGTAGGTCTGGAAATGCGGCGAATAGAGCTCGCCCTTGAAGCTGCGGAACGGATCGCCTGTGACCGGCTGCTCCACCTTGATGACATCCGCGCCCAGATCAGCCAGCAGCATCCCGGCGGCAGGGCCAGTGATGAAAGTGCCCATTTCGAGCACGGTAACCCCCGCTAATGGCCGAGCTGTCATCCAACAAATCCCATCTGCTTGCCCCAAGCTTGCCTTGAGTTCGATGTGATACTATATTCTTCGCATAACGAAATCAACTTCGAATATCGAAAAGGAATGCCCCATGCGCATCGGCAAGCAGGATAACGCCGTCACTTCGATCTGCACTTCGGATGCGGAGAGCATCACGGTGCGGGGCATGGACCTGTGTAGCGAGGTGATCGGTCATGTCGACTTCACCAGCTACTTCTGGCTGCTGGTGACGGGCACCCTGCCCTCCATGCCGCAAAAGGCGCTGGCTGATGCGGTGCTGTGCGCGATTGCCGAACACGGGCTGGTGCCGAGCGTGGTCGCCACCCGCATGACCTATGCCGCCGCGCCCGAAGCCTTCCACGGCGCGGTTGCTGCGGGGCTGCTTGGCTGCGGTTCTGTGGTTCTTGGGAGCGCCGAGGTCGCGGGCAAGTTCTACGCGCAGGTCGTCGCCGATGCGGAAGGGGGCGATCCCGCCGCCACCGCCATTGCCGCGATCAAGGCGCTGCGGGCCGAAAAGAAGGCGATCCCCGGCTTCGGCCACCCCCAGCACTCCGGCGGCGATCCGCGCGCGCACCGGCTGCTGGCGCTGGCCAAGGAGCACGGCATGGAAGGCAAGCACATCGCCATGCTGCGCACCATCGAAAGCGTGCTGCCCGAGGCGATCGGCCGCTCGCTTCCCATCAACGTCAACGGCGCAATCCCGGCTGTGATGCTGGATGCAGGCTTCCCGCTTGCCGCGCTGAAGGGTATCTCGCTCCTCGCCCGCACCGCCAGTCTGATCGCGCATTTGCAGGAAGAGACCGAGCGGCCCATCGGCTTCATCATGAGCGGGGCAGCGGCGGAGCGGATCGGGTTCGACGGCGGGAGCGAGTAAGCGCGCTTGATCCCGCGCCCGGCGCGCGCCACTGTCGGCGCAACACGGACAAGGGGACGAGCATGATCGCGCGGCATTTCATTTCTTTGGCAGCGCTGCTGGCGGCAACCCCGGCACTGGCCGACACGCCGCTCGCCCTGAGCGAGACCGAGCAGGCCGCCCCCGCCCTGCCCCGCATCCTCGCCCCGCGCGAGCGCGCAAGCCTCGAAAACCGCATCCTTGCCGAACGGCTCGATACGATCATCCCGCAGATCATGCGCGAAGAGGGGATCGATCTGTGGTTGCTGGTCGCGCGCGAATATTTCGAAGAGCCGGTGGTCGCCACCATGCTCGATGCCGAGAATATGCACGCGCGGCGGCGGACGATCCTCGTCTTCCATGATCCGGGCGAAGGCAAGCCGGTCGAGCGTCTGACCGTCAGCCGCTATGGCCTCGGCGGGCTGTTCGCGCCGACATGGGATCCGGACAAGCAGCCCGACCAGTGGCAGGCGGTCGCCGATCTGATTGCGGCGAAAGACCCGAAGAAAATCGCGATCAATTCCTCCGATCTCTACCAGTTTGCGGATGGAATGACGCTGAGCCAGTATGACAAGTTCATGCAGGCTTTGCCCCCCGCCATGCACGACCGCGTCGTAAGCGGCGAGAACCTCGCGATCCGCTGGCTCGAAACGCGCACGCCTGCGGAGATGGCGCTTTACCCCACCGTCGTGCGCCTCGCGCATTCGGTGATCGGCGAGGCGTTCTCCCGCAAGGTCATCACCCCCGGCGTCACCACGGCAAGCCAAGTGCAATGGTGGTATCGTGACCGGCTGATGGCGCTGGGTCTTGATCCGTGGTTCCACCCCTCGGTCGCGATCCAGCGGCAGGGGGCTAAGGGCATGATCGAGGGCGACGAGGTGATCCAGCCGGGTGATCTGCTGTGGACCGATTTCGGCATCACCTATCTGCGGCTCAACACCGATACCCAGCATCTGGCCTATGTGTTGAAGCCCGGCGAAACCGAAGCGCCTGCGGGGCTGCGCGCGGGGCTGGCGAATTCGAACAAGGTGCAGGATTTCCTCACCCGCGCTTTTGCGGTCGGGCGGTCGGGCAATGAGGCGCTGGCACAGGCGCGTGCCGATAGCATTGCGGCGGGGCTCGATCCGTCGATCTACACTCACCCCATCGGCCACCACGGCCACGGCGCGGGGCCGAGCATCGGGTTCTGGGACAATCAGAAGGCTGACCCACGCGGCAGCGGGCCGATAAGGGCGAACACGGCGTGGTCGATTGAGCTAACGTCCTATGCTGCAGTGCCGGAATGGGGCGGACAGCGGGTCGATTTCCGCACCGAGGAGGATGCCTTCTTCGACGGCAAAACCGTGCGCTATATCGACGGACGGCAGACGGAGATTACGCTGATTCCGTCTGAGTGAAGGGAAAGTCTACCAACCTCGTCATTCCCGCGAAGGCGGGAATCCAGCTCACTTCTGCGCTGGTAACGCAGTGCAGCTGGATCCCCGCCTTCGCGGGGATGTCGGACTTGCACGGATGTCCGCTCGCTAGCGCCGGCTCGACGATCCGATGCCGCGCGCCCGGGTCTTCACCCGATACACATCCGACTGGGCGGTGATGTAAAGCTCGGACAATTCCGACCCGCCCCAGGCGAGGTTGGTCGCGCGCTTGGGCACCGCCATGCGTTCGAGCAACACGCCCTGCGCGGGATCGACCACGCAGATGCCGCCCGGGCAGGTCAGGTAGACCAGACCCGCGCTGTCCACCCGCACCCCGTCGACATTGCCCGACTGGCCCGCAGCGGTGAGGTCGATCACCAGCCGCTTGCCCGAGGCGCTGCCATCGGCGGCGATATCATAGGCCCAGAGTGATTGGCTGGCGGTGTCACCGACATAGAGCACCGTCTCGTCGGGCGCGAGGGCAAGGCCATTGGGGCGCGCTAGTGCTTCGTCGATCAGCACCATCCGGCCGCTCACCTCGTTCAGGGCGAAGACGCCGGAGAAGGCGATATCCGCTGTGCGTTGGCCGAGGCCGTAGGGCGGGTCTGTGAAGAAGATCATCCCGTCGCTGCGCACCACGACATCATTGGGGCTGTTAAGATGCTTGCCCTCGAACGCCTCGACCACCACCTGCCGCCCGGCTTCGGGTGTCCAGCGGGTGAGCGCACCGCTCGCGTGTTCGGCATTGAGCAGGTGCCCGCCAAGGTCGAAGGTGTGGCCATTGGCATTGGCGGACGGGGTGTATAGCACCTTGGGCGCGCCCTCTGCCGGGGTATAGGCATAGACCGTGTTGCCCGGAATATCGCTGAAGATCAGCCGCGCCCCGTCCCACGCTGGGCCTTCGGTGAAAGTGTAGCCCGTGGCGACCAGTTCCATCGTGCCTTCCACAAGGCGAGGGTTCGCGACCACGAGGGTGCCTTGGGCGGCGGCCTCGGCCTGCTCCTGTGCTGGCGCTGCGTTCGCCAGCAGGCCCGCTGCAGCCGCGCCAATCCACATCCAAGCCTTCGTCATCGTCTGCCCCTTTTCGTCTCGGCCCGCGCCAACAGTGCCCCGCCGCAAGCATCGATGCCAGCACTTTTGAGGGGAGCCGCGAGGGTTGCGAAAGCCTCACGCGGGGGGCATTGGGGAGGCCAGACAGGAGAACCCCGAAATGCGTCAGATCGACCACTTCATCGTCGGCGACAGCCCCGCCCCCACCCGCAAGCACCAGATCTGGAATCCGTCGACCGGCGAAGTGCAGGCCGAAGTCGCGCTGGGTGATGCCGCGCTGCTTGCCCGCGCGGTGGAGACTGCCAAGCGCGTCCAGCCCGCCTGGGCCGCCACCAACCCCCAACGCCGCGCGCGGGTGATGTTCGCCTTCAAGGCGCTGGTCGAGGCGAATATGCAGAGCCTCGCCGAAATGCTCTCGTCCGAGCATGGCAAGACCGTGCCGGACGCCAAGGGCGATGTGCAGCGCGGGCTGGAAGTGATCGAATATGCTTGCGGGTTGCCGCAGATCATGAAGGGTGAATACACCCACGGCGCAGGGCCAGGCATCGATGTCTATTCGATGCGCCAGCCGCTCGGCATCGGCGTGGGCATCACTCCGTTCAACTTCCCGGCGATGATCCCGATGTGGATGTTCGGCATGGCCTGCGCGGCGGGCAATGCGTTCATCCTCAAGCCCTCGGAACGCGATCCGAGCGTGCCGGTGCGGCTGGCCGAACTGTTCCTTGAAGCCGGCGCGCCTGAGGGCTTGTTGCAGGTCGTCCACGGCGACAAGGAGATGGTCGATGCGATCCTCGATCACCCCGATATCGCCGCGATCAGCTTCGTCGGCAGCTCGGACATCGCGCAATATATCTACGCCCGCGGCTCGGCGAACAACAAGCGCGTGCAGGCGTTTGGCGGGGCGAAGAACCACGGGATCGTGCTGCCCGACGCTGACCTCGATCAGGTCGTCACTGACCTCACCGGCGCGGCCTTCGGCTCGGCGGGTGAGCGTTGCATGGCGCTGCCGGTGGTGGTGCCGGTGGGCGAGGAGACGGCGGAGCGGCTGAAAGAGAAGCTGCTCAAGTCCATCGCTGCCTTACGCATCGGTGTGTCGAACGACCCCGAAGCCGATTACGGCCCCGTTGTGACCCCGGAACACAAGGCGCGGATTGAACAGTGGATCACTATCGCCGAAGAAGAAGGCGCCGAGATCGTCGTCGACGGGCGCGGGTACACCTTGCAGGGCCATGAGAAAGGCTTCTTCGTCGGCCCAACCCTGATCGATCACGTCACGCCGCAGATGAAGTCCTATCAGGAAGAGATCTTCGGCCCCGTGCTCCAGATCGTGCGCGCGAAGGACTTCGAGGAAGCGGTGCGGCTCCCCTCCGAGCACCAATATGGCAACGGCGTCGCGATCTTCACCCGCAACGGCCACGCCGCACGCGAATTCGCCGCGCGCGTGAATGTCGGGATGGTCGGCATCAATGTGCCGATCCCGGTGCCGGTCGCCTATCACTCCTTTGGCGGGTGGAAGCGTTCGGGCTTCGGCGATATCGACCAATACGGCACCGAGGGCCTCAGGTTCTGGACCAAGAACAAGAAGATCACCCAGCGCTGGCCTGATGGCTCGCAGGATGGGTCGAACGCTTTCGTCATCCCGACGATGGGGTGATGGCGGTGCGCCGCCTTCCCTTGATCGCCCTGCCGCTCTTGCTGGCGGCATGCGACAGCGGGGCCGATCCTGCGCCCGTCAAAACCCCGATCCCGGTCGAACCCGGTGGCGGCATCGGCGATGGCGCAGGCCCGCCGCTCGATCCGGCGATTGCCGCTGGCGAGATCCCTGCGCGCTTCCACGGCGTGTGGGACGCAGTGACGGGCACTTGCGATCCCGCCTCGGACATGCGGGTGGAAATCACAGCGCGGCGGATCGAATATTACGAGAGCGTCGGCGACGTTTCCGGCATGGGGAGCGAGGGAGACGATGCGATCGCCGACCTCGTAATGGAAGGTGAGGGCGAGACTTGGGTGCAACCCACGCGCCTCTCGCTCGAAACCATGCCAGACGGCGAACGGCTGCGGATTTCCGATGCGCTGAAGCCCGAGAGCCCGGACGATCCACTGCGCAAACGCTGTCCGGCCTAGGTCGGCACGTCCTCTCCCTGCCACATTAGTTGCGCCCCGTGCGCCATCCATGCTTGGCGTGATGCGTCATTTGCGGCTAAGCACCGCCGCGCTATGGTAAACCGATCCCTGACCTTCCCGGCGACACGTTAAGGCCCGAGCCGGACACGCATGAAGCAGGTCTTCGCCAACATGGGCTGGCTCTTGGGTGGACGCGGGTTCAACGCGGTCTTGAGCCTCGCCTATCTCGCCATCGCCGCACGCACCTTGGGCACGGAAGGCTTCGGACATTTCGCGCTGATCATCGCGCTAGGGCAGGCGATCACGGGCTTTTCCAGCTTCCAGACCTGGCAGTTTATCATTCGCTGGGGGGCCAACCCGGACGAGCCGGGCGTCGATCTCCAACGCGCACGCGAGGCGACGGGGTTTGCTGTCGCGCTTGACGGGGTGTCGGTGGTGGTCGGCACGTTGGCGTCAGCGGTGCTGGTGCTGACCGCGCCGCTCTGGCTCGATGTGCCGGCGGAGCTGATGTGGCTGACCTTCGCCTATTGCGTCATCTCGCTGCTGACGATCCGCACCACGCCCACCGGGATGCTGCGGCTGCATTCCGAATATGGCCGCGCGACCTGGGCCGAAGCGGTGCAGCCGGTGATCCGCGCGGGCGGCGCAGTGCTGGCGTGGTGGGCGATGCCCGATGTGACCGGCTTCATCCTCGCCTTTGCCCTGTCTGAAGTGGGTACGGCGATTGCGCTGTGGATCGTCGCAGCGCGGGTGCAGCCGGTGCCGCTGTCCTCGATCAGCCTGCGGGCGATTCCCGCGCGGCACAAGGACGCGTGGCGGTTCGTGCTGTCGACCAACATGTCAGGCAGTCTCGCGGTGGCGGGCAAGCAGGTGATGATCCTGCTGGTCGGCACCTTTGGCGGGGCATACCTCGCGGGCGGCTTCCGGATCGCCAACCAGCTGGGCGTCGCGCTGATCGCACTGGCGCAGACGATCTCGAAGGCGATCCTGCCTGAGCTGGTGCAATCGCGTGACGGCGCGGTCGAGATTGCGCGGCGGATGGCGAACATCGCCGCGATTGCCGGGGTGACGGCGGTGGTGACGGCGATCCTGTTCGGCCGCCCCGGCCTTGCCCTGATCGCGGGCGAGCAGTTCACCGGGTTCTACTGGGCGATGATCATCCTCAGCATTGCGGGCGCGGTCGAGCTGGTCGGCGCGAGCCTTGAGAGCCTACTGATTTCGGCGGGCAAGGCGCATGTCGCTTTCCTTGTCCGGCTGTTCCCGACCATCCTTGCGCTGGTGATGCTGGAACTCGCGATCGGCTGGAAGGGTGCGCAGGGCGCGGGCTTTGCCGTGCTGGGATCGAGCGTGCTGACCGTCGTCGGCTTCTATCTCGCGATCGTGAACCTGAAGCAATTCCGGCTGGTGGTGGACGAGCCTGACGCTGAAGGGGCGGACAGTCCTCGAACGAAGCCCTGATACTCCCCTCCCCCCGGCCCCCTCCCGCAAGGGGAGGGGGGAGAGGAAGATCACCCCTCGTAAGCGAGCTTGGGCTTCCTTGCCGCGCCGGTTTCATCGAGCCGCCGGCGGGGGGCGTAGTAAGGCGCCTGCTTCAGCGCCTCATCCCCATCGAGCGCGCGGGTGACCACCGCGCGGAAGGCGGTGATGAACTGGTCGATCGCGGCCTTGCTTTCCGTCTCGGTCGGCTCGACCAGCATCGCGCCGTGCACCACCAGCGGGAAATACACCGTCATCGGGTGATAGCCCTCGTCAATCAGCCCCTTGGCCACATCCAGCGTCGAAAGCCCGCCGCCGAAGTCCTTATCGCCGAACAGCGCCTCATGCATGCACGGGCCGCTCGCTGCGAAAGGTGCGTGGAGGATGTCTTCCATCGCACGCAGGATGTAATTGGCGTTGAGCACCGCATCCTCTGCCACCTGCTTCAGCCCATCCGCGCCGTGGCTGAGCATATAGGTGAGCGCACGGGTGAACATCCCCATCTGGCCGTGGAAGGCGGTCATGCGGCCAAAGGTCGGCCCGCGCTCCTCACGGTCTTCTTCCTCGACGAGGTAGAACGTGCCGGCATCATCCTTGCGCACGAAGGGCAGCGGCGCATAGGGCGCCAGCGCCTCCGACAGCACCACCGGCCCCGAACCCGGCCCGCCGCCGCCGTGCGGGGTCGAGAAGGTCTTGTGCAGGTTGATATGCATCGCATCGACGCCAAGGTCGCCGGGGCGCACCTTGCCGACGATGGCGTTGAAGTTCGCTCCGTCGCAATAGACATAGCCGCCCACCGCATGGACTGCATCGGCGATTTCGCGGAAGTCCTTTTCGAACAACCCGCAGGTGTTGGGGTTGGTGATCATCACCGCCGCCACGTCCGGGCCGAGGCGGGCCTTGAGTGCCGCCACATCGACCCGGCCTTCCGGCGTCGCGGGGATATCCTCGACGCGGTAATTGGCGAAGGCGGCGGTGGCGGGGTTGGTACCGTGGGCGCTTTCGGGCACCAGCACCACTTCGCGCGCATCGCCGCGGGCTTCGTGCGCCGCGCGGATCGCGAGGATGCCGCACAGTTCGCCATGCGCGCCGGCCTTGGGGCTCATGGCGACCGCCGGCATCCCGGTCAGCGTGCACAGCCAGCCGCCGAGCTGGTGGATCACTTCCAGCGCGCCCTGCACCGTGGATTGCGGCGCCAGCGGGTGGATGTCGGCAAAGCCGGGAAGCCGCGCCATCTTCTCGTTGAGGCGCGGGTTGTGCTTCATCGTGCAGGAACCGAGCGGGAAGAAGCCGAGGTCGATCCCGTAGTTCTGGCGGCTGAGGCGGGTGTAGTGGCGCACCGTTTCAGGTTCGGTCAGGCCGACGAGGCCGATGGGTTCGCTGCGCGCCAGCCCGCCGAGGCGGGTCGGTGCGGCGGGATCGACCGCAGGCAGGTCGACGCCGGTCACATCGACACGGCCGATTTCGAACAGCAGCGGCTCTTCCAGCATCAGCGCGCGGTTGCCGGTAGTGGTGGCGGGGCCGTTGTGCATCCCGTCTTCGGAGAGTTCCATCGCGGGCTTCCAGCCGGATTGGTTGGGGGCGTTCATCACACGGTCTCCTTGATGCTGGCTTCCAGCTCCTGCGCAAGGCGCTCGATATCCTCTTCGGTGGTGGTCTCGGTCACCGCGACCAGCAGCGCGTGCTCCAGCGCTTCGACCCCCGGATAGAGCCGCCCGAGCGACACGCCGCCGAGCACGCCCCGGTCAGCCAGATCACGCACGATCTCCCGCGCGGGCTTGCCGCCGAGCATCAGGGTGAACTCGTTGAAGAAGGCGTTGTTTAGCACTTCGACGCCCGGCACCTTGGCGAGCCGATCAGCGGCGATGCAGGCCAAACGGTGGTTCTCCGCCGCCAATTCCCGCAGCCCCTTTTCGCCCAGCAGCGTCATGTGGACGGTGAAGGCCAGAGCGCACAGCCCCGAATTGGTGCAGATGTTGCTCGTCGCCTTCTCGCGGCGGATGTGCTGCTCGCGGGTCGAGAGAGTGAGCACGAAGGCGCGCTTGCCTTCCGCGTCCGTCGTCTCGCCGCACAAACGACCCGGCATCTGGCGCACGTGCTTGGGATCGCGCACCGCGAAGAGCCCAAGGTAGGGGCCGCCGAATTGCAGGCCGACGCCGAGTGACTGGCCTTCGCCCACCACGATATCCGCGGCCATTTCACCCGGTGAACGGATAGCGCCCAGCGCGACGGGTTCAGTGTTCACCACCACCAGCAGCGCGCCCTTGGCGTGGGCGGCTTCGGCTACGGGCGTCAGATCGCTGATGCGCCCCAGAATGTCGGGATATTGCACCACGACGCAGGCGGTGTCCTCGTCAATCCGGGCGATCAACCCGTCCAGATCAGGCTCAGCGGTGATGGCAGGCAGGGCGTCGGCGATGGTGTCGCCGGTAAAGTGCGCCATGGTCTTCACGACCTGCGCATATTGCGGGTGGAGCGCGCCCGACAGCACGGCCCGCTTACGCTTGGTCACGCGGGTCGCCATCGCCACCGCCTCCCAGCACGCGGTCGACCCGTCGTAGAGCGAGGCATTGGCCACGGCGCAGCCATAGAGGCGCGCGACCTGCGTCTGGAATTCGAACAGCACCTGCAATGTGCCTTGCGCGATTTCCGGCTGGTAGGGGGTGTAGGCCGTGAGGAACTCGCCGCGCTGGATGATGGTGTCGACGCTGGCGGGAACATGGTGGCGATAGGCCCCCGCGCCGAGGAAGAACGGCACTTCGCCCGCGACCAGATTCTTGGCCGCCAGCGCCTTCATGTGGCGTTCGACCGCCATCTCGGAAGCGTGCATCGGCAGGCCGTGGATCGGGCCATCGAGCCGGGCGACTTCGGGCACGTCCACGAACAGATCATCGACCGTGGCGGCGCCGATGGTCGCCAGCATCGCCTGCCGGTCGGTATCGGTGAGGGGAAGGTAGCGCATGGTGTTCAGCCTCGTGTGGAGAGGGGAGAGGTTGATTGTGTGATCAGAGGCCTTCGACGAAGGCCTTGTAGCCATCTTCGTCCATCAGCCCGTCAAGCTCGCCTTCGTCGGCAATGGTCATCTTGAAGAACCAGCCGCCATCTTCGGGCGATGTGTTGACCAGCGCGGGGTCTTCTTCCAGCGCGGGGTTCACTTCGGTGATCTCGCCGGTGATCGGGGCGTAAACGTCCGATGCCGCCTTGACGCTTTCGACCACGGCGGCGTCCTTGCCCTGCTCGATCAGCGCGCCGACTTCGGGCAGTTCGACGAACACGATGTCGCCAAGCTGGCCCTGCGCATATTCGGTGATGCCGACGGTGGCGATATCGCCTTCGACATCGATCCATTCGTGTTCGTCAGTGTAGTAACGCATGGGTCAGCTCCCTCGGTAATAGCGGTGGGGTACGAAAGGCGTGGGCGAAACTGTGGCGGCGAGGCGCTTGCCCCGCACTTCCACTTCGAGCGCGGTGCCGATGGCGGCGTATGTGCTCGCGACATAGGCCATGGCGATGGGCGCGCCCAAGGTGGGCGAGAAGCCGCCGCTAGTGACGGTGCCGACATGCGCCGCGCCGGCGAAAACTTCCGCGCCTTCGCGGGCAGGCAGGCGGCCATCGATGGTGAGGCCGACCCACTTGCGCGCCGTGCCTTCGTTGATCTCACGGATGATCCGGTCTGCACCTGGGAAGCCGCCTTCGGTGCGGCGGCGCTTGTTGATGCCGAACACAAGACCGGCCTCGATGGGGCTGGTCTCGGGGGACATGTCGTGACCGTAGAGCGGCAGGCCCGCCTCCAACCGCAGCGAGTCCCGCGCGCCAAGGCCGATGGGCTTCACTTCCGGTTCGGCGCAGAGCAGGTCGGCGATTTCGGCGGCAGCGTCCGCGGGGAGCGAGATTTCGAACCCGTCCTCCCCAGTATAGCCCGCCCGCGCGATGGTGACGTCATGGCCCGCCAGCTTGAACCGGCCGAACTTCATGAAGGTCAGCGCGCTCAGCGGATATTCGCCGGTCGCATGACGGGCGAGCGCTTCCGCCGCCTTGGGGCCTTGCAAGGCGAGCAGCGCGCGGTCGTCGAGATAGTTGAGCGTGATATCGTCCGGCAGCGCCTCACGCAGCGTGCCCATATCATCCCACTTGGTCGCGCCGTTGACCACCAGATAGAGCGCATCGGGCCAGCGCGAGACCATCAGGTCGTCCAGCACCCCGCCGTCCTCATCCAGCAGCAGCGAATAGCGTTGCTGGCCGAGCTTCAGGGTCGACAGGTCGATGGGCAGGACGGCCTCGACCGCCGCATCGAGATCGGGGCCGGACAGCAGCAGTTGGCCCATGTGCGACACATCGAATAGCCCGGCGCTTGTCCGCGTCCAGTTGTGCTCGGCAACGATGCCCCCAAACGGACCGGCGTACTGGATCGGCATTTCGTAGCCCGCGAAGGGCACCATCCGCGCACCGCGCGCGCGGTGCCACGCGTCGAGCGGCAGCGCGTCCAAGGGGATATCTTCGAGATGGTCTTCGCTATCGTGATCGGTCACTCGGAATATCCCCGGCAGAATACGGCAGTCCGGCAGCGCACGCGGCGCTGCTTCATAACTGCCCCCTCTGTCGGGTGACCTGAGAGCTTCGGCGCATCTGCCAACGCGGCGGGACGCCTCCCCTTCGGTGGCCCCGGACGGATCCGGGACGCTTTCCAGAGTGTCACGCAGCCGAGCGGTCCGGTGGCCTGAGAGTTTCCGGGGCGGTTGCTCCTTCGGCGCCTTTGCGCACATTGTGCGCATCGGGCTCTCCCGCTCGCCTGCCCGCCACAGAATCGCTTCTTTGGCGGAAGACGCTCCCGCCCTGCTTGATTTGCTGCACCGCGTCAATCGGGCGAAACGCGCAGGCTTGGGGGAAAACGCATTTGCGCTTCCCTGCGAGGCTGAATAGACACGGGGGCGGGATGAACCTCACTGAAATCTACCTGATCGCGCTAACGATCATCTTCGCCGTGCCGTGGCTGGTGTGGCGCGTGCTGCGCACTGATTACTGGGCTCCGCTGGTGGTGGTGCAGATCGTGGGGGGCATCCTGCTCGGCCCCGGTGTGCTCGGCGCGGTGTTCCCGGATTACTACGCATTCGTGTTCCGGCCCGATGTGATCATCGCGCTGAACGGCGTCGCGTGGTGGGCGGTGATGCTGTTCGTCTTCGTCGCCGGGATCGAGCTCGACTTGTCGCAGGCATGGAAGCACCGCGGCGAGACCGGTTTGACAGCAGGCCTTGCCTTGGGCGTCCCGCTGGTCGCCGGGACGCTTGCGGCGGCGGTGATCCTGCAATTCCCCGGCTGGCGCGGGCCGAACGGCCAATATTGGCAGGCGTTGCTCGGCATCGGCATGGCCTGCGCGGTGACGGCGCTCCCCATCCTTGTCCTCCTCATGGAGAAGCTCGGCATCCTGCGCGAACAGCTGGGCCAACGCATCCTGCGGTACGCCAGTCTCGACGATATCGCGATCTGGGGCGTGCTGGCGATCATCCTGCTCGATTGGGAGCGGATCGGGCGGCAGGCGGTGTTCCTCGTCGGCTTCATGCTAGCGGCGTGGGCGGTGCGATGGCTCATGCAGCGCCTGTCCGAGGCTGACCGCTGGGCGGTGGGCCTGATCTGGCTGGCCATCTGCGGGCTCGCTGGCGACTGGTCGGGGCTGCACTTCATGGTCGGCGCGTTCCTCGCGGGCGTGGTGCTCGACGCCAAGTGGTTCGGCCACGAGGCGATGGACCGCTTCCGCAATGTCGTGCTGCTCACCGTGATGCCGGTGTTCTTCCTCTCCACCGGCCTGCGCACGCAGTGGGAGGGCGGCGGGCTGGCGGTGTTCGGCGTTGCCGCACTGCTGCTGGCAGCAGCCGTCGGCGGCAAGCTCATCGGCGTCCACATCGCCGGACGCCTGCTCGGCTGGAGCCGCACCGAGGCGAGCCTGATCGGCTGGCTGCTCCAGACCAAGGCGCTGATCATGATCATCTTCGCCAACATCCTGCTCGACAAGCAGGTGATCACGCCCACGACCTTCACTGCGCTGCTGCTGATGGCGGTCGGGAGCACGATGCTGACGACGCCGCTGGCGACGCCGCTGATCGCGAAGCTTGGCGCGCGGGTGAAGGCCGAGGCGTAACGCCGCCAGTGTCCGTGTTGGAGACACATGAGACACTGTCCAGAAACAGAAAAAGGTACCGTCCTAAGCGCAGAAACATTCCGGAGTGGGAGTGAAGATAGAGCTTGCAGCGGTCCATGTTGCCGATGTTGTCAGGCCTGGCGCAGGTAGGAAAGCTCTCTAAGCTTTCGCCGCGCGAGCGGCGCTCCGAATCGGGTTTCGCGCCAAGCCGCCAAGATGCCAAGGTCTTGTGCCACAGCAGAGATGAGCCGGACCTCTTGGCTCCTTGGCGGCTTGGCGCGAACCAAACTGCGGTTGCGCCGCTACTGCCCCACCATCCCCAAAGCCCGCGCCATCAGTGCCGCTTCGCGCGGGTCGGCCGCAGCGGTTTCCACATCGCCTGACGGCGGCGGCACTTCGGTGGTGAAATAGGCAAAGCCCTGATTATCCTCGATCGAGAACCACAGGCCGGAACGCAGGCCATAGGCCTCACCCCCGTGGCCGATGCGTTCGCGGCCATCATGGAACAGGTCATCTGTGCACGGTGCAGAATCAAGCAGCCCATAGGCTCCGAGACCATAGCCGCAGAAGCCCGCCGCCGCTGCGCCCGATGCGTCATCATTCGCCGATCCGATCAGCGCATAAATCCATAGCTCCGCCGCCTTGTCGGACAGAAAGCCATTGCGCTCCATCCCCAGCAACGCCTGTCCGATCTTCGCCAGATCGACCATCCCGATCCGCACCCCGCCCTGCGGCGAGAAGATCGAGGCATTGGTGCCGGGGACATAGCTGGCCAGATCGCAGGGCTGACCCTCGGCCACGGGAATGGTGCAATTCGGCGGCAAGTCCTCCGGCGCATCGCGGGCCACTTCGCCGGTATCGCGATAGAGCGTCACGGCGCGGGCCTGCATAGCCGCATCGCAGCCGATCCAGTTGAGGCACGCCTTAACCCCCAGCGGTGCAAACACCAGCCGCTCGACGAGGCGATCATACCGCTCGCCGCTCGCCGCTTCGAGCGCGGTTGCGACCAGAGGGGAGCCGAGATTGGCATATTCGAACGCCGCTTCGCCCGAAGGGCCGGTGTCGCGCCACGCGGAAGGGTCGGCGAGTTTAGCCTCAAGGCTCTCGCCCAGCGGAATGATGTAACCCGCTTTGTCGCTGAGGCCCGCGCGGTGGGACAAGAGGTGCGCAAGCGTCACCGGCGCGTCCGGATGAAAGGGCGAGCGCAGCTTCCACCCGAGATAGTCCGAGACATCACGGCCCAGATCGACCTTGCCCTCATCCACCAGCTTGAGCGCGGTGAGCGCCATGATCAGCTTGGAGATGCTCGCGATCCGCACCGGATCATTGGCTTCGAGCGCGCGGCCCGTCTCCTTGTTCGCCAGCCCCTCGATGATCAGCGGGCGGATGCCGTCGCGATCAAACGCCACGACGACAGTTGCTGGCACCGTCGCAGGTGGCGGGGCGGCGAGCGCGGGCAGCGGGGCAAGCAGCGCAAGGGTGGCGACAAGACGGCGGATCATACCGCGCATCATCGCTCACCCGCGCGCAGCGTCAATCAAGATTTGGCCGCAGCCAGCGTTCCGCGGTCGCCAGATCGACCCCGCGCCGTGCGGCATATTCCTCGACCTGATCGGGGCCGACGCGGGCAACGCCGAAATATTGCGCTTCCGGGTGGCCGAAATAGAAGCCCGAAACCGCCGCCGTCGGCCACATGGCGAAGCTTTCCGTGAGCGTCAGACCGGTGTTGGTCGGCGCATCCAGCAGATCAAACAGGATCGGCTTCAGCGAGTGATCGGGACAGGCGGGATAGCCCGGCGCGGGGCGGATACCGCGATATTCTTCCTTGATCAGCGCTTCGCAGGTCAGCTGCTCGCCCGGCGCATAGGCCCACAGCGTTGTGCGGACGTGCTGGTGCAGGGCTTCGGCAAAGGCCTCCGCGAAACGGTCGGCCAGCGCCTTCAGCAGGATGTCGGAATAATCGTCCTTGTCCGCCTGGAACCGCGCCGAGTGGCTGTCGATCCCGTGGATGCCGACGGCAAAACCGCCGATCCAGTCGCCCGCCGGGTCGATAAAATCGGCGAGGCACATATTAGCGCGATCACGCGATTTCTTGACCTGCTGGCGCAGCATCGGGAGGCGAATATCCTCCCCGGAACGGGGAGGGGGACCACTCGAAGAGTGGTGGAGGGGCACGCTCGGCTGTTCGGAAAGCGGCGCCTGCCCCTCCACCAGCTTCGCTGGTCCCCCTCCCCCGTTGGGGGAGGATTTGATCACGATGTCATCCCCGTCACGCCCGCACGGCCACAGGCCTGCGACACCGCGCGCGGTCAGCCATTTTTCGGCGATGATCTGGTCGAGCATGGCGTTGGCATCGGCGAACAGCTGGGTCGCGGTTTCGCCCACCACTTCGTCGGTGAGGATCGCGGGGTAATTGCCGTGGAGTTCCCACGCGCGGAAGAACGGCGTCCAGTCGATAAAGCCGCGCAGGTGGTCGAGGCTCCAGTCGGGGAAGACGTGCAGCCCCGGCTGCGCGGGCGCGGCAGGCTTTTCGGCGTAGTTTGCCGGAAAGGCATTGGCGCGCGCGTCGGCGAGGCTGAGCAGCGCGCTCACTGTCTTGCCCGCGCGGGCATCGCGCACGGCGATATATTCGTCCTCGACCTCGGCGACGTAGCTATCGCGCTGGGTGTCGGAGAGGAGCTTTGAGGCCACCCCGACAGCACGGCTCGCGTCGAGCACGTGGATCACCGGGCCTTCGTAAGCCGGGTCGATCTTGAGCGCGGTGTGCACCTTTGATGTGGTCGCCCCGCCGATCAGCAGCGGCATGGTCATCCCGGCGCGCTGCATTTCCTCGGCGACGGTCACCATCTCGTCCAATGAGGGCGTGATGAGGCCGGAGAGCCCGATCATGTCGGCCTTGTTATCGTTGGCGCTGGCAAGGATCGTCGGCCAGGGCACCATCACGCCGAGGTCGATCACGTCATAGCCGTTGCACTGGAGCACGACGCCGACGATGTTCTTGCCGATGTCGTGCACATCGCCCTTCACCGTCGCCATGATGATCTTGCCCTTGGCCTTGCGTTCCTCCTCGGGAAGCAAGTCCTTTTCCGCCTCGATATAAGGGATGAGGTGGGCGACCGCCTTCTTCATCACGCGGGCGGATTTGACCACCTGCGGCAGGAACATCTTGCCGCTGCCGAACAGGTCGCCGACCACGTTCATCCCGTCCATCAGCGGGCCTTCGATCACTTCGATGGGTCGCCCGCCCCGGTCGGCAATGGCGGCGCGCATGATTTCGGTATCGTCGACGATATGCGCGTCGATGCCCTTCACCAGCGCGTGTTCGAGCCGTTTTTCGACCGCCCAGCCGCGCCATTCCTCGGCGGCCTTTTCATCGGCGACCGACTTGCCCTTGAAGCTTTCGGCGAGGGTGATGAGTCTTTCGGTGGCGTCAGGATCGCGGTTGAGGATCACGTCCTCGCAGGCATCGCGCAGCGCCGGATCGATCTGGTCGTAAACGTCGAGCTGCCCCGCGTTGACGATTGCCATGTCGAGGCCCGCCGGGATCGCGTGGTAGAGGAACACCGAGTGCATCGCCCGGCGCACGGGTTCATTGCCGCGGAAGCTGAAGCTGAGGTTGGAGAGGCCGCCCGAGTAATGCGCGTGGGGGCACAGCTCGCGCAATTCCTGCACCGCCTCGATAAAGTCGACGCCGTAATTGTTGTGCTCCTCGATCCCGGTCGCCACCGCGAAGATGTTGGGATCGAAGATGATGTCTTCGGGCGGGAAGCCCTCGGCCACTAGCAGGTCGTAGGCGCGCTTGCAGATTTCGACCTTGCGCTGCTTGGTGTCGGCCTGACCGACCGTGTCGAAGGCCATCACCACCACCGCCGCGCCGTAATCCATGCAAATGCGGGCGTGTTCGAGGAAGGCGGCTTCGCCCTCTTTCATGGAGATCGAGTTCACGATCGGCTTACCGCTAACGCATTTCAGCCCCGCTTCGATCACGTGGAACTTCGATGAGTCGATCATCACCGGCACGCGGGCGATGTCCGGTTCGGCCGCGATCAGTTTCAAGAAGGTGGTCATGGCGTGGACCGCATCGAGCAGCCCTTCGTCCATGTTGACGTCGATCACCTGCGCGCCGTTTTCGACCTGCTGGCGCGCGACTTCAACAGCGGCCGGGTAATCGCCCGCCATGATGAGCTTCTTGAACGCGGCCGAGCCGGTGACGTTGGTGCGTTCACCGATATTGATGAAGCGCGCGGAGGAGGGTTGGGTCATTTCTATCTCCCTCTCCCCTTCAGGGGAGAGGGCCGGGGAGAGGGGGAGTCCTTCCCACCGGCCTTAATGATTTGGAACTGAGAGACTTCCCCTCTCCCAACCCTCTCCCCTCAAGGGGAGAGGGCTTTTAGGCAGCAATAAACGCCTCAAGCCCCGCCAGCCGCATCGCAGGCTCAGGGTGCGGCACCTTGCGCGGCTCGGATTTGGCCACCGCGCGCGCGATGGCATTGATGTGCGCAGGCGAGGAGCCGCAGCAGCCGCCGAGGATGTTGACCTGTCCGTGATCGGCCCAGTCCTTGACCAGCCCGGCGGTGGTGGCGGGCTGCTCGTCATATTCACCGAGCTCGTTGGGGAGGCCCGCGTTGGGATAGATCATCAGCAACGTATCGGCGATCTGCGAGAGCACCTTGACGTGCGGGCGCAATTGCTCCGCGCCGAAGCTGCAATTCAAACCGATGGTGACCGGCTTGGCATGGCGCACCGCATACCAGAAGGCCTCGACCGTATGGCCCGAAAGGTTGCGGCCCGACAGATCGGTCAGCGTCATCGAGATCATCAGCGGCACTTCACGCCCCAGATCGCGCTCCAATTGCTTGACCGCCATGATCCCCGCCTTGGCGTTCAAGGTATCGAACACCGTCTCGATCAGGATGAAGTCCACCCCGCCTTCGACCAAAGCCTCGGCCTGTTCCTTGTAGACCGCCACCAGCTCATCGAAATCGATCTCGCGGTAGCCGGGGTCTTCGACATCGGGGCTGAGCGAGAGCGTCTTGTTGGTCGGCCCGATCGCGCCTGCGACGAACCGGGGCTTGCCATCCTTGGCGGCATATTCATCCGCCAGCGCGCGGGCGAGCTTGCCACTGGCCACGTTGATGTCCCGCACCAGACCTTCGGCCGCGTAATCGGCCTGGCTGATGCGGTTGGCCGAGAAGGTGTTGGTCGAAACCACGTCCGATCCTGCATCCAGATAGGCGCGGGTGATGTCACCGATCACGTCGGGGCGGGTCAGCACCAGAATGTCGTTATTGCCCTTCTGATCGGCGGCGAGGCCGAGGTCGCCCGCGTAGTCCGCTTCGGTCAGCTTGCGGTTCTGAATCTGCGTCCCGAACGCGCCGTCGAAGATCAGCACGCGCTCATTGGCGGCAGCGAGGAGCTGGTTACGCGCGCTCATGCGTCGTCTCCCACAGGACGCTTCCCGAGCATGTGGCAGATCGCATAGGCGAGCTCGGGGCGGTTCAATGTGTAGAAGTGGAAGTCGCGCACCCCGCCTGCATAGAGCCGGCGGCACAGTTCAGCGGCGACCGTTGCGGCGACCAGCTGGCGCGCGGCGGGCTTTTCATCGAGGCCTTCGAACAACCCGTCCATCCATGCCGGGATTGACGCCCCGCAAGCGGCGGCGAATTTGCGGGCCTGGGCGACATTGGTCACGGGGAGAATGCCGGGGAGGATCGGCGCGTCGATGCCGCTCGCCGCGCAGGCATCGCGGAAGCGGAAGAAGGCTTCGGGCGAGAAGAAGAACTGGCTGATCGCGCGGCTGGCCCCGGCGTCCAGCTTGCGCTTCAGATTGTCGATATCGTCCTGCGGGCTCTGCGCGTCAGGGTGCGTTTCGGGATAGGCGGCGACCGAAATCTCGAACGGCGCAATCGCCTTCAGCCCGCTGACCAGCTCCGCCGCGCTGGCATAGCCTTCAGGGTGCGGGGTGAAGGGCGCGCCGGGTTCACCCGCATCACCGCGCAGCGCAACGATGTGGCGCACGCCCGCTTCCCAATAATGTTCGGCGACCTCGCGAATTTCGGCCTTCGACGCCGCAACGCAGGTCAAGTGCGCCGCGGCAGGGAGCTTCGCCTCGCCAATGATCCGCGCCACCGTGGCATGGGTGCGCTCGCGGGTCGAACCGCCCGCGCCGTAGGTGACCGAAACGAAGCTCGGCCCCAGCGGCTTCAGCTGTGTCACCGCGTCCCACAGCTGTTCTTCCATCTTTGCGCTTTTGGGCGGGAAGAATTCGAAGCTCACTGCGACATCCCCCGGCAGGCCGGAAAACAGCGGCATGTCGGTGGCGGTGCGATATTCGTGAAGCTGGTCGAGGGTCGGGGTCATCAGACGGTTTCCGTGAGGCTGGCAGGGGTCTTCAACGCAGGGGCGGAACGGCGCTTGGCCGTCCAGATCTTGACGACCAGTGGCCCACCTTCGAGCGCGAGCGGCGGGCTGACGCTGAACCCGGCGCCGCGCAGCAATTCGGCCATCTGGCGATCGGTAAAGCCTAGGCGCACGTGCTGGTGGCGGGTGCGCAGTTCTTCGTGATCATGGCTGGCAAAGTCGACAATCGCGATCCGCCCGCCGCTGCGCAGCACCCGCGCCGCCTCGGCCAGCGCCGGGGCCGGATCGGCGGCGAAGTGCAGCACCTGATGCAGCACCACGGTATCAAAACTGGCGCCGGGGAATGGCAGATCGGCAAAGTCGCCCTGCACCAGCTCGATCTGTGCGGTCGGCAGATGTTGCAGCTTGGCGCGGGCGACGCGCAGCATTTCGAGGTTCTTGTCCAGCGCGACGATGCGTTCGGCATGGGGTGCGAACAATTCGGCCATGCGCCCGGTGCCAGTGCCAATATCCAGCAGCGCGCCCAGCGGCGCATCCGCCAGCGCTTCGGCCAAGCCGCGTTCGACATCGGCATCAGCGCTATGGAGCGCGCGCAACTCGTCCCATTCCTCGGCGTGACGGGCGAAATAGGTCTCCGCCGCAGCCTCGCGCGCATTGCGAATCGCGGCGAGTTTCCGGCGGTCGGTTTCGCACAAGGCGGCAAAGGCGGGTTCTTCGGTTTCGGCCAGCGCGAGCAGGCGCTGCACCGCTTCAATCACCGGGGCGCTCGATTCGCTCTGGCGCAGGAACACCCAGCTGCCTTCGCGGCGACGTTCGGCGAGGCCCGCATCGCACAGGATGCCGACATGACGCGAGACGCGCGGCTGGCTTTGGCCGAGCACCTGTGCCAATTCGCCCACGGCCAGTTCCATCGTCCCGAGCAAGCGGGCGATGCGCAGCCGGGTCGGATCGCCCAGCGCCTTGAAGATGTCCTCGATCATCATTGTGAGGACATCATATAAAGATATTTTTATATCTGTAAATCGTCCGCAGTCGATGGGCGTGTGCAATCTGCCGCCAAGGTGACCCCCGGACGCGCTTGCTCAACCCAGCACGATCGGCGCAGCCCCCCTGACCGGGCGGAATGTCTCGGCCCGCGCGGGCAGATCGGCGGCGACATTGTAGCGGGCGACCGCCTCGTCGATGGCGCTGCCCGCATCATGGGTGCTGACCGCGACAAGACACCCGCCAAAGCCAGCGCCGGTCAACCGCACGCCGCCCGCATCGCCCAGCGCCTCGCTAATCAGCCCGGCCAGCCGGTCAATCGGCGCTAGCGAAACCTCGAAATCAGCGGACAGCGAGAGGTGCGCCTCGCGCATCACTTCGGCCAGCAGCGCGGTATCGCCCTGAGTCAGCGCCACAGCCACCGGCTCGACCCGCGCGATCTCGCCGACCACATGGCGGGCGCGGCGGTAAAGCGTCCGGTCGAGGCTGGTCCGGGCCGCCTCCAGCGTGGCGAAGTCCAGATCGCGCAAGGCCTTGAGCCCGAAATACGCCGCCGCCGCCTCGCATTGCGCGCGCCGCTCGTTAAAGGCGCTTTCGGTGAGATTGCGGCGCAGCCCGGTGTCGATCACGGTGATGGCAAGGCTCGCATGGATCGGGATCGGCATATGCTGCAAGCTGCGGCAATCGAGCAGCAGCGCATTGTCCCCGACGCTGGCGGCAGACGCCATCTGGTCCATGATCCCGCAGGCACAGCCGACGAAATCGTTCTCGGCACGCTGCGCCGCCCGGGCGAGGGTTTCAGGCGACAGGCCCAGCCCGGAATAGTCCGAACAGGCCAGCGCCACCGCCACGCCGAACGCGGCCGAGGATGACAGGCCCGCGCCGATGGGAACGTCCCCGGCAATCGCGATCCGCGCCGGTTTGACCCGGTGGCCATCCCGCCCCAGCGCTTGCACCACGCCGCGCACATGGTTCTGCCAGTTGTTCTCCCCCAGCACGATTGGGCTGGCAAGATCGAAGCTGTCGCGCGCGCTCGCCATGTCGCCCATGTCGAGCGCGACCGCTTCGAACAGCGGGACATTGGCGTCCTTGTCCGCCGGGCCGAGTGCGACAATCGCCTCGCGGTCAATCGCGCAGGGCAGGACGAAGCCATCATTGTAATCGACGTGCTCGCCGATCAGGTTGACCCGGCCAGGCGCGGCGAAGAAGCGCGTCGGCTCGGCCCCGTAGGCAAGACGGAAGCCCTGCCGGGCGCGGGCGATCAGTCGTTCGCGGCGATCCATGTGGCGCTCCCTTCGTTAGGCGCGGTAATGCACCAGACCGCTGACCGCGCGCAACATCTCTGCCGCGCGTTCCGGGGTGAGGTCGCGCTGGGGTTCGGCCAGCATCTCGTAACCGACCATGAACTTGCGCACCTCAGCCGAGCGCAGCAGCGGCGGGTAGAAATGCGCGTGGAGTTGCCAGTGGTCGATATCAGGCGACAAGGAATCCGGGCCATAAGGCGCCTGATGCCAACCCATCGAATAGGGAAAGCTGGTCTGGAACAGGTTGTCGTAACGCGTGGTGAGCGCCTTGAGGATGCTGGCGAGGCTGGCGCGCTGATCGGTCGTCAGCTGCGGCATCCGCTGCACGGCAAAGCGCGGCAGCAGCAGCGTCTCGAACGGCCAGGCCGCCCAGAAGGGGACGATGGCGAGCCAGTCATCGTTGATCTCGACCACCCGCTCGCTGGCCGCGATCTCGCGGGTCGCGGTGTCGAGCAGCATCGACCCATCATGCCATTCGCGGTATTGGCGCAGATTCTGGTCTTCGCGTGCAACCTCCAGCCCCCAATGCGCAGTCGCCCATATCTGCCCGTGGGGGTGGGGGTTGGAGCACCCCATCATCGCGCCTTTGTTCTCGAAGATCTGAACGCTGCCGAAGCGCGCGCCCAGCTCCTCGGTCTGGGCCGCCCACACGTCGATGACCGCGCGGATGCCGGCCAGCGGAAGCTGGGGCAGGCTTTTGGAATGATCGGGCGAAAAGCAGATCACCCGGCACAGGCCCGCCGACGCCTCGGCGTGGAACAGGGGATCGTGATTGGTCTCGACCGGCTGATCTTCAGCCAGCGCCGGGAAGTCATTGTCGAAAACATAGACCCCGTCATAGGCCGGGTTCACCTCGCCGCCAACGCGGGTGTTGCCGGGGCACAGATAGCACGCGGGATCATAGGACGGCGGCGGCGGATCGGGCGGACTGACCTCGCCCTGCCACGGCCGCCCCATGCGCTGCGGGGACACCTGCACCCAGCCGCCGGTCAGCGGGTTGTAGCGCCGATGCGGGCGGGCGAAATCGACCGCCATCACCCCGCTCCGGCCACCCGCTGCGCAAAGGCCGAACGCGGGGCGAATGTCGCCCGCCCACTAAGCACGAAGCGGTTGAAGGCCAGCGCTGCGATGATGCTCGTCACCAGCGTCACCACCATCATGTCGATATAATGCAGCGTGACCGCGCCCATCGGCAGAGCGACGAAGGTATAGGCCGCATAGAAGGCAAAGCCCCATAGCACGCCGACAATCGCCGCGCGCGATTCCACCCCGGTAAACAGCAGCCCGACCGCAAAGGCCGACAGGATCGGCATGGAGCTGAGGCCGTTCAATTGCTGGAGCAGGTTGATGATGCTCTTGGCCGAGGCAAACACCGGCACGAGCGCAATCGAGCTGATCGTCAGCAGCACCGTGACGATGCTCGACAGCCGCCAATGGCTCTCGACCTTGGCGACAAACTTCTCGTGGAAATCGACCGCATAAAGGCCGACCGCCGCATTCATCACCGCCGCCGTATGCGCGATCACCGCCGCAGCGATGGCGGCGGCGAAGATGCCCGACAGCCACGGCGGCAGCACCGCGCCGACCAAGCGGCCATAGGCGGCATCGTCGATATCGCCGAACAGCTGGTAGGCGACCACGCCGGGGATCACGACAATCGCGGGGATGATCAGAATGCGGACCACGGCGGCGGCCAGCACGCCCTTTTGCGCCTCTCGCACATTGGGGGCGGCCATCGCCTTCTGGGTGATAGGCTGGTTGGTCGACCAGTAATAGATCTGGATGAAGATCATGCCGGTGAAGAGGGTGTGGAACGGGATGGGGGAGTCTGCTCCGCCCACCATCGTCAGCCGCTCTGCCGGGACGCCGCGGGCGATGTCCCAATCGACTGCGTTCAAGGCCAGCACCACGATCAGCACCGCAATCGCCAGCACGCCGATCCCCGCATAGGTCTCCATCACCGCCACCGCACGAAGGCCCCCCGCCATCGTATAGGCCGCCGCGACCACGCCGAGGAACGCCGCCAGCACCAGCAGCGGCAGGTCGATCCCGGCGGTCTTGAGGAACAGCGCCCCCGAATAGAGCCCGGCGGGCAGATAGATTAGCACCATCCCGAACAGGAACAGCGCCGACACCAGCGTGCGGATCCCTCCGCCGCCGTAGCGTTGTTCCAGCAGCTCGGTCACGGTCGTCACCCCGGAGCGGTAATAGATCGGCACGAATACGAAGGCGAGGATCAGCAGACCGATGAACCCACTGATCTCCCACCAAGCGAGCAGCAGCATCTGGTTGCCGTTCATCCCCACCAGCTGATCGGTGGAGAGGTTCGTCAGCGTGATCGCGCCCGCGACAAACAGCCAGCTGAGCTTGCCCCCCGCCAGATAGACATCCTTGCGCGATCCATCATGCTTTTCGCGGCGGATCGTAAGCCAGGTGACCAGCCCGATGACCGCCGTCACGCCAAGGCAGACGGCAATCTGGATCAGGCTGTTGCCTGTCCCCCCGGACATCACCGCTTGCGACATTGTGCGCTTTCCCCTCTCGTTGGGGGCGGTTACAGCGCATTGGCGGGTGCCGGACAAGCCTTGGGGCGATAATCATCACCGGCAGGGGAGAGGAAATTGCGCGCTAGTCCGGTATTTGCACGGCTCGACGGGGATCGCACCAGTGTGGTCTGGATGGCCTGTGGGGATGCGCTCGATTGCCTCTATCTCGGGTCGCGGCTCGCAGTGGACGAGGATCTCGCCGCACTCGCCGCCGCCGCTGCGCGCGGGCGGCACGAAAACCAGCCCGATATTCCCCCGACCGGCGGCCTACTGCCCGATCCGCGCACCGGCTGGCGCGGGCCGCTGCTGGCGGAGTTCGCGCAAGACGGCGCGCCCGTCACGCCGCGCTGGATGGGGCTGTCCATCGACTCTTTCCCCGAAGAGCGCCGCGTCGTTGCCAACTGGCGGGACGAGAACCTCGCCCTAACCCTGTCGGTCAGTTGGACGATGGGCGCGGGCGACGTCATCACCACGCGCACGCAGTTCCTCCACACCCAAGATCGCCGCACCCGCGCCACCCGCTGCGCATCGCTGCTGCTGCCATTGCCGCGCGGGTTCGATCACGTCACCCACTTCGCCGGGCGCTGGGCGGACGATATGCGGGCTGAGCGCGTGCGCCTGACCCGCGCCGGTCTCGGCTGGGCCTCGCGCGGGGGCAAACCGGGCTTCGCAGGCGGGGACTGGCTGGTGTTCGACGACGCTGGGAGCGGCGCGCAGCTCGGCTTCCACATCGCTGCGACCGGCGATCACGAAGTGCGGATCGAGCGCAATGATGATGGCGATGCCACGCTGGTCGCCGAAACGCCGATCCCTGCGCCCGGCGCGTCCCTGTTCAACACGCCCGAGGCGCTGATCGTCTGGGCGCCCGATGCGGGCACCCTCACCCACGCCTTCCACGCCCACGCCCGCCAGCGCCTTACACAGCAGCACCCCAACCCGCCGCGCACCCGCCGCGTCCACTTCAACACCTGGGAAGCCTGCGCTTTCGACCTCGACGAGGCCCGCCTGCTGCGCCTTGCCGAGAATGCCGCCGCCATCGGCGCGGAACGCTTCGTGCTGGATGACGGCTGGTTCAAGGGCCGCGGCTCCGACCGCGCCGGGCTGGGCGACTGGACACCTGATCCCGTCCGCTTCCCCAACGGCCTCGGCCCGCTGATTGCGCAGGTCAAGGCGCTCGGCATGGATTTCGGCCTGTGGGTTGAGCCGGAGATGGTCTCGCCCGACAGCGACCTCTATCGCGCCCATCCCGACTGGTGCCTGCACGAACCCGGCCTGCCCCGCCCGACCGAACGCAATCAGCTGGTGCTCGATTTCACCAAGCCCGAAGTCGCCGCGCACATCCGGGAATGCATCGCCCGGCTGCTGCGCGAGAACGATATCGCCTACCTCAAGTGGGACCATAACCGCCGCCTGTTCCCCGCCGCGCCGGATCTTTCGCAGATCGGCCAGCTCCAAGACATCTGGCTCGCCCTGCGCCGCGAGTTCCCGGCGACCATGATCGAAAGCTGTTCAAGCGGCGGCGGGCGGATCGACATGGCCATGCTCGGGCTGATCGAGCGGGTCTGGCCGTCGGACAATAACGACGCGATCGAGCGGGTGCGGATCATGCGCGAATGGAGCCGCTTCCTGCCGCTGGAAGTGCTTGGCAATCATGTCGGCCCCTCACCCAATCCAATTACCGGCAGACGGCTCAGTATGGACTTCCGCGCCAAGGTCGCAGTGTTCGGGCACATGGGGGTCGAGGCGGACCCTGCGCGGATGACCGACAAGGAGCGCGAAACCCTCGCCGCGCATATCGCGCTTTACAAGGAATGGCGCGGGGTGCTGCACGCAGGCGTGTTGCACCATCTGGGGCATCCTGACGCGGGCGTGACGGGGATGATGGTGGTGGATGGCGACAAGGCGCTGGCGCTCGCCGCACAGACCACGTTCTCGCCGGTGTTCGACGTCGCACCCATCCGGCTTGCGGGGCTGGAGCCGGAGGCGCGCTACCGTGTGACCCTGCCCGAACCCTGGCCGCCGAGGGCAAAGCACTACCTCGCCAATCCTGACGCATGGCGTGCGGGCCTCACCCTGTCCGGCGCGGCGCTGATGGGGCATGGCCTTGCGCTTCCGCTCACCCATCCCGAAACCGCGTGGCTGATCGCGCTGGAGAAACTGCCGCAATGAAACTCGGCTGCTGCTACTATCCCGAACATTGGCCGGAAAGCATCTGGGCCGATGATGCACGCCGGATGGTCGAGATGGGCCTCAGCCTCGTGCGGATCGGTGAATTCGCGTGGAGCCGGATCGAGCCCGAAGGGGGCGGGCGCTACGAGTGGGGCTGGCTCGACTGCGCGATCAACACGCTGCACGCGGCGGGTCTGCAAGTGATCCTCGGCACGCCGACCGCGACCCCGCCCAAATGGCTGGTCGATCAGATGCCCGACATGGTCGCCATCGACGAACAGGGCCGCCCGCGCGGCTTCGGCTCGCGGCGGCACTACTGCTTCAGCCAAGAAGGCTACCGCGCCGAATGCCGCCGGATCGTGACCGCGCTGGCGGAACGTTACGGCGCGCACCCGGCGGTCGTGATGTGGCAGACCGACAATGAATATGGCTGCCATGACACGGTGCTCAGCTTCTCAGACGCTGCCGCCGCATCGTTCAGGGGTTGGCTCGCGGCGCGTTACGGCACGGTCGAAGCGCTCAACACCGCATGGGGCAATGTGTTCTGGAGCATGGAATACCGCTCCTTCGCCGAGGTCGATCCGCCGCATCTGACCGTGACCGAGGCGAACCCGGCGCATTGGCTCGATTACCGCCGCTTTGCTTCGGAACAAGTGGCGAGCTTCAACCGCGAACAGGTCGATATCATCCGCGCCCATGCGCCGGGCGTCGACATCACCCACAACTTCATGGGTTTCTTCACCGAGTTCGATCACCACGCTGTCGGGCGCGATATCGATGTCGCGACGTGGGATTCCTATCCCCTCGGGTTCCTAGAACAGTTCTGGTTCTCAGCCGGGGCGAAGCAGGCGTATCTCAGGCAGGGCCACCCCGATATCGCCGCCTTCCACCATGATCTCTATCGCGGCTGTTCGAATGGCCGATGGGGGGTGATGGAGCAGCAACCGGGGCCGGTGAACTGGGCGCGCTTCAACCCCGCGCCGCTGCCGGGGATGGTGCTACTATGGACGCTGGAGGCTGCCGCGCACGGGGCCGAGCTCACCAGTTATTTCCGCTGGCGGCAGGCGCCCTTCGCGCAGGAGCAGATGCACGCTGGCCTGCTGCGCCCCGACAGCACCGAAGCCGAAGCCGCGCCCGAAGTGCGGCAGGCGGCCGAGGTGCTCGCCGCCATTGGCCCGCAGCAGACCGCGCAGGCTCCGGTCGCGCTGGTGTTTTCTTACGAGGCGGCATGGGTGATCGGCATCCAGCCGCAGGGGCAGAGCTTCCGCTTTCTGGAGCTGGTGTTCACTTGGTACTCGGCGCTGCGGGCGCGCGGGCTCGATGTCGATATCGTGTCGCCCGATGCTGGTCTGTCGGGATACCGGATGGTGGTGGTGCCGAGCCTGCCGATCCTGCCTGATGGCTTCGCCGACAAGCTCGCCGCGCTCACCTGCCCGGTGCTGATCGGGCCGCGGTCAGGCAGCAAGACGGATAGTTTCTGCATCCCTGAGGGCCTTGCGCCGGGTGCGTTGCGTGACGTCATCCCACTCACCGTGACGCGGGTCGAATCTCTGCGCGATGGCGTGACGGAACCGGCAGAGGGCTTCGCCGTCACCCGTTGGCGCGAGGATGTGGCGAGCGAACTTGCGCCTGAATGGGCCGATGCCGAGGGGCGCGGTGTGGTCTACGCCAATGCCAATCTCCGCTATTGCGCGGTCTGGCCCGATGCCAAGCTGCTCGGACTATTGGTGGAACGCATGGCGGGCGAGGCCGATGTGCCGCTCACCCCCTTGCCCGAAGGCATCCGCATACGCCGCACGCGCACCCATGTTTTCACATTCAATTATAGCGCCGCGCCGGTGTTCGTGCCCCATCTTGGCCTGACCCTCGGCCCCGCCAGCTGGCACCTAGACCCCCTTTAGCAACCGCTCGTAATGCGCGCGCAGGCTCTCGCTGCCATATTCGGGGGTGAGGTCGGCGGAATATTCGCCGGTCGCCGGATCGCGCACCAGCATCGACTCGGTCGCATAATAACGCGCGATGCGGGCATATTCGGCCTTCTCGGCGAACCAGTCCGATACCCCCGCGCCAAGGCCCAGCACTCGTTCGGCGTAGGTGAAGATCTGGGGCGAGACCGATTTGAATTTCGGCGCTTTGCCCGCGACTTCGAAAAGAATTTCGCCCGCCTCGCGCAAGGATATCGCGGGGCCGGGGCCGCCGATGGGGAGGATGCGGTTCGCGGCCTCGGGATTGTCGATGGCCGAGGCAATGAACCGCGCCAGATCGCCGTCGCTGATCGGTTTGCAGCGGGTGAGGTTGCCGTCACCAAAGATAAGGAACGGCTTGCCCGCCTTCACCCGTTTCACCTGACCGGACAGCGACTTGAAGAAGGCCGTGGGGCGGATGATGGTGTAATTCATCGCGCTCGCGGTCAGGCGCGCTTCGAACTTGAGCTTGGCGTGCTGGAAGGCGAGGAGCGGCTTCTGCACGCAGATTGCGGACAGCAGGATGAAGTGCCCCACGCCCGCCGCCTCAGCCGCTTCGAGCAGTGCGAGGTTGGCGCGGTAATCTACCGCCTCGGCATCCTTGGGCGCGCCGCTACGTGAGGCGATGCAGGAGATCACGACCTCGGGCGGCGCTTCGGTCATTACCGCCGCCAACGCCGCCCCGTCAGCCAACGCAGCACGTGGCAAAGGCGTGACCGCGTGCCCCTCAGCCGCCAGCTGCGCCGCCACCGCTGAACCAATGGTGCCGCTCGCTCCGGCAAGGACGATATGGCGCGGCGTGGGACGGTCTGGGTTCATCCCGCCACCCTAACGCGCGACGACCGAGCGCAAAAGTGCGAGTTGCCGGATTGCCCCCCGCTCGGGCAGCGCTAGGGTGGGGCCTGAGAGGGAGCATGACGCAATGGCTGAGGCCGATTATGATTGGGTGATCCGCGGCGGCACGATTGCCGATGGCAGCGGGGGCGACCTCATTGAGGGCGATATCGCCATTGCCGGTGGGCGCATCGCTGCCATGGGCGAGGTCAGCGGCAGCGGGCGCGAGGAGATCGACGCGCGCGGGCGGATCGTCACTCCCGGCTTCATCGACGTTCACACCCATTATGATGGCCAGTGCATCTGGGCCGAGGAGCTTTCGCCCTCCTCCTCCCACGGTGTCACCACGGCGGTGATGGGCAATTGCGGGGTCGGTTTCGCGCCCTGCCGCCGCGCCGATCACGACATGCTGATCAATGTGATGGAGGGGGTCGAAGACATCCCCGGCATCGTCATGACCGAGGGGCTGGACTGGGACTGGGAGACCTTCCCCGAATATCTCGACAAGGTCGCCGCCGGGAAGCGTGACATCGATGTCGCCGCCTACCTGCCGCATTCCCCTTTGCGGGTCTATGCGATGGGCGAGCGCGGCGCAGCGCGCGAGGTCGCGACGGACGATGACCTTGCGATGATGCGACAACTGACCGCCGACGCCATGCGGGCGGGCGCCATCGGGTTCGCCACCTCGCGCCTCTCGATCCACAAGACTGCGGACGGGCAGGCGATCCCGACCTTCGACACCGATATCGCCGAACTCGAAGCCATCACCAGCGGCATGAAAGATGCCGGCGCGGGGACGTTTCAGGTAGTGCTTGATGCCTTCGTCGGGTGGGACAAGGAATACAAGGTGATCGAGCGGGTGATCGCCGCTTCCGGCCGTCCGGCGACCTTCACACTCGCCTCCGGCAATGACGCGCCGCCGCGCTGGCGGCGGGTGCTGGAGATGCTGGAGGCCACCAATGCGGCGGGCGGGGTCGCCAATGCACAGGTGATGCCGCGCCCGATTGGCCTAATCGCAGGGCTGGAACTGACGGTGCACCCCTTCGTCCTCTGCCCAAGCTGGGCGAAGATCGCGCATCTTGCGATCCCTGAACAGGTCGCCGCGATGCGCGATCCCACATTACGCGCCGCACTCCTCACCGAGGACTTTGCCCCCGGCCACCCCTTCAACGAGCTCGCCCGCAACTGGCGCTGGCTATTCCCCCTCGACGATCCACCGAACTACGCCCCGCCCGCTTCGATGAGCATGGCAGGCCAGGCGGAAGCGCGCGGCTGCACCCCGCAGGAGGTCGCCTATGACCGCCTGCTGGCAACCGAGGGGCGCGGGCTGTTCCTCGCCGCGCTCGGCAATTACGAGAACGCCACGCTCGATTCCGCGCATGAAATGCTGCGCCACCCCTATTGCGTCCCCGGCCTTGGCGATGGCGGCGCGCATTACGGGGCGATCTGCGATGCGAGCTATTCGACCTACCTTTTGACCCAGTTCGTCCAGCAGGAAGGCCCGCTGCAATTGGGGCTGGCCGAAGCGGTGCACATGCTCACTGCCAAGGCAGCGCGCGCGGTGGGCTTTACCGATCGCGGGACGCTTCAGGTCGGCGGCAGGGCGGATCTCAACGTGATCGACTTGGACGGCCTGCGCCTCCACCTGCCCGAAGTCGTGCGCGATCTGCCCGCGGGCGGCCGCCGCTTGCATCAGCGCGCGACGGGTTACGAAGCCACTATCGTCGCCGGAGAGGTAATCCGGCGCTTCGACCAGTCGACCGGCGCGCGCCCCGGCAAACTGGTGCGCGGCGCAGGTTACCGCGCGGCCTAGTCCCGGGGCTCGATGGCGTAAACCAGCCCGGCACCGCCGTATGGCACCGGCACCAGACCGTCAGGAACGGCGACCGGCTGCGCAAAGTCGCCGATGATCCAGACATGCGTGAAAGCGCCCAGCGGCAGCTTTGCCAGCGATTGCGACAGCTTCGGCCGGATGCGGTGGCTGCAATCCTCACGCTGCACCAGGTGGGAGGGGTCGCGGTAGAACGGCCCCGCCGCCGGATAGTGCACCCGCATCGGGTTGACGCCCGGCTGCTGCCACTGATCATTGACGAAGGCGTTGCGCCGCGCGATCCCCGCGCCGACCGCATGGTCGAGCACCGGCATGGCCCAAGGGTTCCAGCACGGCTTGACCACGAAGAAGGCGATGCGCGCGCCCATCGGCATCGGCTCAAGCGCGGTCAGTTCGGCCTGCGCTCTGCGGTCCTGCTGGATATAGGCGACGCTGGTCACCGCCATGCGTCCGGCGAACAGAGCCAGCGCGATGGCGCCTGCCGCCTGCAAGACCTTCGACCCCAGCCTGACTGGCCCGATCGCCACCAGCGCCAGCGCGAAGGCGTAGGGCACCAGTCGCATGTCGGCAAAGGCCGATCCGAACACCCGGCTCGGCATGATCGCGTAGCAGATGAAGCACAGCAGCGCCGCCACGCCGACGCTGCGATCATACCGCACGGTCTTGCTGAACAGCGCCCAGCCCATCAGCGCGCCGATCACCGCCAGCGCGCCAACGTCGAGATTGTACCACTGCGTCCTGAGCGGCGAGATCAGCCAGAACAGTTTGAAATCGAGCGACCAGTCCCCCATCGCGGCGCCGGTCGATTCCGCGCGCCAGATCACCATCGGGATGATCGGCAGCAGCAGCGGCCAGCACGCGCCCAGAATGCGCAGCACCGCCGCGACCGGGCGGGTGCGCCCGGCGAAGACCTCGCACAGCATGGCCGATCCAGCCATCAGCCCGAGGAACGCCCAGCCATAGGTGTGGCACACCCAGATCATCGCCCCCGCCACGCCCAGCCACAGCCGCGCCGCGACCTCGCGCTGACCCCGGTGCCACCGCAGCCACAGCACGAAGGCCAGCATCGCCAGCGCCATGCTCAGCGCGTAGTTGATGAAGCCGTAGTTGAACGGGTAGCCATATAGCAGCGGGATCGCCGCGACCGCGAACGGCGTGACGCGGCCATGCACTTCGCGCGCGATCAGCAGCAGGCCGAGCGCGCCGAGCAACTGCGTCAGGATCACGACGAAATGGACCGAGGCTTCCAGACCCAGCACGCCGTGCAACACCTGCACCAGAATGTCGGCTCCCAGATTGCCGATCAGCTTCCATTCGTAGGTGTAGAAGGCTTGCAGCTCGGGCCGGTTGGCTAGATCTGTCTGCACCGCATAGCGCCCCAAGTGGCCGTACAGATCGACCAGCGGCGGGAAGTCGACCAGCAGCAGCGGCGTGATCGCGGCAAGGCAGACGAGCAAAATGACCGGCCAGCGATCCAGCCAGCCGAACGCCTGCGCCGTGCCGCCGCGCGGCACGCTCTCAATGGTGTTTGAAGGGGTCATTCCGAAGCTGCAGGCCTGAAGACAAAGCGTTGGGAGAGGAGGAAGAAGATCACCACATAGGCTCCGAGCGCCGGAAGCTGCGCCAGCGCGCTGTCCGCGCCCAGCACCAATTGCGCGGCCAATAGCACCGCGACATTCACCCCATAAGCAACAGCGAAGGCCGCCAGAAACCGCAGGACTTCACGCGCCGAAACCGCGCCTCTGACGCCAAATACGTAGTGGCGGTTGAGCGTGAAGGACACCACCAGCCCGACGGCATAACCCGCCGCGTTGGCCGCCAGCCCGCTCATCCCCGCCCACAAGCCGCCAAAGATCACCGCCCAGCCAACAGCGGAATTGGCAAAGCCGGTCAGCAGGAAGCGGCCCAAGCGTTGGAGCATGGTCTCAGCGCGCAACCAGCACATATTGCGCGCCCAGCGGCAGCCAGCCGAGCCCGCGTTCGAGCGGACGCAGCGGGGCGAGCATCGCGGGGAAGAACAGCGTCCAGCGCAGGGCCACATCGGCAAAGCCCGCTGCCCGCAACCGGCGGCGCATCTCCGGACCGCTGATCAGCACGGCGTTCGCATCGAACGGGCAGGTGCGCACTGCGTGCTGGGTCGCCGGGTTCCAGGGGTTGTGCTCGAACAGCACGAAGCGCCCTTGCGGGGTCAGCGTGCGGCGGATTTCGCTCAGCAGGCGGATGTGATCTTCGGCCGGGATGTGATGGAACACGCAGGCCGTGAAGATGAGGTCGAAGGTTCCAGCATCAAACGGCAGCGCCTGGCCGTCATAGCACACCGCATCGATCGGGCGGATCGCCCGCGCCTCGCAATGGCTGAGCGAGCGTGATGATACGTCCAGCGCGGTCAGCGCCGCAGCGGGAAATTCGCGCTGCAAGTGCGCGATGCAATTGCCCCGCCCGGCGCCGAAATCCATGATCCGCCGGGGCGCGATCCCCGCCGCCGCCATGATCCGGGCGGCTTCGACCGCCTTGTAGGCCGCGAAGAAATCGGGATCCTCGCCGCTCAACCTGACCGAGGCGGCGTGCTGCGCGTCATATTCATCGACGTAAGCGTCAAATTCAGCCTGCGACACGGAGGCCCTCATGCGGTTCGGTGGGGGTTGCGGTGGCGGCCTCGTCACTCAACCGCGCATCAAGGCTGACCGGATGACGTCGCACCTCGGCGATGATGAACAGCGGACGCTGCTTGGCTTCCATGTACATCCGGCCGAGATACTCGCCGAACACGCCCAGCACCAGCAGCTGGACGCTACCCATGATCAGGATGAGCGCGGCAAGGCTCGCCCAGCCCTCCACCGTGCCACCCTGCATCCACACCCAGACAATCCCGATCAGCGAGACAAGGCCCGCCAACCCGAACACCATCCCCAAGTGCGAGGCGAACCGCAGCGGCACAGTCGAAAAGCTGGTGACGGCATCCACCGCCAGCGCGATCATCTTGCGCAGCGGGTAATTGGTTTGTCCGGCGAAGCGCGGATCGCGTTCGTAGGGGAAGGCAATCTGGTTGAAGCCGACGAAGCTTACCAGCCCGCGAATGAAGCGGTAGCGTTCCGGCATGGCATTGAGCTGATCGACCACCCGGCGGGTCATCAGACGGAAATCGCCGGTGTCGCGCGGGATGTGGGTGTCGACCATGCTGCCGAGCATCCGGTAGAACAATGAGGCGGTGCCGCGCTTGAACGCGGTCTCGCCGTGGCGCTTGCTGCGCTGGCCATAGACAACGTCATAGCCCTTGCGCAGCTGCTCCAGCATCGGGCCGAGCAGTTCGGGCGGGTCTTGCAGGTCGGCATCGAGCACGAACACCAACTGCCCGCGCACATGGTTGAGCCCGGCGGTCAGTGCCAGCTGATGGCCGTGATTGCGCGACAGGTTGATCGCCACGATGCGCGGATCACGCTCGGCATGCTTGCAGATCACATCCCAGCTGGCGTCCCTCGATCCGTCATTGATCAGGACAAGCTCGAACCGATCGGCAAAGATCGCTTCGGCCGCAGGGATCACCCGCGCGATCAGCGCGTCGAGCCCGGCCTCCTCGTTATAGACCGGGATCACCACGGAAAGCTCGCAGGGGCCTGAGAATGATTGCGAAACCTGCAAGTCTCCGGCCCTCCTGAAGCCAACGGCGGTGATAACGGAACAATGGCGGATTGGGGTCAACGGGCCGGCGTGACCCACGCACCCGCGCCGGGCGCTGCTATATCCAGCATGACCGGCCGAATTTCAAGCATAGAGCACGCAGCGCCAGTCTGTGGCTGGGAGCGGCACTGTTGCAAAATGATTACAGCAGGCAAGATGTATGCGCCAACATCTGCCTACGGATTGTTTTTCGTTGACCCCTTGAAACTCAAACGCAACATCTGTGCGGCCAGTCAGGTGCACGGGGGTCGCGCCCAGCTGCTGCCAAGCGCGAGGAAGCACGCTGCGATCAGCGCAGCCGTAGCGTCCCGCATGTTACAAAAGCGGATGCCATCAGGCGTCCGGTCGCAAGGCGGCATACCGCCCTCAGACCGGATTGTGATTTTTCCAGCGGGCGAAGGCGTCCGCGCGGAGCATCATGCTCGAGAACCAGACAAGGGGTAGCAATGCGAAATTTCCAGACAGTTCGTCATTCCGGCTCGTCGATCGCCATCGGCGCGGCCTTGTTTGCAGCATTCAGCGCTGCACCGGCTCAAGCCGCCGAAGCAGCCGAGGCAGACGGCCCTGATGCCGTAGTCACTGTCGCGGCACAGGCCGGGGCCGACGCAGCCGAACAAGCCGCCGCTGATGCGATGGAGGATAGCGGCAACGTGCTGATCGTGACCGGCACGCGGCGCTCCAATCGCACTGTCTCTGAAAGCCCGGTGCCGATCGATGTCATTTCGGCCGAACAGCTGCGCCAGACCGGCCTCACAGAAACCGCGCGGGTGCTGCGCGATCTGGTGCCCTCATTGAACTTCCCGCAGCCTTCGATCACCGACGGCACCGATGCGATCCGCCCGGCGACCTTGCGCGGGCTCGGGCCAGACCAGACGCTGGTGCTGATCAACGGCAAGCGCCGCCATGTCTCGGCACTGCTCAACATCAACGGTTCGGTCGGACGGGGCAGCACGGCGGTTGACCTCAACCTGATCCCGTCCTCCTCAATCGGCCGGGTCGAAGTGCTGCGTGACGGCGCGGCGGCGCAATATGGTTCCGACGCGATTGCCGGGGTGATCAACTTCCAGCTCAACGATGCGCGCGAAGGCGGACGCTTCTGGGTCAATTACGGCGGCTACAACACCCGCATTGCCGGGGTGCAGGAAGTGACCGGGGTCAACGGCACAGCAGGCCAGACACCCACCCTGACGCCCGATGGCGTGCTGCAACTGACCGGCACCGGGCGCGATCTCAAGGTCACCGATGGCGAGATCCTTGCGGTGTCGGGCAATATCGGCCTGCCGCTGGGGCCGGAGGGCTTCCTCAACATCACCGCAGAATATCGTGATCGCGGCGACACCAACCGGGCGGGCTACGATCCCCGGCGCAACTATTCGCAAAGCGGCGCGCTCGATCCGCGCGAGTTGACGCTCGACCGGCGCTATCACCGCTATGGCGATCCTGAGACCGAGGATCTCAACATCGTCGTCAACATGGGTATCCCGCTGGACGAGAATGTCGAATTCTACGCTTTCGGCAGCTACGGCACGCGCGATGCGGAATCCGCCGGGTTCTATCGCCGCGCCGCCGATAACCGCAACATCACGGCGATCTATCCCGATGGCTTCCTGCCGCTGATCAACACCGACACCAAAGACTTTGCGATCGTCGGCGGGCTGGAAGGCGACTTCGGCGGCTGGATGTGGGACCTGTCGATGTCCTACGGCGAGAACGAGACCGACTTCCGCATCACCGAAACGCTCAACGCCTCGCTCGGCGCGGGCAGCCAGACCGAATTCGATGCCGGTTCGATTGCCTATAGCCAGCTGATGGCCAACCTCGGCATCAGCCGGGAGCTGGAAATCGGGGGCATCGAGCAGATGACCCTGTCCTTCGGCGCGGAATGGCGGCGCGAGGAATACCAGCTGGGTGCGGGCGAGCTGAACAGCTATATCGCAGGGCCGGTACGGGTCGGGGCGAACAACCCCTTCATCACCGGCGCAGGCGCGACCGCCTTTGCCGCGCCGGGCGCGCAGGTGTTCCCGGGCTTCCAGCCGGTGATCGGCGGGGTCAACGTAACTAACCCCAACGCGCGCGAGAACGTGTCGCTTTATGCCGAGCTTGATACCGATATCTGGGACGGCTTCAACGTTCAGGCCGCCGGGCGGTTCGAGGATTACAGCGACTTCGGATCGACCCTCAACGGCAAGCTGGCCAGCCGACTGGAGCTGATCGACGGCTTTGCCCTGCGCGGCGCGGTGTCGACCGGGTTCCGGGCGCCTTCGCTCCAGCAGCAGTTCTTCGCGGCGGCTGCCACCAACAATATAGGCGGCGTGCTGGTCGATGCGGTGACGCTGCCGGTCAACAACCCGGTCGCAATTGCGCTGGGGGCGGCCCCGCTCAAGGCGGAAAAGTCCTTCTCGTGGTCGGCAGGCGCGGTGTTCGACAAGATCGACGGCCTCAACATCACTGTCGATTACTACCAGATCGACATCGACGACCGCATCGTGTTGACCGACAACCTCAGCGCGAACCGCGATGCGGCGGGCAATCCGACCGGTGGCAACCCCGGTCGCGGGATCGCCGAAATCCTCAACGGGGCCGGGTTCACCAGCATTTCGGCCGCGCGGTTCTTCTTCAACGGGATCGACACCCGCACCCGCGGGTTCGACGCGATCGCGACCTACCGCACCAGCCTTGGCGATCTGGGCTCCCTGTCGCTGACGGGGGGTTACAACCGCAACGATATCGACATCACCGGACGGCGCAGCACGCCGGGCGATCTGGCGCAGGTGCCGGGGATCGATCTGTTCGGACGGCTCGAATCCCTGCGGATCGAACGCGGCCAGCCCAAGGATCGCATCAATCTCGGCGCAGATTGGGAGTGGAACTGGCTGAGCGCCACCGTGCGCTCGAACCGCTATGGTGAGGTGTTCTCCGCCGGTGCAACGCCGCTCAACGACTTGCTGCTCGAACCGCGCTGGATCACCGATCTCGAAATCCGCATCCGTCCGGAAGGCGGCATTGCCGAGGGCGTGGAGCTGGCGTTCGGGGCGAACAATGTGTTCGACCAATACCCCACCGTGAACCCGACCGGGCGCGCCACCGATCCGGTCACGGGCAATCAGGCCAACCTGTCGGTCAACAACTACTTCCTGCCGTTCTCGTCCTTCTCGCCCTTCGGGTTCAACGGACGGTTCCTCTACGGGCGAGTGAGCTTCGCCTTCTAAACCGGCGGCAAGCCCGCCAATGATATGGGCGGTGGAGAGCAGGTCAGACCGGCTCTCCACCGCCCGTTCTTATGAGGGCGGGCGGTTGAGCCAGCGGCGCTCCCCAAACCACAGCAATCCGCTCACCAGCAACCAGGCGAGGACATAGGGCCAGGCCGGACCGCGCCGTTCGGGGGTATCGCGTGCCGCAGGGGCGTTCTGTTCAGCGGCCCAGCGGCGGGTGGCCTCACCCATCTCCTTGGCCTTGGCGACCGTCAGAGCGCCCTTGGGCAAGACCAGCAAGGCGAACTCCTGCACAGCGTCACGCCCCGGCTGCACGATCCGGTGCGCGCCCGCGCTGGCAGGCCAGTAGGCCGCGCACCCCTGCGCCCCGGCCAAAGGATCGATGACGAGCGCAGTTTCTGTTGAATCCGGGCCAACCACCCGCGCCGCGGCCGAGACACCGCATATCGCCATGCGCTCGCCCGCCATGGGCAATGCCGGCACATCGGGGCGGAAGGTGCCATCGGGCCAAGACACCGCGCTCACCGTGTCACTCCACCATTGGTAATAGCGATCCGCCTGTCCGTTGAGCACCAGCGCGAAGCTGTTGGCGACAGTCCACAGGGCCACGCGGCCTTGGCCCCGCTGCTGCCAACCGGACAGCACGCCGCCGTCCGCGTCGGTGACAGCGGGCACGAAAGCAGGGCCAGCGCGCACCGTCCATCGCCCGAGATCGGGAGCGGGATCGTCGACCGTATTAATGCTCGCAGGGGCGTCCACCGACCCCGGTCCGCGCAGCGATGTCAGCGCGTCAGTGTCCGGCGCGAGCGGGGGCAGCGTGACCGGCACGGCTTCGCTCCCGCCCTCGACCGTGAGACCAAGCGCCCGCCAATTGCCACGCGCGGCGGCGCTGGCCGGGGCCGTCATTCTGATGACCAAACCAAGGCCGCCAGCAACCGCTTGGGCAAGAACCGCGCGCGACCCGCTGCCGAGCGACTGGTCGTCGATGATCACCACATCGACTTCGCGTAAGGTGGCAGCAGTCAAACTCACGCTTTCGCCACCCAGATTGACGCCGCCACCCGCCTCAAGCCTGCTTTGCATATCGATCCCCGAATCCTCGGCCCAACGGCGCAGGTATTTCGCTTCCGGCGAAGGGGCTCCGATCAGGAGCGCGCGCAGGGGCGGCTGGGCGATCGTCCGCAGCGGCACCGGCGTGTCTGAAACGATCTTGCCGTCCCGCCCGCGCAGCCGAAGCGTGAAGGTGGCGAGGCCGGGCGCACGCGCGGTGCCGCCCATCGCGAAAGCGCCGTCTGTGCCGATGGCCCGGCGGTCCACCCGGCGTCCGGCGGGATCGAGCAGTTCGGCCGCGCCGCCCTCCATCCCGGTCGCCTCGCCCGCGACGGTAAAGATCGCTCCGGCCGGCGTATCGGTCGGCGGATCAAGCCTGATGAGGCCGCGCGGGACGGGCATGGGTGTGAAGGTGATCGGCAAGCCCGCAGCGGCATCGCGGTCACGCGGGGTGAGCCCCCGCCCGATGATGCGCACGCGCTGCGCCTGTTCATGACGCCGCAGCGCCGTGGCCAGATCGGGGACGCGCTCGGCGCCGTTGATGGCGGGCGCTTCGGGCAAAGCGATCAGGCGCTCGCCCGGCTGCGCCTTGGCTGTCAGCGGAGACTCAGCGGTGGCAATCACCAGGGTCTCTCCCCCAACCGGAAGGCTGGGCGGGAACAGGGCGAGATAGAGCAGCAGGCCGCTCACCAGTGTCATCGCCGCCAGCACACCCGCCCGCCAGTCGCGCCGCCGCCACAGCAGGGCAATAGCCGCCCCCAGCGCGCCCACTGCGATCAGCACCGCCGTCAATGTCTGAAGGGACAGCATTCAGCGCAGGCCCTGCATATAGCGCCGCCCCACAGCGCCGCCGTCATGGCGCCGCCGCACTTGCGCTGGCGGGCGCGTCAGCACGGTCCAGAGCTGCTGACGCAGTTTCTCGCGCAAGGTGCCCGAAGCAGGGTCGCCGCGCAGCGCATCGATCGCCGCGAGCACGGCCAGCGGGTCGCGGATGCGGGTGCTGTTGGTGCGCACCCAGCGATCAAGACCATTGAGGTCAATCGCTTGCGGCGCGGAAAGCGCACGCCATGCGGTGGCGGGGACAGCGTCCTCAATCGCAAACCGCGTCAAACTCGCGCCGCCCGCCACAATCCCTTCGCGCTTGCCCGCCATCCGCCGCGCCATATCGAGCGGGGGCTGGACCGAGCCGATCCGGGGGAGGTAGATGCGGCTCGCTTGCTGGACCCGCTTGATGAAATCGAGCGCCTTCAGCTCGAACGGCAGCGCCTTTTCCGGCTGGCCCGAGCGCAGGTTGACCTCGGCATCCCACATCGCATCAAGCGCGCTTTTCAGCAGTTCGCGCGTGTCGGGATCGAGCAAGGTCGCAGCTTCGCTCTCATCGTGCACGTGGCCATATTCGGCTGTGATGTTGCCGAGCCCGCCGAACACCGGCGATTCCGGCGCGCTGCCGTGATCATGGCCGTCGCCGTCGTGATGCTCATCCTCGGCCGGCTCCGCGGGCGCATCCTTCTCGGCGACCGGGAGCGGCGGACGGCGCGGAGCCTCCTCCGCTTCCATGCCGACGAACTGGCCGTAGCGCAGGCGCAGCAACCGTTGATCGACGCCAATTGTGTCGGAGCGCACCATGAAGTCGTCGGCGTTCACCTTCCCGCGCTCCCGGATCAGCGCTTCGGTGTCGATGATGACCTGCCGCTGGCTGCGGAAATAGGCGGGCATGGTCTGCTTCGCCATCAGCTCGAGCCCGTCGGCGGACGCCGGCACGGCGCCGGGCCAGCGCAGAATGACACCGGGGCCACGCACCACCTGCGGGCCAGGTGCGCGCGTATCGGCGACCGTCAACTGCGCCACCAGATCGCTGCCCGGCTGAAGCCCGAAGGCGGCAAGGTCAAGGTCGACGGCGAAGCGGCGGCGCTTCGGATCGCCGGTGCCGGAGACCATGCGACTGCGCTCAGAGAAGCTGACATTCTCACCCTCGCCGATCGCGGTGGTGAGCGTCAGGCGGGCCATCTGATCGACGGCGTAATCATCGCTCGCCTCGAACACCACGCGCCAGCGCCGCTGTCCCGGTTGGATCATCACCAGACCCGAAGCCGGTTCGATCACCTGCACCTGCGGCGGTTCGTCGGTGATGGGTTCGAGCCGGTGCGCGGTCCGCGACATCCGGTTTCCTTCGGCGGTGACATGATAGAGCGAGGGGATGTCGAGCCGCAGCGATCCCGACCACCCCTCCTCGCCAAGCGACAGCGGCAGGCTCTGCCCGCCGACCAGTTGCAGCGCGGCCGATTTGGCCTGAGGGGTAAAGGCCAGCGTCCATTCGATCCGTGAGCCCATCGGCGCGCGAATGTCGAGGCTTTGGGCATAGCGCGCAGGCAGGCCGGTATAGGCGGGCGGGATGATCCGCACGCGCTGACCGGTGAGGCGGGGTTGGCCGGGCGCGGTGGGTTCGGTCTGTGATGAAGCCGCAAGCGGCGGCGGTGACGCTTCGGCAGGCCAGAGGATGATCGCTGCAAGCGCCACGGCTCCCAGCAACCACGCGGCAATGATGGGGCGCTGCGACCAGCCATCGGCGAGGGTTTCTGGGTCGATAGCTTCGATCCGGGCCGCGATCCGCTCGGCCTGCAAGTGTTCCAGCGGGGCGAGATCGTTGGGCGCAAAGACCAACCCGGCACTATCCTCAAGCCGCGCCTCGCGCGCATTGAGACGCCGGACGAGCCAGCCTTGGTCATAGCGGCTTGCAAGGCTTCTGGCGGCCAATCCTAATGCAAGGCCGCCAAGCGCCAGCACACCTGCTGCCAGCCCGATACCGACCAGCCGCCAGCATAGGCCTGCGAGCACAAACACAGCCGGGCTCCATACCAGCACGGCGTTGATCGCCGCGCGCTGACGCGCCGGGGCGACCCAGTGGCCCGGGTTGAGCTCCCGGCTCATGGCGCGAACCTCCGTCGTCTGCTCGCCAGCAGGCGTTCGGCGAGGAAGACGAGCGCGATCAGGATGCCCAGCCACGCGGACAGCTCACGCGGCGGCAGCGGGAACGGCGGGGTGCCTGCCTTGGGCGCAAAGGCGCTGGACACCACACGGGAAGGCGGCGGCGCTGCGGGGGTGATCAGATCACGCAGGCGGGCTGCGAAGTTGGCTTCGAGCAGAGCGGGCATCGAAGCGGGCTCCAGCGGGCGCGTGAAGCGCAGCAATCGGCCTGCGCCTAGGGGTCCGCCTTCCACCAGCGTCTCGCCCACCTCGTCACGCCATAGCGCAGTGGTCGTGTCCGGCATCGCGACCTCAGCGGCATTGCTGAGCACAGCGGTGCCGCCAGCGCTCACCCAGTCCACCACCGCTTGCGGAACCCGTCCGGGCGTCAGCCAGACCAGCACCTGATCGCGCGGCGGCAGTTCGGTGCCTGCGCCAGCCTCAAACCGAGGCTCTTCACGCCACGCCGCAGCCGCCGCGCGGAAGTATCGCACCGCCCCTTCCCCGCCTGCTGCATAGCGGACCGCCAAGGCCGGGCTGGCCGCAGGCACGGGATCGGGCGTCTGTTCGCTACCCTTGACGACCTGCCATTTGACCGCGCGTGTCAGCTTGAGCGGCTCGGCATCGACGCCGTTCAGCACCGGCGGCACCAGGATCGTCAGCGGCACATCCGGCGCAAGCTCGGCATCGAATTGGCGGATCAGACTGGACGTTGGCGGCTGCGACGGCGGCGGCGTGTCGATGGTCGGAAAGCCCGGCGCAATCCATCGCAGGTCAGCCTCCGGCCCAGCACTGGCGTGTGCCGCGGCAGGTTCAACACCGGGCGCGACAAGGATCGGCGCAGCAACATCGTGCCACCCCAGCACCGCAGGCCGCGCCAGCAGAAGCGCCAGCAGCGCGACCAACAGCAGCCGCAAGGCGAGGAGCAGCAACTCGTCAAAGCGCAGCTTGCTCCGCGGCCGGGGCAGCGTGTCGAGCCAGCGCAGCGCGGCAAAATCGACCGGCACTTCCTCCGTCCGCCGCCGCAGATGGATCAGCAGCGGCACGATCAGTGCGGCCAGCGCCGCAAGGCCAAGCGGGGCCAGCAGCAACGGCGTCACGTCGGCGCTACCCCTGTCCCGAACAAGACGTGCAAAGGCCGGTCGATCGGCTCGTCGATAACGACTGTGGCATGGCGGATGCCCGCTCTGTCGAGCCGCTCGTCAAGCGCAGCCCGCGCAGCGGCAAAGCGGCTGAGGAAGGTTTCGCGCAGCGCCGCACCATCGCTGATCAGCTCCGCGCCGCTCTCCTGCTCGCGAAACCGGAAGCCGCCATCGAACGGGAAATCGCGCTCCTCGGTAGTGAGCAGCTGGATCGCCAGCACCTCGCGCCCCGCCTTGGCCAGTCGCTCGATCAGCGCGATCCCGCCTTCGTCGAAACAATCGCTCACAAACAGCACCAAGTCGCGCGCGCCAATCCGCTCCCACAGCGGCGCAAGGGTCGCGTCATCGGGAAATGTGCCAGCAGCTTCAAGGCGGCTGAAATCGATCTGCATCCGTCCCGCCTGAGCGCGTCCGGCGCGCGGATCGGCGACACCGAGCGCAGCCTCCTGCAAGGCGATCCAGCCGAACCGGTCGCCCTGCTGCATCGCAAGCTCGGCAATGCACAGGCCGAGCAACTTCGCCGCATCGAACCGCGACCAGTCCGGCCGTGCCCGGTCGGCCTGCGCCATCGACGCGCTGGCATCGAGCAGGATCCAGATCGCAATCGGGCTTTCCTCCTCCGCCTCGCGGACGAAGAATTTGTCGGACCGCGCGAATAGCTTCCAGTCTATGCGGCGCGGCTCATCGCCCGGCTCGTAAGCGCGGTATTGCGCGAATTCGAGGCCGGCGCCCTTGCTGCGGCTGGCGTGCATCCCGAAGCCGCGAGTGCCGGAGATGCGCCGGGTCCTGAGCGAGAGCCGCTTCAATCGGCCCCGGATTTCGGGTGGGATCGTCAGCGGCGTGCGCGCCATGGCTCAGCCCGCCGGAGGAGGGATGCGCGCCAGCAGCGCGGCCACCACGTCATCCGCGCTCTTGCCCTCGGCCTCGGCTGCGAAGGACAGGAGCAGGCGGTGGCGCATCACCGGCGCGGCCAGCGCGGCGATATCCTCACGCGTCGCGGCGAACCGGCCGCTCAGCAAGGCACGCGCCTTGGCGCACAGCACCAACGCCTGACCTGCGCGCGGCCCCGCGCCCCAGCGCACATAGCTTTCGACTTCGGGCGGGGCAGCGGCATCGCCGGGACGGGTCGCGCGCACGAGGGTCGTGATCCAGCCCAGCAGATCATCGCTCAGATAAACCTCGCGCACATTCGCCTGCAATGCCAGCACATCACCGGCCTCCATGACCCGCGGCACGGCTTCGCCCGCGCGGCCGGTGGTGAGCGCCAAGATATCGCGTTCTTCGCTGGCGGTCGGATAGCCGACCCGGATTTGCAGCAAGAACCGGTCAAGCTGCGCTTCGGGCAAGGGATAGGTGCCCGCCTGTTCCAGCGGATTCTGGGTCGCCAACACGAAGAAGGGCTTGGGCAGCTGATAGGTCTGCCCGCCGTAGCTGACGGTCTTTTCCTGCATCGCCTCAAGCAGTGCAGCCTGCGTCTTGGGCGGTGTGCGGTTGAGTTCGTCCGCCAGCAGCAGGTTGGTGAACACCGGGCCTTGCTGGAAGCGGAAAGACCGGTGGCCGGTGCCGTGATCTTCTTCGAGCAATTCGGTGCCGAGGATATCGCTTGGCATCAGGTCGGGCGTGAACTGGACGCGCCGGAAATCAAGCTCCAGCGCATCGCCCAGCGTGCGCACCAGCAGCGTCTTGCCCAACCCCGGCACGCCTTCGAGCAGGCAATGCCCGCCCGCCAAGAGCCCGATCAGCAATTGATCGACAACATCGTTCTGCCCGACGATTGCGGTCGCAATAGCGCGCTTCAGGTCCCCGAGCTTGGCCATCCGCCGCTCAAGATCCGCCGCGCTTACCGGAGCCTGCTGTGACACGTGTTCAAACCCTTCAATTGCTGCCGCTCAATTGGAGAGCGCGTACATGATGATATTGACCCCGAAGCGGGTGTTATCCTCGGCGAGGAAGCGCTTGTTGCGCCAGTCATAGTCCCATTCGCAGCCGTAGTCCTTGTTGCTATAAAGCACGCCAAGACGGCCATTGATGGTGATGCCCTTGAGGTAATCGTGGATCAGGTCATCGCCCCAGCCGTTGAGTTCAAAGCTGGTGGCAGGCGGCCCGGCGAACTTGAAGAAGCTTGAATAGAGCGGGTGATTGTTCGGCAGCTTCTTCATCGCCTCACCGCCGAAAATCCCGGCCATCTGCGCTTCGAAGGACTTGGCGAACAGGCCGTCGATATCGTGGTTGCAATCATCGACGAACACAAAGCCGCCATTGCGCACGTAACGCTCGAAATTGCGGCGTTCGACATCCGAGAATTCGACCGCCTTGTGCCCGGCGAGGTAGCAGAACGGGGCCGAAAGCATTCTCGGATCGCTGAGCGCCACCACGTGTTCCTCGGGATCGATGCGCAAGGTGGTGTAATCGACCAGCGAGGTCAGCAGGTTGGCAGGCATCCGCTGGTCGACATCCCAGTCGCCGGAATTGTATTTGAGCCGGGTGAACCAGAAGTCGAACCCGCCCGTGGCCGCGCCGCCCGCGCGCTGAGCCGCAGCAAGGCGGCTGCCCATCACCGCAGCGGCGAGCCCGCCCCCCAGCAACCTGAGGAAACGGGCGCGGTCCATCGCTGAATTGCTCACGTGACCCGCGCCCATTGTTTCTGCCGGGTCAGACGGCGTCCGACAGCGAGGTGAAGGTGAAGTCCCGGAGCTTCATCGGCGGAACCATCATCGACCCATCTTCGACCCGGACCGACCGGCCCAGCTCGTCGATATTGTTGAGCATGATGACCGGGCTTTCGTTGAAGCGGAAGTTCTTGATCGGGTACATCAGCTGACCGTTCTCGATGTAGAACGTGCCGTCGCGGGTCAGGCCGGTGAGCAGCACGGTCTGCGGATCGACCATGCGGATGTACCAGGTGCGGGTGACGAGGATGCCGCGCTCGGTGCTGGCGATCAGCTCGGCGGTTGACTTGGTGCCGCCCTCCATGATCGTGTTGCCCCAGCCCGCGGTCTCGGGCTTGCCCTGCTTGGACGCCCAGTAACGCGAATACTGGAGGTTGGCGACCTTACCCGCATCGATGATCTTGGTCCGTCCGCGTGGCAGGCCATCGCCGTCCCACGGCATGGCGGGCACCGTGGGGTTGGCCGGATCGGTGTAGATGTTGACGCGCGGATCCATGATCTGCTCGCCGATCTTGTTGCCGCCGCCCTGCTTGCTGAGGAAGCTGCGCCCTTCATCCGCCGAACGCGCGTCGAAGAAGTTCATCATGAAGCTGATGAGACCAGAGGCGGCCGCAGGTTCAAGGATGACGGTGTACTTGCCGGGTTCCAGAGCCTTTGCGTCAACGGAGGCCGCCGCTTTGCGCATCGCGATCTGGATGTCGGTGCCCGCATCCAATTCCGCCACGTCCTTGACGTTGCTGGCGACCCAGCCCGACCCGCGCCCGTCCTCGGTGCGCACGGTGCAGGTGTAATCCGCGATGGTAGAGCGCTGATAGCCGAAATTGCCGTTGGAATTGGCGTGGGCAAAGAAGGTGTGGCCGTCTTCCAAGAAGCCCGCTGCGATCAGGCCACGCTCGCGGCAGGGCAGGATCGAGGCTTCGGCAATCTTGGCGCGGGCCTCCGCCGTCAGCGCGGCGGTCGCTTCGCTGAAGGTGTCGGTCGCGGCGTAGGTCTGCTTGCCGACCGGCGGCATATATTCGGGGTTTTCCGGCGCAAGCTTGGCCAGATCCTCGGCCCGGCGCACAACCCGTTCGAGCGAGGCATCGTCGAACTGGTTGATCGAGGCCGTGCCCACGCGCTGGCCGAAGGCGACCTCGACCGCGAGCTGGACATCATCGACGATGCCCGACGTGGAAATGTCGTTGCGCGCAAACCGGACATTGCCGCCGATCCCACCGCTCAGCACGGCGCTGGCGTTGTCCGCGGTGGAAAAGGCGATCACCTTGTCGAGGATCGCCTTGGCCTGCGCTTCTGAAAGAATGCTCATTGCTGCTTCTCCTGCGCGCGGTTCAGCCCAGCGACCGGGCGGTGTTGATGACGTTGATGCCGTCGAAACGGGTGGTCGACGAACCGTGGCTTACCGCCGAGACCTGGCTTGGTTGCCCCTTCCCGTCGAAGAACGATCCGAACATGCGATAGTCGCTCTCGTCACAGATGGCCGAGCACGAACCCCAGAATTCCGGTGTGCGCATCTGGTAGGCGACGTCTTCGATCATGGGGCCAAGCTTGCCGTTCTTGATCTCGTAGAACACCGTGCCGCCGAACTGCGCATTGTAGCGCTGCTGGTCGATCGAGAACGATCCGCGGCCGGCGATGTAGATGCCGTTTTCGACGCCTGCTATCATATCGGCGGTGCTCATCTTCGTCTTGCCGGGGGCGAGGCTGACGTTCGCCATGCGCTGGAACTGAACGCTCGACCAGCTGTCGGCGTAGCAGCAGCCATCCGACTCGTCCTTGCCAACGATGTGCGCCTGATCGCGGATGGTCTGGTAGTCGACAAGGATGCCGTCCTTGACCAGATCCCAGCGCTTGCACTTCACGCCCTCGTCATCAAAGCCGACTGCGCCGAGCGAACCCACCTGAGTCTTGTCAGCGAACAGGTTGACGATCTCACTGCCGTATTTGAAGCCCTCGTCGCGTTTGTCCATCGTGGCAAAGCTGGTGCCTGCGTAATTGGCTTCGTAGCCCAGCACCCGGTCAAGCTCGAGCGGGTGGCCGACCGATTCATGGATCGTGAGGCCAAGGTGGTTCGGATCGAGCACGAGGTCATACTTGCCCGGCTTGACCGACGGGGCCTTGAGTTTCGCCTGCGCATCTTGCGCCGCAGCGATGGCATCTTCCTTCATGTCATAGGATTTGCCGTAAGTGGTCAGGCCGTTGGACAGCACGAACTTGTCCTCCGCGCGGCCGTCCATGTATTCATAACCGAGGCCCATCGGCGCCGAGAGGCCTTCGCGCGAACGGAACTTGCCGGTGGTTGTGTCAACGGCGGTCACCGTCAGCGGTGCCCAGATCCGGTGGACGTCCTGATCAATGTAGGACCCATCGGTCGAGGCGAAATACTTCTGCTCGTTCACCAGGAACAGCAACGAATTCACGAAGCTGGCGCCCGCCCCCAACGCGGCATCATTGACCGACATCAGGAGGTTGACCTTGTCCGCGATCGGCACGTTCATCGCGTTCTTCGTGATCGGGGTCCGCCAGCTGACTTCGCCGACACCCGGCGTCGGCGCGAGCTGCACCGGTGCGGTCTGGATACGGGCATTGGCCTTGGCAATCGCGGTTGCCTGACGCGCGGCGTTCGCAACGGCATCCTCGGTCATCTCGTTGGTGGCCGCAAAACCCCACGAACCATCGGCGATCACGCGCACGCCGGTGCCGGTCGATTCCGTGTTGACGATATTCTCGACATTGCGTTCGCGGGTGATGACGAACTGGCGCAGGTACCGGCCGACCCGGACATCGCAATAGCTCGCGCCGGCCGCCGTCGCTGCGCCGAGCGCCGCATCGGCGAGTCGCTTCTTGACCGCGATGTCGATCGCGTCTTGCAGCTGTTCAGCCGCGATCGCTTTGCCAAAAATGGAAGGCGTCAGCGCCACACCTGTAAAGAAGGTGCTGAGCGCCAGAAAATCGCGTCTGTCCACGTGAATACTCCTCAACCCGGCCCGCCGCATCCTTCGGGGAATCCGAAGGCAATCCGGCCATAGTTCGTCACCGGGGGACATTGGTGCCGGAAGTCCGCACGGTAATCAAACCGCTCAGCACGGTATGGATGGCAGCCCCCGCCCGACAAGTGTGTCGCCCCGGTCCCGCATTGCTAGCAACCCTTCCCAGCACACGGGCAAGCCGCACGACGAAGCGTAGGACTTTATCGACGAACAGGCCACCCGGCCCCGCAAGATGCACGGGCGCGCAAACCGGACCGTCCGGGAGGGCAGAGCGCAGCGGATCGGCTTTCGGGAAGCAGGAAGGTGGGGCCGAGCCAAAAGCAGCCCTTCAGTTAGCGCCCCCAATCCTGCCAACTTCGTCATCACAGTGGAAGCTGGGACCTCATGCGGCAAGCACCATGCTCAGCAGCCCTAGGCCCCAGTTTTCGCTAGGGTGGCGAATGAGGGAGCATCCCATCCAGTCTCAGTTATCTTCAGCAGCGTGGCTCACCGCTGATACCGGACGGGCAGCTTCAGAAAGTGTTCCGCCATAAAGATGCCGTCGCCCGTCCAGACAGCGGGAGAGCCGCTCACCACAAGCCACGAGCAGACAATGCCGCTTGAGCGAGCCTGGCGCAGAAGCTAGATGGTTGGCCGGGAACAGGGGAAAAATGTATGAAAACGGTATTCTTTGCAGCCACCGTCGGCATGTCGATCATCATGCCGTCGATGGTGGTGGCGCAGACCACCGTCATTCATGCAGGCCGCCTGATCGACGTGCCCGGCGAAGCGCCGCGCGGACCATCGACGATCATTGTCGAAGATGGTCTGATCGTATCAATCGTTGATGGGCATGCGGAGCTTCCCGACGGAGCCGAATTCATCGACCTGAGCACTCATACGGTGCTCCCCGGACTGATCGATAGCCACGTGCATCTGACCAGCGATGCCGGCGGGCTGGCCGGGCAATTGGAGGCGGTGACCCTGTCTCCCGCCGCCCAAGCCTTCAATGCGCAGGCCAACGGGATGAAAACGCTGCGAGCGGGCTTCACCACGGTGCGCAATCTCGGCGACGGCGACGGCGCGGTGTTCGCGCTGCGCGACGCGGTCAATGCCGGCAAGGCGATGGGGCCCCGGATCGTTGATGCCGGTAGTAGCCTGTCTGGCACGGCCGGCCATTCTGACGACGCGCTCGGCTATCGTGACGAGTTGCGACCCTTCTTTGCGGGCTCGGGCAGTACCTGCGACGGGGCCGAAGACTGCCGCCGCGCTGCGCGACAACAGATCGGTCGCGGCGCCGACGTCATCAAGATGACCATCACCGGCGGGGTCAACAGCCGGATCGGCGCGGGGCTCGGCAGCCAGATGTTCGATGATGAGGCAGCGGCGGTGGTAGCCACCGCGCGGATGTTCGGACGCAAGGTGGCGGTCCACTCACATGGCGCCGACGGGACTCTCCAGGCGTTGAAACTAGGCGTCGATTCGATCGAACATGGCACCATGCTGTCCGAGGGCGTCATCGCCCTGTGGGCGAAGAGCAAAACCTATTACGTCCCGACGCTGTCGACAGTGAACGGGTATAAGGAAAGGCTCGCGGCGAACCCCGATGCCTATGAGCCCGATGTGCTCGCCAAAATCAAATGGCGCATCGACATCACCGGCAAGACGCTTGAGACGCTCGTCCCGCGCGGCGTCCGTATCGCCTTCGGCACCGACGCTGGCGTGTCAAAGCACGGCCGCAATGGCGACGAATTTGAGCTTATGGTCGCACACGGAATGACGCCCGAAAGCGCATTGGTCGCAGCCACGATCAACGCCGCCGACCTACTCGGCCTATCCGACAAGGTCGGCACAATCGCACCGGGCAAAAGCGCCGACATCATCGCAGTATCGGGCGACCCGCTGAAGGATGTGTCGGTCTACAAGGATGTTCAGTTTGTTATGGCGCGTGGAACCGTGATCGAACTTGATTGATCGGCCAGCCGATATCCCGAACATTATCTTTGGGAGAGTGCCTGAAGGCAGGTGGTGCCGCTTACGTGACTCGAACACGTGACCCCATCATTACGAATGATGTGCTCTACCGACTGAGCTAAAGCGGCATTCCTGCTCGCGGCCCTAATCGTGTGGGCGCGCGGGCGCAATGCAAAGGTGGAGGCCCGAGCCGGAATCGAACCGGCGTGCAAGGATTTGCAGTCCTCTGCGTAACCACTCCGCCATCGGGCCGAGCCACCCAAGGCAGATGCCTCGGACGGAAGCGGCGCACTAGCGATTCGGGGGCTGCTTGGCAATCCATGTTTCAGGACGCCCCGGTTTACGCAACGTCAGTCTGGACCGCGCTGCGATCACGCGGCAAAGCTGGCCGCCATGACCATTGCCAGCCTGCTCGAACCCGTCACCGGCCAGCCCGGCCCGGCCCGCCTCACCCATGCCGCCGACTGGATGCAGGGACGCACACTGTATGGCGGGGCTTCGGCGCTGGTGGCCTATACTATGGCGACCCGCGCCTTTAGCGGCCTACCCCCCTTGCGCGCGGGCCAGATCGCCTTTGTCGCACCGGTGGGCGAGGAGATCGCGCTTTCCGCCGAGATCATCCGGCAGGGCCGCAATGTGACCCAGGTGCGCAGCGAGATTATCAGTGACGGGAAGGTCGCGCTCAGCGCCTTCTGGCTGTTTGCCGAAGGGCGGGAGGCGAATGCGCTGCAACCGGCGGCGCCGCCCGAAAACTGGCCCGGCCCACCGGAAGACACCCAAGAGGTCACCCACAGCTTCGCGCCGAGCTTTGTCGCCAAGAACTTCGAACTGCGCCACGGCCAGACCCGGGGCGAGGATCGCGGCGCGACCGTGCGGCGCTGGGCGCGACTGACCGAGGCGCATGATCTCGACCCGGTTTCCAAGCTGGTGCTGATGGGCGACGTCATGCCGCCCGGCGCGATGCGGGTGATGCAGCGGCAAGGCCCGATCAGCTCGATCAACTGGTCGTTCAACGTGCTCGATCCCGAAAGCCGATCACGCGATGGCTGGTATCTCGCCGAAAACGCCAGTCAGCACGCCGCAGCGGGCTACTCGTCCGAGCGATTGCGGCTATGGGATGCCGATGGCCAGCAGGTGCTCGACGGCATCCAGTGCGTCGCCGTTTTCGGCTAGCGGGCGATCAACCCCACAGCTTTTGGGTCAGTTCCGGTAGCGCGGCGGCGTAACGAGAGACATCCTCCATCCGCCCGGTGCTGACCCGCGAATAGCCTTTCCATTCGCCATACGTCCCGCGGATCGAAATCCCGCGCTGGCCCATGGCATCGCGCAGGGCGTCGGCATCGGGCACCTTGACGAAGACGAAATTGGTCTGGGAAGGCAGCGCGGTCAGGCCCGCCTTGGCAACGGCGTCCAGGATCATCGCGCGGCCTTCCATTACGGCGGCGCGCGATTGGGTGAGGAAGGGCGTGTCGTCGTAGCTCGCAATCGCCGCCGCCAGCCCGGCGAGATTGCCGCCAAAGCTCATCAGGTGCGATTGGATGCGCTTGGCATTGGCTTCGCTGGTGATGGCGTAGCCGACGCGCAGGCCCGCCATGCCGTAGATCTTGGAGAAGGTGCGGCACACGATCACATCCTTGCCGCTGCGCACCAGATCGACCATCGCGTTGTCTTCGGGCCGGTCGGTCAGCTCGTTATAGGCTTCGTCCACCAGCAGGGTCGCGTGCGGGGTCACTTGCGCGGCAAAGCTGCGCAGTGCGGCAGGCTCGATCAGCACGCCGGTGGGGTTGTTGGGGTTGCACAGCTGGATCAGCGCAACCCCGTCAGGCGCCTTGGCCGCCATCGCTGGCAGATCGACATTCATATCGGCCGTCAGCGGCACCCGGATCGAGGTGATGCCCTGCCGTTCGCCATAGATGACCGTGGTATCCCAGAACAGATCGGGGCACAGGATCGCGCCTTCCCGGCCCCAGGCCAACGCAATGGCGCAGAGGATTTCGGTCGACCCGGCGCCGACGACGACTTGCGCAGGGGTGACCCCATGCCGTTCGGCAATCATCGCGGTCAGCCGCATCAGGCCGCGGTCGGCGTAATAGCAGCCCATCTTCGACGTCTCCGCAATCGCGCGCAGCGCCGAGGGGGCCGGGCCATAGGGATTCTCGTTCCGGCTGAGCAGCGCCTGACCGATCTTCGGCCCGAAATCGGGCTCGGCCGCCGGAGCGGCCACTGCTGCGCCAAGTGCGGAAAACGGCAAGGCGCCAAGCCCGCCGGTCAGGCTGGCACCGGCGATGAAAGATCGGCGAGTGGTCGGCATGGTGAGCTCCTTTAGGTCAGGTGGCACAGGGTCAGAACTTGGCGATCATCAAGACGCCGATAAACGTGAGATAGAGGCCGAATACGCGGCGCAGGATGGCAGGCGAAAGCATGTGCGCCGCCGCCACGCCCAGCGGCGCGAACAGCACCGAGGTTGCGATCAGCACCGCGGCGGTGGGCAGGTTGATAAAGCCGAGCGAACCCCAGCCGCGCCCGCTCTCCCCCAGCCCGATCACGATGAAGCCGATGGTCGCCGGGATCGCGATGATGGCGCCCATCCCGGCCGCTGTGCCGATTGCACGGTGGATCGGGGTGCCGCAGACCGTCATGGTCAAGGTGGTGAGGGTGCCGCCGCCAATGCCGAGCAAGGTCGAGAACACCCCCAGCGCGCTGGCAATCCCGGCGCGCGGCAGGCCGGATGGTAGCGCGGCGAACAGCGGCTCACCCTGCCGGGCAGGCAGCATGAAATAGACGGCGAAAGCCAGCACTCCGGTGCCGAAAATCAGAGCGAGGTGCGCGCCTGAAATCCAGTCGGCCAGCGCCGTGCCGACAGCGGTGCCCAGCACCACCCAGATCGACCAGCCCTTGAGCAGGCCGAAATCAACCGAGCCGCGTTTGGCATGGCTGCTGGTCGAGCGGATCGAGGTGAAGATAATCGAGGCGAGCGAAGTGCCCACCGCCACATGCGCCGTCTGTTCTGGCGCGACGCCCAACACCGGCAAGAGGAACATCAAAGCGGGGACAACCACGAAGCCCCCGCCGATCCCGAACAAGCCGCCAGCAAAGCCGGCCGCAGCGCCCGCGATCAGCAGGGCCGGTAGCGCGAAGGCGAGTGGGGAGAGGAGGCTCATTCACGCGGAGAATAGGCTCACGGCCCTAATCGCCAAGCGAATTTTTGCAGTGCAGCATGGGGTAAATGCCCCATACGCCCATCGGCTGCCGGGTGGCTGACCGTGCCCTTACACGTCTTCGAAATTGGGCTTTCGGCGCTCCATTTCGGCCATCACCGCTTCAACCTGATTGCGGCTGCGCATGATCGCGTGCTGCTCGATGCTCTCCTCCAGCAGGATCGCATCGGTCTCACGCTCCCACATACCCGCTTGAAGCCGCTTGGCGGCGCGGATTGCGTGGGGGTTCTTGTTGGCGATCTGGCGGGCGATGGCGAGCGCGCGTTCCCGCGGGTTCTCGTCGAGGTGGGTCGCAAGGCCGAGCGTCTGGGCTTCGGCCCCGGTGAATTCGCGGTTGGTGTAGATCAGTTCGCGCAGCACATCATCGCGCACCAGCCCGCGCCACAGCGCATAGCCGCCCATATCGGGGACGAGGCCCCACTTCAGCTCCATGATCGCCATGCGGGTGGTCGGATGGACGACGCGGATGTCGGCACCGCTGGCGATCTGCAAGCCGCCACCAAAGCACACGCCGTGGACCGCCGCGATCACCGGAACGGGGAGCTTGCGCCACTGCATCGCCACCTGCTGCGGGCGGTTGGAATTGCCATAGGTGCGTTCGGTCAGGCTCGGCTCGTCCTCGGGCGGCTTGCGCGCAAAATTCGATAGGTCGAGCCCGGCGCAGAACGCCCGCCCCTCGCCCGAGAGCACCACGGCGCGCAGGCCCTTCATCCGTTGCAGCGTGCTGCCCGCTTCGATGATGCGCTGAAACATCTCCGGATCGAGCGCATTCATCTTGTCGCCCCGCACGAAACGAACTTCGGCGACGCCGTCTTCGCCAAGGTCAATGGCGACGCGGTCATTGGCGATCGTGGTGGCGGTGGCGGACATGCGATGTAATCCCTCAAGGCGTGAATTCGGCGGCAAGATTGGCTGATCCGCCGCGACCTGTCCAGAGGTGCCTAGGCAAAGGCGGCACGAAGGTTTAGCCCGTGGCAAAGAGGCTCACGCCATCCATCGAGGCCATATCAGGCCCGCGCGCTCAGCATTGCCGCGAGGCGGTGGAGATCGTGGCCGAAGCGCCAATCGCGATAGGATCCGAAGCGGCTTAACCGGATACGGTGCTGCACCAGACCAGCACAGAGCAGCGCGACCTGACAAAAGCCGGGGGCTGCCGCGAGCACAAGATGCGCCTCGGTCGAGACCTCATCGACTGTGCCTTTCACCAGATGCGCGCTGACAGCCACAACCTGAAGGGCGGCGATCAGCATAGGATAGGTCCGGTTGGCATTAAGCGCGACGAGGATAAGCCCAATCAGCGCGGCTGTATCGGTCAGGCCGAAAAACAGCGAAAATGCGCCCAGATCATCGATCCCGTCGCTCAGCGTCTGGAACACCAGCGAAGGCGCAACGATGGTGCTGCCGAAGGCGATGGCCAAACCACGTTCCGGGCCACCGCCCCAGCGCCACATTGCAAACAGCAGGCTGACGAAGATGATGTTCTGGATATCGGCCAGATGAGCGCTGATGAAGTCGGAGATCATCGCCGCACCTCGCACCAGGCTGCGGCGATCACGGGCGGCGTGGTCACGAGTTTGCCCTGATTTCTGCCGTGGGCGCCGAACATATCAGCGCGGACGGCCACAGGCGCGGTAGCAAACCGGCGCGGCCGCAGCCTGCACGGGGGAGGTCCAGTCCCTGGCCGAAAGCGCTGTTTTGCCTTCCACCACATCGCTCAGAACCACGGCGGCATTCACGCTTAGGATGACCGTGGCCAGAATGCAGGCGGCAATCGAGAGGATCGCAAGGAGCCGGAAGGACACGGCATGCTCCCCGTCGAGCAGCTTGGGAACCATCTGGGGCTCATCCGGCTCTGGCCGGTCATCGGATGGCACGAATGGCAGCGCGTCACCAAGCAGGATGCTGCCGGTTTCATCGCGCGCGCAAGCCTCAGCCAGCAGGAAAGTCCGTGGGGGTTGGGCTGCGCTGCTGTCCGAGGCAACCGGCTGCGACAGGGCTGGCGCCACGAAAGGCAGAGGATCACGCGACCGGGACTGGGTCAGCTCCTCCCGGCTTTCGCGATGGACTGCGCGGTAATTCTCCACCAGATCGCCAAGGTTTCCTGCGTCGTAAAGGTTTTTGAGTGCGCGGATGTGCTGGTTGACGCGGGTCTCGGACACGCCGAGTTCTTGCGCGATCACCTTGATAGGCACACGCCGGTCGATGCGTTCCATTACATCCCGCTGCCTGTCGGTCAGCCGCCGTGCGGCTCCGGACGTCATGTCGATCTCCTTCATCTGTCCGGCGCGGGATACACACGAAATAACTCAAAACGGATACAATTTCTTCCGTTTTGGATGAGAAAACCTTGCGGATCGACTAACGTCGACACAAAATGCGGACGTCAGGCCGCCGAACTGTTGACGCCTTTGGATTGCAGATAGCGCTTGATGTTGCGCGCGGCCTGGCGGAGCCGCTGCTCGTTTTCCACCATCGCGATCCGCACGTAACCCTCGCCGTTTTCGCCGTAGCCAACCCCGGGGGCCACCGCGACCTGCGCTTCGGTCAGGAGTTGCTTGGAGAATTCGAGGCTACCCATAGACTTCAGCGCGGGCGGCAGCGGGGCCCAGGCGAACATCGACGCGGGCGGCGCAGGGATATCCCACCCCGCGCGGCCGAAGGCTTCGACCATTACGTCGCGGCGCTTGTGGTAGAGTTCGCGGTTGGTATCGATGATGTCCTGCGGGCCGTTCAAGGCCGCACACGCCGCCGCCTGAATCGGTGTGAACGCCCCATAATCGAGGTACGACTTCACCCGCGTCAGCGCCGCGATCAGTTGTTTGTTGCCGACCGCAAAGCCCATGCGCCAGCCCGCCATCGAATAGGTCTTGGACATCGAGGTGAACTCGATTGCGACATCCTTCGCCCCCGGCACCTGCATGATCGAAGGGGTGGGCTTGCCGTCGAAATAGAGCTCGGAATATGCCAAATCGGAGACGACCCAGACCTGGTTCTCCTTCGCCCATGCCACCAGCCGCTCGTAGAACGCCAGATCGACGATCTCCGAAGTGGGGTTCGAGGGATAGCTCACCACCAGCACTGACGGGCGCGGCACGGTGAAGTTCATCGCCCGTTCGAGCGATTCCCAGTAATGCTCGTCCGGCGTAGTCGGCACCGATCGGATCGTGGCCCCGGCGATGATGAAGCCGAAAGTGTGGATCGGGTAAGACGGGTTGGGTGCAAGCACCACATCACCCGGCGCGATGATCGCCGTGGCGAGGCTGGAAAGACCCTCTTTCGAGCCCATCGTCACCACCACTTCGCTATCGGGATCGAGCTCGACCCCAAACCGGCGCGCGTAATAGCCCGCCTGAGCGCGGCGCAGGCCGGGAATGCCCTTGGACTGCGAATAGCCATGCGCATCGGGCTTGGCCGCGACTTCGCACAGCTTGTCGATGACGTGCTGCGGCGGGGGCTGATCGGGGTTGCCCATGCCGAGGTCGATGATGTCCTGCCCTGCCAGCCGCGCGGCATGACGCATGGCGTTGACTTCCGCGATCACGTACGGAGGCATGCGCTTCATGCGGTAGAACTGGTCATTCATCGTCTGTCATCACCTTGTCTTGCGCGGGGTCTTCAGCGGCTCTGATCAGACCCCCGCGCCTTCTCCCTAGGCCAAACCCGCGGATCGTGGGAAGGCGTTTTCGCCAATTGCGGCTTGGCCGGATGGGCGACACTGGTATGACGGTGCGATAGATAAGGGACAATTTGACGCGATGGCACAGGATACCGACCTGATGGCGACGGCAGGCGAGGGGCTGAAAGGCTTCTTCGATATGCAGGGCGATGCCATGCGCGAGATGATGGCGGGCCAAGGGCTCGACTCGCTTCCGCTGAAGGGCATGGACCCTGCCGAGCTGGCGGAATGGGCCTCCACCGCGACGCAGCTCCAGCAGCTGTGGTTCGATTTCGCGACCCATCAGACCCAGGCCGCCGCCGAGAAAGCCGTCAAAGGAAACATGGGGGGCAGCAACATGCTCGACCCGGCGCAGTGGCTAGTGATGTCGCAGGCGATGCTCGGCCAAATGCCCAAGGGCATGTTCGAAGCATCGGCCAAGCTGGCGCAGGACCAGATGCAATTGTGGTCAGGCGTGATGCAGAGCTTTGCCGCAGGTGCGACAGGCGGGAAGATGGCTGAAGCCCCCGAAGCAGCCGCCCTGCCCAAGAGCGACCGGCGCTTTGCCGATGCGGCATGGCGCGAACATCCGGCTTTCCTGCTGCTGCATCAGACCTATCTGATGCTGGCTGACTATTTCCGGCAGGCGGTGAAGGGCATGGACGGGCTCGACCGTGCCAAACGCCAGCAGCTCGAATTCGCCGTGTCGGCGCTGGCCGAAGCGATGAGCCCGGACAATTTCCTCGCCCTTAATCCGGTGGTGATGAAGCGCACGATGGAAAGCCGCGGGGCGAACCTCGTGCGCGGGATGCAGCATCTCATCAACGACATGAAACGTGGGCAGCTGACCCATACTGATCCCAACGCGTTCCGGTTGGGTGAGAACTTGGCCGCAACGCCGGGCAAGGTCGTGCATGAAACGCCGATCTTCCAACTGATCCAGTACAGCCCCACGACCGAGACCGTGCTGGAAGTGCCGCTGATCATCTTCCCGCCGTGGATCAACCGCTTCTACATCCTCGACCTGACGCCCAAGAAGAGCTTCATCAAATGGGCGGTGGATCAGGGGATCACCGTGTTCGTGGTCAGTTGGAAATCAGCCGACGAAACGATGGGCGATGTGGTGTGGGACGATTACATCCGCGCCCAGATGGAAGCGATCGATCATGTGCGCGCGCGGTTCGATGTGCCGGCCGTCCACACCATCGGCTATTGCGTCGCGGGCACGACGCTGGCGGCGACGCTGGCGATCCTCTCGCGCCGGGGGGAGGCCGACAAGGTCAAGTCCGCGACCTTCTTCACCGCGCAAGTCGATTTCGAGAAGAGCGGCGATCTCAAGAATTTCATCGACGACGGCCAGCTCGAAATGATCGGGCAGTTGTCGCCGCATGGCTACCTCGACGGGCGCTATCTCGCCGCTGCATTCAACGCGCTGCGGGGCCGCGACCTCATCTGGAACTATGTGGTGAACAACTACATGATGGGCGAGGATTACCCCGCCTTCGATCTGCTCCACTGGAACGGTGACGTCACCAACCTGCCCTCCAAATGGCACAACGCCTACTTGCGCGATCTCTACCGCGACAACAAGCTGGTGGTGCCGGACGCGCTGGAGGCCGATGGCACGCCGATCGATCTCACCAAGGTCGCCACCCCCAGCTTTGTGCAGGCAGGCCGGGAGGATCACATTGCGCCCGCCGAAAGCGTGTGGCGCATCACCAAGCATTTCACCGGGCCGATGGAGTTCCTGCTGGCAGGCTCCGGTCATATCGCGGGCGTGGTCAATCCGCCCGCTGCGGGCAAGTACCAGTACTGGGTCGGCGATAGCACCGCGCCGTCATTGAAAGCCTTTGTCGAGAGCGCGACCGAGCATCCGGGCAGCTGGTGGCCGCACTGGCTCGAATGGCTTCACCGCCAGTCCGATGCGCGTGTTCCTGCAAGCGGGAAGCGCGTGCCCGGCAGCAAGGGCGATACCGTGATCGAGGACGCACCGGGACGCTATGTGAAGACCCGCTAACGGGGTTTCGTTCAGCAAGTGCACGCTGACTCCAGCATTAACTCACTGAATTTGCAAATATTCCCCCATTTTTGTGCACCGCACAAAAAGGCTTGACTTCGCATCCGCATTCACTATTTTGTGCAGTGCAACATGAAGCGAGGCTGCCATGTCCGAATTTGAAAACACTGCTACCGAAGTAAAGGCCACCGAGGCCAAGGCTCCCGTCGCCAAGATCGACGCCGCTGCCGAGAAGGCTTACGCCGAAGCATCGGCCAAGACGGTCGAAGCGCCAAAGGCTGAAGCCGCTCCGGTCGCCAAGAAGATTGCTGCGCCCAAGAAGACCCCAGCTGCCAAGAAGGCAACCCCGGTCAAGAAGGCTGCTGCCAAGACCGTCAAGAAGACGGCAACCAAAACCCCGGTCAAAAAGCCGGTGCTGGCCAGGAAGGCTGCCGTCAAGACGAGCAAGCCCGCCGCGCCGAAGACCAACCCCGTCATCAAGCTCAAGGACACCATCATGGCCACTGCCAAGAACACCGATATCGCCGCGACCGCCAAGGACGTCATCGCCGACGTTCAGACCCGCGCGAAGACCGCCTACGCCCAGACCACCGTGCTGGCTTCGGAAGCCACCGAGTTCACCAAGGCGAATGTCGAAGCTGTCGTCGAAAGCGGCAAGATCTTCATCGCTGGTGCGCAGGAACTGCTCAAGGACAACGTCGAAACCGGCAAGACCGTGATCGAAACCGTTACCGAAGATGCCAAGAAGGTTGCCGCCGTCAAGTCGCCGACCGAACTGATGCAGCTTCAGGGTGAAATCGCCCGTCGCAACTTCGACGCGCTGGTTTCCTACGGCTCGAAGCGCACCGAAGCCTGGGTGAAGCTCTACAACGAAGCCTTCGCCCCGATCTCGAACCGCGTCAGCGTCGCCGCGGAAAAGATCAAGAAGGCTGCGTAAGCCAAAAAGTTTCTGAGCCGGGCCTCTCTCCTCTCTCCCAACCCGGTTCACGAAAGAGCGCTGAAAAGCGCGGGCCGGCCAGACCAGCGTCTGGCCGGCCCTTTTATTTTGGGCGGCTGCGTGGCCGACGCCAAATGAATCCAACCAACCGCTTGCACACGCGCGTGCCTTTCCCATAATGGAGGCTCATGCCGAACCCGTCCTTCCCTCCCCTCGCCGCCATGGTCGAGCCGCACGCGTCGCTTGTCCTTCCCGTGCGCGCGAATGACGAGGATGGCGGCGCTGGCAAGGATGGGGACGGCGATGGCAAGGATCAGGTCGGGGTCGCCACCAAGACCCGCGCCAAGTCGAAGAAGCCGAGCCAGTACAAGGTGCTGATGCTCAACGACGATTACACCCCGATGGAATTCGTGGTGCTCGTCCTGAAGCGCTTCTTCGGGATGGATTTGGAACAGGCCACCCGCGTCATGCTGCACGTCCACCAGCGCGGCGTGGGCGTCTGCGGGATCTTCACCTACGAAGTGGCCGAAACCAAGGTCAATCAGGTGATGGACTTCGCCAAGCAGAACCAGCACCCGTTGCAATGCACGCTTGAGAAAGCTTGACCGGCGGGCCATGCGCCAGCCGCACCATCCCGAACCCGATCCGCCGCTACCAGGGCAGGAAAGCGTGTGGAACTACCCCCGCCCCGCCATTGCCGAGCCGACCGCACGCCATATCCGCATCGTCCACAAGGGACTGGTGCTGGCCGATACCCGCGCCGCGTGGCGCACGCTCGAAACCTCGCATCCGCCGACTTACTACATCCCCCAAAGCGACATTGCGATGGCGCACCTCGCCCCAAACCCGGCGCGCTCGATGTGCGAGTGGAAGGGGCAGGCGTCCTATTGGGACGTGCTGATCGCAGACGAACGCATTGCGGGCGCTGGCTGGAGCTACCTTTCCCCCACACCGCCCTTCGCCGGGATCGCGGGCCATATCGCCTTCTACGCCGCGCCCTTCGATGACGTGACGGTCGATGGCGAACAGATCACCCCGCAGCCCGGCGGCTTCTATGGCGGCTGGATCACCTCGCGCGAGGCCGGCCCGTTCAAGGGCATACCCGGCAGCCGCTTCTGGTAGCGCCGTTTTGCGGTAAATCTGACGCTCATCCACCCTCACCCAGAATTGGGGGCATGACGCGGGGGCGCTGCGTCGCTATGGCCTGCACGCAAACGACGGAAAGCCGCTCTTGTTCAACATGATCCCCAGCATAGACCGCTATATCCTGCGGCTGGTCATCGTACCGATGCTGGGCGTGTTTGCGCTTGCCGCATCGCTGCTGACGCTCGACAAGATGCTGCGATTGTTCGATTTCGTCGCGGTCGAAGGCGGGCCGGTGGGCGTCGTGTTCAAGATGCTCGGCGCGCTGATCCCCGAATATGCGAGCCTCGCCATCCCGCTCGGCCTGCTGCTGGGCGTGTTGCTGGCGTTCCGCAAGCTGGCAACCTCCTCCGAGCTCGATACGATGCGCGCGGTCGGGCTGTCTTATAACCGGCTGCTGCGGATGCCCTATCTCATCACGCTGGTAATGGTAGCGCTCAACATCGCGCTGGTGTTCTACATCCAGCCGATCAGCCGCTATTACTACGAGCAGATGGAATATGAGCTGCGCTCCGGCGCGCTGGGGGCTTCGATCAAGGTGGGCGAATTCACCACCATCGCCGACCGCATGGCGCTACGGATCGAGGAGAGCGAGGATGATGGCCGCCGCTTGATCGGCATCTTCGCCCGCGTCGCCAATGCCAAGGGGCAGGTGCTGTCGATCTCCGCGCGCGAGGGGGCGTTCCTCTCCACCCGCGACAATCCCGATACGATCATCCTGCGCCTGACCGAAGGCACGATCATTCAGGACACCGGGATGCAGGGCCAGACCCCGCGCGTGCTGAGCTTCAGCCGCCACGATCTGCCAATCGATCTGCCCGCGATCGAGAAATTCCGCGCGCGCGGTGATGCGACGCGCGAGTATATCCTGCCCGAACTGCTCAAGATGGGCTGGAGCCGCGACAGCGCGCCCGATCAGCGCGATGCCAGTGTGGCCAGCTTCAACTTCCGGCTGGTCGAGATCGTGATGATGTTCCTGATGCCGCTCTTGGCAGTGGCGCTGGCGATCCCGCCCAAGCGGTCCACCAGCGCGCTGGGGGTGTTCGTGTCGATCGTGATGGTGGTCGCCTATCACAAGATCAACCAATACGGCGAGGATGTCGCCTCACTCGGTCGGCTCGATCCGATCCTCGCCTTCTGGGTGCCCTTCGTGCTGTTCGCGGGACTGATCATCTGGATGTATTACCGCGTCGCCTATGTCCCCGGCGGGCAGGCAATTGGCGCGCTGGAGATGGCCTTTGCCAAGCTGTCGAAGCGGGTGAGGAAGCTGTTCTCGCGCCGCCGTCCGCGCGCGGCGGGGCCTGCGCCGCAACCGGCTCCGGCAGAGTAGGCCCCCATGCAGCTCGACTTCTTCCCCTCGCGCACGCTGACGATCTATCTGGCGAAGATGTTCGTGGTGCGCATCCTTGCGGTGCTCGTCATGCTGGTGCTGGTGCTGCTGGCGCTCGACCTATTGTCGGCGACCGGTAAAATACTCGCCGCGCCGGGCAACGGACAGGCCGAGATCCTGCAATATGCAGGACTGCGCCTGCCGCAGCTGGTCTCACGCTTCCTGCCCTATTCGGTGCTGCTGGCGACACTGATCACGCTCGTGACGCTGAACCAGAACAGCGAAGTGGTGGCGATGAAGGCGGCCGGGCTATCGGCGCATCAGGTGCTCTCGCCCCTGCTGTTGACCGCAGCGTTGGTGTCACTTGGGAGCTTCGCCTTCAACGAGCGGGTCGTCACCCGCGCCAATGCGACGCTGAAGGCGTGGGAAAGCGCCGAATATGGCCCGATCCCGCCCGCGCAGACCGGCGGGGTGCGATCCAGCGTCTATCTCATCGATGGCGACAATATCCTCACCGCTGCGACCCTGACAGGAACGGGCGAGAGCATCGTGCTGACCGGCGTGACGTGGTACGCCCGTGCGCCGGGCGGGATCATCCGCGAACAGATCCGCAGCCCCCGCGCGACCTATACGGGCCCTGGCTGGCGGCTGGAGAACCCGGTGAAGTTCGACGTCGCCGGTGCGATTACCGAACGTCCAGCTGCGGTGGTGGTGGGCCAGACCCTCACCCCTGACCGGATCATGCTGCAATCGATCGATCCCGACGCGCAGAGTTTCTGGGAGCTGTCGCACAGCATCGACACCTATGCCGCCGCGGGCCGTAACACCGACGAAATGCGCGCCAAGTGGTGGCACCGCCTGTCGGGGCCGCTCTCGGCGCTGTTGATGCCGCTGTTGGGTTCGATTGCCGCCTTCGGGCTGGCACGATCGGGGCAATTGTTCGTGCGCGCGATCATCGGGATGGCGCTGGGGTTTGCCTATTTCGTGGTCGACAATGCCGCGCTGGCGATGGGCAGCTTCGGCGGCTACCCGCCGCTGCTCGCCGCCTGGGCGCCGTTCGTACTGTTCCTGCTGCTGGGCGAGACGGTGCTGATCCGGACCGAAGAGTGAGGGGCCAGTGGTCGCTCCGGCTCGCGCGTGCGGGCGACGCCGAAGCGATGCCGGAGATCGAACGCGCAGCGGCGGTCGTCTTTGCAGGGGAGCCGGGGATCGACCCCACCGTTACCCGCACCCCGGCCGACTTTGCTCGCCTGATCCGCAAGGGCCATAGCCTTGTCGCCCATGTCGGAGAGGTGATGGCGGGGTTTCTGGTGGCCGAGCCTTTCAGCCGCGAACTCCACATCTGGGAAATGGACGTCGCCCCGGCGTACCAGCGGCGCGGCATCGGGGCCGGGCTGGTGCGCGCCGCGATGATCGACGCGCGCAACACCGGGTTCAGAGCGCTGACCCTGACGACCTTCCGCGATCTGGCGTGGAATGGCCCGTTCTACGCCCGCTTGGGCTTCGAGGAGCTGACCGCCATCGACGCCCACCCGCGCCTCGCCGGGGAACTCGCGAACGAGGCGGACGACGGCCTCCCCGCCGACCGCCGCTGCGCGATGATCTGCTTTCTGGATTAGAGCTGGGCGCTTACGCCCGCGCGCCCATCGTGCTCTTCGCGATCCGGCCCACCAGCGTCAGCATCCCGGGATGGTTCGCGCCTTCATAGGTCGAACCCGTCCCCAGCTCGCGCGCCAGGCGGCGGTGCGCTTCGGGCAGGTCGTGATACGGCATCGAGGGCATCAGGTGGTGCAGCGCGTGATAACGCAGACCGACCGGCGCCCAGATCTCGGCGGCCAGCCCCGGAGGCGGCACATTGACGCTATCGAGGAACTGCGCGGTCACCGTCATCGCCTCGCCCTCGTTCTCCCACAGGTGGGCCACCAGCGTGCGCAATTGGTTGAGCACCGCAGCGAGCGACAGGATCGCCAGCGCGGTTGCGAGCGGCTGCCAGCCGAACACGAAGACCGAAGCAATCAGCGCCACAGCCCACAGGCTCGCGCCGGCTTCCTGCCAGCGCACGCGGCCCACAAGATCGCCCTCGGGCGCCTTGCGGCGGAACTCAGGGTTGATCGACAGCGACGAGAACCGCTCCCACGTGAACTTGCGCAGCGGCGGGATGATCAGGCCCAGCGGATAGAGCACCCCGAAGCGCACGATCAGCGCCACCGGCAGCAGCATAGCCACCAGCACGAACAGCGGCAGGCTCCACGGCTTCATCAGCGCGAGCGGCAGGTATTCGGGGTCTTCCACCGTGCCATATTGCGTGCGCTTGTGGTGGATCGTGTGGACGCCTTCATACATGAAGCTCGGCGTCAGCATCGGAATGCCGACGAGGAGGTTCCAGCCGGTGCGAAACCCGGGCAGCGCATCGCGGTGGATGTGAGTCAGCTCGTGAATGAACATCAGCGCGCGGTAGAGCGCCAGCGCAGCCACCAGACCTGCGGCAATCTTTACGCCGAGACTGCCCGACACAATCGCCACCGCAATCCCGGCATAGCCCAAGCCCGCCGAGACCAGCATATCGGTCCAGTAAATCGCCGGCTTCGCCTCACCCAACCCCTTGGTCAGGTCGCGCGCGGCGCGCAGCATCGCCTTGTCATCCTCGACCATGAACTGGGCTCTGGTCGGCTTTGGGGTGGCCTTCGCGGGCTGGGGGGGGATGGTCTGGTGCATGGTCATTTTCGGCAAATCCTGAGGCTCGCCCTACCCCAAATCGGGGGTCGAGCCAAACGCGGGTTGTTGGTGACAGTGATCGATAGCCTTGCGTCAATGGCCCGGGCGCGACACAGACACCTTGATTGCAAGCAAATACGAGGATGGTTGCGTGACGGATGTGGCGGCCAAGACAGCAGAGATAGAGATCGTGCCGGTCAGCGACAAGCGTGGGCGGGCGGCTTTCGTTGATCTCGGCCGTGCTTTTTCGGATCGGCTGGAGCATTTCGTCCCGCAAATCCGCTCCGAACAGATCGAACTGGTCGATCCGGCCAAAAACCCGTTCTTCGGTCATGCGCGGGTGCAGCTGTTCATCGCCCGCCGCCGCGGCAAGCCCGTGGGGCGGATTGCGGCGCATATCGACGAACTGGCCCTCGCCATGCCGGCCGAGCAGGGCTTCGGCCCCGGTACCGGCTTCTTCGGCTATTTCGATGCCGAGGACGAAGAGGTTGCCCGCGCGCTGCTGACCACCGCTGAGGCATGGCTGGCGGAGCAGGGAATGACCCGCGTGCTCGGCCCGATCTCGCTGTCGATCTGGGAAGAGCCCGGCCTGCTGGTCAGCGGGCAGGATCACCCGCCGATGCTGCTGATGGGCCACCACCCGGCGCATTATGCCGGCTGGATCGAGGCGGCGGGCTTTACCCGCGCCAAGACGCTCTACACCTATGATCTCGACATCACGAGCGGGTTCGGCCCGCTGGTGGATCGGCTCGTCCAGACCGGCCAGCGCAACTCGCGGATCAATCTGCGCCGGGTCGACAAGAGCCGCTGGGATGAAGAGGTCGCAACCATTCTGGCGATCCTCAACGATGCCTGGTCGGACAATTGGGGCTTTGTTCCCTTCACCCCGGCCGAGGTCGCCTATGCCGGCAAGAAACTGCGCGCGATCATCCACGAGGAGTTGAACGTGATCGTCGAGGTCGACGGGCGGCCGGTCGCCTTCATGCTGACCTTCCCCGATGTGAACGACGCGCTGGCGAAGATCAAAGGCAAGCTGTTCCCGTTCGGCTGGATCTACATGCTGCGGTGGCTGCGCCACCCCAAAGGCGCCGGGATGCGGGTGCCACTGATGGGGGTGCTGAAGGAATTGCACGGAACGCGGATGGCCGGGCAGCTGGCCTTCATGATGATCGAGGCGATCCGCCTGGAAGCGATCGGCAAGTTCGAATCCACCCGCGGCGAGCTTGGCTGGGTGCTGGAGGACAATCAGGGAATGCTGGCGATTGCCGACACGATCAAGAGCAAGGTCAACCGCGAGTATGTGATCTACGAGCGGAAGTTGGGGTAAGCCTTGTCAAAGTTCTTGTTGAGAGAGGTTCGTATGAGGGTAGGCGCCATGGCAGCGCTGCTCGCACTTTCGGGTTGCTCAAACGAACCTGCTGGTTCGGACGACTTCGAAATCCCAAGGTTCGATCCGCTCGTGAATCAAGTTGAGCAAGGCAAGGTCGGTCGATCCTCTGACCACTGGATCGAAATGAAGAATTCAGCGGACGAATGGGAGCGTGTAGGGCTGATTTTTGGCTATGCCGACGATTATGGCGAATGCCTCAAGGCAATTGCTGGTCTCAAGCAAGTCAACTTTGCGCGAGAATATCGCTGCGTTCCCGCCAACTGAACGGCTCCAAGATTTTTGCTGCCAAGAAAAAAGGCCTCCGTTGCGGAACAACGGAGGCCTTTCGGGATCGTATCACCAGCCGCTTGGACGGGAGGGGGGTCTCGGCGGTGACAATGGGATAATGATCGTCCGGAAAACCGGTTCCCGGACCCCCAAAAAATTTTTTGCCGTAACGGAAATCCGGCACAAATTGCAGCATTCCAGAGGCTTGCCGGATAACCGCGACGACGCTGCGGGGAACCGCTATGGGCCTTGATCGATTGCCCCAACACATCCAAGCGAAAGGTGCCTCATGTCTCTCGGAAGCCAGATCGCGGCCAACTTGCCCTTCCTGCGCCGCTATGCCCGTGCGTTGACGGGGTCGCAGGCGAGCGGGGATGCCTTCGTGCGCGAGATGCTCGAAGCCGTGCTCGCGGACGAAGCCCTGATGGCCAGCCTCGCCGGTGGGCGGGTGCCGCTCTACCGCGCGTTCAGCAAGGTCTGGGCGAGCGCCTCGGGCCCGGAAGCGACCGGCACGGCGACCAGCGAGCACGAAGCCGGCGCGCAGGCGCGGCTGGGCGTGATCACGCCGCCCGCGCGTCAGGCGCTGCTGCTGACCACGCTGGAAGATTTCACCACGGCCGAAGCCGCCGCGATCCTCGACCGCTCGCACGAAGAGGTTGCTGAGATGGTCGCGCAGGCCATCGCCGATATCGAGCGCGAACAGACCACCTCGGTCCTCATCATCGAGGATGAGCCGCTAATCGCCATGCAGCTGGAAGACCTCGTCACCGGGCTTGGCCACACCGTCAGCGGCACGGCTGCCACACGCACGCAGGCGCGCGCTGCGGTGAGTGAAGCGATGCCGGGGCTGGTGCTGGCCGATATCCAGCTGGCCGATGGCTCGTCCGGTCTCGATGCGGTGGATGATATCCTCTCGGCCGGGTCGATGCCGGTGATCTTCATCACCGCCTATCCCGAACGGCTGCTGACCGGCGACCGGCCCGAGCCGACCTATCTGGTGACCAAGCCGTTCCAGGAAGCCACCGTGCGCGCGGCGATCAGTCAGGCGCTGTTCTTCGGTTCGACGCGGCCGCTGGGCTAACGCTTCGCCCCGCCCCGCTCCCCGTCCTTCTCCCGAATGCGGAAATCCGCCGGACGACGCACCGGGACGCGCAGCACGCAGCGCACGCCGGTGGGCGCAAAGTCGAGCGTCACCGGCTGGCGTAACTCATGGGCGACGACCTTTTCGATCAGCTCGGTGCCGAAGCCGCGGCGGCGCTCGGTTGCGACGGGCGGCCCGCCGGTTTCCTGCCACTCAACCTCGGCCCAGCCGGTCTCTCCGCCGTGATCGTCCCCACGGTGCCAGCGGATCGTCACCTGTCCGCCGGGAACGCTCAATGCGCCATACTTCGCCGCATTGGTCGCCAGTTCGTGAACCGCGAGGCCAAAGGACAGTGCATCATTTGGCGCCAGCTCCAGCTCCGGCCCGTTGAGCAGGATCGTATCGTCGAGCGCGCTGCGGAAATGCTGCAATTCCGCCTCAATCACCGCCCGGATCGGAGTGGTGCCCCAGTCAGTCACAGTGAGCAGGTCATGCGTTGCCGACAGCGCGCGGATGCGGCCTTCGAGGCTGTCAGCGAAATCATCCAGCCCGCTCGCCCGCCTACGGGTCAGCGACAGGATCGAGAGCACATTGGCCAGCGTGTTCTTGACCCGGTGATTGAGTTCGCGGGTCAGCGAATTGCGGATCGAGTGCTGTTCTTCAAAGAACGCCAGCCGCGCCTGATCCTCGAACGCCTGCTGGGTCAGCAGGCGCGCGAGCAGCATCAACAGGCTCGCCAGCGCCAGCCCGAAGATCAGCGTCACCATCGACAAGGGCGAGAGCACCTGGGCATCGCCGCTTTCGATCACCAGCATCAGCTTGCGGTCGGCGATGGTGACTTCCTGTTCGACCGTTTCCTTGGCCGCATTGCTGATCGACTGGGCGACCAGCAGGTGGCCGGTGCTGACCTCGCCATCATACAGCCGCACGCCGAACTGGCCCTGCCCCTGCCGGTCAATCGCCGCGTCCAGAAACTCGCGCGCGCGGAACGGGGTGTAGACGAAGCCCGCCAGCCCGCGCTCACCCGGACGGCTCATGCGGAACACCGGCATATAGATCGCAAAGGCGGGCGCGGTGCCGCTGGTTTCCTGCACCAGCACGATCCGGCCGGATGCGGCCGGGCGCAGGGTCAGTTCAGCCTCGGCCATCGCGGCGGCGCGGGCGGGATCGGAATACATGTCATAGCCCAGCGCGCGGCGGTTGTGCGGTGCGGCGGGAGCGAACATCGCCACCGGTGCCACCCGCCCGGTGCGGCTGGTGGGGGCGGGGAAGATATCAGGGTAGGCGGGCTCGTTCGCGCGGGTCTGGGCGAGGAACGCTGGCAGATCGCGTGCTTCCAGCACTGGGATCCAGCCAATGCCTTCAGCACCCGAGTATTCGGTATTGAGCTTCAGCGCGCGAACGAAATTGTCGAAGGTCTCGGGGCTGACGTCGTCAAGGCTGGAGAACAGCGCAGCGCCTGCCCTGAGGTATGACGTAAACCCGCTGCCGCTGCGGTCGAGCGCCGCGGCCACGCCCTGGGCATATTCACGCATCAGCGCACGTTCGCGGGCGCGGGCGTTACTCTCGATCGCGAATACGCTGAGCGCGGTGATCGCGGCCAGCGCGAGGAAGATCACCAGCGGGATCGCGCGCGGATACAACACCAGCCAGCGCCGCGCCCGGCCCGACGAAGTCGGCGGCGGCGGGACGGCGGAAACAAGTTCCGGGCTGAGATTGAGCGGGTCGATGGCGTGCAATCCTGTCCGAGCAGCGGCGCAAAGCGGGACGCTGAGGTCGCAGCCGGAACCAAACTGGTAGCGCATCGTTCCCGAATCGTCCAAACTCGCAAGTGTGCCGGGGCGGCGGCCATCGTGGTATGGTCGGCCAACAGGGCGGCGAAATCGGTTCCGCAGTGGGGCCGGGACCACGGGATCAGGGACACACCACAGCATCATGGCCTCGAATTTCAATCAGGGTGGCAGCAATGGCGGGGGCGACGATGGCGCCCACAGCCGCCCGCCCGAATGGGCCGATGGGCTGAAGCAGCTGTATGATTCGGTGGTCGAAGAGGCTTTGCCCGACAGTTTCAAGGATCTGCTCGACCGGCTCGACGCGATTGACCCTGCCCGCGGCAAGGGTGCAGCGCGCGATGGCCGGGACACCAGCCAATGAGCGATGCGCCAGCGAACGAACAACGCCAGCCGGGCGGCAGCCTTTCGGCCATCGACAAGGCCAGTTTCAAGCGCGAGCTGACCGACGTCGTCCCCCACCTGCGCGCCTTTGCGCGGGGCCTGTGCGGCCGGCCCGATCTCGCCGACGATCTGGTGCAGGAAACCTTGCTCAAGGCATGGGCGGCGCAGGACCGGTTCGAACCCGGAACCTCGATGCGCGCCTGGACCTTCGTGATCCTGCGCAACGCCTACCTCACCGATATGCGCCGCAACCGCTTCCGCGGCGAGTATGACGAAGGTGTGGCCGAACGCATCCTGACCGCGCCTGCGGGGCAGGAAGAACCGATCCACCTCTCCGACCTGCACCGCGCGCTGCTGACGCTCCCGGCGGAGCGACGCGAGGCGTTGCTGCTGGTGGGCGCGGGCGGGTTTTCTTACGAGGAAGCGGCGCAAATCTGCGGCTGCGCCGTCGGCACGATCAAGAGCCGCGTGGGCCGCGCCCGCGCTGCCCTCACCGAAATGCTGGCGAATGGCAGCATCCCGCGCCGTTCGAGCGATGACGATGTGGCGCACAGCGCGATCCTTGAGGAGCTGGACGAAGTCGCAGCGGGCAACGGGGTGAGTTCGCGGCCTTGATTCCCCCCGCCCCGGACTTGATCCGGGGCCCAGCTAGCTTCTCTCCTCGCTGTCACCAAAAGGTAGCGGGGTCCCGGGTCAAGCCCGGGACGGGGAGAAAGAAAAAAGGCCCGAGGCGTTTCCGCCCCGGGCCTTCCTCATTCGCTAACCTGAGAAAATCAGGCGTAAGTCCACACCGTGCCGCGCGCGAGGTTTTCGCTGGCGAAGGCCCAGTTGAGCTTGTTCTCGACCACGGCGTCCAGATAGGCCGGGCGCTTGTTCTGGTGATCGAGGTAATAGGCGTGCTCCCACACGTCGAGCACCAGCAGCGGGTTGAAATCGCTGTCGGCCAGCGTGTCGGCATCGTGGGTTTCCTCGATGCTGAGCTTGCCGTCCTTTTCGGCCAGCCACACCCAGCCGCTGGCGAAGTGGCCGACCCCGCGGTCCTTGAGCTGCTGCTTGAGCACATCGACCGAACCAAAGGCGGCTTCGATCCCGGCGACCAGTTCATCCGAAGGTGCAGTGGTTTCTGCTGCCATCGAGTTCCAGTAGAACGCGTGGTTCCAGGTCTGCGCCGAGTTGTTGAACAGGCCCTTGTCGGCTCCGCGTGAGGCGGCGACGATCTCTTCCAACGACTTGTCGGCGTGGGCGGTGCCCTCAATCGCCGCGTTCATCTTGTCGAGATAGGTCTGGTGGTGCTTGCCGTAGTGGAACGACAGCGTCTCGGCCGAAATCGCCGGTTCGAGCGCGGTGTCGGGGTAGGGCAGCGGGGAAAGTGCGAAAGCCATGGGTGTCCTCCAGAAGGCTGGGTTGAAATCAGTCTGTATTGGTAACGCAGATGTGGGCGAAGGGTTGCAGCTTCAAGTCGCAGTCGTCTCGGACGAAGCAGCAGCGCGGTCAACTGCGCTTGTGACAGCAACATTCATCGTGACGTTGCCCAAGGTGCGCATCAGATCGGGCAGCATCTCGACCGCGACCAACAGCGCGAGCGGTTCCACCGGCACGCCCATCGCCAGCGCAATCGGACCGATCGAGACGACGAAGCTGATCGATCCGGGCAGGCTAACAGCGGACAGGCTGATGACGCTGGCAATCAGGATACCCGCCACCGCCACGGTCGGCGAAATCTCCACGCCTGCCAGTGCGGCGATGTAATAGACCACGGCGAGGTTCATCGCGGCGCTGGTGGCGCGGAAGATCACCACGGCAAGCGGCAGCACGAATTCAGCGGTCGAAGCGCGCAGGCTCAGCCGTCCGGCCGAATCGAGCATTGCAGGCAGGCTGGCGAGCGAGCTTTGCGTCGAAAGCGCCACCGCTTGGGCCGGTAGCACAGCGCTGGCGAACCGCGCGCCCGTCCGCCCCAGCCCGATGGCGATGCCATAGGCCAGCGCCAGAATGAACGTGCCCATCGCGGTGACGGTCAGCACATAATGCCCCAGCGCCGCAAACGCCCCGCCGCCGCTCTGCACGCCGACGCCGTAGGCCAAAGCGAACACGCCGATGGGCGCGATGCCTAGCACCCAGCCAATGATCAGCAGCATGACATTGCCCAGCGCATGGAAGAACCCCAGCAGCCGCTCGCCCTGATCTTCAGGCAGGCGGGTGATGGCGACCGCGAACATCACGAAGAACAGCGTCAGCGGCAGCATCGCGGTCTCGGCCGCGGCGGCGATGATGTTGGGCGAGACGAGCGAGGCCATGAAGTCGAGCACGCCGGGGACTTCGCCGACGCTCTCCGGCGTTTTGGCAAGAAACGCGCCTGCGCCCTGCGGCACCGGGAAGGCGCGCAGCAAGGCCGGCATAGCAATCGAGGTGAAGGCCCCGCCCGCCAGCTGCACCGCGACCATGATCGCCAGCATCCGACGGGCCACCGTGCCAACCCGGGCGGCCATGATCATCTGCACCAACCCCAGCACCAGCAGCGCTGCAACCAGCGGGATGATCGTCATCTGCAAGGCGCGCAGCCACAACCCGCCGATGAGCGCGGCGATATCCGTCAGCGCGGTTGGCGCGCCCGTGGCTCCGCCGGCGATCCCCGCCAGCAGGCCACCCACCAGCGCGGCAAAGGTCAAGGCCACCGGCAAGCGGATCGAGACCAGCGCGAATTTCCCCTGCCCGCCTGAACCGGGCTCCGCGTTTTCACTTTCGAGCAATGCCATATCCCTTAAACGAGCGCCCCGCCCTTCCCTTTGGCCGATAACCGCGCCAGAAGCGCGAGACAATCTTGCTGAAGCGGGGACGGGACTTTCATGGCACGCAAGCTGTTCGGGACGGACGGGATCAGAGGCCGCACCAATGCCGGCGTTATGACCGCGGCGACCGCGATGAAGGTCGGGCAGGCGGCGGGACGCCACTTCGTGCGCGGCGGGCACCGGCACCGGGTGGTGATCGGCAAGGACACGCGGCTGTCAGGCTATATGATGGAAAGCGCGCTGGTGGCAGGCTTCACGTCTGTCGGGATCGACGTGATCATGACCGGGCCGCTCCCCACCCCCGCCATTGCCCTGCTGACTCGGGAAATGCGCGCGGATCTCGGCGTGATGATCTCGGCCAGCCACAACCTGTTCGCGGACAATGGCATCAAGCTGTTCGGCCCCGATGGCTTCAAGCTGTCGGACGAGGCCGAGGCGGAAATCGAGCGGTTGATGGAAACCGACATCCCCCTCGTCCCTGCCGAACGCATCGGCCGCGCGCGCCGGATCGAGGATGCGCGCGGCCGCTATATCCACGCGGTCAAGCAATCGGTCGCCGCCGATATCCGCTTTGATGGTCTGAAAGTGGTGGTCGATTGCGCCAATGGCGCGGCCTATCAGGTGGCCCCGTCCGCGATCTGGGAGTTGGGGGCCGAGGTGATCGCCTTGGGCGTCACCCCCAACGGCATCAACATCAACGACGGAGTCGGCTCTACCGCTATTGCCGCACTGCAAGCCAAGGTGGTCGAGGAAGGCGCGGATATCGGCATTGCGCTGGACGGCGATGCCGACCGGCTGATCGTGGTCGATGAAAAAGGCCGCGCGGTCGATGGCGACCAGATCATGGCGCTGATCGCCGGGCGGATGCAGGACAAGGGCCTGCTGCGCGGCGGCGGGATCGTGGCGACGGTGATGAGCAATCTCGGCCTCGAACGCTATCTGGCGGGCCGGGGCCTCACCCTCGAACGCGCCAAGGTGGGGGACCGCTATGTCCTGGAAGCGATGAAGGCGGGCGGGTTCAATGTTGGCGGCGAGCAATCGGGCCACATGATCCTGCTCGACCACGGCACCACCGGCGACGGCACGGTCGCCGCGCTGCGCGTGCTGGCGAGCCTGGTGCGATCGGGCAAGCCTGCCAGCGAAGTGCTGCACGTGTTTGATCCCGTGCCGCAATTGCTCAAGAACGTGCGCTACGAGGGCGGCAAGCCGCTCGACAATCCGCAGGTACAGGCCGTGATCGCCGAGGCGGAAGCCGCGCTGGCGGGCAAGGGCCGTCTGGTGATCCGCCCCTCGGGCACAGAGCCGGTGATCCGCGTGATGGCGGAAGGTGACGACCGCGCGCAGGTCGAACAGGTGGTGGACGCCATCTGCGAAGCCGTGCACGCGGCAGTTTAGGAGACACCGCGATGCTGGAAATGCGCCCCGATTGCGAAACCTGCGGCATCGGCCTCCCCGCCGAGGCACCCGGTGCGTTCATCTGCTCGTTCGAATGCACCTACTGCGCCGAATGCGCCGAGGATTTGGACGACCGCTGCCCCAATTGCGGCGGCGAGCTGGTCGACCGCCCGACGCGCGCCAAGGCGCTCCACGAGAAGTATCCGCCGAGCACGGAGCGGAAGTACAAGGGCTGAGGCAGGCGCGCAAGGGTCTGCTTTGGCGCGGTTTTGGGGCAAGCTGCGGTTGGGGAGCGATTGCAATCCTGCCAATCCCCGTCATCCCAGCGAAAGCTGGGACCTAGAGCGGCCAGCGCTGCAACAAGCGGCCCTAGGCCCCAGCGTTCAACCTTCGGTTGTGCTTCGCAACCGCTGGGGTGACGGGATGATCCGAATCCACCCAACCTCCGCAAAACAATCCAATCCTGTGCGCAGACTTGCTATGGCGTGCGAATGACCAACCCCGCACCCCCCCGCATCCTCAGCATCGCCGGTTCCGACTCCTCAGGCGGTGCTGGCATTCAGGCGGACATCAAGACCATCACCATGCTCGGCGGCTATGCCATGACTGCGATTACCGCGATCACGGCGCAGAACACGGTCGGCGTCCAAGGGATCGTCCCGCTCGCGCCGGAGATGGTGGCGCAGCAGATCGCCTCGTGCATCACCGACATCGGCGTGGATGCGATCAAGATCGGGATGCTGCATGACGCCGCCGTCATCGCCGCTGTGGCCGAGGCGCTGGTGGGGGTTGAGGCTCCGATAGTGCTAGATCCGGTGATGATCGCGACCAGCGGCGCAGCGCTGATTGCACCTGATGCGGTCGAAGCCATGCGCGCGCTGCTGTTCCCGCGCGCTGCGCTGATTACCCCCAACCTGCCCGAACTCGCGCACCTTGTTGGCCGCTCGCTGACCTCCCACGAAGCCATGGTCGAGGCTGCCGAGGAACTCGCCGACGCGGTCGGCACGGCGGTGCTGGCCAAGGGCGGGCATGGCGATACGGACCGCATCCGCGATGTGCTCTATTTCCCCGCAACCGGTGATGCGGGCGCGCGGATCGTTGCCTTCGATCATGCGCGGATCGACACCCGGCACACCCACGGCACCGGCTGCACCCTGTCATCGGCGATAGCGACGCTGCTCGGCCACGGGCAGCCGTTGGAGCACGCGGTCAGGCTGGCGCGGCAATTCGTGATCCGTGCGATCGAAGCCGCGCCCGGTTTCGGAGCAGGCCACGGCCCGCTCGGCCATCAGGCGGTGCGAAGCCTCGCCTAGTCTTTGATCTCGTAGAAGTCGCAGATGCAGGCCCAAGCTTCCTCGGCGGTTTCCACCCAGGTGAACAGGTCGAGATCGGCCTTGGAGATCACGCCTTCCTCGGCCAGCGCTTCGAAATTCACCACGCGGTGCCAGAACTCCTTGCCGAACAGGATGATCGGCATCGGCTTCATCTTGCCGGTCTGGATCAGCGTGACGAGCTCGAAGAACTCGTCAAACGTCCCGAACCCGCCCGGGAACACCGCCACCGCGCGGGCGCGCAGCAGGAAGTGCATCTTGCGCAGCGCAAAGTAGTGGAATTGGAAGCTGAGGTACGGCGTCACATAGGGATTGGGCGCCTGCTCATGCGGCAGCACGATATTGAGCCCAATCGATTCGCTGCCCGCGTCAGACGCGCCGCGGTTGCCCGCCTCCATGATCGAAGGCCCGCCGCCGGTGGTGATAACGAATTGGCGCAACCCGTTCTCAATGATGCCTTTCTCGCTCACGAGGCGGGCCAGCTTATAGGCCTCGTCGTAATACTTGGCCTTCTCAGCAAGGCGGGCGGCGACCTTCTGGTCATACTCATCGCCATTCTTCGCCGCCTCGATGCGCGCTTCGGCCTGAGCGGGCGAAGGGATGCGGGCTGAGCCGTACATCACCAGCGTCGATCCGACCCGCGCTTCATCGAGCAGCATTTCGGGCTTGAGCAATTCCAGCTGGAATCGCACCGGGCGCAGCTCGTCGCGCAGCAGAAAATCGGTGTCGCGGAAGGCGAGCTTATAGGCCGGGTGCGCGGTCTGAGGCGTGCGCTCAGGCCCACCCTCGGCGAAGCGGGTCTCTTCGCCCGCACGGTAGAACTTGCGGTCGGTCAGGTCTTTTTCAGTCATCATGAAACCCCTAGTAGGGGGTGGTCAGACCCGCAATAGGCTTGGTCTGCTGGAATGTTTCTGACGTGCGTCAGAGCGTTGCTTCCACAGGAAACATTCGGACGATGGGTGGCTGGATGCCCCGCAAGGATTCGAACCTTGATTGACGGAGTCAGAGTCCGCTCTCTTACCATTAGAGGACGGGGCATTGGCCTTCCCCACCGGCAAAGTCCGGCAGCGTCGACGAAGGCGCTCCCTAGTTTCGCTGCGGCACAAGGTCAAGCACGCGTTGCGCCTGCATTGCTTGCTCTTGCGCGGCGCTTGGGTTAGCTTGGCCCCAAGTGCCATGCGCCCCACATCGCGCGCATGGTGATATGAAAGTAATGTGATCATGGCGGAAACTCTCCCGCCGGACAGGAATAAAAGTGCTGGGAAAAACCGGGGCGGCAAGTCCGGCAAGGTAGTCGATTTCCGCTACAAGCGCCCCCCTCAGCCCGATGCCAGAGCCAATGGCCGTGCCAAAGGCAATGGCGCAGACCGGCCCAAGCCTGACTTGGCCGATATTGGTGCGATGAAGCCCGCCAGCCACGGTGAGGCCTATGCCGCATTGGACCTTGGCACCAACAATTGCCGCCTGCTGATCGCCCGCCCCTCGGGCCGCGATTTTACTGTGATCGATGCTTTCAGCCGGGTGGTGAAGCTGGGCGAAGGCCTCGCCACCAGCGGGCGGCTGTCCGACGCGGCGATGGACCGTACGCTGGCCGCGCTCAATATCTGCGCCGACAAATTGCAGCGCCGCAATGTTCGCCTCGCCCGCTCGGTCGCGACCGAGGCGTGCCGCCGCGCCGAAAACGGGCTCGAATTCATCGAGCGGGTACGGCGCGAAACCGGCATCGCGCTCGACATCATCAGCGCCGAGGAAGAAGCGCGGCTGGCGGTGCTGGGTTGCCACATCCTGCTGGAAGAGGGCACCGGCCCAGCGGTAATCTTCGACATTGGCGGCGGATCGACCGAGCTGGTGCTGGTCGAAGCGGTCGGCGAGGGTGCCAGCCGGGTGCCGCGCATCCTCGATTGGCAGAGCGTGCCGTGGGGTGTCGTCTCGCTGACCGATACGGTCGGCCGGGCCGAAGACAGCGAAGCGGCGCGCGTCGCCCGCTTTGCGCAGATGCGGCAGATGGTCGCCGATAGCTTCGCCCCCTTCGCATCCCGTGTGGCGGGGGCCGCGCAGCACGAGGATATCCGCCTACTCGGCACCAGCGGCACGGTGACGACGCTGGCCAGCCTGTATCTCGAACTGCCAAGCTATGACCGCAAGGCGGTGGACGGGTTAATCGTGCCCTCTGGCGAGATGCGTGAGATCAGCGCACGGCTATCGGTAATGACGCCCTATGAACGCTCCACCCTGCCCTGCATCGGGCAGGACCGCGCCGATCTGGTGGTGGCAGGCTGCGCGATCCTTGAAGCGATTCTCGACCTGTGGCCCGCGCGGCGGTTGGGCGTGGCAGACCGGGGCATCCGCGAAGGTATCCTGCGCAGCATCATGGCGGCCGAGCGCCAGTCGGAACGATCGCTCAAAGCGCTGCAAAGGCAGCGCGGCGGCCAGAACAATGGACGGGACGCAAAATGAGCCGCGGTGACAAGACGCCGAGCAAGCGGGTCAAAACCGCCAAGGGCCGCACGGCCAGCCAGGTGCGTTGGCTCGAACGGCAGCTCAATGATCCTTACGTTCGCCAGGCCAAGGCCGACGGCTATCGCAGCCGCGCGGCGTACAAGCTGATCGAGCTGGACGAGAAGTTCGGGTTGCTCAAGGGCGCAAAGCGGGTGGTCGATCTTGGCATTGCGCCGGGCGGCTGGTCGCAAGTGGTGCGCGCCAAATCACCCAAGGCTGAAGTGGTGGGGATCGACCTTCTGGAGGTCGAGCCGTTGGAAGGCGTGACGATTTTCCAGATGGATTTCATGGCCGATGATGCCCCGGCAAGACTTGCCGAGGCACTGGGCGGGCCGCCCGATCTGGTGCTGTCGGACATGGCGGCCAACACCGTCGGCCACAAGCAGACCGATCACCTGCGCACGATGGGCCTGGTCGAGGCGGCGGCGTGGTTCGCGGCTGAGAATCTCGCGCCGGGCGGGGCCTTCGTCGCCAAGGTTCTGGCAGGCGGCACGGACAGCGATCTGCTCGCCCTGCTGAAAAAGAACTTCACACACGTCAAACACGCCAAACCCCCGGCGAGCCGCAAGGGCTCGTCGGAGTGGTATGTGATCGCGCAAGGGTTCAAGGGCGCGGCCTGAGCCGCTGCCCCGGCATTAATCGGTGGCGACTGCCGGATCGGTGCCCGCTTCGGCGGCGGCCACGGCTTCTGCCTCGCCTTCAGCCGCTTCGCCTTCAGTCGGGGCAGGTGCAGCAGCTGCGGCAGCCGGGAACGGCAGGTTTGAACCCTGCGCGTTGAGGTAGGCCGCAATCGCGGCGCGATCTTCAACCTTGCCGAGACCGGCGAAGCTCATCTTGGTGCCTGAGACCATACCCTTGGGGTTCTTGAGCCAGGCGTCCATCTTGTCCCAGTCCCACGTGCCGCCCACGGCCTTCAGCTCAGCGCTGTAGGCAAAGCCGGCATGGCTGGCCACGGCCTTGCCCATCGTGCCGTGCAGGTTCGGGCCGATGCCATTGGCGCCGCCCGCATTGATGGTGTGGCAGCTCTGGCACTTGGCGAAGGCCTTCTCGCCCGCAGCGACCAGTTCGGCGGCGGGCATGGCGTTCAGCGCATCGGCAATCGAGGCTTCCGCCGGGCCAGCGCCTTCTTCGACCGCGCCTTCGATCACGTAGCCGAGCTTTTCGGGCCGATCCGGCTTATCGCCGTGGAAATAGCCTTTTGAAAGCTGCGCGAGCCCAAGGCCCACGACGCCCGCGAACAGCACCCAGCCTGCGGCCGTGTTGAACAGATCGCCGCCGCCGGTCTGGCTGGCCGCGTTATCCTGCGAAGAGTTATCCTGTGTCATCCCGGGCGGCTCATAGTGTCGCCAGCCAACGCACGCAAGACTGATCGTGGCACGAATTCTTGCACCTTTTGCAAGCGGGCTTGTGCCTGCGCGCCTGCGCCTCTAGGCGGCTTGCACCATGCGATCCTTTCCCGGCCCCGCCCTTGCCATCGTCGACCAGATGCGCGCCGCAGCTGTGGCGGAGCCTGCGCGCACGATTGCGTTTCAGGGCTCGCCGGGGGCCAATTCGCATCGCGCCGCCACCGAAGCGCGGCCTGATATGCTGCCGCTGCCCTGCTTCAGCTTCGAAGACGCGCTGGAAGCGGTGAAGGACGGGCGGGCGGCGCAGGCGATCATTCCGATCGAGAATTCGCAGCACGGGCGGGTCGCCGATATCCACTTCCTGCTGCCCGAAAGCGGGCTGCACATCATCGGCGAATATTTCATGCCGATCCACCATGCGCTGATGGCGCTGGGTTCAGGCCCGTTCGAGGCGGCTTACTCGCACCCGCAAGCGCTCGGCCAGTCGCGGCATTATTTGCGGGCGCGCGGGATCGTGCCGTTGAGCCACGCCGACACCGCAGGCGCGGCGGCTTACGTGGCCGAGCGCGGCGACCCGACTGTCGCTGCCATCGCCCCGGCCCTCGCTGCCGAGCTCTACGGGCTCCAGATCATCGAGCACAATGTCGAGGACAGCGCGGACAACATGACCCGCTTCGTGATCCTCGCGCAGCAGCCACTGGCGGCGAGCGCGCTCGCAGGCAAGCCGGTGATGACCACCTTCATCTTCGAGGTGAAGAACATCCCCGCCGCGCTCTACAAGGCGCTGGGCGGGTTTGCGACCAACGGGGTCAACATGACCAAGCTGGAAAGCTACCAGCAAGGCACCAGCTTTGCCGCCACCACCTTCTACGCCGACATCATCGGCGCGCCGGGTGATCCGGCGGTGGACCGCGCGCTGGAGGAATGCGCGTTTCATTCCAAGGTCTTGCGCATTCTGGGCAGCTACGAGCAGGCGCGCCCCAGAGGCTAAGACGCGGATAAGACGCAGATAGCGCGGCCACCGCGCTGTTTCCCGTTGCGCGGGCGCACCCGGCGTGCCACCACCGCTGCCGGAATGACCGCAGTGGCCGCTTCTTCACCGTCCGAATCATTAGCCAATTCAGGCGGATCGTCCCCCGCCGGATGGGACACGCTGCACGCCGAGGGTAATGTCCAATTCGCCCCGGTCGAAATCCCCCCCATCGCTCCGGACGAGCCGAGTTGGCTGGAACGCCAATTGAACGCCCTTGGCGAAATGCTCGCCGATTGGCTGGCGCCGGCTGGGGTTGCGCTGGGCGATTCCTGGTGGTGGCTGCAATGGGTGGTGCTCGGGCTGGTCGGGCTGTTTGCGCTGGTGCTGCTGGCGCGCCTGATCGATCCGAGCTTTTTCCGCCGCGCCAAATCCGCTGGCTCAGGCGAGGGGACAGAAGACACCTGGCAACCGGATCAAGCGGCGAGCCTTGCGCTGCTCGAAGATGCCGATCGGCTCGCCGCCGAAGGGCAGTTCGATGCGGCGACCCACCTTCTGCTTCAGCGCAGCGTGGGCCAGATCGCAGCGGCGCGGCCCGATTGGGTCGAACCGTCGAGCACCGCGCGCGAACTCGCCGCGCTCCCCGCCCTGCCCGACACTGCGCGCACGGCGTTCGGCGTGATTGCCGAGCGGGTCGAACGCTCGCTGTTTGCGCTGCGCACGCTCGACCGCAGCGATTGGGAGGCCGCGCGCGCCGCCTATGCCGACTTTGCGCTCGCCCGGATCGATCCGCGCGGGGCGCCGCTGGGGCGGGCGGCATGACGTCCGGCGCGGGCTTTTCGCGCGGCGGGGTGCTGGCGCTGGTGGTGGGCGGCTTCGCGCTGTTTCTTGCCGCGCTCTATCTGATCGGCTCCGGCGAGGAATTCGGCGGGACGCGCGGACAGGGACAGGCCCATGCCGCCAGCAACGGATTGAACGGCTATGCCGGGCTGGTGCGATTGGTCGAGGCGGCAGATTATGACGTCGCTCGGTCGCGCAGCCCGCAGGGGTTGGAGACCAGTGGCCTGCTGGTGCTCGCCCCTCCGGCTTACAGCGATAGTGCGGCGATCACCGAAATTCTCGAAAACCGCACCTTTCTTGGCCCGACGCTGGTGATCCTGCCCAAATGGTTCGCCGTGCCGCCTTCGGAGCAGCTACCGTCAGAAGCCCGCGACAAGTTCAAGCGCGGCTGGGTGATCCTGAACGGTGCGGAAGCGACGGAATGGCCTGCGGACTTGCCCAAACCCTATCGGTTCACCCACGAATTGGCCGAGGACGATGAAAGGGCCGCCGGAGACCGCTGGAGCGGACTAGACCTTGCCGGACGCCTGCCGACCTCCGCCACCATGTATGCTGTGCCCGAAGCCGCGCACGAGGTGTTGATCGCCGATGCCGAAGGCCGCGCGCTCGCCTTTTGGGTCAACCCCGGCGAAGGGATCGACGATGGCGAACCAGCCTATCCTGTGGTCTTTCTCGCCGAGCCTGACCTTGCCAACAATTATGGCCTTGCCGACGCCAACCGCGCCGCGGCGGCCGTGGCGCTGGTGGACTGGCTGGCGGATGATGCCGACATTTACGAAGTCACTTTTGACATGACGCTCAATGGCTTTGGCGCGTCGGAAAACCTGCTGACGCTGGCCTTCCGCCCGCCGTTCCTTGCCGCGACGCTGAGCCTGCTGGTGGCGCTGCTGATCGTCGGCTGGCGCGCGTTCCAGCGCTTTGGCCCACCGGCTGCGCCTGCCGGGCCGGACATCGCTTTCGGCAAGCGCCAGCTGATCGCCAATGGTGCTGGCCTGATCCTGCGTGCGCGGCGGTTCAGGCTGCTGGGTGCGCCCTATGCCGCCCTATCCGCGCGGCGGCTCGCAGAACGGCTCAGCCTTGCCCGGCCCGATCCGCAGGCGATTGACGACGCGCTCGCCCGCCGCCTGCCGCAAGAAGAACCCTTCACGCGCCGCGCCGCCCGGCTGGAGGCGGCGGCGAAACCCGCCGAGATTCTGGCCGCCGCGCAAAGCCTCGATGACCTCAACGCCAAGCTATCGCAGGGACAATGATGACCATGACACTCGACGACGTCCGCAGCCTCGCAGGCGCCATCCGCACCGAAATCGCCAAGGCGATCGTCGGGCAGGAAGACATGGTCGATATGCTGCTGACCGCGCTGCTGGCAGAAGGCCATGTGCTGCTGGAAGGCCCGCCGGGAACCGCCAAGACCTTCCTTGCGCAAAGCTTTGCGACCGCGCTGGGCCTCGATTTCGGACGCATCCAGTTCACGCCCGATCTGCTGCCGGGCGACATCCTTGGGTCGAACCTGTTCAACTTCCAGACCAGCCAGTTCACGCTGACGCGCGGGCCGATCTTCTGCGATCTGCTGCTGGGGGACGAGATCAACCGCACCCCGCCCAAAACGCAGGCCGCGCTGCTCGAAGCGATGCAGGAACGCCGCGTGACTCTGGACGGGGAGACGCACCAGCTGCCCGAACGGTTCATGGTGGTCGCGACCCAGAACCCGATCGAGAATCAGGGCGTCTATCCCCTGCCCGAAGCCCAACTTGACCGCTTCCTGTTCAAGCTGCTGGTGCCCTACCCGGCCGAGGATGAGGAAGCGCGGATTGTGGCCACCTATGGCCAGCGCTCCGGCCCGCAGCGTCCCGCCGATCTGGGCGTGACCGCGGTGACCAATGCCGCCGGCCTCGTCGCGGCGAGCGGCGCGCTGGGGCAGGTTACCGTCGCAGAGGATATCACCCGCTACGTCGTGCGCCTGATCCGCGCGACCCGCGACCATGCCGAGCTGACCGTAGGCGCCTCCCCCCGCGCTGCGGTGCTGCTGGCCGGTGCTGCGCGCGCCCGCGCTGCGCTGGAAGGCCGCGCCTATGTGATCCCCGATGACGTCAAGGCGCTCGCCGTGCCGGTGCTGCGCCACCGCCTGACGCTCAGCCCCGCTGCCGAGATCGAGGGGCGCGACATGGAAGCGCTGGTCGCCGAACTGGTCGAGAGCACCGAGGCACCGCGCTAAGGTGAAGCTGCTGCGCCGCCTTCTCGGTCTGCTGTTCTGGCCGCTGCGGCCGCTGTTGATCGTCGCGCCGACCGAGCGGGCGGCGTGGATCGCGGCGGCGCTGGCGCCGGTGGCGGTGGTGATCGCGGCGACCTCTCCGGGCGCGTGGGTGATCGCGCCGATGCTGGGGCTGACACTGGTGGCGCTGATCGCGCTCGATGCGGTGATGACCGGTCGGCTCGACAGCTGGGAAGTCCGCACGCCAGAGGACATTGAAGTCGGGCAGCCGAGCGTGCTCGCCATCACCGCGCGGTTCACAGGCCGCCAGCCGGCGCGGGCCGAAGGCGCGCTGGCCTGCGACCCGCGACTGGCGCCTGAAGGCCGGGTCACGCTCGCGCTCGCCCCGCAGCCTTTTGGCGAAGGCTGGCGCGGTGAGACGATCCTCACGCCGACCCGGCGCGGCACGGCACACATCGAGCGGGCGTGGATGCGCTGGGAAGGGCCCTTGCGGCTTGGCGCGCGGCAGGTCGACTATCCGCTGAACCGCCCGGTGCGAATCTGGCCTGACCTGTCGCCGGTGCGCTCGCCCGATTTGCAGGCCTTTCTGCGCAACGCCCAGATGGGCCTGATCGCCCGCCGCATCCGGGGTGAAGGCACGCAGTTCGAAGCCCTGAGCGAGTACGAGCCCGGCATGGATCGCCGCCGGATCGACTGGAAGGCCAGTGCCCGCCACACCCGCCTGTTCGCCCGCGAGAACGAGAGCGAGCGCAACAATCAGATCGTCTTCGCCTTCGATTGCGGGCAGGCGATGTGCGAGCCGGTGGACGGCCTGCCGCGCATCGACCGGGCAGTCAGCGCGGCGCTGACCTGCGCCTATGTCGCGCTGAAGGGCGGGGACAAGGTCGCCCTGTTCGGCTTTGCGCAAGCCCCGCAGATCATGACGCCCTTCATCGGCGATCCGCGCGCCTTCCACCGCTTGCAGAGCGCGGCGGCGGGCCTCGATTACCAGGCGGCCGAGCCCAATTTCACGCTCGCACTCGCCACCCTCACCGGGCGGCTCCAGCGCCGTTCGCTGGTGGTGGTGTTCTCCGACTTCACCGATCCCACCGCAGCGGAACTGATGGTCGAAAGCCTCGGGCGGTTGTCGGGCAAGCATCTGGTGCTGTTCGTCACCATGACCGACAGCGAGGTCGAAGACCTCATCACCGCCCCGCCCGGCGACATCGCGACATTGGCCCGCTCGGTCACCGCCGATAGCCTCGCCCAGCAGCGCAAGCTGGTGCTGACCCGGCTGCGGCGGCTGGGGATCGACGTGCTCGAAGCGCCGTGGGCGTCGATCGGTCCGCGCCTGATCGACCGCTATCTCGCAATCCGCAACAGTGAGGCGATAGGGTGAAGGCGCCGGTCATCTCGTCATGGTTTGGGCGCGGACAAGTCGCCGCGCCGCCCGATATCGAAAGCGCGGCGCTGCGCTCCGACCGTTTCCGGCTGGAACGCGAAGGCGATTGGCGCAGGCTGGAGGATATCCTCGCCCGGATGGAACGCGGGGGGTTGCGCCGCATCGCCGATGCCGATCTGATTGCGCTGCCCGCGCTATATCGCACCGCCGCATCGAGCCTGTCGGTCGCGCGCGAAACGTCGCTCGACGCCGCCACCCTCGCCTATCTCGAAGCACTGGTGCAGCGCGCATGGTTTCAGGTCTACGGCCCGCGGCAGGGGTTCATCCGCTGGTTTCGGGGCTTCATCTTCGGCGGCTGGAGCCGTGCGGTGCGCAGCCTGTGGCTCGACATCTGCATTGCGCTGTTCGTGATGGTGGCAGGCACGGTGGTCGGCTGGCTGCTCGTGTCGCAGGACGAGGCGTGGTATTACCGCCTGTTCCCGGCCGGCGTCGGCGAGGCCCGCGTGCCCGGTGCCAGCCGCGAACAATTGCTGGCCACTCTGGCGACCGAGAACAGCGCGGACGGCCTGTCAGCCTTCGCCGCGCAGCTGTTCGGCAACAATTCGGCGGTGTGCATCCTCGCCTTCGCGCTGGGGTTCGCCTTCGGCATCCCTTCGCTGCTGCTGCTGGTCCACAACATGGCCTTGCTGGGCGCCTTGCTGTGGCTGTTTGACGGGCAGGGGCTGGTGGTGGAGCTGGCCGCCTGGCTTAGCGTGCATGGCACCACCGAGCTGTTCGGCATCCTGCTGTCGGGCGCGGCGGGGCTGCATATCGGGCGGGCGATGGCCTTTCCCGGCAAGCTCCCGGTGCTCGATGCGGCGGCAGCGGCCGGGCGGCGCTCGGCGGTGGTGATGGTCGGCGTAGTGATCATGATGATCGTCGCCGCGCTGCTTGAAGCCTTCCCGCGCCAGCTGGTCGAGGGCACCTCTGGCCGGTTCGTGATTGGCGGGACGATGCTGGCCTTCTGGCTCACCTATTTCATCCTCTACCGCCCACGCATCGCCGGTGACGCCGCAGCGGCGGAAGCCGCATGAGCAAAGCCGCCGCCGCCAAGCCGGACAAGCGCGCCCGGACGCTGATCACGCCCGAAGGGCTGGCGCTGCCGCTCACCCTCGCCTCGCGCGCGGCCCGCGCCGGGGCGTTGCTCATCGATATGGTGATTATCGTCATCGGCCTGATCGCCTTTCAATGGGTGATGCAAGCGCTGTTCGCAGGCGTGATGGAGGGGATTGGCTTCGATCCCCAGGAACGCTTGCCGGGATCGGCGGAGTTTCTGGTGATCATCTCCGTGCTGATCGGCTTTGCGGCATGGTACGGCTATTTTCTGGTGCAGGAGCTCGGCCCGCGCGGCGCGACGCTGGGCAAGCGGCTGGTCGGCATCCGCATCGCCGCGCGCGGCGGGGCGCGGCTTACGCCCGAGGCTGTGATCGCGCGCAACCTGCTGCGCGATATCGAGGTGTTCTATCCGCTGATCGCGCTGCTGATCCTCGTCGGGCTGAGCAGTCAGGGTGAGGATGTCGGCGCACTCGGCTTTGTGGTGACCGGGTGGCTGCTGTTGTTCCTGCTGTTCCCGTTCTTCAACCGCGATTGCCTGCGGGCGGGTGACATCATCGCCGGAACCTGGGTGGTCGAACGTCCGCGCACCAGGCTGGCCGCCGTGCTCAGCACGCAGGGCGCCGCCACAACCAAGGGCGCGAGCGAGGTCACCGGCGTGCGCTATGATTTCGGCGAAGCGGAACTTTCGATCTATGGCGAGCGCGAGCTTCAGACGCTGGAACGGCTGCTGCGCGATTCCCAGCCCGATGCGCTCAAGGCCGTGCACGCCACGATCTGCCGCAAGATCGGCTGGGACCCCGGCGCGGGCGACGAAAGAGCTTTCCTAGAGGCCTTCTATGGGCAATTGCGCAGCCGGTTGGAGGCCGACATGCGGTTCGGCAAGCGCAAAGCGGACAAGTTCTCATGATGATAGATCGGCGGCATTTCATCGGCGGCACGCTCGCTTTGGGTGCGAGCGCCTGCATCCCGCCCGATCAAAGCCCGATGGGCCGGTTGGCGGCAGAGCTGCGGCTGATCGAGGCGGCTGGTGATGGCACGCTGGGCGTCGAACTGTTTGACACCGTCAGCGGGATGTCGGTCGGCCTGAACCGCGACCGCCGCTTCGGCCACGCGTCCTCCTTCAAGTTCTCGCTCGCCGCGCTGCTGCTCCAGCGTCATGCGGCGGGCCAGATTGACGCGGACAAGCGCGTGACGTGGACCGAGGCCGATATGCTCGAACACGCGCCCTTCACGCGCGAGCGGATCGGGACGGGCGCAACCTTGCGCGAGTTGGCGCGGGCGACGCAGATTACCTCGGACAATCCGGCGGCCAATATCCTGCTCCGCAATCTGGGCGGCCCGGCGGGGCTGACTGCCTTCTGGGGCAGCATCGGCGATGAAGTGAGCCGGGTCGACCGCTACGAGCCCGAAATGAACATCGTCCCCCCGGCCGAATTCCGCGACACCGCCACACCCGCCGCGATGGCGCGGAATGTCGCCAAGATCATCTATGGCGACGTCCTGCCTGAGGCCGAGCGGGCGGAGTTGAAGGGCTGGATGATCGCCACCGAAACCGGCCTACGCCGCGTGCGCGCGGGGCTGCCCGAAGGCTGGGTCGCGGGCGACAAGACCGGCACCAGCGGCATGGTCGGCACGGAAGGCAATTACATCGACATCGGATTCGCCGAAGGGCCGAAGGGCCAGCCGCCGATCACCTTCGCCTGCTATTTCCGCGCGCGTCAGGCCGATGACGACATGGCCGCGCGGGCCGAACTGACGCTGTCGCGCGTGGGCCGGATCATCAAGGAATTCGCCGAGCCGGAGCGGGGTTTGCCGCTGGTGGGGAAGATTTATTGAGGCAAATTAGCCCTTCCCCTTGGGGAAGGGTTGGGATGGGGGTTCTACGCCAGCGGGTGTCGCACACCCATCCCCAACCCCTTCCCTCTAGGGAAGGGGCTTTAGTGATCCGGCGTCGCTGAAGCCTTCTCCTCGCCGCCGAAGATCGCCACTTCGCGTAGCCCTGCGCTGGTCGCGCGGCCGCGATACATTCCGGTGGTGTTGAAGCTGAAGATCGCGTGGCCCTCGGGCGTGACGAGGATCACCCCGCCATCGCCGCCGAGGCTGGCGACATCGGCCATGACAGCATCGGCGATATACTGGGCTTCCTCGGTGCGGACACCTTCGGCGGCAGCACCTTCGTCCGCCATCGCGACCTTCACCTCGTTGGTCGCCCGCAGCCGCGCACAAATCTCATGCGCCACGCCGACGCGCAGGAAATACTCCCCCCAACCCGTCGCCGAGACCGCACACGCCCGATTATCCGCATAGGTCCCCGCGCCAATCACCGGCGCATCGCCGACGCGGCCCCAGCGCTTGCCGGTCATGCCGCCGGTCGACGTGCCCGCCGCCAGATTGCCATTCTGATCGAGCGCCACCGCGCCCACCGTGCCGAACTTGTGATCGACATCCAGCGCGGAGAGCTTCTCCGCCTTCAGCCGCTCCAGCGCCTCGCGCCGCGCCGGGGTGGCGAAATATTCGGGCGGGGTGACGGCAAAGCCATTCTCGAGAGCGAAGGCCTCAGCGCCCGCGCCCATCAGCATCACGTGCTCGCTATCGGTGCGCACTGTGTCGGCGAGCAGGATCGGGTTCTTGACCGTCTTCACCCCGGCAATCGCGCCTGCACTGCGATCGCGCCCGTCCATGATCGAGGAATCAAGCTCGTTCGTCCCCTCCCACGTGAACACCGCGCCCTTGCCCGCGTTGAACAGCGGCGAATCCTCCATCGGGATGATCGCGGCCTTGATCGCGTCCATCGCGCTGCCACCCTCGGCCAGCACCTTCGCTCCGGCATCGAGCGCCACCTGTAGCGCGGCCTCGTATTCTGCGCGCCGTTCCGGCGTCATCGCTTTGGGGTCGAGCGTCCCGGCCCCGCCGTGGATCGCGATTGACCACTTGGGCGGCGGCGGAGCATCCTGAGCCAAAGCGGCAGCGGGCATCAGGGCGAGAGCGAGAGCTGAAATCAGTTTGTTCATAGACGAAACGTGTAACGCGCCGCTCACCGTTTCGCCAGCTTAACAGCGCGCCCCGCGCAGGCTAGGGCGGTGCCATGATCCTGCGTCCCGCCACCCTCGCCGATGCCCCTGCGCTTGCCGCACTGGGCGCGGAAACCTTCATCGCCGCTTTCGGGCAGCTCTACACGCCCGAAGACCTCGCCGCCTTTCTGGCGCAGGTCCACGCGCCCGGCCCGGTCGCCGAGGAAATCGCGGGTGAGAGCTGCACCCACTGCCTCGCGGAAGACAACGGCGCGCTGGTCGCCTATTGCAAGCTGCGCTACCCCAGCCACTACACCAGCTACAGCGACGCCCGCGATCCGATCGAGCTGGGCCAGCTCTACGCCCTGCCCACCCACACTGGCACCGGGATCGGCAGCAAGCTGATGGACTGGGCGCTGAGCGTTGCGCGCGAGCGGTCGCATGATGCGGTCCTTCTGTCGGTTTATTCGGAGAACTACGGCGCGCAGCGGTTCTACCAGCGCTATGGCTTCGGCAAGATCGCCGACATCACCTTTCAGGTGGGCGAGCAACTTGATGCGGAATTTCTGTACGAATTGAAGCTATAACCACAGGAGCGGGATCATGAGCGCATTTGGCTGGGCAAGCACCACCGACGAGGTGCTGGAGGGCATCGACCTCTCGGGACAAACGGCGTTCATCACCGGAGCTAATTCCGGGCTGGGGCAGGAAACCGCCCGCGCGATGGCAGCCAAGGGCGCGCACGTAGTGCTGGCGGGCCGCGATCAGGCCAAGCTGGACGAAGCGGTCGCCGCGATCCTCGCAACCGTGCCGGACGCGCAGCTCGACACCATCACGGTCGACCTCGCCTCGCTCGAAAGCATCCGCGCCGCAACTTCGCGCGCGCGCCAGCGGTTCGCCAGGATCGATCTGCTGATCAACAATGCCGGGGTGATGGCCACCCCGTTCGAACACACCGCCGATGGGTTCGAGCGGCAGTTTGGCACCAACCACCTGGGCCACTTCGCGCTGACGGCGGAGCTCATGCCGCTGATCGAGGCGGGGGAAGCCAAGCGCATCGTCAACCTGTCGAGCCGCGGGCACCACATGGGGCCGGTCCATTTCGACGACCCGAATTTCGTGCACCGCCCCTATGATCCGTGGTCGAGCTACGGTCAGTCCAAGACCGCCAATGTGCTGTTCTCGGTCGGGATCGAGCAACGCTATGCCGTGCTGGGCATCCACGCCTATGCGGTGCATCCCGGCGGGATCGAGACGAACCTTGGCCGCCATATGACGCAGGAAATGCGCGAAGCCTTGATGGCGCGGATTTCCTCGCGGGATACCAGCTTTGCGTGGAAGACCATCCCGCAAGGCGCGGCCACCAGCTGCTGGGCGGCCACCGCTCCCGAGCTGGAAGGCAAGGGCGGCGTCTATTGCGAGGACTGCCATGTCGCCGAAGTGGACGACGAATCGGCCAGCGGCGGGGTGCGCTCCTACGCGCTCAATCCCAGCTTCGCCGACCAGTTGTGGAAGCTGAGCGAGGAGCTGACGGGCGCCAAGTTCCCGAGCTAATCGGCGAGGAACGCCCGCAGCAACCCGATCACATCCTTCGCCTCGCGGGTGGGCAGGATTGCCATGAACACGTGCGGGGCGGCTTCGTATTCGTAGAGCTTGGCATCGACCCCGGCGGCCCGCAGCCGGCCGAGGAAGCTGCGCGAATCCACGATGAAGATGTCGTGCCGCCCGGTCCAGATGCGGGTCGGGGGCAGCTGCGCCAGCTGGTCGGGCGCGGCGTAAAGCGGGCTGACCGCAGGATCATCCATCGCCCGCCCCGCTGCCACCAGCCCGCCGCACGCGCGCAGGGTGCCGATCTTGAGCATCAGGTCATGCGGCTCCACCGCCACGATCGCCGGGTCCGCCAGCCCGAGATCGAGCCACGGGGCAAACAGCGCCAGCTTGCCCGGCATCGGCCCCCCGCTCCGCGCCAACCTGAGCGCGAGCGCCAGCGCCATATGCCCGCCCGCACTATCGCCGTTGAGGATGATCCGCGCCGGATCATGGCGCGCAGCCAGATCGGCATAGACCGCGTCGGCCAGCGCATCCTGCGCGGTATAGGGCGCTTCGGGCACCATCGGGTAAAGCGGCACGGTGACGCTGATCCCGCAGGCCTTCACCATTGCGGCGACCAAGGGCCAGTGCACCTTGAACATCGGCTGCACGAACCCGCCGCCGTGGAAATAGAGCATATGCCACGCGCCGGGACCGCCTTTGGGGTGGAGCGTCACGACCCGGCTGCCCAGCACCTCGCGCTCCTCGACGATGAAGCGTTTGCGGAACCCCTCGGGCATCGGTGCATCGACCGGCAGCCGCCGCCCCGTCATCACGGTGTGAAAGCCCGCCTCGTCATGCGGGAACACCGGCTTGCCGCGCGCGATCACGAGTTTGATCACCCGCATCAGCAGGCTCGGGCTGGCGCTGCGCAGCGCGATGGAACTGTCGGTCAGCATGGTCTCTCCCCTTGTGGCGGCAGAGTGCCGCGCCGGGGAGGCAAGTCAAGCGCTGGCGGTGCGCAGCCCGGCTTGCGCGGTGGCCTGATGCTTCAGGCGGCGCGCTTCGACATCGAAGATCCCGACACTCAGCGCGAACATGACGACGATCATGGCGAACTCGCCCTCGTCCTCGATGAAAGCGAGGAGGTTGAGCACGCCGGTCGTGTGTTCGCCCCAGGACGTCACCATATCGACCGCCACGCCGAACACCGCCGCGCCCGCGATACACATCGCGATCAGCACGCCGTGGATCGCCGCACGCCGGTCCGCCTGACGCAGCGCCACTGCCATGCCCGCCAGCCACACCAGCCCAATCACACCGAACACCAGCGTTTCCGCCAGGTGATTGGGATGCACCGGGATCCAGGCGAAGATCGGCATATCGGCGGCGAAGGAGAAGCCGAGCTGCTCATGCACCTCGCCCCAGTTATCCAGCGTCATCCACACGAACAGCACCGCGCTGGTGAGATAGACCAGCGCGCGGGTGCGCAGCCACAGCACGAACAGCATCACCGCCGAGGCCGCCGTCAGCGAATATTCGAGGAATTCTGCAAAGGAACCGTCCTGCGACATGAAGAACTGCGTCGGCAGCGCCGCGCCGGTGGCATCGCCGTAATGGGCGGCGACATCCAGACCCACCAGCACGCAGGCATAAGGTATCACGCTCATCAGCGCGATGTGCAGCGCGCGCGACCGCGCCAGCTCCACACTTGTCCGCCAAAGATCGCCGATCATGATCATCGCCGTGTTCCGTCCTGATGCGCAGATAACCTGCAACTGAGTGTATTGCGTGACCCCGTTGTGTCATAAATAGCTTGCGGTTTGCTTCCCACGAACCGGCAAATCCGCCTCTGCGCCAATATGCGACAGTCGGAAGATTTGCAGATAGAGCCGACGCGCGCCGAAGGGCCGTGCTTGTCATTGCCCCGCCACGCTTTGCCGCCTATATGGCTGCCCATGTCTTCCATCCGTCCGTGGCGCACGATCGAACGGCGCAAATGTCGCCAGATCATGGTGGGGAATGTCCCCGTAGGCGGTGATGCTCCCATCACCGTGCAGACCATGACCAACACCCCGACAGAAGACGTGCGTGCCACGCTCGACCAGATCCGGCGGTGCGAGGAAGTGGGCGCGGACATCATCCGCGTGTCCTGCCCGACCGAAGAATCCACCCGCGATTTCAAAAAGATCACCCGCGAATCGCGCATCCCGATCGTTGCCGACATCCACTTCCACTACAAACGCGCGCTCGAAGCGGCGGATGCGGGCGCGGCCTGCCTGCGCATCAATCCGGGCAATATCGGTTCCGCCCAGCGCGTTGCCGAAGTGGTGCGCGCCGCCAAGGCCAATGGCTGCGCGATCCGCATTGGCGTGAACGCCGGGAGCCTCGAAAAAGACCTGCTCGAAAAATATGGCGAGCCCTGCCCCGAAGCGCTGATCGAAAGCGCTTTGGATCACATCAAGCTCCTCCAGGATCACGATTTCCACGAATACAAGGTGGCAGTAAAGGCCTCCGACGTGTTCCTCGCGGTCGCGGCCTATCATGGGCTCGCTGAAACGGTCGATTGCCCGCTGCACCTCGGCATCACCGAAGCGGGCGGGCTGATCGGCGGCACGGTGAAGTCCAGCATCGGCATGGGCAGCCTGCTATGGGCCGGGATCGGTGACACGATCCGCGTGAGCCTTTCGGCCGAGCCGGAAGAAGAGATCAAGGTCGGCTACCACATGCTCAAGGCCTTGGGCCTGCGCACCCGCGGCGTGCGGGTGGTGTCCTGCCCCTCGTGCTCGCGGCAGGGTTTCGATGTGATCCGCACGGTCGAAACGCTGGAAAAGCGGCTCGAACACATCAAGACTCCGATGAGCCTGTCGGTGCTCGGCTGCGTGGTCAACGGCCCGGGCGAAGCGCGCGAAACCGATATCGGCCTGACCGGCGGCGGCAATGGCAAGCACATGGTCTACCTGTCGGGCATGAAGGCCCATGCGATTGATGACGAGGCGATGCTCGATCACATCGTCCGGCTGGTCGAGGAAAAGGCCGCTGCTATCGATGCGGGCGAAGCGACCGCCTTCGATCCCCACGCCCAGCCCGCCGAAGCCGCCGAGTGATCCGCGCCGCTATTGCTGCAAGTCTGGCGCTGGCGCTGTCCGCCTGCGCGACGACGGGCGATACCGCTCAGGCACATCCCGAAGCGCGCGCCTATTCCGCCACCGCCGATGCGACCGCTGATGTCGACGCGGCGCTCGCCCGCGCCTCGGCGAACGGCAAGCGCGTGCTGGTGGTGCTGGGCGCGAACTGGTGCCACGATAGCCGCGCGCTCGCTGGCTGGCTCGAAACCCCGCGCTTCGCCGCTTTGACCGCCGAGCGCTACGAAACCGTCTTCGTCAATGTCGGGATGCCGCAGACCGGCGACGGGCATAATCTCGATGTCGCGCGCCGCTTTGGCCTTGCCGATGTGCCCGGCACCCCGACCCTGCTGGTGCTGACCGCCGAAGGCCGCGCGGTGAACCTCGACACCGCGGCCAGCTGGCGCAATGCGAGCAGCCGCTCCGAGGACGCGATCTTCGACGAATTGGCGGCGCTGGCGGGCAAGCCCGACTAACGCCGCCCTCTCGGGCGACTCCTTGCAATCCGACTGCTCTTTTCTATACTGTCTAGAACGGAGGCACCGATGGCGCTCAGCATCAAGGACGAGGAAACCGACAGGCTGGTGCGCAAGCTAGCCGGTATCAAGGGCCTGTCCTACACGCAGACCATCCGCCTCGCCGTCTCCAACGAGTTGCAGCGTTCCCAGACACGCGACCCGGCGGAGAAGGAAAAGCTGATGAAAGCGATTGCGGAGATCCAGGCGCGGGTCGCGGCCCTTCCGAGCCGGATGACCGCCGAGGAAGTCGACGCCTGGATGTATGACGAGAATGGCCTCCCCCATTGATCGTCATCGACACGTCCGCGATCATAGCGATCCTTCACCGCGAGCCCGAATCTGACGAATTGGGCGCTGCACTTTACGCCGCGCAGCGACGCGTAATCGGGGCGCCGACATTGTTCGAGATGCGTCAAGTGATGGGTGGCAGGCACGGCAGGGCGGGGACTGAGGTTGCGGACGATTTCCTCGAGGATGCCGGGATCGAGACCTTGGACTGGACCGCGCACATGGCTGATCTCGCGACCGACGCTTTCCTGCGCTTCGGCAAGGGACAAGGCCATCCGGCGCAACTGAACTTCGGCGATTGCATGGCTTACGCTGTGGCAAAGGCCCTGAATGCCCCACTGCTGTTCAAGGGTGACGACTTTGTCCGGACCGATATCCCCTCGGCGCTTGCGCAGTAAACCATGATCGCCGCCCTCCTCCTTGCCCTCGCGCTGGCGATGGATGCCTTTGCTGTCGCGCTGACGCAGGGCTGCCGATTCCGGCCCTCGCTGCGCGGCGGGCTGGCCATTGCGCTCACCTTCGGAGTGTTTCAGGCGTTGATGCCGCTGGCCGGATGGGTGATCGGCGCGGTGGCGCTGATCTATGTCGAAGCGGTCGATCACTGGATTGCATTCGGCCTCCTGTCCTTCCTCGGGGTGCGGATGCTGGGCGGGCACGTGGGCGACGAGGAAGCCGCGCGCGCGCTGACCGGGCGCAGCTTGCTGATCGCCGGTGTGGCCACCAGTATCGATGCGCTGGCGGCAGGGATCACCCTGCCGACGCTCGGCATATCGCCGTGGCTGGCGGCGGCGCTGATCGGGATCGTCACCTTCGTCATGAGCGGCGCGGGCGTGCTGCTGGGCCGCCGCGCGGGCGACCACCTTGGCGCATGGGCCGAGCGGGCGGGTGGGATCATCCTGATCGGGCTGGGGGTGAAGATTCTCGCCGAACATTCAGGCTATTTCTGACGCTGTCCTACAGCCTGCGAACATGGCATGGCCCTGCAAATGACACTGCTGCCGTCCCTTGCCCGCCGGTCTATCGCATGGAGCCGTGCAGAGGGTGGTTTTCCGTTCCTGGACTGTGTCTCATGTGTCTCCAACACAGCCGTGCGGGCGACCTGAGATGCTCCACGTCGTCCACCACGCCGACTACATGGCGCCCCGACCGGATCGCGGCACGTTCCGCTTCGACAAGTACTACCTAGTCATGGAGGAGTTGCGCGCCTCGGGAGCGCCGATCACCGAGCACGCGCCGCAGCCCATGCCGCGCGAATGGCTCGAAGCGGTGCATTGCCCCGACTACGTCGATCAGGTCTTCCGGGCCGAGGTTCCGCGCGACAAGGAGCGCCGGATCGGCTTCCCCGTTACCCCCGCCATCACCAGCCGCGTGCGCCACACCAACGGCGGCACCTGGCTCGCAGCCCAGCTTGCTTGCCAGCATGGCTATGCCGCCAACTCCGCCGCCGGGAGCCACCATGCGCTGCACGATACAGGCGCGGGGTATTGCGTGTTCAACGACCTTGCGGTGACCGCCAACCGCCTGATCGCTGAAGCCCACGCGGCGCGCGTGCTGATCGTAGACCTCGACGTCCATCAGGGTGACGGCACGGCCAGCCTGACCGCCGGGCGGGAGGACATCTTCACCCTCTCGCTGCACGCCGAGAAGAACTTCCCGGTCAGGAAGGCCCGCTCCAGCCGCGATGTCGCCCTGCCGGACGGGGTGGATGACGATGGCTACATGGAGGCCCTCACCCGCCACCTGCCTGAGGTGATGGCCGACTTCGCGCCAGATTTCGTGCTGTATCAGGCGGGCGTCGATCCGCATGTTGACGACAAGCTCGGGCGGCTGGCGCTGACCGACGCGGGACTGGCGCTGCGCGACCGCTTCGTTGTCAGCGCGTGCCGCCGTTATGGCGTGGTGGTTGCGAGCGCGTTGGGGGGCGGATACGGCGATGATCCGCGCATCGTCGCCGCCCGCCATGCCGCCTCAATGCTGACAATGGCCGCAGCAAACAGCGCGTTTCCGGCACCATCCTCCATGAAGTGAGCCATAGATGCGATAAACCGTTGGTCACCCCATTGGGAACGCAAGCCGCGAGGTTTACGTTACGGTTCAATGAAGCGTCGCGATATTCTGAAAGGCACTCTGGCAGCGGGGGCAGCATTGGCGCTGCCATCCCGCCTGTTTGCGTCCGTCGCGTCCGGCGCCCCGCGCGACCGCATCCTGTTCGACATCGCCAAGCGCGAACTGCTGCGCGCGGGCAACGCGATCTGGAAGCACGACATTGTCGGCATCGCCGATTTCGGCCTCCATTCGGCCAAGCCGCGCTTCCACTTCGTCAATCTCGACCGCGCCGAAGTGCAGTCCTACCACGTCAGCCACGGCATGGGTTCCGACCCGCAGCATGACGGCTGGCTCAAGCAATTCTCGAACACCGAAGGCTCCAACGCGACCAGCCGCGGCGCTTACGTAACGTGGGAATGGTACAAAGGCCGCTACGGCACCTCGGTCCGCCTCGGCGGCCTGGACGAGAGCAACAACGCCGCGCTGCAACGCTACATCGTGATGCACCGCGCCGATTATGCCGAGAGCAGCCACCTCGAAAAATGGGGCCGTCTCGGCCGCTCCAACGGGTGCTTCGCGATGGGCGAGGAACAGTTCCGCGTCGCGCTGATGCACCTGTCCGGCGGGCGCTTGCTGTTCGCCGATTCGCTGGGGCTGGAGGAAGATGGCAGCATCCAGCCGGTGCCGGAACTGGCGATGATAGAGCGTCAGCCGCTCGATCTCTACCCCCGGCCGACGCTCAGCGCTTACTAAGGCGCTTCGTTCGCCCGATTAGCTGTCCTGCAAGTCATCCTCGATCACGATCACCTCGTCGGTCGGCACGCTGGTCCGGTTGCGCACGCGCGGCTTGTCGAGGCTGGCGAGCACCTTGGTGTCGCGGCCATAGATGTCCTTGAACGTCGCCATCTGGCCGTTGATGTCGGATGCCATCGTGAAATAGGTGATGTAGGCTGGCCACTGCTTTTCGAGCATCACCTTGGTGTACTTGCCCGAGGTCGAGATCGCGACCGCCTCGTCCTTGGTCGCGCCCTTGCCGAGGATCGCCATCGTCATCGCCAGTTCCAGCGCGCGTTCGGTGCGCACGCAACCGTGGCTCAAAGCCCGGAAATCGGCGCCGAACAGATGGCGGGAAGGCGTGTCGTGGAAGAAGATCGCATGGGCATTGGGCATTTCGAGCTTCATCTGCCCCAGCGAATTGCCCGGTCCGGGCTGCTGCACCACGGTGATGTAACCGTTCGCGCCCTTGGTCGCGACATAGCCGTTGCGCTTGCCCCAAGCGGGGTTGGCAAGCACGCGGGCACCGAGGCCTTCGCCCTTCACGATCGACTGCGGCACGGTCCATGTCGGGTTGAACACCACGCCTTCGACCATTTCCGCAAGCTGCGGCGTCGCGGTGCGGCCGGGCTTGCCGACAATGGTGCGATAGGTGCTGATGATGCGGTTCTTGACCGTCAACCGCAGCTGGAATTCGGGCACGTTGGTGATGAGGTATTGCGAACCCAGATCCCGTTGTAGCCACCGCCAGCGGTCCATGTTGGCGCGGATCAGCTTGCGCTTGGCGGTCTGGCCGTCCGACGTTGCGGCGAGCTCCGTCTTGAGCTTGGCATAATCGGGGTGGGCCGGGCTGAGCTTGGCAAGCGTGCCGGCGATATCGCCGCTCGCCAGAGCTTCGGCCATGATCTTGCCGGCGGGGTAGAGATCACGGTCAGGATCGACCACGAACCATTGCTCGCGTGCATCCATCGGAGTGCGTCCATCACGCAAATCTTCGACCAGCCACACAAAGCTTTGCGAGGCGAGCTCGTTCAATTCCTTCGACGGGCCGGACGCCAGGGCGACCTTGAGCGGTTCGAGATCATAATCCTTGGGGTCGAGCCCTTCCGCGCCGATCCCCTCTATCACCGCAACCAGCCGCGTGGCCTGAGCCACGGTCCAAGCCTGCAACAGCGGCTCGAACACCGGTTGGCCAAAAGCCTCGGCGACAGATTCGCCCTGCGGCGGAAGCGTGGCGGGCTGGGGACTGCCGGTGCTCTGGCTACGCACGGACGCGGGGTTGGCCGGGGCAGGCGTGCCGCTCTCCTGAGCCAGCGCCGCACTCGCCACAAGCGCTGCGGCACTGATGCCACCTACCAATTTGCCGGGAAACTTCATCTCGATACTGCCTTTTCGCCCCGTGCCGCTTGGGATCGCGACCAATAACCGTCGCAAGCTGCATACATTCTCAGCCTCGCTCCTATCAACCACCTTGGCTTTCACCTGGATTAATGTTCACACCCCTGTGTCCTTGGCGTGACCTTGCGGCCACCTGCGCTTAAGGAGCGCCCATGCCGCCGCGCCATCATCCTCTGCTGCCATTTGCCGCTGCGCTGGCGGGCGTGGGCTTCCTGTCGCTGATGGATGCCTTCATGAAAGAGGCCGCGCTGCTGATCGGAGCCTATACCGCCACGGTGCTGCGCGCCTTCATCGGCGCCGCGCTAATTGCGCCGGTCTGGCTGTCGCGCGGGCCAGCGATGCCGAGCCGAGCGGTGTGGAAGCTGCACGTGACCCGCGGGGTTGTGTCGGCCTTCATGGCGCTGACCTTCTTCTTCTCGCTCACCCTGCTGCCGCTGGCCGAGGCGATTGCCTTGAGCTTCATCGCCCCGCTGATCGCGCTCTATCTTGCCAGTGTGCTGCTGGGTGAGGTGATCAGCCGCGCGGCGATTGGGGCGAGCGTGCTCGGCTTTGCGGGCACGCTGGTGATTGTCGGTGGACGGATCGGTCAGGGGGAGTTCGATGAAAGCGCGGCGCTCGGCGTTACCTCGCTGTTCGTCTCGGCGCTGCTCTATGCCTATAACTTCATCGTCATCCGCCGGCAGGCGCAGGTGGCCGGGCCATTGGAGATCGCGACCTTTCACAGCGGGATTGGCGGGCTGGTGCTGCTTACGCTCGCTCCGTTCCTGTGGGAGACGCCATCAGGCGACGCATTGGTGCCGCTGCTGGCGGCGGGCGCGCTGACGGTGGCGGGATCGCTCGCCATCGCCTGGGCCTATGCGCGGGCCGAGGCGAATGTGCTGGTGCCAACCGAATATTCGGGCTTCGTCTGGGCGAGCATTTTCGGCTGGCTGTTCTTCCGTGAGGCGGTGACGCTGCCGACACTCGCCGGGACGGCGCTGATCGTCGGCGGATGCTGGCTCGCCGCCCGCCCCAACCGTTCCGCGCCGGTCGCCGCCAGCTAAGACCTTTTGCCAAGGGCCGTAAGCCCCTTGCCCCCCTTGACCTCGCGCGTCTGAAAGCGCAGTGCGCCCTCGAAAACCGCGCCCTTGGTGGATCGGGGGCGGGTCTAATCATAAGGATGGAACCCTCCCATGACCGCAATCGGCCAGGATTCGCTCGGCACCCGTCAGACGCTTGACGTGGACGGCAAGCATTACGCCTTTTACTCGCTCGCGAAGGCCGCTGAGCAGTTGGGCGATATCTCTAAGCTGCCGATCTCGATGAAGGTGCTGCTGGAAAACCTGCTCCGCTTTGAAGACGGCGGGTTCACCGTGGGGCGCGAGCATATTCAGGCGCTGGTCGATTGGCAGGCGAACCCCACCACGGGTGAGGAAATCCAGTACCGCCCGGCGCGCGTGCTGCTCCAGGATTTCACCGGCGTGCCCTGCGTGGTGGACCTTGCCGCGATGCGCGACGCCATCAAAAAGCTCGGCGGCGATACCGCCAAGATCAACCCGCTGGTGCCGGTCAACCTCGTGATCGACCACTCGGTCATGGTCGACGAATTCGGCCACCCCAAGGCGATGGAAGCCAACATGGCGCTCGAATACGAGCGCAATGCCGAACGTTACGACTTCCTCAAGTGGGGCTCGAAGAGCTTCCAGAACTTCACCGCCGTTCCCCCGGGCACCGGCATCTGCCATCAGGTGAACCTTGAACACCTCGCGCAGGCCGTATGGTCGAGCGAAGGCCCGGACGGCGTGATGGTCGCCTACCCTGACACCTGCGTCGGAACGGACAGCCACACCACCATGATCAATGGTCTGGGCGTGCTGGGCTGGGGCGTGGGCGGGATCGAGGCTGAGGCCGCGATGCTTGGCCAGCCGGTGTCGATGCTGATCCCTGAAGTGGTCGGCTTCTACCTCGAAGGCGCGATGGCGGAAGGCGTGACCGCCACCGACCTCGTGCTGACCTGCGTGCAGATGCTCCGCAACGTCGGCGTCGTCGGCCGCTTCGTCGAGTTCTACGGCCCGGGCGTTGCCAACCTCACGCTCGCTGACCGCGCGACCATCGCCAACATGGCCCCCGAATACGGCGCGACCTGCGGCTTCTTCGGGATCGACGACAAGACCCTCGATTACCTGCGCCTCACCGGCCGCAGCGAAGAGAATATCGCGCTGGTCGAAGCCTATGCCAAGGCGCAGGGCATGTGGTTTGACCCCGCCAACGTGCCGGTCTTCACCAAGACGCTGAGCCTCGACATGGCAGCGGTCGTCCCCAGCCTCGCCGGGCCGAAGCGCCCGCAAGACAAGGTGATCCTGCAAGAGGTCGACGACCTGTTCAACGCTGACCTGTCCAAGGTCTATGGCAAGTCCGCCGCCGCCCGCGTGAGCGTCGAAGGCGCGAGCCACGACATCGGCGATGGCGACGTGGTGATCGCGGCCATTACCAGCTGCACCAACACCTCTAACCCCGACGTTCTGATCGCTGCCGGTCTGGTTGCGAAGAAGGCGAACGAGAAGGGCCTCAAGCCCAAGCCGTGGGTCAAGACCTCGCTCGCCCCCGGATCGCAGGTGGTCACGGACTATCTGGTGAAGTCGGGCCTTCAGACCCACCTCGACGCCATCGGCTTCGACCTCGTCGGCTATGGCTGCACCACCTGTATCGGCAATTCCGGCCCGCTCGCCGCGCCGATCAGCGCCGCGATCAACGGCAACGACATCGTCGCCGCCTCGGTCCTGTCGGGCAACCGCAACTTCGAGGGCCGCGTCAGCCCCGATGTGCGCGCCAACTTCCTCGCCTCGCCGCCGCTGGTGGTGGCCTATGCGCTGAAGGGCACTGTCACCGAAGACATCACCACCACTCCGATCGGGCAGGATCAGGACGGCAATGACGTGATGCTCGCCGATCTGTGGCCGACCAACGCCGAAATCGCCGAGAACCGCGCCGCCAATATCGACCGCTCGATGTTCGTGAACCGCTATGCCAACGTCTATGACGGCGATGAGCATTGGCAGGCGATCACGGTTGAACCGTCTGACACCTATCAGTGGCGCGCCGGCAGCACCTATGTCGCCAACCCGCCCTATTTCGAGGGCATGACCATGACGCCCGCGCCGATCATGGACATTCTTGATGCCAAGCCGCTGGCGATCCTCGGCGATTCGGTCACCACCGACCACATCTCGCCCGCCGGTTCGATCAAGGAAGATAGCCCGGGCGGCAAGTTCCTGATGGCCAATCAGGTCGCCAAGAAGGACTTCAACTCCTACGGCTCACGCCGCGGCCACCACGAAGTGATGATGCGCGGCACCTTCGCCAACATCCGCATCAAGAACGAAATGGTCCCCGGCATCGAAGGTGGCTTCTCGACCTATGGCGGCGAAACCATGGCGATTTACGATGCCGCCATGAAGCACAAGGACGACGGCACCCCGCTGGTGGTGATCGGCGGCAAGGAATACGGCACCGGCTCGTCGCGCGACTGGGCGGCCAAGGGCACGATCCTGCTCGGCGTCCGCATGGTGATCGTTGAGAGCTTCGAGCGCATCCACCGCTCGAACCTCGTCGGGATGGGCGTGCTGCCCTTGCAGTTCAAGGAAGGCGACACCCGCGCGACCCTCGGCCTCTCGGCGACCGACACCTTCTCGATCCGCGGCCTGGCTGATCTGACCCCCGGTCAGGACATCACGGTGGAGGTCACCCGCGAAGACGGAACGCAGTTCAGCTTCACCGCGCTGTGTCGCATAGATACCGCAAATGAAATGGAATATTACCGCCACGGCGGGATTCTCCATTACGTTTTGCGCAAGCTTGCGGCATAAGGAGCGGCATGACCCCAGCCCGCCTCGCCCTTTGGCTTGCTCCCGCAATGCCGCTTGCGCCCGTTCTGCTGGTGCTGTCGGCCTGCGGCGGCGAAGGCAGCGGGGCGAGCGAGGGCCGCAAGGGGCCGTCTGCGCCGCTGGGTTTTGAACTGGCGATGGCCGGTGTGAGCGAAGGCACGGCAGACGATGCGGCGGTGCCTGCTCCGGCAGCCCCCGCGCCGCTGATTGCGCTTTCGCCGGAGCAACTGGCCGCGCGGCTTGCACAGGGCAATATCCGGCTGATCGACGTGCGCACCACTGCCGAGGTTGCCGAGGGCGTGATCCCCGGCGCCGAACATATCCCGCTCGATCAGTTCGATCCCACCGCGCTCGACCTGTCGGATGGACGCGAGGTCGTGCTCTATTGCCGCTCGGGCCGCCGCTCGGCGATGGCGGGCGAGAAACTGGCCGCGGTTACGGGCGAGCCGGTCGAGCATCTCGCAGGCGGGATGCTCGCCTGGGAAGCTGCGCAGCAGCCGGTCGACAAGCCTTAGGCCACTCATCTGAAGGCAAACAAAAAGGGGCGGCCCGATCAGGCCGCCCCTTTTGTTGTGTCTGACCGCCCCGGCTTAGCCGAGGAACTTGCGGCGTCCGAGGATCGCTGCGGCGGCAAGGCCGAACAGGATCGTCATCGGCGGGGCCGGTACGTCGTGACCGCCCGAGGAGGAGCTGCTGCCACTGCTGCTGCTCGACGAAGACGAAGACGACGAAGAACTGCTGCTGCCCGACGACGAGCTCGACCCCGAAGAACCGCTGCTGCCCGACGAGCCGCTGGAGCTGCTCGAAGACGAAGACGATGACGAAGACGATGACGACGAGCTGCCGCTGGTGCTGCTGGTCATGTCACCCGAAGTGCTGCCACCGCTGGTCGCGCCGCCCGAAGACGAGGAGCTGCTGCTGCCCGACGACGAGGACGAGCTACTACCTGACGATGAAGACGAGCTGCCACCCGAAGACCCGCTGCTGCCCGAGGAGCTCGAACCCGACGAGCCTGAAGAACCCGAACCGCCCGAAGACGTGCTACCCGGATGGCCCGAGCTACCGCCCGGCTTGCCGCTGCTTCCGCCGCCCGAAGAGGACGAGGACGAAGAGGACGACGAAGACGAGCTCGAGGAAGAAGACGACGAAGACGAACCCGACGATGTCACCGCGCCGGTCGAGGAGCTGACATTACCAGAAGAACTGGAGACGTTGCCCGAGGAGCTCGACACCGCGCCCGTGCTGGACGACACGGCGCCCGTGCTCGACGAGACAGCGCCGGTGCTCGACGAGACCGCTCCGGTCGAAGAACTGACATTGCCAGAGGTGCTGGTGCTCGACACCGCGCCGGTGCTGGAAGAAACCTGCCCGGTCGACGTCGAGGTCGAAACCTGCCCGGTCGAAGAGCTGATCTGGCCCGAAGACGAGGTGGTCGAGGTGGAGTTGTCGATGTCGATATCGACGACGACGCCGCTCGATCCGCTGCTGCTGCTGCCACCCGAAGTCGAGGTGGTGGTCGAGACCGACACGTCGCCCGAGGACGAACCGCCGCCGCCGAAGAAGCCGCCGAAGAAGCCGCCACCGAAACCGCCACCAAAGCCGCCGCCGAAGCCGCCACCCCAACCGCCGCCAACTCCGCCGCCGCCCGAAATCGGCGGAAGCGGCGGGAGCGGCGCAGGCATATAGGCCATCTGCGTGATCGGCGGACATTCATTGGCGTCGAAATAGGCCTGCGTGGCCCCGGCAGGCGCGCTTGCCGCCGCGACCGTGCCGGCGGGGCCGACCGGCTGACATTCGATCGTGCGCTCGACAATCCGGCGGCGGCGCTGTTCCGGCATCGGGATGTCACGCTCACGCGTCTTGATGTAGCGCGCCCCCGTCACCGGATCGACCGCGACGAGCTTGCCGTCAATGTTGGTCGAGTAATCCGGCGCAGCAGTGTTCATCGGCTCGGCCATGCGCACGGCGCCGCCTTGCAACAATGCGACACCCGCAGCAGCGGCGGAAAGCTTCGCGATGGCCAGTTTGAGCGACATAGTCGGTAACCCTGTTTGCCTGTGGGTTGGATGCGGACTGTCCGCACTTCCCCCAAATCCAGAGCTCTTGTGATGTCAGAAGGCGCTGGCGGGCAATCCGCTTAACCACGCCGGAGGGCCAGGATCGGCGGGAATCGGGCGCAAATCGCGGGATTTCGGGCGCGCTGTCCCGAACTGGCACCGAAAACAGGGGTGCCGTTAGCCAATTGGTTAACCAGATGGTCCGGGATCAGTCCTCGAACAGTCCAGCTTGGCTGGGGGGTGATTCTCTGTGCGGGGTCAGCTCCAGATGCGCCCAGCCGCCATCGTTCAGCACGCGTCCGCGGGCCGTCCGGGCGATCAGGCCGAGCTGGATGAGGTAGGGTTCGACCACCTCCTCCACCGTGTCACGCGGCTCGGCAAGCCCCGCCGCCAGCGTCTCGATCCCGACCGGGCCGCCCTTGTAGGTGGTCGCGATCATGGTGAGATAGCGCCGGTCCATCGCGTCAAGGCCGAGCCGGTCGATCTCGAGCCGGGTCAGCGCTTCGTCGGCGACATGGCGGGTAACAGAGGCCGCGCCTGCAACATCGGCAAAGTCGCGCACGCGGCGCAACAGGCGGCCAGCGACCCGCGGCGTGCCGCGCGAACGGCGGGCGATCTCGTGCGCGCCATCCGGCTGGATCGCGAGGCCGAGCAGCCCGGCGGCGCGAGTGACGACCCGCTCCAGCTCCTCATGGCTGTAGAAGTTGAGGCGGACCGGGATGCCGAAGCGGTCGCGCAAGGGCGTGGTCAGCAGGCCCTGCCGGGTGGTCGCCCCGATCAAGGTAAAGGGCGGCAGGTCGATACGGACAGAGCGCGCAGATGGCCCCTCGCCGATGATGAGGTCAAGCGCGCGGTCCTCCATCGCGGGGTAGAGCACCTCCTCGACCACGGGGGAGAGGCGGTGGATCTCGTCGATGAACAGCACGTCATGCGGTTCAAGATTGGTGAGCAGCGCCGCCAGATCGCCAGCCTTGGCGATGACCGGGCCGGAGGTGGCGCGGAAGCCGACGCCCAGCTCGCCCGCGATGATCTGCGCCAGCGTCGTCTTGCCCAGGCCGGGCGGCCCGAAGAACAGCGTATGATCCATCGCCTCCCCCCGCGCCCGCGCGGCGGCAATGAAGACGGCAAGGTTCCCCTTGGCGCCCTCCTGCCCGACGAACTCGGCCAAGCGGCGCGGGCGCAGAGCCGCGTCCGGGTCGCCGGGCTGGCGGGTGGGGGTGTGGAGGGGGGTATCGGGGATGGTCACCGAAGGCCCTCGTTGCCGACCGCTCCGAAGAATTCCCCTTCCCGATACAGTTGCCAAGTTTCGTAGCCCGACGACATTGTCAGTATCTGCAGGGAAAGCGCCTCTTCGAAGCGTAGTGTGCAGTCGCCCGTTCGAACATCCATTTCAACCGCTGCAGTCCTCTTGTCGGCCAGCGCTTCATTAGCCTTCGCTTCCGCGTCAACGGGCGCGGGGAGGCCGAACTGATGCCCATCATCGTCACTGGTAGTGATGATGCTCTTGGCACCGATCAAGCGCCAAGTATCGGTCGTGATGAGATAGCGCGCACCGATGGCGATAAACCAATACCCCTCGGTTCGCCTCATTATCACGGGTTGCCTCACCAAAAGACTTGCCAGCTCCTTGGCATAGGCCTCGGATTGCGAATGCTTGCCGAACAATTTCATCCCATCCGGCTCCGCCTGATGGACCCTGAAACAAGTTCAGGGTGACGGGAATTAGAGCAAACGCCTGAAAAATCGTCATGCTGAACTTGTTTCAGCATCCAACGTGCAGCATTCTCAGGCCTATGCGACAAGAGCGCCAGCCCTGTGTCTACATCCTCGCTAGCCAGCCCAATGGCACGCTTTACTTCGGAGTCACCAGCGACCTCATCGGCAGGCTTTGGCAGCACCGCAACGGTACAATCGAAGGCTTCACCCGCCGCTATAGGGTCCACCACCTCGTCCGCTACGAACTGTTCGGCGACATGGAGCGGGCCATTTTGCGCGAAAAGCAGCTTAAGCGCTGGCACCGGCAATGGAAGATCAACCTGATCGAGAGCGAGAATCCCGACTGGCATGATCTGGCGGTGGGGTTGGGGTTTCCGCCGGTAGATCCGAGCGTAACGCCCAATGGATCCTGAAACGAGTTCAGGATGACGGAGGGAGGTGCCTTCCATCACCCCGCCGCCTTCTTCAGCGCCACGCGGATCAGGTCACCCTCGCTTGCGCCCTCGCCCAGTTCTTCGAGCGCGCGTGCTACGGCCTGCGCGGCCACCGCAGGCTTGAACCCGAGGTTCTCCAGCGCGCTTGCCGCATCCGCGCCCTTGCTGCCTGCGGGAGCCGCCGCCACGCCAGCCGCAAAGCCGCCGCTTCCGCCCGGCATCGCGCCCGCCTTGTCCTTCAGTTCATTGACGATCCGCCCCGCCAACTTCGGCCCCACGCCCTGCGCGCGGGCGACCATCGCGGCGTCGCCCTTGCCGCAGGCGTCGCGCAGGTCTCCGGTCGCAAGCGCCGAGAGGATCGCCAAAGCCACCTTGCTCCCCACGCCCTGCACGCCTGTGAGCAGCCGGAACCAGTCACGCTCGGCGCTGTCGGCAAAGCCGAGCAGGCGCATATCGTTCTCGCTCACCTGCAATTGCGTGTGGACGGTGCAGCCCTCCCCCACCTCGCCCAGCGCGGCGAGCGTGCGGCTGGAGCAGTGGACGAGGTAGCCGACCCCACCGACATCGACCACGGCCCAGTCCTCACCGGTCGCATCGAGCCTGCCTGAGAGCTTTGCAATCATGGTTTGTTCTTGCCCGACGCGGAGCGCTTTGACCAGCCACCCTCCTGCCTTGTCCGCAGCAGGATGCAAAGCGGGTTCGCGCCAAGCGGCCAAGAAGCCAAGAGGGCATCGCTTGGGGCGCAGTCCCAATTTCTCAAGGCGCCCGATGATGACAGAGCGGCTCGGCCGCAAGCACGAGATCTTCGCTCCTTGGCCGCTTGGCGCGAACCCAAAACGCCGAATGCTCGACACGAACGGGACTTTCGGTAAAAGCACGGCCCCATGAGCTGGAACACCTTCGGGCGCGTGCTGCGCTTTACCACTTGGGGCGAAAGTCATGGGCCTGCGCTGGGCGCGGTCGTTGACGGGTGCCCGCCGGGGCTCGCCATCAGCGAGGACTTCATCCAGCCCTTCATGGACGCCCGCAAGCCGGGCACCAGCCGCTTCACCACGCAGCGGCGCGAGGATGATCTGGTGCGGATTCTGTCCGGCGTGTTCGAGGGCAAGACCACCGGCACGCCGATCAGCCTGATGATCGAGAACACCGATCAGCGGTCGAAGGACTACAGCGAGATCGCCCAAAGCTACCGCCCGGGCCATGCCGATTACGCCTATGACGCGAAATACGGCATCCGTGATTATCGCGGCGGCGGGCGCTCGTCCGCGCGTGAGACGGCAGCGCGGGTGGCAGCGGGCGCGGTCGCGCGGCTGGTGATCCCAGAGGTCACCATCACCGCCTATGTCTGCGAGCTGGGAGGCGACCGGATTGACCCGGCGCGGATCGACTATGCCGAAATCGCGAACAACCCGTTCTTCTGCCCAGACCCCGAAGCCGCCAAGCGCTGGGAAGCCAAGGTCGATGACGCGCGCAAAGCCGGATCATCCCTCGGCGCCATCGTTGAATGCGTCGCTACCGGTGTCCCCGCAGGCTGGGGCGCGCCGATCTATGCCAAGCTCGACAGCGATCTCGCCGCAGCAATGATGAGCATCAACGCGGTCAAGGGCGTCGAGATCGGCGACGGCTTCGAAGCCGCGCGCCTGTCAGGCGAACAGAACGCCGACCGGATGCGGCCCGGCGCGGATGGGTTGCCCGTCTACGCCAGCAACCACGCAGGCGGGACGGCAGGCGGCATCTCGACAGGGCAGCCGGTGGTGTGCCGCGTGGCATTCAAGCCGACCTCGTCAATCCTCACCCCGGTGGAGTCGATCAACTCTGCCGGCGAGGCGGTGGACGTCGTCACCAAGGGCCGCCACGATCCGTGTGTGGGCATCCGCGGCACCCCGGTGGTGGAAGCGATGATGGCGCTGGTCCTCGCCGATCACAAGCTGCTGCACCGCGCTCAGGTGGGGTAAGCGGTAGCGCCACTTCCCCCGCCCCGGGCTTGACCCGGGGCCCCGCTCCAGACTTCGGCTCGCCTGTCATACGGCAAAACAGCTGGGCCCCGGGTCAAGCCCGGGGTGGGGAGCCGTCGTTTCGCCAAATCCGATTGGTTCCCGCCCCCACGATTGAGAAAAGCGATTTGTGCAATCGCAACAATCCACTTTTGTGCAGCGCAATAATCCCTATTTGGGCAGCATCAGTTTCAACCCCTACCTCTCAACCCCATCAAAAGGACAAACTCCCATGGGTATCATCGGTTCGACCCTTCAGCCGTTCAAGGCGACCGCATTCCAGGCCGGCAAGGACTTCTTCGACGTCACCGACGCCGATCTCGCCGGCAAGTGGTCGGTGTTCTTCTTCTACCCGGCCGATTGGACATTCGTCTGCCCGACCGAGCTGGAAGACATGGGCGAAAAGTACGGCCAGCTTCAGGCGATGGGCGTTGAAGTCTATGCCGTCAGCACCGACACGCATTTCAGCCACAAGGCCTGGCACGATTTCTCGGACAAGATCAGCAAGCTGACCTTCCCGTTCCTCGGCGACCAGAACCACGTGCTGTCGAACAACTTCGGCGTGCTGCGTGAAGGCGTTGGCCTTGCTGATCGTGCGACCTTCGTGGTCGATCCGGACGGCGTGATCCAGATCATGGAAATCACCTGCGAAGGCGTCGGCCGCAATGCCAACGAACTGACCCGCAAGATCAAGGCCGCCCAGTACGTGCGCGCCAATCCCGGTCAGGTCTGCCCGGCAGCTTGGGAAGAAGGCGGCGACACGCTGGCCCCCTCGCTCGACCTCGTCGGCAAGATCTAAGCCTACCCTTTCGGTCAGCGCGGGGCTTCCCCCCTCCCCCACGCCTTCGCGCTGACTGACAAATCCCGAGCGGCTTGATGCCCTCGGGTCGTGACCGGGACCGGATGTACCCGCCCCTTCCCCCTTACTGGGGCAGGCGATCATCCGGTCCCGCGTTACCTGAACACAGATCACACCATTTCTCGCGCGATCATCCGCGCCCGGAGGAAACACCATGCTCGACGCCGCCATGCAGGCCCAGCTCAAGACTTATCTCGGCAATCTTCGCGAGGGCATCGAACTGGTCGCCTCGCTCGATGACAGCGAGAAGTCGCGCCAGACGCGCCAGCTGATCGAGCAGATCGCCGCGCAGCACGATCTCGTCACCGCGCGGTTCGACGGCACCGATGATCGCAAGCCGAGCTTCGTGATCCGCCGCGCGAGCGACGCGGAAAAGTGGGTGCGGTTTGCCGGCCTGCCGATGGGCCATGAGTTCACCAGCCTCGTGCTCGCCTTGCTGTGGGCCGGCGGCCACCCGCCCAAAGTTGACGCCGACCTGATCGAGCAGGTCCGCGCGCTGGAAGGCGATTATCACTTCGAGATGTTCTTCTCGCTGAGCTGCCACAACTGCCCCGACGTGGTGCAGGCGCTCACGCTGATGGCGCTCGAGAACCCGCGCATCACCGCGACCCTCATCGAGGGCGGCACCTTCCAGCAGGAAGTCGAAGCGCGCGACATCATGGCCGTGCCGGCGACCTTCCTGAACGGTCAGCCGTTCTACAACGGCAAGATGGAGCTGGCCGAAATCCTGTCGAAGCTCGACGTCAATGCGGATGCCAAGCAGGCCGAGAAGCTGGCCGCCAAGGCACCCTTCGAGGTGCTGGTGGTCGGCGGCGGCCCCGCCGGTGCGGCTGCGGCGGTCTACACCGCGCGCAAGGGCTTCAGCACCGGGATCGCGGCGGAACGCTTCGGCGGACAGCTGATGGACACGCTCGGGATCGAGAACCTCCCCGGCACGTCCTACACCGAAGGGCCGAAGCTGACCGACAGCCTCAAGAAGCACGTCGGCGAATATGAAATCGACCTGATGGACTTGGCCCGCGCGGTGGAGCTGCGCGCGGCCAAGGACGTGGGCGGCTATCACGAGGTGGTGATGGCCAACGGCGCGTCCCTGCGCGCTCGCTCGCTGATCCTCTCGACCGGCGCGCGCTGGCGCAACCTCGGCGTGCCGGGTGAGGCGGAATATCGCAACAAGGGCGTGGCCTATTGCCCGCACTGCGATGGCCCGCTGTTCAAGGGCAAGCGCATCGCGGTGATCGGCGGCGGCAACTCCGGCGTCGAAGCGGCGATCGACTTGGCCGGGATCGTCGGCCACGTGACGCTGATCGAATTCGACGTGAAACTGCGCGCCGACGAAGTGCTTCAGCGCAAGCTGCGCTCGATGCCGAATGTCGAGATCATCACCAATGGCCAGACCACCGAAGTGCTGGGCGATGGCACGCGCGTGAACGGGCTGGTGGTGAAGAACCGCGCCAATGGCGAGGAACGCCGCATCACGCTGGAAGGCGTGTTCGTGCAGATCGGCCTCGTGCCGAACACCGAATGGCTGCGCGAAACCGGCCTTGAACTGTCGAAGCACGGCGAGATCGTGATCGACGATCACGGCGCAACCAACATCCCCGGCATCTACGCCGCGGGCGATTGCACCACCGTGCCGCACAAGCAGATCGTGGTGGCGATGGGCGAAGGCGCGAAGGCAGGCCTTGGCGCATTCGACTTCCTGATCCGGAACGAGCCGGTGGAAGAGGTCGCGCAGGCGGCGTAACAGCGTTCAAAATTGTCTCAATAAGAGGGGCAGGTTCTCACGTGGGAACCTGCCCCTCTCGTCATTGCGAGCGCAGCGAAGCAATCCATGATCCGCCGCCGCACCAATTGCGACAGTCTGTTCATGGATTGCCGCGCCGTTTTGCGGCTCGCAATGACGAGGGCCACTAATCGCCTCACTCAATCAAAAACCGCGTATTAATCGATTGGACGCGCCATCCTGAAAGCGTAATCTTCTCTCCATAGACCCCCGCAAGGGACGAGTCTGGGATTTGAGAGGAGAGACGATCATGGATGCAAAAACCGGAGATATCAGCGGCGGTTGCCCCTTCCACGGCAGCATGGACACGCGCAATCTGCTGGGCCGCACCAACCGCGATTGGTGGCCGCAGGCGATGCAGCTCGATATCCTGACCGAACAGGGCAAGAGCGCCAATCCCTATGGCGAGGATTTCGACTACGCCGAGGCGTTCAACGCGCTCGATTACAATGCCCTCAAGGCCGATCTCACCGCGCTGATGACCGACAGCCAGCCGTGGTGGCCGGCGGATTACGGCCACTACGGACCGTTCTTTATCCGCATGGCCTGGCACGCAGCGGGCACCTATCGCACCGGTGACGGGCGCGGCGGTGCAGGCTCCGGTCAGCAGCGCTTTGCTCCGCTCAATTCCTGGCCCGACAATGGCAACCTCGACAAGGCGCGCCGCCTGCTGTGGCCGATCAAGCAGAAATACGGGAAGAACATCAGCTGGGCTGACCTGTTCATCCTCACCGGCAATGTCGCCATCGAGAGCATGGGCGGCCCGGTGTTCGGCTTCGGCGGCGGACGTGCCGACGTGTTCGAGCCTGAGAGCGTCTACTGGGGCACCGAAGAACAGTGGGTCAATGAAGGCGTTGCCACCCGCATCAACGCGCAGGAAGGCAAGGCGCTCGAAAACCCGCTCGCCGCGATCCAGATGGGCCTGATCTACGTCAACCCCGAAGGGCCGCAGGGCAATCCGCATGACCCCGAAGGCATGGCCCGCGATATGCGCGAAACCTTCGCCCGCATGGCAATGAACGACGAGGAAACCGTGGCGCTTACCGCTGGCGGTCACGCCTTCGGCAAAGCCCACGGCGCAGAACCGTCCGATACCTTCGGCGGGGCGCCGGAAAGCGAAGACCTGCACCTGATGGGCTTCGGCTGGCTCAACGACGCGGACGACATCGCCCGTGGCAACATCACCACCTCGGGCATTGAAGGCAGCTGGTCGAACAACCCGACGGCGTGGAGCCACGATTACTTCCGCCTGCTGTTCAAGTATGACTTTGAGCTGGTGAAGTCGCCCGCCGGTGCCAACCAGTGGACGCCGATCAACCCCGATCCGGAAGATCTCGCCCCCGACGCGCGCGACCCCAACAAGCGCGTGCCGACGATGATGACCTCAGCGGACATGGCGCTAAAGAACGATCCGGAATATCGCAAGATTTCCGAGCGTTTTCTTGCGCACCCGGAACAGCTGGATGATGCCTTCGCGCGCGCTTGGTTCAAGCTGTGCCACCGCGATATGGGGCCCAAAGTGCGTTACCTCGGCCCGGAAGTACCGCAAGAAACGCTGATCTGGATGGACCCGGTTCCGGCCGGGACCACTCCGTCGGAGGCCGAAGTGGCGCGCTTCAAGGAAGCGATCCTCAGCAGCGGCCTCAGCGTGCGCGAGCTCGTCAAGGCGGCATGGGCCTCGGCCTCGACCTACCGCAATTCGGACCACCGCGGCGGTGCCAACGGCGCGCGCGTGCGGCTGGAACCGCAGCGCAACTGGGCGGTCAACGATCCGGCGGAGCTCGCCAAGGTGCTCGACACCATCGACGCACATCGCGGACAGCTGAGCATGGCCGACGCGATCGTGCTGGCAGGCTCGGCAGCGGTCGAGAAGGCGGCGCGCGATGCCGGGCATGATGTGACCGTGCCGTTCATGGGCGGGCGCGGCGATGCCACGGAGGAGCACACCGATGCGGCCAGCTTTGAGCCGATGGAGCCGTTTGCCGATGGCTTCCGCAACTACCTCAAGACCAAGGCGCAGGTCCGCACCGAGGAAATGTTGATCGACCGGGCGCATCTGATGGGCCTGTCGATCCCCGAACTGACCGTGCTGGTCGGCGGGATGCGGGCGCTGGGCGCGGTGAGCGATCATGCCCACCACGGCCACCGCATCGGCGTGCTGACCGAAACCCCGGGCAAGCTCACGCCCGACTTCTTCCGCAACCTGCTCGACATGGGGACCAAGTGGTCGCCGGTCGATGAATCCGGTGACGAGGAATATGTCGGCGTCGACCGTGCAACGGGGCAGGAGAAGTGGCGCGCGACCCGCACCGATCTCGTCTTCGGCTCAAACTCGATGCTGCGTGCGCAGGCCGAGGTCTATGCCGAGAGCGGGAACGAGGGCAAGTTCGTGTGCGACTTCATCTCGGCCTGGAACAAAGTGATGAACGCGGACCGCTTCGACGTGAGCTACGCCAAGTATCACTGAGCAAGCTGACCCATGACAAGAAGGCCTCCGGTAGCAATGCCGGGGGCCTTTTGTGTTATACGGCCGCAAAACAGGACACCCCCATGACTGGCGAACGCGAGCGCCACTGGCGCACCGTCTACACTGACAAGCAACCCGATGCCGTCAGCTGGTATCAGCCCACGCCCGAACAATCGCTGCTGGCGCTGGATCGCTTTGGGGCCAGACCGGGACAGTCGCTGATCGACATCGGCGGCGGCGCCTCCACGCTGGTCGATGCCTTGCTGGCACGCGGGTGGGGCGATGTGACCGTTCTGGATATTGCAGCACCGGCGCTGGCCGCAGCACAAGCGCGGCTGGGTGCGGCCAGCGCGAATGTTGCATGGGAGGTCGCCGATATCACCGACTGGCAGCCGCCCCGGCGGTATGGTGTGTGGCACGACCGTGCGGTGTTCCACTTCCTCACCACGCCTGAACAGCGCGCCGCCTATGTCCGGGCGCTAGGCGAAGGGCTGGCGGCGGATGGACTGGTGATCATCGCCACCTTTGCGCTCGACGGGCCGGAGAAATGCAGCGGGCTGGCGGTGGAACGCTATGACGCAGACAGGCTGGCCGCGACGCTGGGGCCGGGCTTCACCCTGGCGGCGGACTGGCGCGACGAACACATCACCCCGTGGGGGGCACGCCAAGCGTTCACGTGGTGTGTGTTCAGGCGCACGGACTGACCGTCAGATCCAGCGCGCGTCCCGCAGGGCGGTGACATTGGCGCGGGCGACCGGGGCTTCCAGCCCGCGCGGCAGTTTCAGGCGGATGTTGCGCCCGTCGCGCACCACCTCTTCAACCGCCTCGCGCGCCACCCACCAGCTGCGGTGCACTTGCATCCCCTGAAGGTCGCCCAGCAAGGCAATCCCGTCACGCAGCCGCATCAGCACCAGCGCCGATCCCAGCATTGTGTGCACACGCAGGTAGTGATCTTCCATCTCCAGCGCGATGATGGCGCTGCCGAGTTCGGCGGGGAGCTGGTCGAGCAGGGGGTTGGGGGACGGTGGGGCTGGTGGCGCTGGCACAGGCCCGGAGGCGCTTTCCGGAACAAAAGGCGCGGTGGGCGCAGCCGCCGGCCCAGCAACAGGCATCACCGCGCGCGCGCCGCCCTGCACCACATTGAACAGCAGCGTCACCGCGCCGCCGATCACCAGCACCGAGAAATAGGTGCCCATCGCAATCTCGAGACCGGGCCACCGCAGACTGCCCAAGGGAACCGTGTTGATCGCCACAACCGCCACTGTCATCGGCACTGTCCCCACCAGCACCGCCGCCGTCAGCACGCCCCAGCGCGGCAGGTCCAGCGCACGCTCGCCCCACGCCGCCACGCTCTGCATCGGGCGGTAGCAGGCATAGCCGAGCCACGCGAAGCCGATCCATGTGACGAACCGCTCAGGCAGCGGCGCGGCGATGCTGCCGAACGGGCCGATCACCGCCAGGAACACCCCAATGGCGGTCATCACCGCCAGATCAATGATGATGCGGCGGGCAAGTGCGTGACGTTGCGAGGCCGGTTGGCGGGTCATGGCCCTCTACCTGACTGCCCATTCGCGCTTCGTAAAGTGGCAAAGCACCGGCTTCCCGGCCATTTCGCGCAAAGCCCGCCCCATTGCCGCAAGGGCGGTTGCCCGCGAACGGCCCGGCGGCATCCTGACCTCAGCAACCAACTTGAGCCCTTCAGGAGACCCGCCATGACCACCATCACCCTGCCCTTCGCCGCCGCCGCCGCCACCGCCAAGCCCGCCGCCAGCTTCGACATCGGCCCGGTCGCCCGCACCGCCATCAGCCTGTCTTGCTTCACCATGTGCTTTGCCGTGGCAGTGTCACTGGGGAAGGCGGCGCTCGGCATGGTCGAGGGGATCGAGGCCTATGCCAAGCTGCCGATCATCCTCCACGTCGCCGCAGTGATCCCGGCGATCCCGCTCGGCGGTTGGCTGATGCTGGCGAAGAAGGGCACGCCGATGCACAAGCAGCTCGGCAAGGTCTGGCTGGTGTTGATGCTGATCACCGCCACCACCGCGATCTTCATCCAGTCAAGCGGCACCTTCAGCTGGATTCACCTGTTCGTACCGCTGACCTTCCATGCCGCCTGGAAGGTGATGTCGACGGCGCGCAAAGGAGACATCAAGGCGCACAAAGCCCACCTGGTGCGCACCTATCTCACCGCGCTGATGATCCCCGGCATTGCCGCCTTCGCAGTGCCCGGGCGGCTGATGAACGTGATGCTGCTGGGTTGAGCCGAGCAGCCTTGCGCAGAGCGACGAGCGGCTTAGGGTGCGGCCCCATGATCAAACTCGCCCCCCTGCTGCTCGCCGCAACCCCCCTTCTCGCTGCCCCCGTTTTGGCCGAGGACGCTCCCGCCAACCCCGCCACCAGCACCCCGGACGCCACCGCCGGGATCGGCCCCGGTGCGCGGCCCGTGGGAGCGCAATGGAGCCGCAGTCCGGTGATCGCCCCCAACGGCATGGCCGCGACCGCTCACCCGCTGGCCACCCAGATCGCGCTCGATATCCTGAAAGCGGGCGGATCGGCGGTCGATGCAGCGATTGCCGCCAACGCAGCCCTCGGGTTGATGGAGCCCACCGGCAACGGCATCGGCGGCGATCTGTTCGCGATTGTCCATGATCCCAAGACCGGTCAGCTTGTCGGCATCAACGGATCGGGCCGCTCGCCCAGTGGCCAGACGCTCGATCAGCTCAAGGCCAAGCTGCCCGACGGCGCGACCAGTCTGCCCCCCGTCGGCGTGCTGCCCGTCACCATCCCCGGCACGGTGGATGCGTGGTTCGATCTCCATGCGCGTTACGGCAAGCTGCCGATGGCCGACGTCCTCGCCCCCACCATCCGCTATGCCCGCGAAGGCCACCCGGTCGCCCCGGTGATCGCGATGTATATGGAGCGCGGGCTCAAGAACTACGAACGCCAGCGCGCCACCACTCCGTTTGATTTCACCAATGCCCGCGCGACCTATTTCAAGGAAGACCGCGCGCTGCGCCCCGGCGAGATGTTCCGCAACCCCGATCTTGCGAACACGCTGGAGCGGATCGCCAAGAATGGCCGCGACGAATTCTACGCGGGAGCAACCGCGCGCACGATGGTCGATTATCTGCGGCGGCAGGGCAGCGCCTACACCGTTGAAGACTTCGCCGCGCATGACAGCACGTGGGTCGATGTCGCCTGCGTGGAATACCGCAAGGGGTATGAGCTGTGCGAGCTGCCGCCGAACTCGCAAGGCTTCGCGGCGCTCCAGATGGTCAACATCCTGAAGAATGTCGACCTCAGCCAGTGGGAGCGCGGCAGCTCCGAGGTCATCCACTACATCACCGAAGCCAAGCGGCTCGCCTTTGAAGATGCCGCGCGCTTCTACGCCGATCCGGCCTTCGCCCGCGCGCCCGCAGAACTGCTGAGCGACGCATACGGCAAGCAGCGTTTCGCCCTGATCGACCCGGCAAAAGCCACCCCCGCCTTCACCCCCGGCGCGCTGATCGCGCCCAAGCTGGAGGGGCCGGGCGACACCACCTACCTCACCGTCGCCGACAAGGACGGGATGATGGTGAGCCTCATCCAGTCGAATTATCGCGGCATGGGCGGCGGGCTGGTGGCCGATGGGCTCGGCTACATGTTCCAGGATCGGGGGGAACTTTACAGCCTCGATCCCGCGCACCCCAATGCCTATGCGCCCGCTAAGCGTCCGTTCCAGACGATCATCCCGGCCTTCATCCGCAAGGACGGCAAGCCGTGGATGAGCTTCGGGCTGATGGGCGGCGGGATGCAGCCGCAGGGCCATGTGCAGGTGCTGATCAACCTCGTCGATTACGGGATGAATCTGCAAGAGGCAGGCGACGCGGCGCGCCTGCACCACGATGGCGGGCGCCAGCCGACCGACGCGCTCGCGGGCAGCCCCGCCGACACCGCGCCGGTCGATATGCTCGGCGTGCTCCAGCTCGAACCCGGCATTCCGGCGGCGACAGTCGAAGCCTTGCGGGCGATGGGCCACAATGTCGAGGTGGAGGGCACCGGCATACCCTTCGGCGGTTATCAGGCGATCGTGCGCGATCCGGTGAGCGGCGTCTACACCGGCGCGACCGAGATGCGGAAGGACGGGCAAGCCAGCGGCTACTGATCCGTCCGCCTGCCCGTGCCGCGGGGCGGTGTTTTGCGTTAACGAGGCCTTCATCGAATCTACGTAAACCCCTGTTATAAATCCGGGATTTCTCTGACAGGGCCGCATTCATGTCGCTGATTGACCCCACCTCCTTGCCCCATCTGGGCGAGCGTTATCCGTGCAGTCCAGGGCGATTGCGCCACCATCTCGCTGCCGAGGGACTGCTCGGCTTTGACGCGCTGGCCACCGCCGCGCGCGCGCTGCCGCGCAAGCATGTCGTACGGCGCGTCCACAATGCCAGCAATGGCGAGGCTTTTCGTGTGCTGGACAGTGGCGCGCACCTCGCTAACGCAATTGCCGCAGGCGGCGCGGGCTCGGGCTGGATCATGCTCAGTCATATCCAGCAATTGCCCGCCTACCGCGCGCTGATCGAACGCCTGCTGGGAGAGATTGCCCCCGTCATCGGCTCAGCGGCCGAGGCGGTGCGCGACATCAACGGCTTCGTCTTCATTTCCGCGCCCGGCACCCACACCCCGTTCCACTTCGATGCCGAGTATAGCATCCTGTTCCAGATTGCCGGAGACAAGGTGTTGGCCGCCTATCCGCCCGCCCCGCCTTTCCTCGATCTGGCACGGCGCGAAGCCTATCACCGCACGGGTGAGAACTTGCTCGAATGGAAGCATGATTACGCCGCGCGGGGCGAACAGCATCTGCTGGCGCGGGGCGATGCGCTGTTCCTGCCCTATGCCGCGCCGCATTGGATCCATGCCGGTTACAAGCCCTCGATCTCGCTGTCGGTGACGTGGCAATGCCGCAAGAGCCGCGCGATTGCCGATGCCTTGAGCCTCAACCCGTTGCTGCGCCGCGTCGGCCTGCCCGCCTATGATCCGGTCGCGCGGCCCAGCGCGCCCCGGCTGCGCGCCGCGGCGAGCCGGATCGGCCAGAGGATCGGGCTGGTATGAAGCCGTTCGGCGAGGCGCGCCTAGGCCGGTAGCGTCAGGTGCTTGGCGCCGAACACCGATTGCCAGCTAGAGATTTCCTCGACCACGGCTTCATCCAGCGCGTGGATCAGATCGGCGGTCGCGCCATAGGTCAGTGCGGCGGGTGCGCCTGACAGCAGCAGACCGATCCGCGCCTCGATCTCGCGCAGCTTCTCCGCCGCCACCTGCGAGATCGCAGCGAAGCGTTCGAAATCGCCGAAGTAGCGGATCCCGGCAAGGTTCGCGCCCAGCGTCGGGAAGGCCACGCCGCAGAAGGTGAAGAACGGCGACCAATCGGCCGCAAGATGCTTGGGCACGATCCCGGCAAGGCCTGCGCCCTTCAGCGCCAGATAGGCCATGACCGATGCGACCGCGAGCGCGAAGCAGGTCTCCGCCGCCTTGTCCAACCGGTGGTGCACCCGCTCCAGCCGGTGGGCCTTGGCCTCGTGATAGCCGGCCTGCGCGGTGACATGCGGCAAAACAACGCCGGTCAGCCCCGCGCGCAGATAGTCGCGCGTCACCTGAACCTGCGGCAGGCCAACATCGCGCAGGGCATGGCGGGCGAAGTGTTCGGGCCACTCGGCACCGTCACCGCTGCGCGCCCAGCGCCCCGTCGGCCGCGCGACGCCCAGCAGCAACAGCGCGGGCGCATGGCGCAGATATTCGGCCACGCGCCGCATCGCGAACCAGCGCCGGTGCCAGCCCAGCCGTGATCCCGCCGCCGTCATCACCAGAATCCCGCCCAGCAGCAGCAGCTCAACCAGCGCGAAGGCCCATTTGATATCGCCCATCCCGGTGGGCAGGAAAGCGATCCCGATCATCACCGCCAGCGCGGCGAGCACGAAATTGACCGTCATCCCGCTGCGATAGGCATCGGCGAGGCGGCTCGCGATACCATCGGCCCAGGCGAACAGTGGCAGCACATCCTCGGCCAGCTGGCGCTTCACTTGCGCATCGCCGCCCGGCATGGCCTGCGCCGCCGCCATCACGCCTGCACCGCTGCCGGTAGCGATTGCGCCGGGCGCTTCATAGGTGGTCTTGAGCGAGGCGAACGGGCTGCCTCCGCCGCCGAACATCCGCTCGACCCGGCGATAGAGGCCGAATGCGCGCGAGCTGTGCGGGCGCCATTGTTCCTTGGTGAGGGTGGCAGGGCTCCAGTCCTCCACCACCACAGCAGCGCGGATGATCGCTTCTAGCCGCGCACAATCGGGCTCCCCGTCGCAATCGGGCTGGGCCAGTTCCTCGGGCCGGGTGAGGATGCGCCAGGCTTCGGGCGCGGCGGGATCGATCAGCAGCACCGGCGTTCCCATCTGGAGCGCGGCGACGACGGTGTGGCCGGTTCCGCCGGGTAGATTGGCGACCTTGCCGTCCCACACGGCGATGACGAGATCGGTGCGCTCGATCATCACGCGCCCCGCCAGCGCGACATTGTCCGACGCCAGCGCTTCGAAAGCGCGCGCGGCGGCGCGGTCCTCCGGGTCGGCGATGACGGCGCGCCACAGCGTTTCCACCTCGGCATCGCGGTCAGCGAGTTCGAACAGGCAGGCGCGCGCAGTGACCGCGCGGATCGCGGCGGCCTTGGCCTCGACCGCAGGATCGCTCGCCATGCCGCCCGCGAGCAGTGCATCTGCATCGGCCAGCGTTTCAGGGTGGGCGTTGATCGCGCAATTGAGCCCCGCGCCGAACGGCATCGGCACCGCCAGTTCCCAGCCCTGCGCCAGTGCGAGCTCGGCAGCGACCTGGTCCGTCCCGTCGACCATCAGGCTGTGCAGCCGCACCGCCCCGTGCGTCCCGGGCAAGCTTGCCGCAATCGCCTCAATCCGGGCGAACAACGCGGCGAGCGCAGCCGCAATCGCCGCCGCATGGGCGCGGTACGAGGGATTGGAGGCGCGGTGCCCCGTAATGCCCAGCGCCAGATGCGGTTGCCAGCTGTCATGAATCCGGGCGGGCAGATGGGAAGGCATGAGGCGCGGCGTCTCCCGCCCGCGCGCAGCCGCAGGCTTGGCAACGTGCTTAATCGCACGCCCCGCCCGCTTACAAGCGCCGATACGGAAGGTTTGACGATCCTTCGGGAAAAGCGCAGTATTTGCACAAGCTTGGGGGAGCTTTTCGATGCGCAAATCTCTCGCGGCGCTGTGGGGCGCGATATTGACCGGATTGCTGGCAGCGGCCTCGCCCGTTGCGGCCGAAGATGCGCCGATCCCGCGCGTCTATCCGCCCACCGGTTTCGAACGCGCCTATACCGGCAAGTCGCCCGAAACCCTCACCCGCGAGGCCCAGGAGACCGACAGTTTTGCCGCCGCTTGCGATGCCGGAGACCTGACCGGCTGCACCGCACTGGGCACCGCTTTCGAGACGGGCAAGGGCCGTCCGCAAAGCCGCCCCGTGGCGGAATTGCTCTACCGTCAGGCGTGCGAGGGCGAGGCAGCGGAAGGCTGCTACCGGCTGGGCAAGCTGCTGCGCTTTGCCGACGATCGCGGCGACTGGGGCCAAAGCGCGCCGCTATTCGTGCGCGCTTGCGATCTGGGTTCAGCTTCCGGGTGCGATGCGCAGGCGAATGATCTGGAAGCGGGCGTTACCGGCGTCTCCGATCCCGACGCCGCACTCGCGCTGCGCCGCGCAACCTGCGCGGGCGGGAGCGCGCCGAGCTGCTCTACCCTCGCCGCCGAACTCATGCGCACCGATCGCAGCGCCGAGGAACAGGCCGAGGGCTTGGCCCTGCTCGACCGGCAATGCCGTGCGGGCGAGAGCCGGGATTGCAGCGATGCCACGCGGCATTGGATCGGCGCCGAGGGCCGCTTCGGGCCGCGCGCCCGCGAATATCAGTCGCTCGGATGCCGGGCAGGCGATGCATGGGTCTGCGCCGAGATCGGCAAACGGGCTTTGCGCAACGGCATCGGGCCGGAGGCACGCGAAGCAGGCGTTGCGTTCTATCAGCGCGCCTGCGAGCTCAGCCCCTATCATTGCGACGACGCCAAGGCCGTCCGCGACGAGCCTGACCAGCGCGCCGCTTGCGACCTTGGGGAACGCTCCGCCTGCATCGTGATCGCCAAGCAATACGCCCGGCAGGGCGGCCCGCTGGAGGATTTGCCACGCGGGATTGAGCTGCTCAGCGCGGCGTGCCTGACCGCCGGGAGCGGGGACGAGGCGCAGGAGCTGTGCGAGACCGCGGGCAATCTGGCGCTGGATCAGGCTGTCAATGGCACCGACGAAGCCCGGGCCGCCGCCGATCCGGCGCGGATCGATGGGCTCTACACCGCGGCCTGCGCGGCGGGATCGAACAGCGCCTGCATGAACCTGGCCGACGCGCTCTGGTCCGGCGCGATCCTGCCCGCTGATCAGCCGCGCGCGCTCGCCCTGTATGAAGCCCTGTGCGACGCGGACTATTCGAGTGGCTGCACGGGCCTTCGCAAGGCGATCCGCACCGATCCCGGCGCGCCGCTGCTGGTGGCAGGCGGCGACCTGTCTCCGCCCGAATTCAGCGCCGAGGAGATCGCCGAACAGCAGCGGGCCGCCGAGGAAGAACGCCTGCGCAAGGAAGCGGAAGAAAACGCGCGCGCCTGCACCACCACGACGGTCGAATTTCGCGGCGTGATCTATACCGATACCATCTGCGTTCAGGTGGCGGCGGTGATCGATGGGTTTGCGGTCAACATCGGCGACGCGCCGTGGCAAGCGCTGCTGTGGCGGCCCGAGAAACTGGGCCGCAAGCGCCTGACCCCGGCCCAGCGGGTGCTATGCGGCGGGGCGGTGATCCGCACCGGCTGGGTGCTGACCGCAGCGCATTGCCTGACCGATGAGGGCGGGGTCCCGGTGCTGACCGGCGGACATCGTATCCGCCTCGGGCTCTACAATCCGCTCGATGATGAGGGCTACACCTACCGCATCCTGCGCGTGATCCCGCATCCCGATTTCCAGCCATCGACCTTCGCCTTCGATATCGCGCTGGTGCAATATGATCCCAAAGGCGAGAAATTGGGCGGCCAAGTCTATCCGATTGCGCGCATCCGGCTCGATCCGCAGCCGATCACCGCTCGCACGATCCGGGCGCGGATGCCGGCCTATACCTTCGGCTGGGGCCGCACTGCGCTGGAAGGCGGCGCCCCGCCCGAAGAACTACGCGGCGCGCGGCTGGAATTGCGCGATCTGGACAGCTGCACCCGCCTCACCAGCTTCCGCGACAAGCGCCGCGACGCAGTGCTCTGCGCTGCCGGAGCGCGCGGCGAACAGGCGTGCTTTGGTGACAGCGGCGGGCCGCTGATCACCTATGGCGACGCGGGCGGCGTGCCGACTTTGCTGGGTGTGGTGAGCGCCGGGGTGAAGTGCGGGCGGACCAGCGTGCCGAGCCGCTTCACCCGGATTGCCCATCCACTGGTGCAGCGCTGGCTCAATTCGGTCCTGCCGGGTCCCAGCAGGCGTTAGGGTCGCCCTTGCGCGCTGTTTCAAGGGAAACATTCGCGCAAGGGGACGCCTTTCAATTACTCAGTGGCGGTTTCCGCTTCGCCGGCGGCTGCTGCCGGGGCGCCCGGGCCGATCGGGTTACCGGTCGGGTCGAGCCCTTCGGCAGCCGCGGCCGCATCGTCAGCTGCCGGGGTTTCGGTGGCCGGTGCCATCATTTCCTCGGCAGTCGGCTCAGCCACAGGTGCTTCTTCCTTCTTGGCGCCGCACGCCGACAGCGCCAGCGCGCCAGCGGCCAACGCCGCTACAGTCATGATTTTCTTCATACAATTTCCCCTCTTGCCGCCCCCATGTGGGCCGGGTGGGAAGCTATCATGACCCAAGGCGGATTAGCAAATCCTTGAACGCCGGCTCGCCGCGCAAGGGATCAAGCAGCGGATCGCGCGGGGCCCATAGGAGGCCCGGATCGCCCTCGGCAATCGCGCGGCCCAGCAGCGCCAGCGCCGCCGCCTTGTCGCCCTGCTGCGCCTTGATCTGCGCAAGCTGGTAGAGCGCGGCATCGCCATATTCGGCGAGGGTCTGATCGAAGGCCTTGGCCGATCCCGCCGCATCGCCCAGCCTGGCGGCGGCGACGGCGGTGGCAGCAAGGCGAAAAATCGGCGTGCGTTCCTTGCCCGCCAGCGCCAAAGCGCCCGCCGCATCGCCCTGCATCAGCCGCGCGACCGCCATCGCGTAATAGACACTGGCGAGGGTCGGGTTCAGCTCCAGCGCGCGCTCCATCCGGGTGATGACCTTGGGATAATCATGCGCCAGAAGGGCCACGAAACCCGCCGACCGGAACGCGCGGGCGTTGAGCGGATCAAGCTCCAGCGCGGTCTCGATGATCTGCCCGGCGCGTTGGTGTTCGGCGCCATAGGAATAGAAGGTCGCGACCTGCCGCAACAGGTCGCCATCGCCCGCCCCCAGCCGCTCGGCGATCTGGTAGGATGGCAAGGCCGCGGCCCGATTGAGCTGCCCATTGTTGAGCGCAAAGCCGAGCGCGAGGTGCCCCTGCGCTAGCCGCTTCTCCAGTGCGATGGCCCGCTCGGCGGCGGTGATCGCTTCGGCAAACAGCCGCCGCGTCTCGCCCGCATTGCTGCTTTCGACCGCCAGGTTGAGCAACATCGTCGCGCGCATCGCATGGGCGGCTGCGTAATCGGGGTCGGCGGCGATGGCGGCGTCGAACTGGGCAAGCCCGCTGCGGTTGGAATCCCCGCCTGCGCCCAGATCATACAGCGCCATGCCGCGCAGGAATGCCTCATAGGCCTCGACGTTCTGCGTGCCGCCAATCTCGCTTTGTGCGCCAAGCGATTGCTTGGCCTCGGCGCTGCCAGCGATCTCGGCGACCAGCTCGACGGCCACCGCCTCGGCGATTTCGGATTGCACCGCGAAGACATCTTTCAGCGCGCTGTCAAAGGATTTGGCCCAGAGCACCTCACCGTCTTCGATCGCGACCAGCTCGGTCGAGACCCGCACCCGATCGGTGTCGCGCTGGACGCCGCCGCGCAGGATATTGCTCACACCGAGCTTGCGGCCGATGGCGAAGTCATCCTCACCCTCGATCGCGTTGGAGGAGGCGGGGGCGGCCACCTTGAGCCTCGGATTGCGGGCAAGCACCGCACGCAGTTCGCGCGACAGCCCGTCAGAGAAATACTTCTTGTCCGGATCGCCAGTCTCGTTGCCGAAGGGCAGCACCACCATCGAAATCGCGGCCGAGGCGGGCGAGCCGAACAACCCGAATTGCCATGCGCCGAGCAGCCCGGCGCCCCCCGCAGCAGCCGCGCCGCCGATCATCAGCGTGCGCCGCGAGAGCGCCACACCGCCCGCCGGGGACGCTGGCGGCGCTGGGGTTCTTGGGGCTGAAGCAGGGACAGGCGCGGGCGTGGGCGCGGGTGAGGCTGCACCGGCCTTGGCCCGAACTGCCACCAGAATCCGCGCCGCTTCAGGGCTTTCGGGCGACCCGTCCCAACCGCTGATATCGAGCAGCTGGAACTGCCGGAAGCCGAGCGGCGCCATCGTCCCGTCAATCGTCAGCGGAACGAGGCATCCCCGCTCGCGTCCGCGCTGCGCCTCGTCCCGCACCCAGTGCGAATTGACCGAGGTTGCCGACCACAGCACCACCACGCAGTCGGACGTCTCAAGCGCATTTTCGGTGGTCTGGAGATAGTTCTCCCCGCCCTCCAGCCGCCCGTCCCACCAGGCGTCAAATCCGGCCTGTTCCAGCAGGTCGATCACCGGGCGGGCATGGACGAGGTCCGTGCGCGAATAGCTGACGAACAGCACGGGGCGCGGCGGGGCCGGAATGTCGTCGCCGCTTTCCACTGCCGCTTGCCTCCCCGTTCCGTAAATGCCCAGAGCGCCTTGCTACAGCCAAACAGGGCGTTCCGCCAAGTGATCATGGCGCGGCGCGCACCAAATCGGCTTGACGGCCCCAACATATGATATAAATATGATATCGTAATTATATCGTACTTGGAGATTCGTCATGTCCTCTGCTGAACCCTATGCGCTCAATCGCAGCCGCGAATTCGCGGCCCTGACCCAGAGCGGCTATGTCATGTTGCTGGTCAGCCTGGTGCTGGTCGCTGCGGCGGTGTTGCTGTTCATCAGCGCCGTGGCCCCGGAACAGGTCAGCGGGCTGCGGATGATCGGGGCGATCATCACCGGCTTTATCGGCCTGCTGATCCTTTGTGGCTTCTACATGGTCAACCCCAATGAAGCCGCAGCGATCCAACTGTTCGGCGCCTACAAGGGCACCGACCGCAACGAAGGCTTGCGCTGGGTGCTGCCGTGGCTGACCCGCAGCAAGATCGCGGTGCGCGCAAACAACGTCATCTCGCAGACCATCAAGGTCAATGATGCGCGCGGCAACCCGATCGAGATGGGCGCGCAGGTCGTCTGGCGCGTCACCGACACGGCGCAGGCGCTGTTCGACGTCGATGACTACCGCGAATTCGTCAACGCCCAGATCGAAGCTGCGGTGCGCTCCATCGGCTCGCGCTACCCCTATGACGATATCGAGCACCTTGAGATCACCCTGCGCGGCAATCACGAGGAAGTCGGCATCGAACTGCGCGCTGCCTTGATCGAGCGGCTGACGGTTGCCGGGATCACGGTGGACGAATGCGGCCTGACCCACCTCGCCTATGCCCCCGAGATTGCGGGTGCGATGCTGCGCCGTCAGCAGGCCGAAGCGGTGATCTCTGCGCGCAAGAAGCTGGTCGAAGGCGCGGTGACGATGGTCGAGATGGCGCTCGCCCAGCTGAGCGAACGCGGCGTCGTGAACCTTGATGACGAACGCAAAGCGGCGATGGTGTCGAACCTGATGGTGGTTTTGTGCGGGGAGCGGGATACGCAGCCGGTGGTGAACGCAGGCAGCCTCTACTGACCCTGCCATGCCCGCCAAGAAAGCCTTTCCCCTGCGCCTCGATCCGGCGCTGCACGATGCGGTCCAGCGGCTCGCCGATGCCGAGCTGCGCAGCGTGAACGCCGAGATCGAGGTGCTGTTGCGCGAGGCGCTGGGCCGGCGCGGGGTGAAGGTGGCGCGCAGCGAAGCGCCGCGGCGCGGACGGCCGCCGGGCACCGCCCCAGAAGGAGATAGCGATGCGTGAACAGGACAAGCCCTTCGTGATGTATCGGCGCGGGCCGTGGAATTTCACCATCATGCCGCGCGGGAAAGCCGGGTGGACACAGTTCGGCGTGTGGATGGCCGTGTTCGCGGTGCCGACCATTGCCTTCGCCATCTATGGGGAAAGCCTCAAAGGTCGCCCGGAATTCTGGGCCGCACTGGCGCTCTATCTCGCGGCAACGCTGGTCTGGAGCCTTGCGAGCATCCGCTGGATGAAGGCCCGCGCCGAGGTGATCGATGTCGAAAAGCTGCTCCGCCAGCAGCGCGAGGCCGAGCGCAAGCAGCGGCGCGGCGGCTAGGAACGCTGTCCAGCCAGCCGCGTTGGTCACACATGGTCGCTCGCCCGCTGATTGTGTCATTGCTGCCGCTCGTGCTTGCGGGCCCGGCCTATGCCGTGGCCGCGCAGGAGCCTGTGCCGGTTCAGACAGCCCCGCCCACAGTCCCACTACCGGAAGAGCTGGTGCTGGAAGGCGACAACATCATCACCGTCATGGTCAACGGCACGCCGCTGCGGCTTGAGGTTGATGCCGACAGCTTCGGGCCGCCGGTGATCAACAGCGAAGTCGCCGCGCGGCTGGGACTCGTTGCCGAGACGCGGCGCGGCTGGCGCTTTGGCAATGTTGTGGTCGAAGGGGTGAGCGCGTTGCAGCTGGTCGATTTCGGCAGCGGCCCGCTCGCCAAGACGATCAGCTGGGCCGAACGCTTCGCCTCGCGCAAGGCGGACGGCGTGATCGGCGTCCACCAGCTGCCCTATGCCCGCGTGACCTTCAGGCTCGCCCCGCCGGTGGAAGGGGAAACCGTGCAGCGCTTCCCGTTGAAGCGCAGCGGGAGCGAGGCCGAGGCGCGGCTTGGCACCGAAGTGGTGGTCGGCGAGAAGACGCTGATGATGATCTTCGCGCTCAAGCGGGCCGAAAACCTGATCACCGCGCCCACCGCCAATTTCATCGCCACCCATCAGGACGGCGGGTTCGAGCCTGGATCGGACGGGACAGCGATCATGAACTTCGCGGTCGAGCGCCCAACCCGGATGATGCGCATCGCCGAACCGATCATGCTGGGCGATCTGGTGGTCGATCGCTTTGCGGTGCGGGTGGAGGATTATGGCGATCCCAAACGGGTCGGCGAGATCGGCGAGAATGACCCGCGCTTCGACAAAAGCCAGATCCTCGTCAGCCGCCGCAAGGGACGGGGGAGGCCTGACCTCCTCACCCGGCTGGGCCGCGACCAGATCAGCCATTGTTCGCGCATCACCTACGACATTGCGGCCAGCGAAATCAGCCTGAGCTGCGGCCCGGCGCCTGAGTAATCTGCGGCCCGCGTGACAGAGTGGACGTAACGGCTAGGCGAGTGAGCATGGCAGCTTTCGCTAGATCGCTGAAGAAGCCTGTCGGTCGGCTAGCGATCCCATTGCTGCAATCACCGTCACCCCAGCGAAAGCTGGGGCCTAGGGCCACAAAATGCAGTGCTTGGCGCCCTAGGTCCCAGCTTTCGCTGGGATGACGAACGCGGACATCACGCAGATCTGAAGCACCCTAAAGTGGTCAGACCTTCGCGTGTTCCGCGCGCGCCAACTCATGCAGCCAGTCAGCGTGGCGCGGGGCCTTTTTGGTCTGCGACCATTCCTCCAGCATCACCGGCGCGACGCGGGCGAGTTCTGCATATTGCTCCTTCGTGCCGATATCCGCGGCCAGTTCCACGCGGTGGCCGTTAGGATCAAAGAAGTAGATCGACTTGAAGATGCCGTGATGCGTCGGGCCGAGCACGGCGATCCCCTCAGCCTCGATATGCGCCTTGGCGGCGAGCAGCGCGGCCTCCGAAGGCACCTTCAGCGCGAGGTGTTGCACCCATGCAGGCGTGTTCGGGTCCTTACCCATCTCCGGCTGGTTCGGCAGCTCGAAGAAGGCGAGGATGTTGCCGTTCCCCGCATCGAGGAAGATGTGCATGTAGGGATCATATTCGCCCGTGGAGGGCACGTGATCCTCGGCAAAGGCGGTGGTGTAGGTCATGCCGAGCACGCGGGCATACCACTCCACGGTCTCTGCCGCGTCCTTGCAGCGGTAGGCGGCGTGGTGGATGCCTGACAGGGCAACGGGGTGGGTCATGATCCTGCACTCCAAATATTCGTCATGCTGAACTTGTTTCAGCATCCATCGAGCCGCCGTGAGCCCTGCTCGATGCCGAGGGATGGACCCTGAAAAAAGTTCAGCATGACGGAGAGGCGAACTTACTCCGCCGGTTCCTCGACGTTCAGCACGCCGCGGATGATCTGATCGCGTTCCATGCTTTCGAACAGGGCCTTGAAGTTGCCCTCGCCGAAGCCGTCGTCGCCCTTGCGCTGGATGAACTCGAAGAACACCGGCCCGACCTGCGCCTGCGCGAAGATTTGCAGCAGCAGGCGAGGCGAGCCGCCCTCTGTGGTGCCGTCGAGCAGAATGCCGCGCATCTTCAGCGCGTCCACATCCTCGCCGTGGCCGGGCAGACGGCCTTCGAGCATCTCGTAATAGGCGGCAGGCGGTGCGGTCATGAAGGGCACGCCGAGCGTTTGCAGGCGGTCCCAGCAGGCCAGCAGATCGTCACAGATGAGCGCGATGTGCTGGATGCCCTCGCCGTTGAAGGCCTTCAGGAACTCGTCGATCTGGCCCTTGCCGCCTTCGCCCTCTTCGTTGAGCGGGATGCGGATCTTTCCATCGGGCGCGGTCAGCGCCTTGCTGGTGAGGCCGGTATACTCGCCCTTGATGTCGAAGAAGCGGATTTCGCGGAAGTTGAACAGGGTCTCATAATAGTCGGCCCAATACTTCATCCGCCCGGTGTAGACGTTGTGGGTGAGGTGATCGATGGTGTGGAAGCCCGCGCCTTCGGGATGGGGATCGACGCCGGGGAGGTATTCGAAATCAATGTCATAGATGGTGAGGTTGTTGCCCGCCCCGGCATAGCGGTCGACCAGATAGAGGATCGCCCCGCCGATGCCCCGGATCGCGGGGATGCGCAGTTCCATCGGTCCGGGATCATTGGCGACCGGCTCCGCGCCTTGGGCGATGAGATGGGCATAGGCCTTGGCCGCATCGCGCACCCGGAACGCCATCCCGCAGGCCGAAGGGCCATGCTCACGCGCGAAGTACCAGGCGGCGCTCTTCGGTTCGTAATTGGCGATCAGGTTGATGCCGCCCTGCCGCCACAGATGCACGTCCTTCGAACGGTGCTGCGCGACGCGGGTGAAGCCCATCGCTTCGAACACCGGCTCAAGCACACCCTTGGTCGGCGCGCAGAATTCGACGAATTCGAACCCGTCGAGCCCGGCGGGGTTTTCGAACAGGTCTTTGGCCCCTTGAGTCGTAGTCGGCGCATTCATCGGTTCCGTCCTCGCTGGCGAGATAGTTTCAATTGAAACCATCTACCGCAAATGGGCGATTCGCGCAAGCAATTGCCCTTCCCCTTGGGGAAGGGTTGGGATGGGGGTTCGACTTCTCGTCGGGCAGAGCCCCCACCCCGAGCCCCTCCCCGCGGGGAGGGGAGTCTGGTTGGCGCGGACGGCTAACCTGGGATCACGCCGACGTTCCGCCCGCGCTCGTCCTGCGTCAGGGTGAGGCGCTTGCCGAACGGTTCGCCGCTCTCAAAGGCCGCTGCGGTGGCGGCGTTCGACAGGTCGGCATTCCCCACCACTCGCTCGCCCGCGTCCGAGCGGCCAATGAAGATCGCCTCGGCACCCTTGGGGCTGCGGTTGATCGTGTAGGTCTCGACCCTCGCGGCATCGACCGGCCCGCGCGCGACTGGCACCTTATCGGTCGCCTTGGGGAGCACGGCGAAGCGGTCTTTGGCGCTCCAATCGGCGGGCGTCGTGGAGTAAATGCCGGTGGCATATTTGCTCATCCACCCGCCATTCGCGCCCACCAGTGCGAAGCTGCCCCGGTCGCCGCGCACGCGCTGCACCGCTTCGGCGATGGCGTGGGCCGAGTAGTTGTTCCCCGCCCCGCCGAAGAACGGCAAGCCGCCCGTCAGCGTCAGCCCACGCGGGTCATCGACGCTGAGGCCAAAGTGGTCGCACTGGTTGAACACCGGGATCGCGAAGCAGGAATAGAAGTCGATGTAGCGCATCTCTGCCATGCCCTTCCCCGCCCGCGCCAGCGCCGCATCGACACTGGCGAGCGAAGCCGGGTTGCCCGCCAGATCGGGCCGCTGCGACAGCTTCAGCTCGGTCGCGGCGGTGACGGCGTGGATGTGCACCCACTTGTCCTCGGGCACGCCCAAGGCGCGGGCGAGACCAGCGCTGGCGACGATGATCGCGGCGGCCTGGTTCACCTGATCGCGGGCGACGGTCATGCGCGGATAGGGTTCCGCGACGATGCGGTTGCGATCGGTGACGGTCGCCAGCTCCTCCGCGCTGCGCTCAACCGGAGCGGCGGAATGCGGATTAGCCGCCGCGACCTTGGTGAAAGGCGCAAACAGCTTGCCGATTTCGCGGCGGTAGTCCTCAAGCCCCAGCCCGAGCTTATGCCGCCGGGCATTCTCCGCCAGCGCATAGAGCGGAATCGCCCCGCTTGCGCCATGCGCGAACAGCACCGGTTCCATCAGTTCCTCGACCCCGAAGCCCTGATCCTCGAACTCGCCGCCGATCGCTTCCGACCAGTCGGGGATGTCGCCCTTCGCGGTCAGCGCGAGCACGGTCGAGATTGCCTCACTGCCGACGATCACCGCGCACTGGCTCTCCCCCGCCGCGATGGCAGAAGCAAACTCGCCCACCAGCTGCTGGTTGGTTTGCCCGCCCGTGGTGGTGAGGATCGCCCGCGCCGGGTTCGCCCCAACCCGCTTGGCAATCGCGCGCGGCACATTGTCCGCCGCACCGAACGGCGGCTTGCGATCAGGCCGCGACATCTCGAACGCGCGGATCGCGGCGAGGGTGTCGATGGCCTGCGCCACATCACCACTCGCGCCGCTATCCGCAATCGCCGCCGCCAGCGCCTTGCCGCCCAAGTCCATATAGGAGAGGGCGGCATAGCCGGGCTCGCCCACCCTCTCCGAATATTGGCCCACCCCGATGATGACCGGGGTGTTGTCCGGGACGTTAGTCGACAAAGCCGTCGACCCGCTCGACGATGATCGCCGGGGCCATGCCGCCCGCCGCGCACATGGTGACGAGGCCGTAGCGACCGCCGCGGCGTTCCAGCTCGTCGATCACCGTGCCGATCAGGATCGATCCGGTCGCGCCGATCGGGTGGCCCAGCGCAATCGAGCCGCCGTTGACATTGACCTTGTCCCAATCAAGCTCGAGATCGCGCACGAACTTGGCAGCGACAACCGCGAAGGCCTCGTTGATTTCGAACAGGTCGATATCGTCCGTGGTGAGGCCAGCCTTCGCCAGCACCTTTTTCGCCGCAGGCACAGGCGCATTGAGCATCAGCGTCGGATCATCGCCCATGTTGCAGGTGGCGACGATGCGCGCGCGGGGCTTCAGCCCATGCTTCTGCGCATAGTCCTTCGAGGTGATCAGCACCGCCGCCGCACCGTCCACCACGCCCGACGAATTGCCCGCGTGGTGGAAGTGCTTGATCTCCAGATCGGGATACTTCTGGTTGATCAGCTTGCGGAAGGTCGTGCCGTTCGCGTCCAGCGGAACGTCCGCGATCTTGGGGAAGGCGGGTTCCAGCTTGGCAAGGTCTTCGCGGGTGGTCTGCGGGCGCGGATATTCGTCATGATCGAGCAGCACGGTGCCATCATCCGCCACCACCGGCACCACCGACTTGGCGAACCGGCCCGCCGCCATCGCCTCGGCGGCGCGTTGCTGCGAGCGGTAGCCGACTTCGTCCAGATCCTCGCGGGTGAAGCCTTCCATCGAGGCAATCGCATCGCCGCAAATGCCCTGATGCGACTGCGGGTGCACCTTCTGGAGACGCTCGTTGTAGCTGCCCATCATCGGCGGCTTGATCCCGGCGCGCATCTTTTCCTGGCTCATCGCGGCGGTGAGGCTCATCATCTCGGTCCCGCCAGCGATGACGCAATCTTCCATCCCGCTCATCACCTGCGCCGAAGCCAGCGCCACGCTGGTGATCCCGCCGCCGCAGAAGCGGTCGAGCGTGGTGCCGGACGAGGTGATGTCATAGCCCGCATCAAGCGCGGCCATGCGGCCCATGTCGCCCGCCTGCATCCCGTCCTGCGTGCTGACCGACCAGATCACGTCATCGACCGTCTTGGTGTCGAGATTGTTGCGCTCCTTGATCGCCTTCAGCACGGTCGCGGCCAGATGCTGCGGATGCTCGGCCGCCAGCGCTCCCTTGCCCTGCTTGCCGATCCCGCGCGGGGTGCGCACTGCGTCGATGATGTAAGCCTCGGCCATGATAATCCTCTTCCGTCATATTGAAATTGCGGTTGACGCGTCCGTAAACCCACTGCACCAGTCGCACAAGAATTGCGTTTCAAATCGCAATCACATTTTCGATAGGGAGAGAACCTGTGAGCGAAGCCACCGCACCCGAAGTGCTGACCGAAGTCGAGGACGGCGTCCTCATCGTCACCATCAACCGTCCCGAAGCCAAGAACGCTATGACCAAGGCGGCGGCCGAGGGAATCGCGGCCGCGATGGAGCGGTTGGACGCAGAGGATGATCTGCGGGTCGGCATCATCACCGGAGCGGGCGGCACGTTCTGTTCGGGCATGGACCTCAAGGGCTTCCTGCGCGGTGAGAGCCCCAGCGTCGAAGGCAAGGGCTTTGGCGGCGTGGTGCAGGCCCCTCCGGCCAAGCCGCTGATCGCGGCGGTGGAAGGCTATGCGCTGGCTGGCGGGCTTGAGCTGATGATCGCCTGCGATCTCGTGGTGGCGAACGCGAACGCCAAGTTCGGCATCCCCGAAGTGAAGCGCGGCCTTGTGGCGGCGGCGGGCGGCGTGATGATGCTGCCCGACCAGATCCCCGAGCGGATCGCGCTGGAACTTGCGCTGACCGGCGAATTCATCGGGGCGGAGCGGGCCTATCAGCTCGGTCTGATCAACGAAGTGACCGAAGGTTCGGCGCTGGAGGGTGCCAAGGCGCTCGCTGCGAAGATTGCGGCCAACGGCCCGCTCGCGGTCAAGGTCTCCAAGCAGGTGATGAAGCAATCGCGCGGCTGGGCGATGGAAGATCGCTACGCCAATCAGGGCAAGCTGATCGGCCCGGTGTTCGTCAGCCATGACGCCCGCGAAGGCGCCGCCGCCTTCGCCGAAAAGCGCAAGCCCAACTGGACGGGCAAGTAATCAGCGCGAGTCCCCGCGAAAGCGGGGACCTCAGGCCGTAAGCACCCTGCATATTGCCTGAGACCCCCGCCTGCGCGAGGGAGCACAGAGATAGAGAATTGAGAGAGAGGATCCAAAATGCCCGTCATCGATGTGCCGCCGCCGGCCTTCATGGAAGAAGAAGAAATCGCCATTTTCGCCGACGCGGTCGGCAAGTTCTACGCCCAGCACGCGCCGCAAAAGCGGGTCGAGAAGTGGCGCGAGGACGGGATGGTCGAGCGCGAGTTCTGGCGCGAGGCGGGCGCAGCGGGCCTGCTCGGCGTGTCGGTGCCGACCGAATATGGCGGCCACGGCGGCGATTTCCGGCATGACATGGTGGTGATCGATCAGCAGGGCAAGCACGGCGTCGATGGCTTTGGCGCGTCGCTGCACAACACCATCATCCTGCCCTATCTGGTGCGCCACGGCACCGAGGAGCAGAAGCTCAAGTATCTCCCCCGTCTCGTCAGCGGCGACCTTGTCAGCGCGATCGCGATGAGCGAGCCGGATGCCGGGTCTGACCTCCAGTCGATCAAGACCACCGCCCTGAAGGACGGCAACGGCTATCGGCTGAACGGCTCGAAGACCTGGATCTCCAACGGCCAGCTCGCCGACTTCATCATCGTCGTCGCCAAGACCGATCCGGCTGAGGGCGCCAAGGGCATCTCACTGCTGCTGCTCGAAACCGACGGCGCCGAAGGCTTCGCGCGTGGCAAGAAGCTCGACAAGATCGGGCTCGATGCGCAGGACACCTCTGAACTGTTCTTCGACAATGTCTTCATCCCGGCCGACAATCTGCTCGGCGGCGTGGAAGGGCGCGGGTTCTACCAGCTGATGGGCGAGCTGCCGCAGGAACGCTTGGTGATCGCGATGAACGCAATCGCCGGGATCGAAAAGGCGCTCGATGTGACGGTCGAATACGTCAAGAACCGCAAGGCGTTCGGCAAGACGATCTGGGATTTCCAGAACACGCAGTTCGTGCTGGCCGACCTCAAGGCACGCGGCACAGCAGCGCGGGTGTTCGTCAACGACTGCATCGCCAAGTTGCTCGAAGGCAAGCTCGACGTGTCGACTGCCAGCATGGCGAAGTATTGGGTGACCGAGCTGCAATCGGAAGTGGTCGACAAGTGCCTCCAGTTCCACGGCGGCGCGGGCTACATCAATGATTATGCCATCGCCCGGATGTACCGCGACACCCGCATCGCCCGCATCTACGGCGGGTCGAACGAGATCATGAAGATGCTGATCGCGCGCGGGATGTAAGATTGGTGCGCCCCCGCCGCACCGGCGGGGGCGTCAATCAGGCAGCGCATTCGGCTGGATGGTCAGGATCGCACCTGATTTTCCTACACGCGCGGCGCAGGCTATGGATCGGGCTGATCTTTCCCATCGTCCGCTCCCCCCCAATTCCATTGCGTCGGCAAGCGGAATTGCACCCCCTCCCCCCCCCCGCGGCGAGCAAAGTGTCAACTTTGTTTTTCGCGCTCAAAATACTGATTTATCGTGATTATTGGGCCAAATCGGCGCTTGACACGGTGTCAACTTTGTCAACTTCGGCGCTAGGCTCGCCCACAGGGCACAAAAAAGGCGGCCCGGTTTCCCGAGCCGCCCTTTTCTGGCCGAAGCCCTTAGTGCTTAGAACTTGGCGCGCAGTGTCACGCCGTATTGGCGCGGCGGCAGGGTGAAGGCCGAACGCGAGTTGGCCGCGCCCGAACCGCGCAGGGTGGTGTTGAAAGTCACCCCGCGCACCACTTCGTCGGTCAAGTTATTGACCCAGCCTTCGATCGCAAAAGCGCCATCATTGAACTTCAGACCGGCCCGCAGGTTCACGAAAGCCTTGCCGTCCTGAATGTCAGCAATGATCGGCGGAGCCGCGTCGATCGCCTGCTGCAACCCGCCATTGGCCGCGATTTCGGCGGCACCCGGAAGGATGATCGCCTGAGTCGACGTGCGCTGGTCGCTTTCCATACGAACCTGACCGGAGAAGAAGAACTCGGTCGAGTCAGTGATCGGCTTTTCCCACAAGGCACCGATCAGGCCGACAAAGTTCGGCGCATTGGTCAGTTCGTTGCCGCACAGCGACAGCACCTGCACCGAAGTCTGCGTGCCTGCGCAATCATCCGGGTAGCTCGCTTCGAGCAAGGTTGCGCCGAAATTCAGGGTCAGCTCGTCGCTGGGACGCACCAGACCTTCGATTTCGATCCCCTTGGTTTCGGCCAAAGGCACGTTGAAGGTGGCAAACGCCGTCCCAGTGAATTCCAGCACCTGGAAGTTGCTGAACTCCTCAAGGAACGCCGCCACGTTCAGCGTCAGCGCGCCATTCGCAGTGCGCGCCTTCACGCCCACTTCGTAGGCATCGACTTCTTCCGAAAGGAAGGTCGGGTCCGCCCCGGCAACCGCTGCGGTGGTATCAAGGTTGATACCGCCTGCCTTGTAGCCGTGGGTGAAGCTGGCGTAGCTGTTCACATAGGGGCTGAATTCATAGCCGAGCTTGACGGTGTAGATCAGTTCCTCGTCATCGAAGTCCGACTGGAAGGTGCGCACCAGCGGCAAGACCGCAGACTGCGGAAGATCCGCCGGGGCGGTGAACCCGAAGCAGCCCAGGCCAATGAACGAAGGCCGAAGCGCCGCCGGGATGTTCCCGAGCGCCGCCAAGGTGGACGGGCAGATCTGGTTGTTGGTCGCGGTTTGCGTGAACCCGCCCGACTTTTCTTCCCACGAGTAACGCGCGCCCAATGTCAGTTCGAGCCCGTCAGTGATCTCCAGCGAATTGTGCGTGAAGATCGCGTAGCTCTTGGCGTCCTGCTGGAAGCGGTTGGTGGTGCGGGTGCCAGCCGGATCGCGGCCGGTGAACACCGTCAGCGGATTGGCGCCGAGCGCGCCGCCGGTCGGCACGAACAGCAACGCGCCGACGTTCTCGCCGTAATCCGCGCCAAGCGAGAAGGTCTGCGACTGGTCGATGGTTTCATCCGAGAAGAACCCGCCGACCATGTAGTTGAGCGCGCCGCCCATGCCTTCGCCCTGAAGCCGCAATTCCGCGGTCCAGCTGTCGATTTCCAGGTTCAGCGCATCGACGTTGAAGATGTCGAGACCGGAGAAGTCGGTGTCGTACTTTTCGAAGCTCTCGTACTTGCGGTAGGAACCGATGAAGATCAGATCAGCGTTGTCGGACAGCGGGAATTCCAGCTCGCCAGTGACACCGTAGTTGTCGATGTCCGCCTGCGGGACTTCATTGGCTGACACGGTGCGGTTGTCCATCGCCTGCTCGAACGCGCCCTGATCGTCGCGATTGGTGGCGACCGAAGGCTGGCCATTGCCGCCATTGGCACCCAGACCGACCGCAGCATAGGCACCGCCCGTCACCAGTGGCGACTGGTAAAGTTCGATGGCACCGCAGCAGCTCGACTTGCTCTTGGAATAGTCGGCGATGATGCGGCCGCGCAGACCGCTTTCCGTGTCCCAGCCCAGCTGGCCGCGCATCAGCCACTGATCGACATCATTGGTCTCGCCGATCTTCGCGCCGGTCCGGTTGACGACATCGAGGAACCCGTCGCGCTGGCGGTAAGCGCCCGTGACGCGCATCGCCAGCGTGTCCTGCACGATCGGCACGTTGACCGCACCTTGCACGCTGACTTCATTGAAGTTGCCGTAGCCCGCGTTCACGAAGCCGCCGAACTCGGTTACGTCAGGGCGCACATTGGTGACGTTGAGCGCGCCTGCCGAGGTGTTGCGGCCGAACAGCGTACCCTGCGGCCCGCGCAGCACTTCCACGCGCTCCACGTCGACGAATTCGCCGAGCGCAACGCCGGGGCGCGACTGGTAGGCGCCATCAATGAAAATGCCGACCGCGCTTTCAAAGCCGATATTGTTCGAAGTCGTCCCGACGCCGCGAACGCGCAGCACCACGGAACCCGATGCAAGCTGCGCCTGCGAGCTGCTGAAGCTCGGGGCGAGCGCCGTGACCTGTTGGATGTTGACCACGCCCTGATTGTCGAGCTGCTGCGGCGAAATGGCCGTCACCGCCAGCGGAATGTCCTGCACGTCCTGCGCGCGGCGGGTGGCCGTCACGATGATGACGTTGTCGTCCCGGACCGGTTGGGCTTCGGCCTCAGTATCCTGCGCAAAGGCAGGGGTGGTCAGCGCGCTGCAGGCCAACAGGCCGCAGGCGATATGTGCGAACTTGCGCGTCATGGCTTTCCTCTCTCCACAAAACCGTCCGGTCTTGATGCCGGTCATGGGTTGTGGGGCGGAACCTATCAGTGTCGCACGCCCTAACAAGAGTCATAGTCAACTTATAGCAAACAGTAGCAAAAATGCCACATCTTGTGTTGCGGCGCAGCATGACTTCGCGCCAGCCCTAATGGCCGCAAGATTATTACAGGCTATTGTCGGGATGTCAGAAGCCGTAACGTAAACCCACCCACAATGTGCGCGGGACGCCGAGATCGATTGATCCGCCTTGGTTGCGGGTGACGATATCCTCGTCAATCAGGTTTTCGCCGCGCACAATCAGCGACACGCCTTTACCGAGCGGAGCGGCCATAAAAGCGTCAATTGTGGTGGCTGGCGCGAGTCGGTCGGTCTCGCGATCATCCTCGAATTGCGCGCTGACATGGCGCAGCGTGCCAGCGATCCGCCAGCCCGCAGCCGGCTCCCAGCCGAGCGTCAGGCTGCCAGCCAATTCAGGGGTCTGCGCCGGACGATTGCCGTTGAGGTCGAGCGAAGCGCCCTCGCCGCGCACTGCGGCATCGGTCCAGGCAAGCGCGCCTTCAAGGCTGACCGCGCCGACCCGCGCCGCCACGTTCGCCTCGATCCCGCGCGCGGCAATCGCGGGCAGGTTTTCGCGGCGGCGCAGATTTGGGGCGATGGTGACATTGGCGATGGCGTTCTCGACCTTATTGTCGAAGGCCGTAACCGAAATCACCAGCGCATTGACCGGCTGCCAGTCGAACCCGACCTCGAAGCCTTCCAGCCGCTCGTTCTCTAGCGCCGCATTGGCCTCGGTCACGACCGGGAAGACCACAAAGGGGCGATAGAGCTCGTTAAGGGTCGGCAGCCGCAGACCGGTATAGGCCGCCGCGCGCAGATCGAGCCGGCGGGTGGCGTTGAACGATGCGCCCGCGCGCCAGCTGACCGTCCAGTCGCTGCGGTCAGGCGCGTTGAGGGTGCTGACCGGCAAGCCATTAGCGCTGACCGCGCGGTAGAAGCCATCGGTGATGCTGCTCCGGTCGGCGCGCAGACCGCCGTTGATCAGCAACGGGCCGATCTGCCAATCATCCTCAAGGAAAATGCCGAGATTGCTGGTCGCCCCGCCAGCACGGCGGCGTTCGGTGATCGCGCCCGAGACGGCGTTGATCGCCTCCTCCTGCAACTCCCCATCAGCGCGGCGGTAATCCGCGCCGATGCGGATGTCGTGGCCTTCAAGCAGCGGCGGTCGCAGTTCGAACTTGCCGCCGATGCCGGTGGAAGGCGTGCGGCGCTGGTCGAGCGTCGGGGTGAAGCGGGTCGAGGAGATAACGATGTTCGAAAAGTCACGCGTCTGGACATAGGCGAGCGCATCGAAGGCCCAATCGCCTCGCCCGACAAAGCGGATCGAGGCGTCCTCACCTTCACTGGTGGAATCCGCGCCTGCAAATCGCAGCGTGCGCGCATCGCGGAAGGTGGCGATGCGGGCTTGCACCTCGACTGTGTCGGTCAGCGGCGCGGCGGCGCGCAGGGCGGCGTTCCAGCTATCGAACCCGGCGCGCGCGGTGGCAGGGACGCGCTGGTCGGCAGGCGTGGTGAAGAACCCCTGACCGCGGTCCCAGCGCCCGCTCGCGGTGGCAAAGCCGCGTCCGAGGCTTTGGGTCAGCACGCCGGAAAGCTCCGTTTCGCCCCGGTTGTTAATGGCGGCGCTGCCGAGCACCGCCGCGATGGTATCCGGTCCGGCGCTTTCCAGCTCGATCGTGCCAGCCAGCGCGCCTGCGCCAAACGGCCCCGACCCGCCCCCGCGCGTCACCCGCACTTGCCCCAGCGTCTCGGGCGCAATCGCGGAGAGCGGGATGTAGCCGAAGAACGGATCGGCCAGCGGCACGCCGTCGAGCAGCACCAGCGCGCGGCTCGTGGCATTGCCGCCCAACGCCCGCAGAGTCACGCCTTGCGCGCTCGGGTTCGACGAGCGACTGTCCGAGCGGCGGAACTGCTGGAACCCCGCAACACCGCGCAGCACATCCTCGATCCGGCCAGACGGGCTGGAGACGATCACGTCGCGTTCCAGCGTGGTGGTCGCGTAGATCCCGGTCGATAGCGCGGCATCAAGCCCGCGCCCGGTGACGATGATCTCCTCGGGGATTTCTTCGGGGAACTCTTCCACCATCGAGTCCGCCTCAAGCGCCTCATCAGGCAACGGCACCTCGTCCTGTGCGGCGAGTGGCGCGGCGGCGGGGAGAAGCAGAGCGGAGGCGAGCAGGCGGTGGCGGATCATCATGGCGCGTCGCCTATACGCTCGCGCTCACCACGTCACCCCTAAGTCCGTGATGGCCAAACTCAGTTGCAGATTGCCATTCAAGACTCGCTTTTGCAGGCACGCTGTGGTTACATCCGTGTCAACAAGGGAGAGAGAGGGCCCGTCATGCTTGCCACACCGCCAAAGTCAGACTTGGCAGATTTCGACGTGCTGATCGTCGGTGCCGGGATTTCCGGGATCGGGATGGCCGCGCATATGGGGATGAAGGCTCCGCACCATTCCTATTGCATCGTCGAACGCCGCGACAATCTCGGCGGCACGTGGGATCTGTTCCGCTACCCCGGCATCCGCTCGGACAGCGACATGCACACGCTCGGCTTCGATTTCGAACCGTGGCGCCATGAAAAGAGCATCGCCGATGCGCCCGCGATCCTCGATTATCTCGACCGGATCGTCGATGAACGCGGCATTCGCCAGCACATCCGCTTCGGCCACAAGGTGATCAGCGCCGATTTCCGCCATGATGACGCGCGCTGGCATATCGAGCTGGAAAAGGCCGATGGCTCGCGCACGCATATGACGGCGAACTTCGTCTACCTTGGCGCAGGCTATTACGATTACGACGAGCCCTATGACCCCGGCTTCGACTTCGGCGAGTTCGAAGGGCAGGTGCTCCACCCGCAGTTCTGGCCCGAAAACCTCGATTACAAAGGCAAGAATGTCGTTGTGATCGGATCGGGCGCGACTGCGGTGACAATCGTCCCGTCGATGGCGCGCGAGGCGGCGCATGTGACCATGCTCCAGCGCACGCCCACATGGATGTTCTCGCGCCCGGCCAAGGATGCGATCGCCAATTTCCTGCGCAAGATCCTGCCGGAAAAGCTCGCTTATCGGCTGACCCGATTCAAGAACATCAAGATGCAGGACTTCAGCTTCAAGCTGGCGCGCGACAATCCGCAGAAGGTGAAAGACGCGCTCTACAAGAAGATCGAGGAAGCGCTCGGCCCGGATTACGACAAGGCGAGCTTCACCCCGCCTTACAACCCGTGGGAACAGCGGCTGTGCCTGGTGCCGGATCAGGACCTCTTCACGGCGATGAAGGCGGGCAAGGCCGACGTCATCACCGGCCATATCGCCAAGTTCGAAAAGGGCGGCGTGCTGCTGACCGATGGCCAGTTCATCCCGGCCGATGTCGTCGTCACCGCGACGGGTCTGAAGCTGGCGGTCGCGGGCAAGATCGCGATTTCGGTTGATGGCGAGCCGGTCGAATTCAGCCAGCGGTTCTATTACAAGGGCTGCATGTTCTCGAACCTGCCCAACCTTGCGGTGGTGTTCGGCTATTTGAACGCGAGCTGGACTCTGCGGGCGGACATCAACTCGGATTACGTCTGCCGGGTGCTCGAACATATGCGCAAGACCGGCACGACCATCGCCACCCCGGTGTTGACGCCTGCGGGTGAAGCGGCAATCACCGAGGATGACGTGTTCGATTTCTCGTCCGGCTACATCCAGCGCGGTAAGCACATCATGCCGCGCAATTCGGTCAGCTACCCCTGGCGGCTCAATCAGGAATATGTCGTCGACCGCAAGCGGATGAAGGATGATCCGCTGACTGACGGCATCCTGACCTTCACCAAGCCGGGCGCGAATGCGCAGCGCGGCGAGGAACAGCTGGAAGCGGCGGAATAACGCCACCCTCGTCACCCCTGCGCAGGCAGGGGCCCATCCACCCTCTCGCGAGATCGCAAGGGCAGATGGATCCCCGCCTGCGCGGGGATGACGAAAGGGGCTTGGGATCGGCCCCAATCTCTTTTACTCCACACCCCATGACCTCTCCCGAAAAGATCTGGACCGCCGGACTCATCGTCATCGGTGACGAAATCCTCTCCGGCCGCACGCAGGACAAGAATATCGCGCAGGTCGCGACCTGGTTGCAAGTGCAGGGCATCCGCCTTGCCGAGGTGCGGGTGGTGCCGGATGTCGAGGCGCGGATTGTCGAAGCGGTCAATGCGCTCACCCTCGCCTATGATTACCTCTTCACCACCGGCGGGATCGGGCCGACGCATGACGACATCACCGTCGATGCGGTCGCCGCCGCGCTGGGCGTGCCGGTGGTCATACACCCCGAGGCGCGCGCGCTGCTGGAGCGCTATTACGAAACCCGCGGGGGCCTCAACGAGGGCCGCTTGCGCATGGCGCGGGTGCCGGAAGGGTCGGAACTGATCCCCAACCGCATGTCGGGCGCGCCCGGTATCCGGCGCGGCAACCTGTTCCTGATGGCGGGCGTGCCGCACATCACTGCCGGGATGCTTGACGCGCTCACCGGCCAGCTCGAAGGCGGCGCGCCGCTCTTGTCCGAAACGCTCGGCTGCTGGGTCGCCGAAAGCGAGGTCGCCGAGCTGCTGCGCCAGACCGAAGCCGCGCACGCCACTTGCCAGATCGGTTCCTATCCCTTCTTCCGCGAAGGCCGGGTCGGGGCCAATTTCGTAATCCGCTCGGTCAGCGCCGAAGACCTCAAAGCCTGCTCCGACAGCCTGACGGACGGCCTTACCGGCAACGGCCACGCGGTGACGCCCGGCGGGATCTAGCGCGCCAAGGGACACCATCACCTGCTCTTAACCCTCTTGCGCTACACAGCCCGGGTCATGACGCGGGTCTTCATCACGATTGATACCGAGTATTCCTCGGGGCTTTACACCGGGCCGGGCGCGGCGGACCGGGCGGATAACTTCGCCCGCTCGATCGCCTGCAACACCCCGCAAGGCCCGGCGGGCGTCGCGCACAAGCTCGATCTGCTCGCCCGCCACGGCCAGAAAGCGGTGTTCTTCGTCGATCCCATGCCCGCGCTGGTGTGGGGCGTGGCCGCGATTGAAGACATTATCGCACCCATCATCGCCGCCGGGCAGGACGTGCAGTTGCATTGCCACACGGAATGGCTCCGCCTCGCCGGAGACGCCAACCCGCTCGCGTCAAAGCACAGCGGGCAGAACCTCGCCGACTTCCCGTTCGAGGAGCAATGCCAGATCCTCGACTATGCCCGCACCACGTTGAAGGCCGCAGGCGCCCCCGCACCGGTCGCGTTCCGGGCGGGCAATTACGGCGCCAATGATGATACCCTGCGCGCGCTCGCCAGCCTCGGCATCACCTATGATACGAGCCATTGCCCGGCGATGGTCGGCCAGAGCGCGTGCCGGATCAGTCTTGGCCCTGACGTGCACGACCCGCTGCAGCATATGGGCGTGATCGAAGTCCCCATCGGCAGTATCGGGGCGATGGGCGGGGGGCAGCGTCATGCCCAGATCACCGCGCTCTCCTTGGCCGAGATGCTCGCCGCCATCCGCCATGCGGCGGCGAGTGGGCAGGAGACCTTCACGCTCGTCAGCCACTCCTTCGAACTGATCAACCGCCGCAAGCTGGCCGCCAACCGCGTGGTGCGCCATCGCTTCACCGGGCTGGTCAAGGCGCTTGAGGCCATGCCAGGGGTGACGACCGGCACCTATGCGGACACCCCGCCCAGCGTGCGCTCGCCGATCCGGGCCAGCCAGCCGCTCCCCCCTAGCGCGATACGAACCGGACGGCGGATGGCCGAACAATTCGTGTCCAACGCGCTCTACGGCGCGCTCTAGGGACGCGCCGTGGGCACCGCCGCCATCGACTTTACCGTGGGATCGCGCCGCCTGCTGAGCGTGCCGCGCCAGCTTGCCACTTGGGCCTTCAGCCTTGAAGACGTGCTCGCCGGTGCCCTGCCAACCGTGCCGCCGAGCGGGCGAGACGGAGTGCGCGTGCTCTCCGCCCCGACCGCGCGCCTCACCGAGATCACCGCACGCTACCCCGGTCTCATCGCTGGCGGGCGGCAGGATTACCGCCGTCACTACATCGACATGAGCCAGAGCTTCGATGACTACATGGCGCAGTTCTCAGGCAAGACCCGCTCAACTTTGCGGCGCAAGGCGCGCAAGCTGGCGGACGAAGCGGGTGGCTACACCGTCACCGAACACCGCACCCCGGCGGAGATCGAAGCCTTCCTCGCCGCCGCCCTGCCGCTGTCGGCGAGCACCTATCAGGCGCGGCTGCTCGATGCCGGATTGCCCGAAAGCCCTGAGGCGCGCCGCGCGATGCTGGAGGCGGCCGAGGCTGACCGGATGCGCGCCTTCCTGCTCCACACGGGCGGTCAGCCGGTCGCCTACCTGTCGCTGCCGCTTGCCGGGCAGACACTGGTCTATGCGTTTCTGGGCTATGATCCCGATTGGGCGCGGCTATCGGTCGGCACGGTGCTCCAGATGGACGCGCTGGAGCGCCTGTTTGCCGAGGAGCGCTACCGCTGGTTCGATTTCACCGAGGGCGACGGCGCGCACAAGGAGATGTTCGGCACCGATGCGGCGGCGTGTTCAAGCCTCGTGCTGCTGGAGCCGACGCTGGCCAATCGCACGCTACTAGGCGCGCGGGCGGGGTTTGATGCGAGCGTGCTCGGCGCCAAGGCGCTGGCGGAACGCTCAGGGGCGCTGGGACGGATCCGCGCCCTGCTGCGGGCCTGATTTGCCGCGCATGGTCGCGGCCGCACGGCGGCGGTTGCTCTCCTGCACGCGCACCTGCGCCACCAGCGCAGAACGGCCCGACGGCGCACCGCTGAGCGATCCGTAACGCAACGCCAGATAGAGCCACATGGCCGCAATCACGCCGAGCAGCACGCTCGCCGCGATGCCGAGGCGCAGGTCGTAGCTCATCAGCAACCCATCGGCAGCCAGCGCAACGCCAGCCACCAGCCACTTGGGCGAGAGCCAACCGGCAAGCCGTTCGGAAGCAAAGGGCATCGGGTAACCTCTTTCATGCAACGCGGCCGGGGGAGGAGAGAGCACCCGCGTCGTCATCCAGAAGATGGGCGGACACAGACCAAAGACAAGTAGGGAGAATGACTTATCCCGCCCAAGCGAAAGGGCCGGAAAGCAACCGCCTTCCGACCCTTCCGATAATCAACTCACCACCGCAAACCGATCCCACAGGGATCGCAAGGCCGACCGGCCGCCCGCAGCGACGCGACCGTTAGGTCGCATGAGCGAGGAAAGGCGAGCGCGGACGCGCTCGCCTCCCGCAAATTACGCCCCTTCGACTTCCGAAAGGTCGACCTTCAGGCCCGGGCCCATGCTCGAGGTCATGGTGACCTTGCGCACATACTTGCCCTTGGCGCCCGACGGCTTGGACTTCACCACGGCTTCGGTCAGCGCCTTGAAGTTCGCCTTCAGCGCGTCATCGGTGAAGCTCAGCTTGCCGATGCCCGAGTGGATGATGCCCTGCTTTTCGACGCGGTATTCGACCTGGCCGCTCTTGGCGTCCTTGACCGCTTGCGCGACGTTGGGGGTGACGGTGCCGAGCTTGGGGTTCGGCATCAGGCCCTTGGGGCCCAGCGTCTTACCCAGACGGCCGACAACGGCCATCATGTCGGGCGAGGCGATCACGCGGTCGTAATCGAGGTTGCCCGCCAGCATGTCTTCCATCAGGTCTTCGGCGCCGACCTTGTCAGCCCCGGCAGCCAGCGCCTTTTCAGCGTTGTCGCCGCGCGCGAACACGGCAACCTTGACGTCCTTGCCGGTGCCCGAGGGCAGCGACACCATGCCGCGGACCATCTGGTCAGCGTGACGCGGATCGACGCCGAGGTTCATGGCCACTTCGACGGTTTCGTCGAACTTGGTCTTGTGCTCGCGCAGCAGAGCCAGCGCTTCATCGACGCTGTAGAGCTTTTCGCGGTCGAGACCGGCCAGTGCCTTGGCCTTTTTGGTGATCTTGGTCATGTGCTTAGCCCTCCACCACTTCGAGGCCCATCGAGCGGGCGCTGCCTTCGATGATCTTCATGGCCTGATCAATGTCGTTTGCGTTCAGGTCAGCCATCTTGGCTTCCGCGATTTCCTTGATCTGCGACTGCTTGATGGTGCCGGCCGAGATCTTGCTGGGCTCCTTCGAACCCGACTTCAGACCAGCGGCCTTCTTGAGGAAGTACGACGCGGGCGGGGTCTTGGTGATGAAGGTGAACGAGCGATCGCCGTAGACCGTGATGACGGTCGGGATCGGCATGCCCTTTTCCATTTCCTGCGTGGCGGCGTTGAACGCCTTGCAGAATTCCATGATGTTCACGCCGCGCTGACCCAGCGCCGGGCCGATCGGCGGCGACGGCGTGGCAGAGCCCGCGGGCACCTGCAGCTTGATATAGCCTTCAATTTTCTTGGCCATGTGGCCTTACTCCTGTCGCACTGTTGCCCGGCTGTTTCCATCCAGGCTCATGTTAAGCGGTCCAGCGCCTCTGCTTCGTGCATTGCAGAGGCTCCCGCACGGAATCACCGGCCTCAGGGGCCAGCGAAGGCGGGCGCATAGCGGTTCTGCCGCGCAATGCAAGCCCGCGCGCCCGTTGGGCCGTTCAGCTTCGTGCCTGTTGGAGACACATGAGACACTGTCCAAGAACCAAAAAACCAACCCCTCGCAGAATGCCTCCCCGCCGCAGATCGGGCGCAGGCGCGGCAGGGGAAGGTGCGGAAAGCGGGGCATCGCGGGGTTGGTAACACCGGCTGGCCGAGTAGGAAAATCCCCAAAGACCCGGCCCGGCGTGTCAGAAGGTCTTCACATTCTTCAGCAATTAGAACAATGTTTACAGGCTGACGGGTAGGTTGCCCGGCCTCAGAGTTTCAAGGGAACGACATGATCACTATCGCCATCCGTGCGCGCGAAATCGTTTCGAGCAATGTCGACAGCCTCGTCAGCAAAGCGGGCGAGCCGCGCAAGATGCTGCGGCTGCTCCAGTCCGAAATCGAAGAAACGCTGATCGCGCTTCACGGCGATGCCGCGCGGGCCAAGCGCCAGCGGGAGCGGCTCAGTGATACCGCTGACCGGCTGGCTGCGGGCGCCGAGGAATGGACCGGCAAGGCGAAGATCGCGATCGATCACGGCCGCGAAGACCTCGCCCGCGCCGCCCTGCTGACCCGCGAGGCCGAGCGTGCCACGGCCGCAGACGCCGTCGCGAGCGCCGCTGCGCTGGGTGATCAAATCGCCGAGGCCACCGCTGTCATCGCCGACCTTGAAGCCAAGCGCACCGCCATCACCGCGCGCATCGCCGAACTGGTGAAGGCTGAAGCCGCGACACAACCCGCTGCGGCTGCCGCCGACACCCATGTCGACCGCCGCATCGACCGGATCGAAGCTCTGGAACGTCGCGCCGGTTTTGTGGATGCGCCCGGAGAAGCCCCCTCGCCCGCCTCGCTCGATGACGAGATTGCGGGCCTGCAACAGGCCAGCGCGATCGAGGCGGAACTGGCGGCACTGAAGGCCACGGCTGCACCGGCGAAGAAGGCGGCGGGCAAGAAGCGCTGATCTCACCAATTGCCGTCGCCCCGTGCGTCACACGGGGCTTGGCTGTCTTGTGCTGACCACATTGCGCCGAAAGAAAATCCAAGCCCCGTGTCAAGCACGGGGCGACGGGTGAATTATGTCGGGCGCGGCACCCTCAACCCCTTGGTGCGGCTGGTGAGGTGGAACTTGTGGCACAGCGCGCACTTGTAGGTGCGCAAGGTCACATCGGCGCTCAACGCCGCGGCATCCGCTTCCTCGCGAGTCTCATAGCGGCGCTTGCGCTGGCAGATACCGGGCGAGGTCTTCACGACCCTTCTACACCCAGACAGTTTCGCACTGGATCGGCCTCATAGAGGCCGCAAGGGCGACCGCCCGCCCGCAGGCGCCCCGCATGGAGCGAAGCGACAGAAGGGAACAGCGCCGAGGACGCACCCGCGGAGGCGGGTGCGCAACCACTATTTCGCCAGTTCGACGTGCTCGAAATCGAGCTCCACCGGGGTTGCGCGGCCGAAGATCGACACCGAAACCTTGACCTTCGCCTTGTCGAAATCGAGCTCTTCCACGATCCCGTTGAAGCTGGCGAACGGGCCGTCGAGCACCTTGACCGAATCGCCGATCTCGTAATCGACGCTGATCTCGCGCTTCGGCGCGGCCTGCGCATCGGCGACGCCGCCGAAATAGCGCGAGGCTTCTTTTTCCGAGATCGCCTGCGGCTTGTTCATCGAACCAAGAAAGCCCGTCACCTTGGGGGTGTTCTTGACCAAGTGGTAGACATCGTCGGTCAGGTTGAGCTTGGCCAGCACGTAGCCGGGCATGAACTTGCGTTCGACCTGCACCTTCTTGCCGCGCTTTACTTCGGTGATGGTTTCGGTGGGAACCTGCACTTCCTCGACGCCTTCGGACAGGCCGAGACGTTCAGCTTCCGAAATGATCGCGTCGCGAACCTTGTTCTCGAAACCGGAGTAAGCGTGGATGATGTACCAGCGAGCCATGGAGAGTCCTTGGAAATAGAGATCTGACGGGCAGAGATAATCGGGCGCGCCGTGCGCCTTATTGCAGCAGGCTGATCGCGCCGCGCACGACCGCACCGAAGAGGGAATCGACGCCGAGGAAGAAGATCGAGAGAATCACCATGAAGATGAACACGAAGATCGCCGTGCGCACGGTTTCCTCACGGGTCGGCCAGACGATCTTGTTCGTCTCGGCCTTGACCTGACTGAAGAACTCGCCGGGCGAGGTCTTGCGCTTTTTCTCTTCAACCTTGCCGAGTTCGGCGTTCTTCTGATCGGCCATGATAGCCCGTTCCTTCGCGTAATGCCTGCTCGTCCTGTCCGAGGCGGCTTTCAGGTAGGGGGCCGCGCCGCCCGGGACAAGGTCGCCGGAGGGGCTGGAAAACTACCGATGTCGGATAAGACGCAGAGGCTCTTACGCGCGGGACAGCGCAAATGCAAGAATGCTTGGGGCACGGATGCGTGCGCGGGCGGCGCGCCTCAGCGCGTCCCGAACAGGCGTGCGATCAGGCCGCCGCTGGGCTGCATCGGCAGGATCGGGCCGTGGATCGCCCGCCCCCGCGCCGGATCGCGGGTGGGACGCGGGCTGACCCACTGATCGGGCCGCGAGGAACGGAAGGTATAGGCGCTCATCCTGTGTCTCCTGCGCGAGGGCGGTCAATCGGTTCGTCGACAGGAATACACGGCTCGCCTTGCGGGAGGATGAACGGTGGGGTGCGCTGAGCGGCACTCGAAGTGAGCGCGCCAAGGCCAACACAATTTTTGGAACAAGCCTTCAAGAAGGCGGAGGATTCGGCGCCAGAGGCGCCGCAAGGCCGACCGGCCGCCCGCAGCGACGCTGGCGCAGCCAGCATGAGCGAGGATTTCGCATCGCGGAGGCGATGCGGAACACAAACGACGCCAAAGGCGTCGCAAGCGCGACCGCGCGCCCGGACCGGCCCGGAATGCAGCGTAGCGAAATGGAGGATCAGCCGGGAGGACGAACCGGCGGAGGCCGGTTCGAAAACACACGAATGGCAGGGGTGTGCGGACTCGAACCGCAGGCCCTCGGTTTTGGAGACCGATGCTCTACCAACTGAGCTACACCCCTGCAGCGCGTTGGAGCGGTGCCTTTATCGAAGGCTTATCCGATAGGCAATGCTCTTTGCCTCATCGCGCGCGGCCATGTATTGTGCGCTGCAACCATGCACGCGCCGATCCGCCCTCCCATCCCTGTCGAGACCCTGCTGCTGGCCTACCGCAGCGGGATTTTTCCGATGGCGGACAATCGCGAAGATGCCGAGGTGTTCTGGGTCGAGCCGCGTGAACGGGCGATCATACCGCTGGACGGGCTGCATATCTCCAAGAGCTTGCGCAAGGTGCTGCGCGCGGATCGGTTCGCCGTGACGGTCGATCGCGCGTTCGAACAGGTGATCCGCGCCTGCGCCGAGCCGCGCGATGATCATCCCGAAACCTGGATCAGCGAACGGATCGTGCAGAGCTATATCGGCCTCCACCGCGCCGGGCACGCCCATTCGGTCGAATGCTGGCTAGCGGGCGAAGATGGCGCGCCGCAGCTGGTGGGCGGGCTCTACGGGGTCAGCTTTGACAGGGTGTTCTGCGGGGAGAGTATGTTCAGCCGGGTGCCGGATGCGAGCAAGGTTTCGCTGGCGTGGCTGGTGGCGCTGATGCGGCGCGCCGGGTTCGCCCTGCTCGACTGCCAGTTCATGACCGAGCACCTGCGCGCAATGGGTGCGACCGAGCTGGCGCAGGCGGATTACCGGCGGCTGGTGGAGCGGGCGCAGGGCCAGCCGCATGACAGCCTCGGCACCGCGTGGCGCCACTTCAGCGGGGGCTATGCGTCGGGAGTCGGAGCCGCGCTGGGTGCCGCCGTAGGCGTGGCCGACGGGCGCGCGGCAGGCTTGCCCGAAGCCTCGGGCGATGGCGCGGCCGAACCTTCCTCGCCCGGGAAGCGCATCGTGCAATCCTTGACCCAGACATCATAGACCGGGTGTTCGACCACGTTGAGACTGGGCGATTCGAGGAACAGCCAGCCTGAGAACACGCGCTTGTGCTGCGCTTCGCCCCGGCCCTTAATGTCGACCTGCACGAAGGCCGCGGTCTGCTGCGGCATTTCCCACGGCGCGGTGCGCTCGCAAGCGGAGACGCGGACGATCACCGGGCCGGTCTCGCGGCTTTCGCCGGGCTTCAGCTTGATCTCTTCGGAGACATTATTGCGTTTGTTGAGGAGGCCGAGCACCGCGATGCGCTCGTTCATGGGGGTCGCGCCGTAATCATTGACCGGCGCGGCCGGGCTGGCAGCAGCTACGGGGCTTGCTTCACCCAGCGGCACCACCACCGCTTCGTTCTGGGAGGCGCTCATGTCGCAAGCGGCAAGCATCAGCACGCTCGCCAGCGGGAGGGCTAGGCCGAACTGCCGCACCGCGCGCCTCAGCTGTCCGCGCTGCCGGGGGTCCACGCTTCGTAATCGCCCACAGCGCGGGCGCGCTGGCCGCCGCGCTCAAGGGCGCCTTGCGGGCGATAGGCCTGAACGGTGCCAGTGGCGTTGGGCGTGTAATCCGCCTCCCAGATCCGCGGCGGCGGCAGGTGGCTTTCGGGCACGTCATCATAGGTGCCGTGCAGCCAACCGTGCCATTCGGCCGGCACGCGGCTGGCATCATTGGCGCCGTTGTAGATCACCCAGCGCTTTTCGCGGCTGGTGTAGGAGCCGGTGTTGAGCGCGGCCGCCTTCGGCTTTTCGCGGTAGTATGCGTTGCCCGCGCCATCGGTGCCGACATGCTCACCGCCCGCGCGGCTCGCCCAGAGCTGTGTGCCGAGCGTGGCACCGTCCCACCAGGTGAAGATTTTTCCGAGGATACCCATAGGCCGTGCGCCTAGCGGAATTGGTCGCCCACGCCAATAATGATTGTCACGGCGGCGGGCGGGATGTTTGTTCGCGTGCCCGCCTCCGCGGGCACGTCCTCGGCGCTATTCCTTCGCTACGCTACGGGCGCCTGCGGGCGGGCGGTCGCCCTTGCGGCCCGTCCGTTGGCGGGCCGGGATCGCGCTCCCCATCCCGGTCAACGCTTAGCGCGGCACCTTCCACATCACCTTGTCACCCGGCACGATCCCCAGCTCTTTCGCCCGGCCCGCGCGCAATTCCAGCACCGCGCTTGTCAGCCCGCTCGATCGCACCGAATCGAGTGAATAGGGCACGGTGTTCGCCGCGATGTTGCTGATCCGCCCGTCCGGCCCGATGAAGATGATGTCGAGCGAGAGCGGGGTGTTCTTCATCCAGAAGCTTCGTGCTTCGGGCACGGCGGAGGGGAAGATCATGCCCTCGTTATCGCCCAGCTGGGTGCGGAACATCAGGCCCTTGGCCTGCGCTTCGGGGCTGGCGGCGACTTCGACCTTGAAGGCGAGCTTCTGGGTCCCGCGCTCGACCACAAGGTCGATCACCTCAAGGCCCGAGACCGGGTGGCGCGCCGCTGTGGCGGGGGCAGGCGTCTGCGCGCTGGCGGTAGTTGTCCCGGGCGAACAGGCCGCAAGCAACCCCGCCGCCATCACCGCGCTTGCCAAGAGGTGCCTCACCATTGGTCGTCGATCCCTTCATCGTCGGCAGCTTCACCGACCCATTCTTCCACATCCTCAAGGCTCCGCGCCGCGAGGATGAAGCGTGCGTGCTCGTACTGGTGGCCTGCGCGCAGCATTGCTGCAACGGCTTTTTCGCGGGACTTGCGCGCGGCCAGCGAATCGCCGCCTTCCTCGGCAGACGCACCATAGGGGCCGAGCCGCCGCTTCCGTGCCATGAGCGCGGCAGCACGGCGGCTTGCAGCCTCTCCGGGTGCGTGGGCCTGACGCAGCCCCTCGCCCACGCCGGCATGGCGCAAGCTTTCCTCGACCCGGCGCGCGCCATAGCCTCTTGCGCCAAGATCGCGGGCGCGGCCCCGGGCATAGGCATCGTCATCGACATAGCCCAGTTCCACCAGCCGGGCGACGAGCGCGGGAATATCGACCTCGACCGTCCGCCCATCCGCATCCTCGGCCAGCCCGCGCTCCCGGATCTTGCGCACAAGATAGCCTTCCAGCCGCGCGCCGGTGGTGGCAAACCGCGCCGCATAGTGCAGCGCCAGATCGCGCAAAGTGGCCTCTCCCAGCGGAGGTTTCACCCGCTTCGCCGTCCGGCGTTCCTGCCTGGAATCCTCCCCGGTTCGGCGACCGAGTGATGACGAATTCGCTTTACGTGAAACCATTTCGCCTTATTCGTGCCACTTTCCTTGCCATATGCCTGAGACTGGACGCTGCCGGACTATGCCCGGCGACACGGGGTTATGCCAGAGCGCGTACGTGATGCCATCATGAAACGCGCCGCAACTGACGGGTATCGTTGAAAAATATGACCGAGGCCGTTTTGACGCCGACGCCGAATGACTGCGATCTGCCGCGGGTCCGTGCGCAATTTGCAACCTTCAATGAAGCGATCGACTATGCTGCGCAGAGCCTGAAGGGGCTCAACTTCCATGACATGCGCGGCGAACTCGCGCGGGTCTATCCCTATTCCGAACTGCGCGAAGATGCGCTGGTGATGGCGCGCCGCCTGATCGCGGCGGGGATCGGCAAGGAAGACCGCGTCGCCCTGATCGCCGAAACCGGCGCAGACTTCGCCGCTTTGTTCTGCGCCTGCGTCTATGCCGGTGCCTGGCCGGTGCCGCTGCCGCTGCCGACCACCTTCGGCGGCAAGGACAATTTCATCGACCAGCTGGCGATCCAGCTGCAAAGTTCGGACCCGAAGATCCTCCTCTACCCCGAGGAAATCGCCGAGATGGCGTCCGCTGCCGCCGCCCGTCAGGACTGCGAGGCGCAAAGCTGGCAGGATTTCGCCCACCGCCCCGCGCCCGATTGCGTGCTGCCCGAAGCCAGCCCGGACGATATCTGCTACCTGCAATACTCCTCCGGCTCGACCCGCTTCCCGACCGGCGTCGCCGTCACCCACCGCGCGCTGCTGCACAACCTTTATGGCCATTCCACCACGATGGAGCTGGGCGAAAATGACCGCTGCGTCAGCTGGCTGCCGTGGTACCACGACATGGGGCTGGTCGGCTGCCTGCTGTCGCTGATCGCCAATCAGGTGTCCGGCGATTATCTCAAGCCCGATGCCTTCGCCCGCCGTCCGCTCGCATGGCTCGACATGATCAGCCGCAATCCGGGCAACACGCTCTCCTATTCGCCGACCTTCGGCTATGACATCTGCGCGCGCCGCATCTCCAGCCAGTCGAGCGTCGCGGAACGCTTCGACCTGTCGCGCTGGCGGATTGCGGGCAATGGCGCGGACATGATCCGCCCGGACGTGATGCAGAACTTCGTCAACGCCTTTGCATCGGCGGGCTTCCGGGCATCGTCCTTCACCCCGTCCTACGGCCTAGCCGAAGCGGTGCTGGCAGTGACGGTGATGCCACCCGGTGAGGGCATCCGCGTCGAACTGGTCGAGGAAGAGCGCCTGTCGGGCGCTCCGCGCGATCTATCGCGCCCGGCCCGCTACCGCGCAATCGTCAATTGCGGCAAGGCACTGCCCGACATGGACGTCGCCATCAAGGGCGAGGACGGCTCGCACAAGACCGATCACCAGATCGGCAAGGTCTGGTGCCGCGGCCCCAGCGTGATGCACTCCTATTTCCGCAACGAGGAGGCGACCAGCGACTGTTTGGTCGACGGCTGGCTCGACACCGGAGACATGGGCTACACCGCCAACGGCTATCTGTTCATCGTCGGCCGGGCGAAGGACATGATCATCATCAACGGCAAGAACCACTGGCCGCAAGATATCGAATGGGCGGTGGAACAGCTCCCTGGCTTCAACCACGGCGATATCGCCGCGTTCTCGATCGAGATGGAAAACGGCGAGGAAGCGCCCGCGGTGCTGGTGCATTGCAAGGTCTCCGACCCCGAGGAACGCGTGAAACTGCGTGACCAGATCGCCGACAAGGTGCGCTCGGTCACCGGGATGAGCTGCATCGTCGAACTGGTCCCGCCCCGCACCCTGCCGCGCACGTCATCGGGCAAGCTCAGCCGTGCCAAGGCGAAGAAGCTGTATCTGGCGGGCGAGATCGTCCCGATCGATCTGGCGGCTTAAGCCCTACCTCCGCCCCGGGCTTGACCCGGGGGCCCGCTCGCTCTTGTCGTTCGCACGCCCCGGAAGAAGATAGCTGGACCCCGGATCAAGTCCGGGGCGGGGAGGTGTCTAATGCGCCACCCATCGTCACCCCAGCGAAAGCTGGGGCCTAGGGCAATCGAGCCCCGAGCGTGCCGCTCTAGGTCCCAGCTTACGTTGGGATGACGGGTAGCGGCGGGTTTCGGCGTTGCGCTGAACTGCCGGAAATGACCGCGATTGGGTGGATTGCAGTCTTAGCCCTCTCCCCTTGCGGGAGAGGGTTGGGAGAGGGGTCCGGAGCAAAGCTCCGGCCTTGCCCCCTCTCAACTGCGACTAGGCAGCAAGCTGCCAAGTCTTCGTGTCTCTCCCGCAAGGGGAGAGATACGCTTGGCTGCAAGGGGGCCGCTTCCTGATCGGAGACATTGGTCCCGCTGACCAGAAAAGTGGACTCGCCTACTCTTCCTCGCTAGCCCACACCGGACGCAGAGGGCCGCCGCCGCTGCGGACGCTGACCGCAACACCCTCGCCGCGCAGCGCTTCGGCCACCGCTTCGCCTTCGCCCGTGGGGCCGACCAGCACCACGCCGCGGCCAAGCCTCTGCGCCGCCCAGCCGGTGACATTGAGCGCGGCTTGGCCCGCCTCGGTCAGTTCGCCGCCGTCGAAGGGTATCGCGGCGGGAAGCGTGCCGGAAGGCGGGATCAGTTCGATCGTCCAATCCGGCTCTCCCGCTGCGATCCGCGCTTCGAGCGCGCGGTAGGTCGCAAGGCTTGCGCCGTCCAAACGCTTGGCCCGCACCAGCGCGCGGCGGCGGGCTTCGTCGATCAGCACTTCGCGCGTCGGCACGCCCGCTGCCAGCGACAGCCGCACCGCCAGCGCCTCGGCCCGGGCGGACGCCTCGCGCTCCTCACGCGCACGGGCGGCGGAAAGCTGCGCGCGCTCTGCCGCTGAATCGTTCGTGCCGACTTCGTATTGCACCAGATCGAGCGTGACCGTCTCCCCCAGCCGCTCGGCAAGCGAGGCGGACAGCGCCTGCTCGATTTCGGGCCGCAGCACCGGGGTGAACACCACCGCATGAATGCCGACCGGCGCGGCGGCGAAGTCGATCTCCAGCAGGTCGAGCTGCGAGCGCCCGTCGAACTGTTCGCGTATCTCGCTGCGCACGATGCGCTGGGCGTTGGTTTCCCACGCGATCCGGTTGAGCGAGAAGGCGAGCGGGATCGCCAGCGCGACAAACACCACCAGCACCGCAAAGCTCTGCGCCTGCGACTGGCCCTTGGTCAGCTTCGCGCGGAAGCCATACAGCTTGGCCATGCCGAAAGCGGTCAGCGCGATGGTGATGAAGTTGGTCACGAACAGCAACAGCGCGCCGGAAAACACGGTCGAATTCCATGTCGCCAGCCCGAAGCCGACCACGGCGAGCGGCGGCATCAGCGCGGTTGCAATCGCCACGCCGACGATGGCACCCTCCCGCCCGCGGATCATCGCATAGGCCCCGGCCATCGCCGAAAACAGCGCCACAAACAGGTCGAACAGATTGGGCCGGGTGCGCGCGGCAATCTCAGACGTGATGGTCTGGATCGGCGAGACAAACACCAGCACCGCGCACAGCAGCACCGCCAGCACGCTGCCGATCACTAGCGTCAGCACCGATTGCTTGAGCCACGCCCAGTCGCCGATCGCCAGCGCAAAGCCCAGCCCCATGATCGGCCCCATCAGCGGCGACAGCAGCATCGCGCCGATCACCACGGCAGGCGAGGACAAGAGCAGGCCGAGGATCGCGATCCCGCCGCTCATCGCAGTCATGAACAGATAGTGCTCGGACAGCTTCCCGTCCTCGCGGCGCCGCTCGGTCACTTCGGCCTGATCGACCTGACCGATGACATGCACCGTCCACCATTCGCGCAGATTGTCGATGATGGCGCGCAGATTTGCGACCGGCTCGGCCCGCGCTTCGGCGGATGCAGGCGGGTTCTCGGTCCCGACCTCCGCGGCGCTGGCAGCTTCGGGCGAGACGCCAGATCCGGAAGTGTCGTTCATAGTGAAGCCCTTGGCCGTGTGTCCTGTATCCAGCGATAGCTTGCAGCATCCGCGATTGCCAAGCAAACCCTGACGCGGGAGGCCCTCAGCGCGATGGACGTGGGGGGCCATTCCGGCTTACGGTCATCAAGCCCGCTTGAAAGGCGTGTTTTAGATCACTAATACAGTAGCGATTGCCCTGACGCTGCGGCGCGGGTTTGAGGGAGCACGAATTGGCATGAGCACCGAAACGCAGACGGCAACCGCGACCCCCTTCTCGCTCACCCCGCCCGATCCGGTGCCGCAAGTTGCGCCCGAACAGGCGGCGGGCCTTGTGCCGGTCAGCACCGAGCAGAAGTCCAAGCTCGACACCAAGGTCGATGCCTTCGTCAATGAACTGGTGACGATCGACGCCAATTCGCCCGCTTTTGGCGAGAAGGTCGATCAGATCACCCGCATGGGTCAGGAACAGATCCGCTCGGCCGCGGCCATGTCGAACCGCTTCCTGGATCGCCCGGTGCGCGCGATGGACGGCGATGGCACGGTGGGCAAGGACTTGGCCGAACTGCGCCGCACGGTCGAAGATCTCGATCCCGGCCGCAAAGGCAAGCTGTCCGGCCCGCGCAAGATCCTCGGGATCATTCCGTTCGGCAACAAGCTGAAGAATTATTTCGATAGCTACACATCCGCGCAGGGACATATCTCGTCGATCCTCCAGCGGCTGGAAAGCGGCAAGAAGGAACTGCACCTCGATAACGCCGCCATCGATACCGAACGGCAGAAGCTGTGGGCGGCGATGGGCGAGCTGGAGCAGATGATCCACATCGCCAAGACGCTCGATGCGCGGCTGGAGGCGAAGGCGCTGGAACTCGATAGCTCCGATCCGGCCAAGGCCAAGGCGTTGCGGGAAAGCGCGCTGTTCTATGTCCGCCAGCGCACGCAGGATCTGCTGACCCAGATGGCGGTGAGCGTACAGGGCTACCTCGCGCTCGATCTGGTCAAGAAGAACAATGTCGAACTGGTCAAGGGCGTCGACCGCGCCAGCACCACCACCGTGGGCGCGCTGCGCACTGCGGTGACCGTGGCGCAGGCGATGACCAACCAGCGCCTCGTGCTCGGCCAGATCACGGCGCTGAACAAGACCACCAGCGACATCATCGATTCGACCAGCACGCTGCTGCGCGAACAGACCGCGCAGATCCACGAGCAGGCGGCATCCTCCACGATCCCGCTCGAGACGCTGCAACGCGCGTTCCAGAACATCTATGACACGATGGACGAGGTCGACAATTTCAAGGTCCGCGCGCTCGATTCGATGAAGCAGACTGTCACCGTGCTAACCGCCGAGGTCGAGAAGTCGAAGGGCTATATCGCGCGCGCCGAAGGGCAATCGCAGGCGCAGGCCAAGGTTGCTTCGCAGACGCCCTCGCTGCTGGCACTGGATAAATAATGCCCGACACCACCCGCGAGAGTGACCGCATTCTGCGCGAGGCGAAAACCAGCCTCGCGGTGCAGCGCGATGGCGGGACGCATCGGCCTGGCCTGCGCGGGGCAAGCATCGGCAAGGCCTCGGCCGAGCTGAAGATGAAGAGCCTGCTCACCAAGGTGCGCAATGTCGCGCTGGCTATCTTTGCGATCTGGCTGGGCGCGGGGATTGCGGGCGCGTTCCTTAACGGCATCGGGTTCTGGGGCGTCATGGCGGTGGTCATCGCCACGGCTATTGCTGTCGCCGTGTTTTCGAGCTTTCCCAAGGTCAAGGTGCCCAAGCGTGCCGAGCTGAAGCAGGGCAACCCGAGCCAAATGGTCGCGCGCACCGAGCTGTGGCTTGAGGCGCAGCGCCCGGCACTTCCCCCGCCGGCACAGGCGCTGGTCGATCAGCTGGGGGTGCAGCTCGATGCGCTCGGGCTGCAATTGAAGGGCCTCGGCGACAACGAACCGGCGATGGCCGAAGTGCGCGAGCTGGTGGGCGAGTATATCCCCGAGACGATCGACAACTACCGCAAGGTTCCGGTGCATCTGCGCGCCGAGGAATATGCCGGCAAGACCGCCGACGAGCGCCTCACCGAAAGCCTCACCAAGCTTTCGGGCGAGGTTGACCGCGTCACCCGGCGGCTGGCCGAAGGCGCGCTGGATGATCTGGCGATCAAGAGCCGTTATCTCGAATACCGCTATGGCGGGGCCGAGGCGCTGGAGGATCTGACCGGCGGCGGCGGGATGCCCGATACCGGCGTGCCGCTCCCCGATTTCTCGGCCGTTCCCAGCAAGCAGGCCAAATAGCAGGAGCGCTGAGCCATGCGCGTGACCCTTCCCCACGATCTCACCAAGGATGAAGTGCGCCGCCGGATGCGCGCCCATGCGGACGAGATCGGCAGCTTCTTTCCGCCGGGCCTCGCCAAGGTGACGACCGACTGGCCGACTGAAGACCGGATGACGATCACCGCACAGGTGGTCGGCCAGACCATTCCCGGCGGGGTCGAAGTGCGCGATCACGACGTGGTGATCGAAATGGAGCTGCCGCTGCTGCTCAGCGTGATGAAGGGGCCGTTGGAAGCGGCGGTGAAGAAGGAAGGCGGGCGGCTACTCGCGCCCTGACCATCCGGCCTCGACCACCCAGTTTCCCCACCCGCTTTTGATTGCCAAGCCACAACCCATGTGTCATAAATATTGGACACAAATAACTGCCTAGTTTGCCTTACACTCGGGTCAGATGCCGAGGATAATGGGCAATTCGGCTGCGGGGCCGATTCGGGCGGAAAGGACGGGTGGTATGGCACCGGTCAAGGATAGTGCAGCGGCAGACGACAGCCTGAGAACGCACCTGCGCGCTGCCACCATGGCCGCGCATGACCTGCTCGATCACGCCATGCAGGCCGCGAGCGGCTGGCAGACCCGCTCTGATTATGCCCGCTTCCTCGCGCTCCAGCACGCCGCGCGTGTGCCGCTGGAAGCATGGCTAGCGGACCATGCGCCCGGTGATCTTTCGCCCCCGCCGCAGACCCCGCTGCTCGCCCGCGATCTCGCCGCGCTCGGGCTGGACTTGCCTGCGGCCGCGCCGGGTCTGACACCTGCCATACCCGCCCCCGGTGAGGCGCTGGGCACGGCCTGGGTGCTGGCCGGATCGGCGCTCGGCAATCGGGCGATTGCCAAGCAGGTCGTCCGGATCGGCGGCGGGGAATGGCCCACCGCCTTTCTCGGCGACGACACGATGATGGCCTTCTGGCAAGGGCTTCGCGCCCGGATCGAACGGCCTGCCGAACCGGACGAGGCCGAGGGTGCGACCCGCGCCGCCGAAGCAGTGTTCGCACATTTCCTCGGCGTTGCAGAGCAAAGTCAGGCACCTGAAGGCCTGCCCGCATGAACCTGCACCAGCGCAACGACACGCTCTCTGAGTGTGACCGCGAGGCGATCCACCATATCGCTGCGGTGCAGACCTTCGGCGGGTTAATCGCCGCCGATCCGCAGGGCCGGGTGGTGCAGGCGTCCGCCAATATCGCCGAACTGCTCGGGCTGGCAGACCGGCCCGCCCCGGGCACACCGCTGGCCGCCATTATCGCCCCTGACGCCCTGACAGCGCTCAACCAGGCAATCGCCGGGCTCACCGGGGTCGACACCCTCGAACGCCGCTTCGGGCTTGATCTGAGCGGCAAGGGCCAGCAGTTCGACTGCGCGGTGCACGTCAGCGGCGGGCTGCGGGTGATCGAGTTCGAACGCCACGCCCGCAATGATTTTGCTGACCATGTCAGTATGATCGTCCCCGTGATCGCGCAGCTGGAACAGGCCACAAGCGTCGCCGCCCTGTGCGACACCGCCGCGCGGCTGGTGCGGCAGATGACCGGCTATGACCGGGTGATGATCTACCGCTTCCACCCCGACGAAAGCGGCGAGGCGATCGCCGAAGATCGTGACGACGCGCTCGAACCCTTCAAGGGCCTGCGCTATCCAGCTGCCGACATCCCTCAACAGGCGCGCGAACTGTTCCGCCGTAACCGCTTCCGGATCATCGCCGACATGGATTCGGAGCCCGTCCCGATCCTACCCGCGACCGGCCCGGACGGCACACCGCTCGACCTGTCGATGTCGATGCTGCGCTCGCACTCGAAAATGCACCTCGCCTATATGCGCAACATGGGCGTGGGTGCGTCACTGGCGATTGCGATCGTCCGGCATGACCGGCTGTGGGGCATGATCTCGTGCCACCACCGCGAAGCGCGCCTGCCGCCCTACTCGCTGCGCACTGTGGCCGAATTGCTGAGCCAGACCTTCTCGCTGATGCTCGACCGTATTCTGGTGGCGCAGGCCGAGGCTTTGCGGGAACGCGCGCGGCAGTTGAACGACCGGCTGCTGCTGCGGCTGGCAGGCGGCGTCACGCTGGCGGACAGTCTGCCGATGATCGAGGAGCTGCTGCGCGGCACGATCCAGCACGACGGCATCTCGTTGTTCGCAGACGGTGAATATCGCGCCAGCGGCGAAGCGCCCAGTGAAGCCGAATTCCGCGCCATCGCCCCGCTGCTCGCCAGCACACTGGGCGGGGCGACGCATTCCAGCACTCGGCTGGCCGATCAGATCACCGAAGCGGCCGGTTTCGCGCACCGGGCGGCGGGCGCGCTGGTGCTGCCGCTGTCGCGCGGCACACGCGATTCGCTGGTGCTGTGGCGCCGGCCGCTCGACCGTGTGGTAACATGGGCCGGTGATCCGACGAAGGCAGCGGCGGCTCCGGGCGAGTTGCTCCAGCCGCGTTCCAGCTTTGCCGCTTGGGCCGAAACTGTGCGCGGCCACAGCGCCGACTGGAGCGCCGACGAATGCGAGATCGCCGCACGGCTGCGCCGGACGTTGATCGAAGTGATCCTGCGCATGAGCGAGGATCTGACCCGCGAACGCGCCCGCGCCGCCGAGCAGCAGGACCTGCTGATCGCCGAGCTCAATCACCGGGTGCGCAACATCCTCGGCCTGATCCGCGCGCTGGTGGCGCAATCGCAAGCCGAGGCGCTGAGCGTGCCCGGCTTTGCCGCCATCATCGGCGGCAGGATTGCTGCGCTGGCGGCGGCGCATGACAACATCACCGCAAGAAACTGGGGCCCGGCCAGCCTGATGCGCCTGATCGAGGCGGAGCTCGCCCCCTATTGCGGCGCGGACCGCGCGCGGGTCCGGCTGGTGGGTGACGACGTGCTGGTCGCGCCCGAAGCCTACACCATCCTCGCGCTGGTGGTGCATGAACTCGCCACCAATTCGGCCAAGTACGGCAGCCTGTCGGCCCGCGCCGGATCGGTCGAGGTGGCCCTCGCGCGCACCGCCTTTGGCGATCTGTCGCTACGCTGGCGCGAGGCGGGCGGCCCGCCGGTGACCGCGCCGACCCGGTCGGGTTTCGGATCGACCATCATCAATCGCTCAGTCCCGCATGACCTCGGCGGAGAGGCCGATGTGCGTTACAAGCTGGCCGGATTCGAAGCGGATTTCCTGGTGCCCGCGCGCTATCTCACCGCGCCGGACAGCACCGCCCGCACCCTCGCGCCGTGCCCGCCCGAGCCGCAGCGCATTCCCGCCTCCCAGTCCCCCGCCGGCCAGCCGGGGCGCGTGCTGGTGGTTGAGGACAGCATCATCATCGCGCTCGACACCGAGGAGAACCTCAAGCGTCTGGGCGTGGGCAATGTGCAACTCGAAAGTTCGGTCACCGGCGCATTGGCGGCGATCGCTGACAGCCCGCCCGATTTTGCGATCATCGACTTCAACCTCGGCGGCGAATCCTCCGAGCCGATTGCCGATGCCTTGCGGGCAGCCGGTGTGCGCTTCGTGCTGGCGACCGGCTATGCCGAAGGCGCGGGCAGTTTCGAGCGGCTGGGCGCGGCAGCCGTGCTGCGCAAGCCCTATGGCATGACCGAGATCGAACGCTTGCTGGCCGACGCCTGACGATTAGGCCGCGCGGGTCAGCAACGTCACTTCGGCCCGGCTGAAGTCCAAACTGGCGAGCCCTTGGGCCACCAGACACTCCCCCGCCCCGGCCCGCGCTGACCCATCGCGCGCGGCAACCTCGCCTGCGAGCGGCAGCACCAGCAGCGCGCCGGTATAGGCATCAAGCGTGGCGGCATCGGGTGCGCCTTCGATCCGGTCCAGCCGGAAATGCGGGCCATCAACGAGCGCGGGGCCGCTGGCAATCGAGCGGCGATGCTCGGCGGCATAGGGCACGCCCTCAGCCACCGCTAAAGCACGCTCCAGATGCAATTCGCGCGGGCGGCCATAGTCGTAGAGGCGGAAAGTGGTCTCGCTCGTCTGCTGGACTTCGACCAGCGACAGGCCGGGGCCGATGGCGTGGACGGTGCCGGCGGGCAGGTAGAACAGATCGCCCGCCCGCGCCGGGTGCCAGGTGAGCAGCGCCTCGATCGTGCCATCAAGCGCGGCGGCTGCGATTTCCTCAGGGGTCACGTCCCGCTCGAACCCGATGGCGAGACGCGCGTCAGGCTCGGCATCGAGCACCAGCCAGCACTCCTCCTTGCCCGCTTCGCCTGCCAGCGCGGTGTCATCGGAGGGATGGACCTGCACCGATAGCTTCTCGGAGGTGAAGAGGTACTTCACCAGCACCTGCGGCACTTCGGGCGGCGGTTCGAACCAGATCTCGCCGATCCGCTCCCCGGCCGGGGCCACGAAGGGCGCGGGCAGGACGTCGCGGCCCCAGACCTTGTCAACCATGCGGGTGGGAAGCTGGCGGGCGGTCACTGGTTGACGGCTCCGGGCAGCTTGCCGACCGCCTGCGCGCCGTCGCGCGTGGTGACCAGCACCTCGCCGCCGGAGACGATGATGCAGACATCCGTCAGGCCCACCGCCGAAATGCGCGGGCCGTCACTCATGGCAAAGACTCCGCTGCATTGGGCAAGATCGGCGCGGCCGCGCACCACATTGCCGGCCGCGTCGGCCTCGCCTTCGAGCGCTTCACCCAGCGCGGCCCAGTTGCCGATATCCGACCAACCCATGCTGGCAGGCACCATTGCGGCGCGCGCGGTGTTCTCCATGACGGCGTAGTCGATCGAATCCCCCTCAATCGCGGCGAAGGGCTCAGCCGCCGGGTGGAAGCGCGCGCCGTCTTCGCTGCCGCCTTCGACCGCTGCGCGGACAAGCCGCGCCATCTCCGGGCGGTGCGCGGCGAGTTCGGCCAGCAGGTGTCCGGCGCGGAAGGCGAAGATGCCGCCGTTCCAGCTATACTCCCCGCTGGCGAGATAGGCCTCGGCCCGCGCCAGATCGGGCTTTTCGACGAATTCGCGGATCGCAAAGCCGCCCGCCAGCGGCTCCCCGCGCCGCAGGTAGCCATAGCCGGTCTCGGGCCGATCAGCCGCAATGCCGAAGCTGACGAGATAGTCTTCGCGGGCCAGTGCCGCTGCGGCCAGCGCGGCGGCGCGGAAGGCGGCGCTGTCAGCGATATGGTGATCGCTCGGGCAGACCAGCATCACCGCATCTTCAGGCAGCAACGCCGCGGCGAGCGCGATGGCAGGGGCGGTGTTCTTGGCCGCCGGTTCGATCACCAGCCGCGCGCCGGGCGTATCGCCCAACTGCGCGAGAATGAGATCGGCGTGGGCCGCACCTGCCACCACCATCGGGGCCGCAAAGCGATCATCGCCTGCTACGCGGCGCACGGCCTGTTCGAACAGCGTCTCATCACTCACCAGCGGCAAGAACGGCTTGGGGCAAGCCTTGCGGCTGACCGGCCACAGCCGCGTGCCGCTGCCGCCGCACAAGATCACAGGATGGATCGCAGTCACTCGAATACCCCTCGTTTGGGCAAATCTATAGCAACTCGTTGTTCAGAAACGAGTCTGATCTGCAAATAATTCCGCCACTTGTCCGATTAGAACCACTGCTGGCGCCAATAGAAGGGTGCGGCGACCGGATTGCCGTTGGCATCTTTCGCCGGACGGAAACCGAGCCGCGCTTCGACCAGCTGGCAGGTGATGCGATCCGCTTCGGCATCGGGGCTGGCGCGATAGACCGAACATCCCCGCGCGCGGCCATCGGTGCCGACGGTTACCCGGACGATGACCTGCGTACCGCGCCGCGCCGCGCGGCCACCGGGCGGCACGGGATAATCGCGCGCATTATCGATGCTGCCGCTGATATGGACGGGCTTGGAAACCGCAATCCCGCCGCGCCCGCTACCGCTATTGCCGCTGCCCGTGCCGGTTCCGCTGCCGGCGGCGCCCGTGCCGTCGCCCGCTGCTGCCGCGCCGGATTGATTCGCGGTCCCGGTCGATGCGGCGCGGGGCAGCGGCCTATCCTGTTTCACCCGCACGCGCGGCGGCGGACTGGTCACCGGCTGGGCGACCGCGTCGCGCCCCGGATCGCCCTGCGCGCCCTCATCCGGTTCGGGCTGATTGTCCGGCGGCGGGGGATCGGGCGGCGCGGTGATGGTGACGGTAAAGGTCGACAACACCTCACGCTCAACCGAGGCGGTAAAATCGGGGGCGAGCGCGCGGGCGAGGCCATAGAGCGCTGCCAGATGCAGCAGCACGATCCCGGCAATCAGCGGCCAGCTCAGCCGCCGCGGACGGGTCTGGAAGGTGCGGTTGTCGGGCATGGGCTGTGGCCTGTCCTCGCGTTCGGTCCATTCCGGTTGCGGTTGTCCCAGCAAGCCGCAGGTTCGGACTATAGCAGACTGGTAGCAATAGGCGATGGAGGCGCTCCAACGCAAAAGGGCGGCCCGTTGCCGGACCGCCCTTTCGTGTTTCAGCAATCGCTCAGGCGATCAGAAGCGGACGCGAACCCCGAAGCGGACGCCCCACAGCGAACCATTGATGTTGGTCGCTTCGTTCGGCGCGCGGAAGCTCGAGTAACGGTACTGCGCGCACGGCTGGCCCGGAGTGGTGGCAGCCGCCCCGCCTACAGTCTGGAGGCAGGTCACGTTGACCAGCGACGCGGTGTAGGGGAAGCCGACCTGCTGGATCGTGCCCCAGTCCTTGTCGATCATGTTCAGCACGTTCTCGACATCGGCCATCAGTTCCAGCTTGCCGCCGAAGACGAACGGCACTTCCTGACGCACCGAGAAGTCCAGCTTGTGCACCCAGGGGGTCTTGCCGATGTTCTTGTCAGCGATCTGGCCCTGGTAGCCGTTGAGCTCCGAGTTCTGCACGAAGCTCTGGAACGCTGCGAAAGTCGCCTGCGAATCGTAGGTGACCAGCGCGTCGGCCGTGATGCTGCTCACATCGGGGACGTAGAGCAGGCCGCGGCTGCCGCGACCATTCACACCGAACACCGCCGAACGCCCGTTGGTGGGATCGTTGAAGGTGTGGCTGTAACGCTGGCCCGAACGCAGGTTGTAGAAGAACTCGATGCGGGTGTTGTTGTCACCGAACAGCTCGGCGTCATAGCCCGCGACCAAGCGGAACTGGTGATCGCGCTGGTAGTTGGCGATGCCCTGAGCCGCAAAGTTCGGATCGGTGAAGGCGGTGTTCTGGTAGTTCGAGAACGCCACCGACGAGGTGCCCGGGTTCTGATCGGTCACGTCCTGGAAGGTGTACGAACCGCTCACGAAGAAGCCCGAGTCGAAGTCCTTGTCGAAGCGAGCAACGATGTTCCAGCTTTCGCCGAAGCCCGTGTTGGTGAGCAGCATGTCGGTGTTTTCACCGGCCGTACCAGCCAGCACGTCGTAGCGCGGGCGGCCATCGGGGAGGGTGCCGGTCTGCTCGACCGAGCGCAGGTCAACCCACTCGAGCGCGTCGTTGGTCTTCGAATAGATCACGTCGGTGCCAAAGCGCCAGCCGTCACCCAGGAAGCCGAGATCGGCTTCATAGTCGACCGACCCCGAGAAGCGCCACTGCGAGGGAACCTTGAAGTTCGGATCGAGCGCGTTGGTCGGGGCGCCCTGGAAACCGGCCCGACGCACGGCGTCGATCAGCTCCTGGGGCACGCCTTCGCCGCCCGAAACGTTGTTCAGGGTCGCCGCGCCGAGGGTCTGCACCTGGGCGTTGGTGAGGCCGAGAACCGACTGTTCGGGGATCGAGAAGGTGCCGTTGGCGTTACGACGCACGCGCACGCGCTGGAGCGTCGGTCCCGGGTTCGAGAAGTTGTTCGAGATCCACACGAGCGGGTTGCCGCCGCCGAACAGACCCGCCGAACCGCGGACCTGAAGACGATCGGTCGGCTGCCAGTTGAGGCCGAAGCGCGGCTGGAACAGGTCACGCCCGTTAAGGGTGGCGGTGTTGGCGAAGCCGAAGCGCTGGAGGAAGAACTCGTTGAAGAACGGACGATCCGGCGAATCGAACAAGTCGTAACGCACGCCCGCCACAACCGTGAGGTTGTCGGTCACGTCGATCGTGTCCATCAGGCCAAAGGTCCAGCTGTTGTTCTGGAATTCGGCGGTGACGGTGTCGAGGCCGCCCAGCAACGGCACAGCGTAGTCGAGTTCGTTGGCACGACGCGCCTCGAAATCGGCGACGCTGTCAAACAGCCATGCTCCCGAAACGCGCTGGGCGAACAGGTTGCGCACGTCCTGACGACGACGCTCGGCGATCAGCTTGAGGGTGTGGCTTTCCACCTTCAACGTGGCGGCAAATTCGACTGCGAGCGACTGGCTGTCGAGCTCGTTCGCCTGACGGCTGATGTCCGGACCGAACTGGATGCGCTCCTGACCGGCCGAGCACACTGCGGGAGCCGCACCGACGCCAGTCGCCGGGTTGACCGGGTCAAGACAGACCTGGAACTGGCCGAAGGTCGTGCCGCCAATCGGCTGCTGGAGACGCACGTAGTCCGCATAGGACACGCGCAGCTGAGTCGAGAAGTCGTCCGACCATTGGTTGCTCGACTGAATGATCCCGAAGTGGTTGATCGCACCCTGCGTGTAGTTGTTCGACAGCAGGTTGTAGGTCGGGTTGCCGTTACCGATGGCAGAGAGCTGGCCGGTGCCGGTCTGGCCGGCGAGCAGCGCCGAATCGTTCCAGATGTAGGTGGCGGTCAGACGGTGACCATCAGCGACGTTCCAGTCGAGCTTGGTGATCAGCTTGTCGTCCTTCTCCACGATGTCGCTGGCAACACCGAGCGTGTCGTAGTTGTAGACGCTTTGCGCCGTGGCGCTGATCGAGCTGATTTCGGCATCGGTGATGCCGAGCTGCGAGGGATCAACATCGGCCGGGACCGTGTCACGGGTGCGTTCATAGGTAACCGCGAAGAACAGCTTGTCCTTGATGATCGGGCCAGTGACCTGCGCCACATATACCTGCGAGTCGAAGGCGCCGAGGCGGGTCAGGTTATCCGCGCGGCTGCCGCGCAGATCGTCGTTCTGGTAGAACGCCGCGCCCATGAAGGTGAAATTGTTGCCACCCGACTTGAGCTGGGTGTTGATCGCACCGCCCTGGAAGAAGCCCTGCTGGATATCAACCGGTGCGGTTTCGACCGAGAATTCGCCGATCGCATCAAGCGGCACCGGGCCGCGCGTCGACACGAGGCCGCCCGATTCCAGACCGAAGGGATCGCCGAAGGCCACGCCGTCAACGGTGAAGCGGTTGAAGCGGTTGTTCTGTCCGGCGATGCTAATCGCGCCGTTGTTGGTGGCGTCGAGCGTCACCAACGGATCGCGCGCCGCAAGGTTACGGATGTCGCGGTTGACGTTGGCCACGCCGGCAATGTCGTTCGCGCTCAGCACGGTGGCGGCGCCGGTGCCCAGCGAGATCGACGAACGGGTGCGCGAGCCGGTGACCACGATAGTCTGGCCCACTTCGGCCAGCGCAACACTGATACGCTGAGCCTGACCGGCATTGAGGAAGCCGATTTCCTGCGAAGCGGTTTCGAAGCCGTCCGCGATCACTTCGACAGTGACGGGGCCGCCAATACGCAGACCGGCAGCGTTGAATCCGCCCGAAGCATCGGTGGTCTGGGTCGACTTGGTGCCCGAGGGAACGTGAGTCACGACCACGGTGGCGCCGACAATCGGGTTGCCATTCTGGTCAACGACATCGCCGCGAACGGACGAGGTGGTTTCCTGCGCAAACGCCGGAGTGGCGATGGTGGTGGTCGCAGCAAGGCTGACGATGCTCGCCGCAAGGAGATACTTAAGCTTCATGGGTAAAAGCCCCTGTTAACGGTGGAGATGAAGAGGTGATCGAAACGTGATGCGACCTGCCCTAGGCCTGAACGCTTGCGGCAAAGCGACTGTTCTGTGACAGTTTGATGAAACGCCTCACCCCGGCGCGGCGATTCCATAAGGCGAGTCGCGACGAACGCCAGAAAAGTGTAGGTTTAGCGCGAGTTCCATACCTAAGTGTTGCATCGCAGCAACGCCCGCAGGGAATTTCTTGAGGCCAATCAATGGGACGAAAAATCGCCCCTTCAGCCGCGATCAGGCGAGGTTGATCTCGCGCAGGCGCTGCATGAGGTAATCATGCGCCGTGATCGGCTCCGGCGGGGGATTCGCCGCATCGGCCGCGATGCATTCTGGAAGCGGCTCAATCAGGAAATCTGGCCGGAAATGCAGGAAAAACGGCATCGAATACCGTGCCCGCCGCGAGGCCTCACCGCGCGGGTTGACGACGCGGTGCGTGGTTGAGCGCAGCTTGCCGTTGGTCTGGCGCTGCAACATGTCGCCGATATTGATCACCAGCGCGCCCTCAGCCGCCGGGATCGGTAGCCATTCGCCCGACTTGGTCAACAACTCCAGCCCCGCTTCCTCGGCACCGAGCAGCAGAGTGATGGTGTTGATGTCTTCATGCCCGGCGGCGCGGATCGCACCTTCGGGCGCGCCTTCGCCCAGCGGCGGATAGTGCAGCAGCCGCATCACCGAATTGCCATCCTCGACGCTGGCCGCAAAGAAATTGCGCGGGCAGCCAAGGTGGAGCGCAATCGCTTCCAGCACGCGGCCACCGGCCACTTCAAACGCGGCGAAGAGCGCGCTCATCGTCTCGCGGAAGCCCTCGACCTCGGTCGGCCAGACATTGGGGGCCATGAATTCAGCGAGCGGGTGCCCTTCGGGCAGATCACGGCCGACGTGCCAGAATTCCTTGAGGTCGAACACCTCGGCGTCCTTGGCCTTTTCGGTGCCGAACGGGGTGTAGCCCCGCGCCCCGCCGCCGCCTTCGATCTTGTAGGCGCGCTTGACCGCATCGGGCAGCGCGAAGAACGCCTTCGAGACGGCCTCGGCCTCTGCGATCAGAGTCTGGGGGATGCCGTGATCGCGCACCACAGCAAAGCCATATTCGCCAAAGCTGCGCCCCAACTCATCAGCGATGGTTTCGAGCGGCTGGGTCAGCGAGACGGAAGCAATATTGATCATGCCCGGCCCCTTACACGCGGCGCACCGCGCCTGCCAAGCCCTTCGCGCAGCGCTCAATAAGGCAGAAACAAGCTCGCCAGCGCCGCGCTCATCAGGTTGGCGAGGCTCCCCGCGGCGAGCGCCCGCAGCCCCAGCCGCGCAATCACCGGGCGTTGGTTGGGGGCGAGGCCGCCGGTCACCGCCATCTGGATCGCGATGGAAGAGAAATTGGCAAAGCCACACAGCGCAAAGGTGACGATCGCCCGGCTGCGGTCGGTCAATTCGCTCGGCCCCATCTTGCCGAGATCGATGAAGGCGACGAATTCATTGAGCACGATCTTGGTGCCGAACAACCCGCCCGCGATCTGGGCTTGATCCCAATCGGAAATGCCGATCAGGAACATCACCGGCGCGAACACATAGCCGAGCAATTGCTGGAAGCTGATGCCTTGCAGCCAGGTGGCGACCTCGGGGCTGATCGGCGCGCCGATGCCGTTCGCAAGGTTGACGATCCCGCCGCCGATCCCGGCGAGCATTCCGTTCGCCAACGCCACCAGCGCGACGAACACCATCACCATCGCGCCCACAGCCACGGCCAGCTTCACGCCGGTCTGGGTGCCCTGCGCTGCGGCTTCGATAATATTGGCGGGGCGCTGGCCTTCCTCGAAGGTTTCGGCCGCGCTCACTTCATCAGCCTTGGCGCCGCCCTCAAGGATTGAGGCCGGGCCGACCGCGCTGATGCGGGCCTGCGGGAGTTCAACCTCCTGCCCGTTCTCGTCATACATGACCACGCGGGTCGCCTCGGTCAGCGTGTTGGCCCCGGCAGCGTTCGTCGCGTCCGGATCGCGCCCGGCGGCGATGGGAGCATCGTCCGGCATCATGATCTTGGCCATCAAAATCCCGCCCGGCGCCGACATGAACGCCGCCGCCAGCAGGAACGGCACGGCATCCTCGCCGATAAAGCTCGCATAGGCAGCAAGGATCGTCCCTGCCACGCCCGCCATCCCGACGCTCATCAGCGTGAACAGGCCCGACGGCGAAAGCGCCGCCAGATAGGGCCGCACCACCAGCGGGCTTTCGGACTGGCCGACGAAGATGTTGGCTGCCGCGCCCAGGGCCTCGACCTTGCTGATCCCCGTGACAAAGCCAATCGCCCCGCCAACCCAGCGCACCAGCCGCTGCATGATGCCGAGGTGATAGAGGATCGAGACAATCGCGGCGAAGAACACGATCACCGGCAGCGCGGCGATCACGAAAGTGTTGGCGAAGGGGTTGGTTTCCATCGGCCCGAACACCGAAGTGATGCCGATCTTGGAGAAATCGAGCAGCGCGATTACGCCTTGCGACAGCCCGCCGATCACCGCCACGCCGGTGTCGGTGCGCAGCACGATCAGCGCGGTGACCGCCTGCAACGCAAAGGCCGAACCGACCACGCGCAAGTTGATCCTGCGCCGCGCCGTCGACAACGCGAAGGCAATCCCAAGAATGGCGAGCACGCCTGCAAGGCTCAGCAGGATGGACGTGATACTCTCGTTCACGGCAGCAAATTGCCCTTCTTCATGTCGGAAGCGTTGGACCCCTGATGCCCGCAGGAAGGCCTCCCTGGCGCGCAGCAGGGCTTGGCGTGGCAGTTTGCGCGCGGGCTTGCAAGCGGGGAAGCGCAGGAGGCTGCGGCTAACCGGTCGCAAAGCACCGGTGACAGGCCAGTTCGCGCCGCTTTTCTTTTGTCGCGGTGCTGGCTAGCACTTGGGCGATGGACCAAACCGATCCCGCACCCGCCGCTGCGACCTCGCCCACTGTCAGTATGCCGCTGGGGCTGTTCGTCTTCACGCTGCTGTATGGCGGGATGACAGTGCTGGCCGGCGTGTTGGCGTTCAAGCAGGTCCAGCTGTGGCCGACGAACCTTGCGGTCGAAAGCGGGATCTTCCCGTTCCTGCTGCTGGTGGTGATCTCAAGCACGCTGTCGCAGCTTTACGGGCGCGCGATGGCGCAGCGGATCGTGTGGTGGGGGTTTCTTCCTCTAGGTGTAGCGTCAGCACTTCTGCCACTAGTCCTACTTTTGCCCGCCTCGTTGGAAATGTTATCCAACCCTGAGCGTCTGAAAGACTTAGCTGCCTTTGAGAGAGTTCACTGGACTACACCTCGGGTGTGGATGGCAGGCCCTGCATCCTACATCACGTCGCTTCTGCTCAACATCTGGATCTTCGACCGGTTGCGCGGCGCAGGCGAGGAGAGCACCCTCGGCCTGATGGTCCGCGGCGCGGTTGCCTCGGCGCTGTCGCAGGCGGTCGATTCGGTGATTTTCATCACTCTGGCGTTTTACGGCCTATTCCCAATCATGAACCTGATGATCGGCCAAGTGCTGGCAAAGGTGGTGCTTTCGCTGGTGCTGGTGCCGTTCCTGATCACCGGCGGCGTCCAAGCCGCGCGCTGGCTGGATGCGCGGCCAGCCAAGCCAGCGCTTTGAAACTCGGGCCAATTGGTGTAGTTTCCTCCCACTAGAAGGCGGGAGAAACAGCATGAAAATCGGATTGATAGCAGCCGCGACCGGAGCGGCCCTGCTGGCAGCCTGCGCGCCGGTTGGCGGGCCGGGGGTGAGCGCCTATTACGATTGTGGCGGCGGCACGCGGCTCAAGGTTGATAACGTGTCGGGCGACCGGGTGATGGTGCAGATGAACGACAACGCCCCCGTCACAATCCCCGCCGACAAATCCGCCTCGGGCGCGAAATATATGAGCGCGACTCACCAGTTCTGGGACAAGGGCGGCGAGGCGATGTGGACCGTGGGCCGCATGGCACCCATGACGTGCCAGAAGGTCGCCGTGCCTCGGGGGATGTGAAGCCCGACAACCGTCAGCGTCAGATGAAGGATGCTGATCGGTCGCGCAGCGACCGCAAGCCCGACCGAGCGCCCGCAGCGGCGCGAGCTTCAGCTCGTGTGAGCGAGGAAATCGCACGCCGAAGGGCGTGCGGAAAACAAGAAATGGTGGACCCGTCGGGGCTCGAACCCGAGACCTACAGATTAAAAGTCCGTTGCTCTACCAACTGAGCTACGGGTCCACGCTGACGGCTTCGCCGCGTCGCCAGGGGCGACAAGGGCGCTCACCTAGGCAGGGGGCGCGGGCGGGTCAAGCGGGCTTGGGCTTGGGCGAGGGTTAAACCGCTCACCGGGTCGCGCCAATCGGGGGCGATGGCGCACACCGGGTCCAGTACGAAGCGCCGCTGCGCGAAGGCCGGGTGGGGGATTTTGAGGTCCACAGAGCGCCACACGCCGCCGCTCCACAGGATGATATCGAGGTCCAGCACCCGGTCGCCCCAGCGCTGACCGGGTCGCCTCCCGAAAGCGCGCTCGGTGTGCTTCAGCGCCGCGAGCAGCGCGGTGGGGGTAAGCTCGCTCGAAAGCACCAGTGCCGCATTGGCAAAGCGCCGCTGCGCCGCGCCCATCGGCGCGGTCGCGATCACCGGCGCGCGGGCGGTGACGGTGCCGAACGCGGCGCATTCTTCCATCGCCGCCAGCACCACGTCCTGCGGGCCGCCATAGAGATGGTGCCGCCGGTTGCTTCCCAGCGCGATCAGATAGGTGCTGGACACCGCGTCAAATGTCCTGCGCGATCCGGCCGTAAAGCTGCGGGCGGCGGTCACGGAAGAAGCCCATCCCGGCGCGGTGCTTGGCGGCACGGGCGAGATCGAGCCGCGCGATCAGCACGCCGGTTTCGCCAGCGCCATATTCGGCAAGGTAGTCGCCCCATTCATCGGTGATGAAGGAGTGGCCGTAGAAGTTCTGAGCCCCAACATCCGGCCCTTCCGACCCGATCCGGTTGGCGGCGACCACCGGCATACAGTTTGATACCGAATGCCCGATCATCGCGCGCCGCCACATCCGGCTGGTGTCGAGGTCCGCGTCATAAGGCTCGGAGCCGATTGCGGTGGGGTAAAGCAGCAATTCCGCGCCCATCAGCGCCATGACGCGCGCGCATTCCGGATACCACTGGTCCCAGCAGATGCCGACGCCAACCTCGACCAGCGCGCCGTTCTCGCCCGGCACATCCCACACTTTGAAGCCATCATTGCCGGGGCGGAAATAGTACTTTTCCTCATAGCCCGGCCCATCGGGGATGTGGCTCTTGCGGTAGGTGCCTTGCACCGCGCCGTCCGGGCCGATCATCGCGAGGGAGTTGTAGTAGTGATGCCCGTCCCGCTCGAAGAAGCTCGTCGGGATCGTCACCTTCAGCTTGGCGGCGAGCGCCTGCATCGCGATCACGCTCGGGTGTTCCAGCGTCGGTCGAGCGAGAGCAAACAGCGCCTCGTCTTCCTCGCGGCAGAAATAGGGGCCGCTGAACAGTTCAGGCGGCAGGATCAGCTGCGCGCCTTTGCTCGCAGCGTCTTCCACCAACGCGGAGACGGCGGCAATATTGGTGGCTTCGTCCTCGGAACCCAAGGACAGCTGAAGGGCGGCGACAGTAATTGCGGTCATGCCGCCGCCCCTACCGCATTACTTGGACTTCTTGAAGAGCAGCGTCATACGGTCGCTTTCGCCCTTGTCCTTCAGGTCTTCTCGCTTGGTCGCGAGCGTCGGGGGCATTTCCCACACGCCTTCGGGGTGATCGGCAGTGTCCTTGGGATTGGCGTTGACCTCGCTCGAGGCAAGCAGTTCAAACCCGTTGAGACGCATGAAGTCGATCACGTCCTGCTGCTTCATGTAGCCCTTGGTGCCATTGGCATAGGACCACGGCGCTTCAGCCTTGGCGCGGTGCTGGACGATGCCGAGCAGCCCGTCATCCTTCAACAGCGCGCGCATCGCGCGGATTTCGGTGTCGGCGATGCCGCCATTGGTGATGCCGTGCATCGCGCGGATCACCAGAATGCGGTCAAAGGTGCCCTTCTGCTCGGCGGCCTTGTCCATCGTAAGGCCGCTGAACCTGTCCGCCGGAAGACCGGTGTAGCCCGCCACTTCCGCGCCGAAGCCTGCCGCCTGGTCACGGATGCGCTGCTGGCGGGCCGGATCGGCGGTGGCGGTCAGCGGGTTTGCATATAGGCCGACCAATTGCCCCTCACCGCCCAGATAGTGGCCGAGCAGGCGCGAATACCAGCCGCCGCCGGGCGAATATTCGCCCACCTTCATGTGCGGGCCGACATGGAAGAAGGCGAGCACTTCGGCGGGGTGGCGGTGAACGTCACGCACCTTATCTTCGGCGCGCGAGGGGTGGTTGAGTGCGCCCGACACGGCCTCGCCATGCATTTTGTTGAAGGCGGCGGTGTCGAGGACGTGGGCATCGCCGTGCTCGGCATGGGCGGCGTGGCCTGTGTGCTGATGGGCCAGCAGCGGGGCAGCCACAGCAAGCGCGCTCGCAGCGGCGACAAGGATCAGTTTCTTCATGGGGTCTCTCTCCGGAGGTGGAAAATTCGCTCGCCAACGCATGGCATTTGCCACGTGCTAGCCTATTTGTGGCCAATACCAATGGAGATTTCGATGAGCAACTTGGACACGGCAATCATTGCAGGCGGCTGCTTCTGGTGCACCGAGGCGGTGTTCCGCGATGTAGTGGGCGTCACGCTGGTGGAAAGCGGCTATATCGGCGGCACCAAAGCGAACCCGACCTACAAGGAGGTCTGCACCGGCACCACCGGCCACGCCGAGGGGATTCGCGTCACCTTCGATACGGATGTGATCGGCCTGCCGCAGATTTACGACGTGTTCCTCGGCACGCATGATCCGACGCAGCTGAACCGGCAGGGCGGCGATATCGGCACGCAGTACCGCAGCGCGATCTTCCCGCTGTCAGACGCGCAAGGTGCCGAGGCCGAAGCGGCGATTGCGCGCTGGAACGCCGACAATGGCAAGGTGGCGGTGACGACGATCGAAGGGCTCTCGGGCGGCGAGCAGACTGCGGAATGGTATCCGGCCGAGGACTACCATCAGGAATATTGGGACGGCGAAGGCCAGCGCAATCCTTACTGCCTCGCGGTGATCCCGCCCAAGTTGATGAAGTTGCGCAAGTCGTTTCAGAAGTATGTGAAGTAAGTTGGCCCCCGTCCCGGGCCTGACCCGGGACCCAGCTGCCTCTGGGCTCGAGGAGAAAAGCGGGGTCCCGGGTCAAGCCCGGGACGGGGGCTAGGGCTTCACCCACCGCGCCACAAAGAACCCATCCAGCCCGCCTTGGTCGGCCAGCATCCCCGGATGCGTCCGCAGCCAGCCCTGTGCCGTCGGCGTTAGCCCAACGGGCAGCTCCGCCGCCGTGATCGGCATCGGCGTAAGGCCCAGCTCGGCGTCGATCCACGCCGCCTGTTCCTCGCCTTCCTCTTCTTCCAGCGAGCACACCGCATAGACCAGCACGCCGCCCGGATTGAGCCATTCGGCGGCCTTGGCAGCGAGCGCGCGTTGCAGCTCCACCATCTCGGGGATCTGCCGCGCGCCGATGCGGTGGAGCACGTCGGGGTGGCGGCGGCAGGTGCCCGTTGCGGTGCAGGGAGCGTCGATCAGAATTGCGTCGAAACGGTGCTTCGGCTCCCACGTCAGCGCATCGGCGCGCACGGGCGAGGCCTTCAGCCCGGTGCGCTTGAGATTATCCTTGAGCAATTCCAGCCGCCGCTTGGAGCTGTCGAGCGCGGTGACGTTCCACCCCGCCGCTGCCAGTTGCATGGTCTTGCCGCCCGGCGCGGCGCACAAATCAAGCGCGTTTTTGCCTGCGCCTGCCCCCAGCAACCGCGCGGGGATCGAAGCGGCGAGATCCTGCACCCACCAGTCGCCCGCCTTGTAATCGGCAAGGCTCTCCACCGCCGCGCCGCGCGGCAGGCGGACATGGCCCGGGGCGAGCGTCACACCGCCCATCGCCACGGCGCGGGTCTCGGCGTCGGCGGCGTCCTTCAGCGCCAGATCAAGCTCAGGCGGGAAGGCGAGGCCGGGGGCAATGGCGGCGGCCTTTTCGGCACCCCAGCGCAGCACCACGGCTTCGGAAAGGGTCGGGACTTCGGGCAGCACGCCCACGCCGGGCTTCACCAGCGCCGAAAATACCCCATGCGCCAGCCTGCGCGGGCCGCCTGCCAGCAAGGGCAAGCCGGTCGCGATCACCGCGTGCGGCGGCGTGTCGAGCCGCAACGCCTGCGCCAGCATGATCCGCAGCACCATCCGCGCCTTGGCGTCATCGGGCAGGTTCTGCTTGGTCGCGCTGTCGATCAGGGCGTCGAGATCGGTCAGCCAGCGCAGGGTCTCCCCCGCAATCGCCTTGGCCAGCGCACGATCCGGCGCCTTGCGGATATCGCCGAGCGCGCCGCCTTCCGCCTGTTCAAGCGTCTCGCCCCGCCGGAACACAGCATCAAGCAGGCGAAGCGCGGCGCGGCGCACGGGAAGTCCGGGGGTACTGACCATGCGAGCGCCCCTAACCTTCCTTGAAACAAAGTGCCAGCATGGGCATTTGCACCACATGACCAAAGAGAAGTCCGAAGCCGCCAAGGCCTTCAAGAAGCCCGCTCACTGGACCAATGATCCGGTGCCTGCGCCGAAGGTGACAGATCCGCTCAAGGACGAACCGCGCGAGCTTTCCCCCACCCGCTATGGTGATTGGGAGAAGGACGGGATCGCCTGGGATTTCTGAGACGAAGTTGACAAAGTTGACAGGGTGTCAAGCGACATTCCGACGGATTTCTGATGACAATTCACAAGGTTAAGCAAAAAAATCGAAGTTGACACTTTGCCCGTAGCGGGGGGGGGGGGAGGTACCGCCAAAGGGGGGTGAGAGGGCCGACGATGGGAAAGAACGCCTCTCGCTATCGCATCGGCACCGCGTAGGAAATCCCGCTAGAGCGGCGTGAAGGTCACCTTCAGCCCGTCCTTGGGTTGCGGAATCGGCCAGTCCTGCCATTCGGGGTTGTAACCCGCCGCCGCCTCGATCCGGTAGCGCTGGAGCAACTGCGCCAGCAGGATCTTCACCTGCATATAGGCAAAGTGCAGACCCAGGCACATATGCGCCCCGCCGCCGAACGGCACCCAGGCGTATTTGTGGCGGGCCTTCACCTGTTCCGGCGTGAAGCGCAGCGGATCGAAGGTGAAGGGCTTGTCCCAATATTCTTCCGAATGGTGGGTCCAGTAGATATTGATCCCGACCATCGCGCCCGCCGGAATCCGGTAACCGCCATATTCGAATTCGCGCAAAGCCCGGCGCGGCATCGAGGGAACGGGCGGGATCATCCGCAGCGATTCCTTGAACGCCATTTCGGTCAGGTCGAGCTTCGCCAGATCATCGTAATCGAGCGGGCGGGGATTGCCGTCCCCATCCGGCCCGCCAGTGACCGCCATGATCTCCTCGCGCAGCTTCTCCTGCCACACCGGATTGGTGGCGAGATGGTAGATCAGCGAGGTGGCGGACGACGTGATCGTGTCATGCGCCGCCATCATCAGGAAGTTCATGTGATCGACCACCTCGCCCGCCGGCAGCAGGCTCCCATCTTCGCGCGTGGCGGTGGCGAACTGGCTGAACATATCCTGCCCGCCGCCTTCCTTGCGCCGCCGCAGGGTTTCCTTGGTGAAGTAGTCGACGAGGAACGCGCGGCCATCCACGCCCTTCTTCATCTTGGTGAAGGGCAGCGGCTTGCGCACCGGCGCGACCGAGGCCTGCACCATGTCGACGAAAGCCTCGTTGATCTTGTCGGCTTCCGGCCCCCACGGCAGGCCGATGAAGCTGTCAGCGGCGAGATCGAGCGTCAGCTTCTTGATCGCCGGATAGAACTCTTTCGGCCCTGCCCAGCTGGCGACTTCGCGCGCGATCCCGCGGTTCAGCGCGCCCGAATAGTGGCGCATCGGTTCCGGCTTGAACGCGATCGAAAGCGCACGGCGGTCGATCCGGTGATGGTCGAAATCCATCAGCATCAGCCCGCGCGGGAACAGCTGATCAAGCACCGGTCCCCAGCCCTGTTCGCTGGAGAAGATCTTGTCCTTGTTGAACAGCAGCAGCTCGTTCGCCTCGGCCCCGATCAGCGCGATCTGCCAGCCACCGAAGGCGCGGTTGCGATAGACCTTGCCGTGGGTCTTGATCATCCGCTCGGCAAAGGCGTGCGGGTTGGCGAGCATGGTGAAGGTATTGCCGACCACCGGCCAGCCCGCCTCACCGGGGATATGGGCGAGATCGGCATCGGTCAGGCGCAGCTCGCTCCAGTGGCGCGGCGCATCCACGGGCGCGGTGTCAGGGGACTGCGGGGCTTCGGCAAGAGTAGCCATGAGGGTCTTGATGCTCCGGTGAAGGTTCGGATTCGCAACTGACTCTGATGTAAATACTCCGCGCGGTCAAATCCAGCCGGAAAGCTCGCGGTTCAGCATTGCCTCGATCATCTTCAACCCATCATCCGAAGAGTTGAGGCAATCGAGCACGGCGTAATCCTCGCCGCCATGCTCCATGAATTCGTCGCGCCCTTCGAGCGCAAGTTCCTCCAGCGTCTCGACACAATCCGCCGCAAAGCCAGGAGCGGCAACCACCAGCCGCTTGGTGCCCTTGTCGCCCTCAGCCATCAGCGTCGCATCGGTTGACGGCTCAAGCCACGCCGCCGGGCCGAAGCGCGACTGGAAGGTGGTTTCGAAGCGGACGCCTGCAAATTCAGGCCGCGTCGCCAGCTCCTCGCGCAGCAATCGCGCGGTCTTGGAGCAGTGGCAGTAATAGGGATCGCCCTTTTCCAGCGTCTGCTGCGGCATCCCGTGGAAACTGAGCAGCATCACTTCGGGCTTAAAGGTCAGCGCGCGCACCTGCCGGGTCAAGTCATCGGCCAGCGCAGCGAGGAAGCTCGGCTCGTCATGATAGGGCGGCACGAACCGCAGCGCGGGCTGCCAGCGCATTTTCTTGAGCACGCGGGCGACCTCATCGAACACGGTCGCAGTCGTCGCGGCGCAATATTGCGGATACATCGGCGCGATCAGGATACGGTCGCAGCCATCGGCCATCAGCGCGGTCATGCGGCTTTCGATCGAGGGATTGCCGTACCGCATCGCCCAATCGACCACGACCTTGTCACCAAACCGCCCGACCATCGCTTCGGCCTGGCGCGAGGTGATGTCGGCCAGCGGCGACCCGCGATCCGTCCAGATCTTGGCATAGGCCTTCGCGCTTTTCTGCGGGCGCGTGTTCAAGATGATCCCGCGCAAGATCAGCTGCCATGCGATTGGCGGAATCTCCACCACCCGCGTGTCGGACAGGAACTGCTTGAGGTACTTCTTGACCGATTCCGGATCAGGCCCGTCAGGCGTGCCGAGGTTGATCAGCAATACGCCGATCTGGCCGCTTTTGGCGGGAGGATGGTCGCCCGGAAGGCGCTGGGTCTGCCAGGTCATAGCCCGCCTAACGGTCGGCAGGCGTTTCGTTTCCGGGCAAAGTCCATCGCCCGGACGCGGTGTGGCGAAAATGTGCGGGTCATATGCCGTCCGAAAGTAGGGGCAGGCGTCTCAGGCGCAACCCTGTAGCCGAAAACAGTGCATTGGCAATCGCAGGCGGGGCGACCACCGTTCCCAGCTCTCCGGGATCGGCGGGCGGGGCTTCGCTGGCGATAAACTCGATCCGCATCTCCGGGCAATCGGCGAGCACCGGCAGGCCGAGCGCGGAATCATCGCCGCCGTCGGGCAGGCCGCCGCGCAGGCGCAGCGCATTGCCAAGCGCGATGCCCATGCCGAACACCAGCCCGCCTTCGATCTGCTGCTTGGCGATGTCGTGATTGACGATCCGGCCAATGTCCGCCGCGACCGACAGCCGGATCACCCGCACCCCGCCTTCGCCCTGACGCGCGGTGGCGACGCAGGCGATCCGCCCCGCTTCCGGCCCTTCGCCAATCCGGGCGCAGGCGAGGCCCTGCCCGCTCTGGTCCGCGCCGCCATCCCATCCCGCCAGCTGCGCCGCGCGCTGGAGGCAAGCAGCCAGCCGGACATCGCTCCCCAGCATCGCCATGCGGAACGACAGCGGCTCACGCCCGGCCTTGGCGGCGATCTCGTCGATGAAGCTTTCGATGGCAAACACCGTCGGCCCATAGGCATTGCCGCGCACCCGGCCGACCGGCAGCCCGATCTCCACCGGAACGTGCTCCACCAGCAGCGCCGGGAGCTGATAGGGCGGCACGGCGCCTTCGCAGGCGAGGGGATCAGGCTCACCGGTCGTCTCGCGAATCGCGGCCATGCTGGTGAGATTGCCGAACAGCCGCTTGCCGAATTCGCGCGCGGCGGGCGGCGTGGCGATGCGGATGCGCATCGCGTCAATCGCGCCGCCTTCCCCGCTGGCCCCGCCCTTGGCCAGCTGCGCGCCCAGCAGCAACCAGGCAGGCGCGCGCGGGCGGCCGCGGATCAGCTCGTCCCGGCGCGGCCAGGTCAGTTGCACCGGGCGGCCAAGTTCCTTGGCGATCAGCGCGATTTCGATGGCGTGGTCATGTTCCAGCCGCGCATCGAAGCTGCCGCCTGCGGGCATTGGGTAGAGCGCCACATCCTCAGTCGAAATGCCGATAGCGCGGGCTGCGGCGATGCGCGCCTGTTCGGGCGCTTGCGACGCGATCCACAGATCGAGCCGTCCATCGGCATAGCGCGCCGCAGCGGTCGCGGTTTCGACCGGGGCGGCATAGGCGGCCTCGACCTCATAACGGCGGCCAATGTCGACCCGCTGAAGCGCCTCGCCGCCATAGCCGGTCTCGACAATGGTATGGGCCTCGCCGCCGATCAGCGCTGCATTGAGCTTCGTGGCGATCTCGGTGCTGTTGACCGGGGTAGGGTTGGCGAATTTGGGCTTCATCGCGGCGAGAGCCTGATCGGCGCTCCACCACGTATTCGCCGCGACCGCGAGCCAGCGCTTGCTTTCGACGATCCCGGCCAGCCCCTTGATCCCGGCGGCTCCCTTGGGGTTGAACCCGGCGAGTTCCGATCCATCGACCGGCCCGTGGCGGATCGAGGCGAACACCATTCCCGGCAGGCGCACGTCCCCGGCAAAGCGGTAAGAGCCATCAACCTTGGAAGGCAGATCGATCCGCGGGAAGGCGGGGGCGCCGTCGACATCGGCAGGCAGCGGCTTTTCGCGCGGCGGCTCGGGACGCAGTGGCGGGAGATCGGGCGGGGTGTAGTCCGCCGCAGCCTCCGCCAGTTCGCCAAAGCTGGCGCGCTTGTCGGTGTGCGTCACGAACCCGCCTTCGACCTCGCATTCCTCCCACGCGACGCCCCAGCGCGATGCGGCCTCCTGCGCTAGCATCGCGCGGGCGGCGGCAGCGGCTTCGCGGCAAGGCTGTTCATAGGCGGCGAGCGAGGTGCCATCGGCGGTCGCGTTGAAGCGCTGCGACCCGGCAAAGCGCGCCGCGATCAGCGCATCGGTGCTGCCCGACAGTCCGGCGCCGAAGGGATCCCACAGCGCCATCCACTTGGTCGCCAGCGGGATATTGGCATAGGCGCCCGAAACCGGCGCAGGCTCGACCGCGATCTGCCGCCAGTCCGCACCCAGTTCATAGGCGATGATCTGCGGCAGCAGCGTGGTGATGCCCTGCCCCATCTCGAGCTGCGGCGCGGCGACGGTCACGACGCCGTCATTGGCAATCTTGAGCCATGCGCCGAACACGTGCTCGCCGCGCACCGGAACCAACGGGGTCGCGTAATTGCGCGGCATCAGCCACCAGGCGACAATCAGACCGCCGCCCGCCGCTGCCCCTGCCAACAATCCGCGCCGCGTCAGCCCCATCCCTCAAACCGTCCCGGTATCGAGCCAGCGCGCCAGCTTTTCCGCAATGGCGCGGAACGGCGCGGCGGTCTCGTCGTCACCGGCGGCGGGCGGATTGCCCTGGTCGCCTGCGATCCGGGTGGCGAGCGTCAGCGGCACGCGGCCAAGGAACGGGATTTCGAGCGCGGTGGCGAATTTCTCGACCCCGCCCGAACCGAACGGGTCGCTGATATGGCCGCATGCGGGGCAGCAATAGCCTGCCATGTTCTCGACCAGCCCGATGATCGGCACCTCGCCCTGCTCGAACAGTTGGCCCGCGCGCGCCGCGTCGATCAGCGCGAGATCCTGCGGGGTGGACACCAGCACCGCACCATCCGGGCGGTGGGCCGACAGCATCGAAAGCTGCACATCGCCAGTGCCGGGGGGCAGGTCGATCAGCAGCAGATCGGTATCGCCCCAATCGGCATCGACCAGTTGCGTCAGCGCCTTGCCGGTCATCGGCCCGCGCCATGCCAGCGCCTTGCCGGGCGCGACGATGTGGCCCATCGACAGCACCTTGACGTTATAGGGGCTGTCGATCGCCACCAGCTGCGAACCATCGGGGGTCGCGCCGGGCTTGATGCCTTCGGTCTTCAACAGTTTGGGCTGGGAGGGGCCGTAGATGTCGCCGTCGATCACGCCGACCTTGCGGCCCATCCGGGCGAGCGCGACCGCGAGATTGGTGGTCAGTGTCGACTTGCCGACCCCGCCCTTGCCCGATCCCACGGCAATCAACCGCCGCCGCCGCCGCTCACCGGTCAGCGCGATCCGCACTTCGTCGATTTCCGCCAGCGGGAGAAGCGCGGCGGTGATGCCCGCTTCCAGCTCAGCGCGGGCAGAATCGGACAGGTCACCGGCCTCGGCCACGATCACCGCACGGCGCGCAACGATCCGGGCGGAGCGCAGCCGATGGTTGATTTCCGGGGTCAAGGCAGCACGGATCAGCGCCTCTTCGGCAGCGGGCTGGCGGGGTTCTTGGGGTGACTTGTCCATTTCGGCACGCCTCTACCACCAAATTCACGCAGCGAACCCCTGTTTTTCGCCGGAACCCGTGCCTATAAACACCTTATGCAAAGATTAGACGGCTGGAGAGAACGACTTGGCGCTGGCCTAAAGGGCTTCGCCATGGCTGGCAAAAACAACCCCTGGGGCGGCGGCGGTAGCGGCGACGAGCCCGGCGGGGATGGGCCTGAGGGCGATGGCGGAGCAGGCGGCAGCGGTGGCGGCGGTCCGCGCAACCCGTGGCTGCCCGGCGGCGGTGAACCCGGCAAGCGGCGTTCGGCCAGCATCGAAGACATCTTCAAGAGCCGCGGCCCCGAAGGCCCGCGCCGCGCAGGCGGCGGTGGCGGCGGCCCGACCTTCCGTTTGCCTGAGCGCCCCAATGGCAAGAGCTGGGCGCCTGTCATCATCGGCGGGATTGCCGTGGTGTGGGCCGCGGTGACCAGTTTCCACTTCATTCAGCCCGGCGAACAGGCCGTGGTCACCTGGCTGGGCGGCAAATATTCGCACACAATGGAAACCACCGGTTTCACTGCGCCTTGGCCGATCCACCTGGTCGAAAAAGAAAATGTGACGCAGGTCCGGCTTGAGGAAGTGCCCGGCACCAAGACCGAAAAACTGATCCTGACCGGCGACCAGAACCTTGTCGATCTGAGCTATCTGATCCGCTGGAACATCTCCGATCTGACGCTTTACAAGTATCAGCTCAACGATCCGCGCAACGCCTTGCTGGAAATCGGCGAGGCCGCGATGCGCGCCGCTGTGGCGCGGCAAGATCTCGACAGTGTGCTGACCGGCGCCGGCCGGGCCGAGATCGAACAGGACGTGAGCGCCGCCATGCAGGCGCGGCTCGATGCCTATCGCTCCGGGATCAAGGTGCAGGGCATTGAAATCAACAAGGTCGACCCGCCGAGCCGGGTGGAGGAAGCGTTCAAGGACGTCTCGTCCGCGCAGCAGGATGCCGATGCCGCGATCAACCGGTCGCGCGCGGTGGCGCAGCAGACCCTCGCCCGTGCGCAAGGTGACGCCAGCGAATTCGACGACATCTACGAGGAATACAAGCTCGCGCCCGAAGTGACGCGCCGCCGCCTCTATTACGAGACCATGGAGCAGATTCTGTCCAAGACCGACAAGACCATCGTCGAAGGCGGCAATGTGACGCCGTACCTGCCGCTGCCAGAGCTGAAGCGCCGTGCGCAGACGCCTCCGCCGCCGCCGCAGGGGGAGTAGGGACATGACCAACCTGTTTCAGACCTACAAGCCGTTCTTCATCGGTGCGATTGTGGTGGTTGTGGCGCTGCTCTCGAGCGTGGTGATCGTGCCCGAAACCCATCAGGGCGTCGTGGTGCAGGCCGGTAAGCCGGTGCGAACCTTCAACCAGTTCCGCCCCGATGTGCCCTATGGCCAGACCGGGGCGGGGTTGCAGCTGCGCATTCCGTTCATCGAAGAAGTCCGGATGATTGACCGCCGCGTGCTCGATCTCGACATGGAGCGCACGCAGGTGCTCTCCAACGATCAGCAGCGCCTGCAAGTCGATGCCTATGCGCGCTACCGCATCATCGATCCGGTCAAGCTGGTCAAAAGTGCCGGTTCTGAAGCCCAGCTCGAATCCCAATTGCTGCCGATCCTCACCTCGGTGCTGCGGCAGGAGCTGGGGCGCAGGCCGTTCTCGGCGCTGATCAATGCCGAACGCGGGACGGCGATGACCAACATCACCGCCACGCTCGACAAGCAGGCGCGCAATTATGGGGCGCAGGTGCTCGACGTGCGGATCAAGGCGGCTGACCTTCCCGAAGGTCGCCCGCTCGATGCCGCCTTCACCCGGATGCAGACCGATCGTGAGGAAGAGGCGACCACCATCCGTGCCGCCGGTCAGCGCGATGCGCAGATCATCCAGGCCGAAGCCTCGGCTGAAGCGGCGCGTATCTATGCCGATGCTTACGGAAAAGACCCGAAGTTCTACGACTTCTACCGCGCCATGGAGAGCTACAAAAAAACCTTCCTGCAAGGTGAGGGGCAGAGCACGATGGTGCTGTCAGAGGACAGCGAATATTTCCGCCAGTTCAAGGGTGACCGCTGAGCAATCGACCAAGCGCCAACAAGCGGCGCTGAACGCCGCTGATGTTCAATCAGCGTTCAGCCCGCAAAGGCGCATTTGGGGCGCGAAGTCGGCCTTCACGGCCGGCCCCGTCAACGGCTTTGAGGAACGCTGCGGCACCCCCGCGCATTCCTATCAATGATAAGGACCATGAGGACGTGAACAAAGTGCGCTATGTATACGGACTGACGAGCGCGTTGCTGGTGGGCGGCGCTTCCATTTCGCTGATCACCGGCTCGCCTTTAGGCGCGCAGGTGGCGCAGAACGATGGTGCTGTGATGGACCGCGTCGTGCCAGTTGCCGGCGCTCCGGCCAGCTTCGCCGATCTGACGGCGCAGTTGCAGCCCGCCGTGGTCAACATCGCCACCCGCCAGCGGGTTGAGGTCGCCAACAATCCCTTCGCCGGCACGCCCTTTGCCGAGCTGTTTAACCGGCGCGGCGGCGGTGGAGAAGGCGGCGGCCAGCCGCAAACCCGCGAGGCGCAGTCGCTGGGTTCAGGCTTCATCATCTCGGCCGATGGCTATGTGGTCACCAACAACCACGTGATCTCGCCGCCCGATACCCGCGCCAAGCTGGAATCGATCACCATTACCTTGCCCGATGGCACCGAATACGAAGCCGATCTGGTCGGCGCCGATGCGGCCTCGGACCTCGCGGTGCTCAAGATCCGCGCCAACCGTACCTTCCCGTTCGTGCGCTTCGGAGACTCAAGTGAGGCGCGGGTCGGCGACTGGGTCGTGGCGATCGGCAACCCCTTCGGCTTGGGCGGCACGGTTACCAGCGGGATCATCTCGGCGGTGTATCGCAACACTGGCCAGGGCGGCGCCTATGACCGCTACCTCCAGACCGACGCGAGCATCAACCGCGGCAATTCCGGCGGCCCGCTGTTCGACATGCGCGGCAATGTGATCGGCATCAACAACGCGATCTTCTCGCCTTCGGGTGGCAGCGTCGGGATCGGTTTTGCGATCCCCGCCGAAATCGCCGCGCCGATCGTTGAGAAGCTGCGCGATGGCCAAGAAATCCAGCGCGGCTATCTCGGCATCCGCCTCCAGCCCGTCGACGAGGATCTGGCCCTGTCCCTCGGCCTGCCCAAGCGCCGCGGCGAACTGGCGCAGACGGTCGAGGAAAACAGCCCCGCTGCCAAAGCCGGGCTACGGGCCGGCGACATCCTGACCAAGGTGAATGGCAAGGATGTCACCGCCGACCAAACGGTGTCGTTCCTCGTCGCCAACCTCCAGCCGGGCACCACTGTCCCGGTCGAAGTGCTACGCGAAGGCAGCCGGACAAACATCAACGTCACGCTTGGGAAGCGGCCGAGCGAGGCGGAGCTGCAAGCGCAGGCGCAGACCTTCGATCCGGATGCCGAAGAGCCGATGGAGCCGGGCACCTCGGACAGCACGATCGAACAGAAGCTCGGAATGCAGGTGACCCCAATGACAGCGGCCATCGCCCGCTCGTTGGGCGTGCCCGCCGATACCAAGGGCGTGGTGATCGCTGCGGTCGATCCCAATTCGGATGCGGCGCGCAAGGGTCTGCGGCGGGGGGACATCATCCTGTCGGCCAATTACCAGCCGACCGCGACCGTGGAAGAATTGCTGGCGCAGATCGCTGCCGCAACTGCCGAAAAGCGCGAAGCGCTGCTGCTGCGCATCCAGCGTCGCACCACGCCGCCTGCCTTTGTGGCGGTGCGGATCCGCTGATCGGCACCAGCACGGCATAACGCCAAACGAAAAAGGCGCCGGGATCAGCTCCCGGCGCCTTTTTTCATGGGCAGTTCCTTATTCGCCCGGCTTGATCGCGGGCTGCGGCGGCGGCCGGCGTGGTTCGCGCGGGGGTCGCTGGCTCTGCTGCGGCAAGGCCCCGCCGGTGGCTTCTTCGAGGAAGTCCTGACTGGCGGCAGGCGGCGCATCGGGCCCGCGCTCATCCTCGGGGCCGAACTCATCGCGGCCCGGCTGGATCATGTTGCCCTGCTCGTCGATGTAGTAATAATCATCGGGCTCACCGAACATCGCTTCGGCATCCGGCTCCAGCTGCCATTCCGGCAGTTCAAGCGTGACATCGAATTCCTCGACCGGGCGGCTCTTGACGGCATAGCGCATGTAAGAGGCGAAGGCCTGCGCCGGGGCGCGCCCGCCTTGCAGGCCCGGCACGGCCTTGGCATCATCGCGGCCCATCCACACGCCGGTGGTGATGCCGCTGGAAAAACCGATGAACCAGCCGTCCTTGTTCGAGGAGGTGGTGCCGGTCTTGCCCGCTACGGGCCGCCCGATTTGGGCTGCGCGACCCGTGCCTGTCTGCACTGCGGCTTGCAGCAGATCGGTGATCCCGGCGACCACGTAATCGGGCACAACCGGCGATCCGGGCGATGCTTCGCGGCGGTAGAGCACCTCACCGCTCGCGCCGGTCACCTTGGTGATGCCATAGGGTTCGACCGCGACGCCCTTGGCCGCGATCCCCGCGAAGGCCTGCGTCATTTCGATCACCCGCATCTCCGACGCGCCAAGCACCATTGAAGGGTTGGTATCGACCTTGGAATTCACCCCGAACCGCCGCGCCATCGACGCAACCGTGCCGAAGCCGACTTCATTGCCGAGCTGGGCGGCGACCGTGTTGATCGAATAGGCAAAGGCGGTGCGCAGATCGGTCTCGCCGACATTGCGGCCGTTGGAATTGCGCGGGCTCCACCCGTCAATCGTCACCGGGGTGTCGTTAACCTTGTCCTCCGGCTTGTAGCCTGCCTCCAGCGCGGCGAGATAGACGAAGAGCTTCCACGCCGAGCCCGGCTGGCGCATCGCGGTGGTGGCGCGGTTGAAATTGCTCGCGACGTAATCCGTACCGCCCACCAGCGCGAGGATCGCTCCGTCCCGGTCAAGGCTGACCAGCGCACCCTGCGCACCCTTGGGGGTGTTGGCCTCAATCGAAGCGGTGGCCGCGCGCTGCATCCCGATGTCGAGCGTGGTCCACACCTCGATCGGTTCATAGGTTTCGGGCAGGATGATATCGAGCTGCGGCAGCACCCAATCGGTGAAATAGCGCACCGAGTTCTGCCCGGCCTGCTCCTTAAGCTGCACCGCGCTGACATCGACCTGAGCTTGATCAGCGCTGATGTAGCCCTGCTCGCGCATCAGTTCTAGCACCACCTGCGCCCGGTCCACTGCGGCCTGGACATCGGCAGTCGGCGAGTACTGGCTCGGCGCCTTGACCAGCCCCGCGATGATCGCCGCTTCCTCGACACTGAGGTCGTTGGCGGGGTGGCTGAAGAATTTGCGGCTCGCAGAATCGATCCCGTAAGCGCCGCCGCCGAAATAGACCTTGTTGAGGTACAGCTCGAGGATCTCTTCCTTCGAGAACTTCCATTCCAGCGCCATCGCCAGCACCGCCTCGCGCGCCTTGCGGTCGAGCGAACGGTTGTTGTTGAGGAACAGGTTGCGCGCCAGCTGTTGGGTGATGGTCGAGGTTCCGCCGAGCCGCGAGCGCGAGCCGGTGACGCCTTCGATCAGCGCGCCCGTCAAACGAACCGGGTCGACCCCGAAATGCGAGCGGAAGCGCTTGTCCTCCACCGCGACCATCGCGTTGGTCATATTTTCGGGGATGTCGTTATACTTGAGCCATTCGCCGAAGCTTGGCCCGATCTCGACCAATTCGCGCCCGTCGCGCGCGCGGATGACGATGGTCTGGCCCGGCTGGGTCGCCTGCAAGGTGCTGTAACTCGGCAGGGATTGTGCGGCAAACCCGACCGCAAAGGCAAGGAAAATGAGGCCCAGCACCGCCAGCCCGCCGCCCCACAGGAACAGCCGCTTCAGCCACAGCTTCCAGCGCGAGCGCGGCGCGCCGCCGCCGCTGCCGCTGCCGTCGGGCGCAGCCGATCGATCCGTCGCTGCCTTGCGCGTCCCGCGTCCGCCCTTGTTCTGCAACCGCTCACCCCGTTTCGACATTGCTTGCGCCTATCTGATCCCCACCGCTGACACGTGGGACGCGCGCCCATGCATAGGCAAGTTGTAACCGGGGGTGAACCCGGGTTTACCGTGCTCTCCCCCATCAACGGCGGATTGCCTCAGCCTTCAGCCGGAGTGAAGATCAGCGCGGCCGAATTGATGCAATAGCGCAGGCCCCCTTGTTCAGGCGGGCCGTCAGGGAACACATGGCCGAGATGCCCGCCGCATGTGCCGCAGCGCACTTCGGTGCGGACCATGCCGTAGGCGGTGTCGCGGTGCTCCTCGATCACTTCCTCATCAGCGGGCTTGGTGAAGGCGGGCCAGCCGCAGCCGCTGTTGTACTTGGCGGTCGAGTAGAACAGCTGCGTCCCGCAGGCGGCACAGTGGTATTCGCCCTCGTCGTAGAACTTGTCGTATTCGCCGGTGAAGGCGCGTTCCGTCCCGGCCTCGCGCAACACATGGTACTGCATCGGGTCGAGCTTCTCGCGCCATTCGGCGTCGGTCAGGCTGCGGGGATCGTCGGTCATAAAGCTACCTCTCAACTTTGCGCTGATATCGGAGCGCCAACGGCGGTCCGCAAGCGCGACCGCGCGCCCGCAGCGATGCGACCGCGAGGTCGCGTGAGCGAGGATTTCGCACGCCGGAGGGCGTGCGGCCATCAAAAAATCCTACCCGTCGAGCAGCGCGTAGTGCGGCGGCGGCTTGATCGTCTCCATCCGCTCGGTCAGCAAGGGACGGAAGCTCGGGCGGCTCTTGAACACCGCATACCAGCCGCGCGATTGTTCATGCCCGGCCCAATCGATCCCACCAAGGTAATCCGCGACCGAAATCTGCGCCGCTGCTGCCAGATCGGCGAGGCTCATGGTGGAACCCGCCACCCACGGGCGGTTGTCGATCAGCCAGTCGAGATAATCGAGATGCCCATGCGCCATCTTCATCGCATTGCGCAGCGCGCCGCTATCAGGCGGCTGACGCAGGATGCGCTTCTTCATGCGCTCGGACAGCAGGGGCGCGGTGACATCGGCGTAGAAATTCTCGTCGAACAGCGCCACCAACCGGCGGATTTCGGCGCGCTGGGTGGCGGTGCCGTTGATCATCGGATTGCGATCCACCGTTTCCTCGAAATACTCCGCAATCGCGCGGCTATCGGGGATGGTGATGTTCTTTTCGGCATTGACGATCACCGGCGTGCGTCCGGCCGGGTTCAGGTTGAAGAACATGTCTGACGCGGCCCACGGGTCCTCGCGCGCCAGATCGAAGGGCACGTTCTTTTCGCTCAACAGCAGCCGAATCTTGCGGCTGAAGGGGCACAACGGGAATTGATAGAGGAGCCACATAAGGCGCCAAGCTGTGCCGCATTTTGCAGGGCAAATCCAGCGCGCGGCACCACTAACGGGGGAGTAATCAGAGCTGCGCGGCTTCCAGCATCAACAGGCACGACGGCATGACCTTGTGCAGATCGCCGCTGGTGGTCAGCGCCTGCGCTTCGGCATTGGCTAGCGCCGCTATGCCCGCCCGGTCGCGCCCGGTTTCGTCCATCAGCTGCGCCATCGACCGAACAAAGAACTCGCGCCCACGTTCGGACAGATCGGGCCACGCCTTGGCCTGCGGATCGCCCGCCACCTGACCTTGCGCCACCAGAGCGAACGCCGCCGCACAGCGCAGCAAGGCGCGGTTTTCCTGCGATAGCGGCGCGGGTTCGGGCGCGACCGGGACGGGGGCGGATTGCAGCGCCAGTGCTGCCAGAAGCATGGGGGCCATAAGCGAAGTGAGCATGGCGCATCCTATGCCCTGCAATATGAACGCGGCGCTACCGAAATCCGCTCGGAAATGCCGATTGCGGGCAGGCGAATTCCGTCCTAATCCGCAACCTGTTCTACGAGAGGAGACGGATTTCCATGTTCAGTCACATTATGGTCGGCACCAATGACTTCGACCGCGCCAAGGCGTTCTATGACGCCGTGCTGGCCACGCTCGGCGCCGGGCCGGGCAACATCAACGAAGCAGCCACCGGCCACAAGCGCGCCTTCTGGTTCCACAATGGCGGGATCTTCGCGATCAGCCAGCCGATCAACAACGAACCCGCCGCCTGTGCCAACGGCGCGACCATCGGCTTTGCCTGCGACAGCTTGGAGCAGGTGCAGGCGTTCCACGATGCGGCGGTCGCCGCGGGCGGCACCTCGATCGAAGACGCACCCGGCCCGCGCACCGGCGCTATGGGGACGCTGAACCTCGGCTACGTGCTCGATCTGGACGGCCACAAGCTGTGTATGCTGCACCGCGCTGGGTAAGGCGTCACGACCATTGTGCCTCCCCGCCCCGGGCTTGACCCGGAAGGGGGAGGTCAGCGGCTTAATTCGAATACCGCGAATTCGGCGCGCCAGTTAGCTGCTGGCGCGCCGATTTGTTTTTCATTGGCGAAGAACCACGCGCGCTCGATGGTGGCGCCCTTCATCCGCGCAAGCTCGCGGAAGTCCTCCACCGTGACGTGGTGGATGTTCTCGGTCTCGTACCAGCTCACCGGCAGCGCGCGCGTGACCGGCATCCGCCCGCCGAACATCAGCGCCGCGCGCGTGCGCCAGTGGGCGAAGTTGGGGAACGAGACGAACGCCCGCCGCCCGACGCGCAGCAATTCGTCGAGGATCAGGTCGGGCCGGGTCGCGGTCTGGAGCGTCTGGCTGAGGATCGCGTAATCGAACGCCTTGTCGGGATAGTTCGCCAAATCGAGGTTGGCGTCACCCTGCACCACGCTGAGGCCGCGCGACACGCAGCGTTCGACCAGAGCCCCGTCCAGCTCCATTCCGCGCGCATCGCAGCCGCTGGCACTCTCCAGCTCCGCCATCAGCGCGCCGTCACCGCAGCCGATATCGAGCACGCGGCTACCCGGCGCGACATGGGCGGCGATGGCGGCGAGGTCCGGTCGCAAGGTCATTCAACAAACCCCTTCACCACCCGGTCAAGCTGGTCGTGCTCCAGCAGGAAGGAGTCGTGTCCGTGCGGCGCACTGAGTTCCACGAAACTGACCTTCGCCCCCGCCGCGTTCAGCGCGTGGACGACATGGCGGCTCTCGGCGGTGGGGTACAGCCAGTCGGTATCGAAGCTGACAATGCAGAACCGCGCCTGCGTCCCAGCAAAGGCATTGGCAAGTCTGCCGCCGTGCTCCTCGGCAATATCGAAGTAGTCCATCGCGCGGGTAATATAGAGGTAGCTGTTCGCATCGAACCGGCGGGTGAAGCCGCTGCCTTGGTAGCGCAGGTAGCTTTCCACCTGGAATTCGGCATCGAAGCCAAAGCCCTTAGCCTCACGGTCCTGCAAGCGCCGCCCGAACTTCTCGGTCAGCCCCGCTTCGGACAGGTAGGTGATATGCGCCGCCATCCGCGCCACGGCGAGGCCGTTATCGGGCTTCGCGTCGCTCGCGTAGTAATTGCCCTCGGCCCAAGCGGGATCGGCCATGATCGCCTGCCGCCCGACCTCGTGGAAGGCGATGTTCTGCGCCGAGTGCCGCGCGGTCGACGCAATCACCAGCACCCGCGCGGCGCGTGTCGGCCAGTTGGCGGCGAGGCTCAACGCCTGCATCCCCCCCATCGACCCGCCGACGACCGCGTGGAGCTTTGCGATCCCCAGCCCGTCAAGCAAGGCAACGATCCCGCGCACCATGTCGCGGATGGTGATGACGGGGAAACGCATCGCATAGGGCTCGCCATCGGGGGCGAGGCTAGCGGGGCCGCTCGATCCCATGCAGCTGCCGATGACATTGGCGCAGATCACGAAGTGGCGATTCGTGTCGATCGGCTTGCCGGGGCCGACCATCCGTTCCCACCAGCCGGGCTTGCCAGTGATCGGGTGCGGGCTGGCGAGATATTGGTCGCCGGTCAGCGCGTGGCACACCAGCACCGCGTTCGAAGCATCGGGCGCGAGCGAGCCGTAAGTCTCGTAGGCGATTGCGGCACGCTCCAGCACCTGCCCGCTGTCGAGCGGCAGAGCGTGGGGGATGGCATAGACCTTGGAGACGGATGGCGCTGTATTCATGGAATTGCTGCGAAAGCGGAAAAACGGCCCTTCGACAAGCTTAGGGCGAACGGTTAAGGGAGATTTTTCGTAATTCCGTTCGTGCTGAGCTTGTCGAAGCACTGCTTTTTCTTCAAGCCGCGGGCCGACATGAACACCGCCAGACCCGAACCCAAACCCTGGATCGCCGAGATCCACGCCTACGTCCCAGGTAAGTCGAAGTCGGCGAGCGGGACACCGCTGACCAAGCTGTCGGCCAACGAGAACCCGCTCGGCTCCAGCCCGGCGGCGCTGGCGGCGCTGGCTGAAGGCCATATGGCGGCGGACTATCCCGATCCCGATGCGCGGGCGCTGCGCGAGAAGATCGCCGAAGTGCATGGCCTCGATCCCGACCGGATCGTGTGCGGCACAGGCTCGGGTGAGCTGCTGCATTGCGCGGTGCAGGCGCTGGCCGGGCCGGGGGACGAAGTGCTGGCCTCGCGCTATTCTTTCTCGCTCTATCCGTTGCTGGCGCAGAAGATCGGCGCGACCCCGGTGTTTGCTGACCCCGAAGGCTATGCCGCGAGCGTCGACAATCTGCTGGCGGCTGTGACGCCCGCCACCAAGGTCGTGCTGCTCGACAACCCGAACAACCCGGTCGGCAGCTTCCTGCCCCCGTCCGAAGTCGCGCGGCTCCACGCGGGCCTGCCGTCCGACGTGCTGCTGATCGTTGACGAGGCTTACGGCGAGTATGTCGATCCGGCCCTGCAACAGGCGGCGTTTGACCTCGCTGCGCGGTATGAGAACGTGCTGGTCAGTCGCACCTTCTCCAAGGCCTATGGCTTGGCGTCGGAGCGGGTCGGCTGGGTTACCGGCGCGCCGCATCTGATCGATCTGGTCAACCGGCTGCGCGGGGCGTTCAACGTCTCGGTCAGCGGGCAGAAGGCCGCGCTGGCGGCGCTGGACGATCAGGACTTCGTGGGCGCCAGCCGCGAGCACAACACCGCCGAACGCGCACGTCTGGCCGACGCCATCGCGATGCTCGGCAACCACGGCCTGTCCGCCTCGCCCAGCGAAGCCAACTTCCTGCTGGTGCATTTCGAAGGCGAAGTGAGCGCGACTGAGGCGGTCGAGGCTTTGTCCGAGGCCGGTTACGCCGTGCGTCATCTGCCGGGCCAGGGCCTGCCGAACGCGGTGCGCATCACAATCGGCAAGTCGGACGACATGACCCGCGTGATCGCTTGCCTGCGCGCCTTGTGCGGGGAAGCGGCGTGACCATCACCCGCGTCGCCATCATCGGCCTCGGCCTGCTGGGTGGCTCGATCGGGCTGGCGGTGAAGGCGCGCGGCCTCGCCATCGCCACCACCGGCTGGGATCGCGACCCATCGGTGCGCGCACGCGCGGCGGAGCGTGGGTTGGTGGAGACCGTCTGCGAGACCGCTGAGGACGCCGTGGCCGCCGCCGATCTCGTGATCCTGTGCGTCCCCGTCGGCGCGATGGGCGATGCGGCGCGGGCGATTGCGCCGGGCCTCGCGCCCCATGCGATCATCAGCGATGTCGGCTCGTCCAAGGAAGCCGTCGCCTCCGCACTGGCCGAGGCGCTGCCGGGCGCCTGCATCATCCCTGCACACCCTGTCGCGGGTACCGAGCAGAGCGGGCCCGACGCCGGGTTCGCCACCTTGTTTGCAGGCCGCTGGTGCATCATCACCCCGCCCGAAGGCTGCGATCCGGCGCAGCTGGAGGCGCTCAGCGCATTCTGGACCGCGCTCGGCTCCAAGGTCGAGCTGATGGACGCCGCGCACCACGATCTGGTGCTCGCCGTCACCAGCCACATCCCGCACCTCATCGCCTACACCATCGTCGGCACTGCGAGCGATCTGGAGGACGTCACCCAGAGCGAGGTCATCAAGTACTCCGCCGGCGGCTTCCGCGATTTCACCCGCATCGCCGCGTCCGACCCCGTCATGTGGCGCGACGTGTTCCTGACCAACCGGGGCGCGGTGCTGGAGATGCTGGGCCGCTTCACCGAAGACCTCACCGCGATGCAGCGCGCGATCCGCTCCGCCGACGGCGATGCGCTGTTCGACCTCTTCACCCGCACCCGCGCGATCCGCCGGCAGGTGATCGAGCAAGGGCAGGACGACGAACGCCCCGATTTCGGGCGCGAACACGGGGCGTAGGACCAAGTCTCCCCGCACCTCGGCGCGCCTGTTGGAGACACATGAGACACTGTCCAGAAACACAAAAAGCCTCCCGCCCCGCGCAGGCCCCCGCAGGGCGGCCATACGGAGCGGCAAAAGCAGATTTCGCGTAGTTCATGCAGGTCACGCTGACAGGGGAGGGCAAAGTAGGAAAGCCAGTCGGCTTTGCACCCGTTTTAAAAAAGCCCGCCCTTCCGCAATCAAACCCGGAGCGGACATTCCTGGCTAAGTCCGCAATAGCGACGAAGGTGGTGATTCAAGCCGGCGGGCCACGGTGGTTAGCTTGCCCATCGTTGTGCGATCGATTCTAACACTTTGCAGATTGGGCGAAAGCAGCAAAGCTTACGCGCCGTTACACAAACCCGATTGCAGAGGTTAAACTGACCAGCGCATCCTACCCAGGAATCAGGCAGTCAGTGTAAAAACCGGCCACATCCAGATTTAACGACTCATTCACCGTATGAAGAAATACCGGCTTGGAGGTTAAGTGGGCTTGATCTGCGCGATCAACAGGCATGGTTACTGCAAACAAATCGGTTCGATCCGCAAACTCTGACCATTTATAGTAACTTGGTAAGCGGTATAGAGTGAAGATTGGCTTCCTGAATCCAAAACTCTGAACTGGCAAATACTCAGATGGTTGGTAAATCTGAGGAATGAATCTATCACGAAGGTCACCAGAGGCTGCAGCCAGCATACGCAGACCCGAGACGTTATTCGTCTTAAAGTCAGTAACGATAAGCGCATCCGGATGTGAACGCATCCAGTTCAACAGGTCGACAAGCGGGACAACTTTCCGATCTTCATCATCGTGAGCAAGAACAATACCGCCTGAATTCATGAAATCTATTTCTATTAGTCTTAGCCCATTGCGATAAGCCAAATCCATAGCTTCAATGTCATTCGTGTAGGTCGCCGTTGGGAGCCCGCCGCCTGCATGGGCGATGAGAGCCTTTCCTGTAATCGGGGTATATGCATCACAACCCGGATGTGACTTTGGCGCAAACCTCCAGATTCCAATGAATGCCAAGGCCGCAAGTGCAGCCATCCAGACTAATTTTCTTTGAAGAGAAATGTGTGTCACCGTCCGAAGCTACACATCTGGCTTTTCTACTGCCACCCCATTTCTACCGCCGTTCTAAGAGTTATGACGTGATTGGGTGGGCATACTTGCGTGGATCACTTTGGTGGTAGTATCCATCCAAGTTCCGCCTTTAACCCAGCACCATCGTCGCCCGCTAGCGGCCATTCCGCCCCGCAAGGCTACCCGTTCAACACATTGATCGCATCATGCACCCGCGCCTCAACCTCTTCGCGGGGCAGACCCGCCGGGATCACCTCGCCGACCTTGTAGGTGATCCGCCCCGGCCGCTTCACCACATGGTGATAGGCCGCGCCGCTATCCACTGCGATGGGCACCACGGGCAGGCGCAGCAGCTTGTAGAGGCCCGCAAAGCCCGCTTGCAGCGGCGGGCGGGTGCCATGGGCGACGCGGGTCCCTTCGGGGAAGATGACCAGCGGGCGGCCCTCGTCCACGCGCTGTTTGGCCAGTGCCAGCATGGCGCGCAGCGTCTTGGCGCCCTTGTCGCGCGCCACCGGGATCAGCCCATAGGTCCGCGCCGAATAGCCCCAGCCGGGGATCGCGAACAGCTCCTGCTTGGCGAACACCGCCGGGAGCGTGAACAGGCGCGGGGTGTCGATCGCTTCGAAAAAGCTCTCATGCTTGACCGCGATCAACACCGGCCCATCGGGCAAGGCGCCATCCATCACCACCTCGATGCCGAGCAGATTGCGGACGCACCACAGGTGCCAATACCCCCAGCGCTCCACAATCGGCCCGAGCCAGCGGCGCTGCGCGACCACGGCCACCACCGAAGCGATGACCAGCAGTGCGCTGCCGCCGTAGAACAGCACGTAGAAGACAAGCGATCGCAGGGCCGCCAGCAACCAAGTCAAAGGTCAGCCAGACCCGCCGCACGGCTAGCGATCAACTTGTGATATTCGAGGAACAGCGTGCCGAGATCGGGCTGTGAGGGCACAGCATCGCGGATCACGGTAACATGATCGGGCAGCGTCCGGTCAAGCTCACCTGCGGCGCGGCGCATATGCCAATCGGTCGTCACCAGCCGCAGCGAGCGAACCTCTTTCTGCGCAACCCACTTGGCGGTTTCGGCGGCGTTGCTGCGGGTATCGACCGCCGCAAAGCCCAATGTGACGCAGCAGTCCATCTCGGCCGCCGAGACGCCGAATTCGGCAGCAAATTCGACCGGGCGCACTTCGCGGTCGACGCCGCTGACCAGCATTTTGTCGGCCAGCCCTTTGTCCAGCACTTCAAGCCCGCGCGCGATCCGCCCCGGCCCGCCGGTGACGACGATCACCGCATCGGTGGTCACGGCCTCGGCCACGGGCTTGGGCAGGGCGACGGCAAACCACAGGAAGCCGATCGCCCACGCCAGAAACATCAAGGAGACTACACGCCGGATCATGGGTCTGAGCCTAAAGCATGTCGCGCAAGGCAAGCGCAATGGTGATCCGCGCGGTCACCAAGGCGAGCAGCACCCCGATCAGCGGGATCATCGCGATCACCAGCCAATCTGTCAGCCCCAAACCGCCGCTGCCGACCATTCCGCTGTCGAGCGCGGCGAATTGCTGGCCGAGCAGCCACACCGCGCCAACGCCAAGGCCAGCGCCTGCAAGCGCGCCGAACACCGCCTCGCGCAGCACATCGCGCAGGAACACCGCCGACATCTGCTTCTCACTGGCGCCGAGCAGGTGCATGATCTCGACCGTGTCGCGCGCGCCGGCAAAGGCATTGCGCGCCGCCAGCCACACCGCTGCTGCGGTCGCCAGCGCGACCAAGGCGATCAGGCCGAGCGCGAGATATTGCATGGCCAACAGCGCATCATAGACCGGGCGCAGGAAATCGCCTTGGGCATCGACCCGGGCACCGGGCACTTGAGCGGCCAGCGCAGCCTCGATCCGCGTGATGTCCGCGCGGCTGGCGCTGCCGGTCAGCTCGACATCGATCAGCGCCGGGATCGGCACGTCATTGCTGGTCGCGCCTTCGCCGAGCCAGGGTTCGAGCAAGGCGACCAGCTCCGCCTCGGGCACCAGCCGCACGGATTGCACGCCTTCCATCCGGGTCAGCACCTTGACCGCCGCCGCGCCGCGCTCGGCCCGCAGATCGGGATTGGGCTCGATCACCTGCACGCTCACCGCGCTGGACAGATCGGCCCGCGCGTTGGTGGCAAGGTTGCGCAGGGCGAGGCCGCCCGCCGCGGCGATCACCACCAGGGCGATCAGGATCGCGATGACCCACGGGATCGGCCCGGTCAGCCGCGTCGGGGGCAGCAGCCGCGCCGCCGCGCGTCCGCGCGGGCGGACGGGTGCGGCCTCGACCACCTCGGTCTCAGGCTCGGCGGGGAGCGGGGGAAGCGTGCTCACTCCGGCTCGCCTCCACCCGGCGAAACCGCGCGCGGCGGATAGCGCAGCGCGCCGGTCGGGTCGGACAGCTGGCCCTTGTGCAGGCGCATGATCAGCGAATCCGGCACCTTCTTGAGCAGGTGGACATCGTGGGTCGCCACCACCACCGTCGTGCCGACGCGGTTGTTGAGGGATTCGAACAAGCGCAGCAGCTTCAGCGCCATGTCGGGGTCGACGTTACCGGTCGGCTCGTCGGCGATCAGCATCTTGGGCCGGACAATCACCGCACGGGCGATGGCGACGCGCTGCTGCTCCCCGCCCGACATGGTGGGCGGCACGGCATGGGCGCGGTGCGACAGGCCGACCCAATCGAGCATATCGCCGACCGACTTCACCACCTTCTTCTCGTCCGTCCCCGCCAGCCGCAGCGGCAACGCGACATTGTCGAAGGCGGTGAGATAGGGGACCAGCCGGAAGTTCTGGAACACGACCCCGAGCCGCCGCCGCAGCTCCGGCAGCCGTTCGCGCGGCATGGTGATCAGATCCTGCCCGAACATCCGGATCGCCCCGCGCGATGGCCGCTGCGCCAAGTAGAGCAGCTTCAGCAGCGAAGTCTTCCCCGCCCCGCTCGCGCCGGTGAGAAAGTAGAAGCTGCCGGGATAAAGCGTGAAGCTGAGATTGCTCAGCACCTCGGGATCGGTGCCGTAGCGCAAGCCGACATTGTCGAATTTCACTTGTCCGGCGAGGCGATCATTCATGCCGCGCACCTATCAGGGGGGCAGGCACGGGGGAAGCCGGAGATCGCAATGCAGGCCATCGATTGCCCGATTTACGCCCCGTAATGTGGAAAACAGAGAGTAAATAGGGGGCTCTGCCGCAGTTGGTCTTGTGCGCGAGAGTGTGGCGAGTATGCAATTTGTGACATGATCATCGCTTGCCCAGCCTGCGGCACCCGTTACGCCGTGCCTGATGCTGCCATCGGCAGTGAGGGCCGCACCGTGCGCTGCGCCAAGTGCAAGCATAGCTGGTTCCAGGATCCGCCCCCATCACCCGAGGGCGCAGCGCCGTCGGACGTGTCTCCGGCCGAGCCTGCCGCGACGCAGCCTGCGCCGCCGGTGACCGAGCCTGTGGCGGTCGCTCCGGCTCCCCCAGCACAGCAATCCTTTGTGGCAGCGCCCGCTCCCGAACCCGAAACCGTCGGCCCCTCGGTCAGCCACTGGCGCTCGCCCGAACCGCCCGCTGCGCCGAACGCCACCGAAGGAGACGCCGCCGTGGCCGCTCCTGCGTCGCGGCGCGGCTTCGGTACGCGCGGCGAAACGCCGGTCGAAGCGGCACCGCCGGAACCGATTGCGATTGCCGACGACACGCCCGATCCGCCCTTCGCGGATGACGAAGACGAGGAGGACGGCGGCTCGCAATTCGGGTACCGCGCGCCCTTCACCCGGCGGCGCAACACGCTGCGGATGTGGACGCTGGCGGCCATGCTGTTTGCAGCGATGGTGCTGGGTACGATCGTGGCGGTAAATTACTACGGCCTGCCCGAATGGGTGCCGATCAGCCGCCCGACCTTCGGTGTCAGCCGTCCGGGACTTGAACTCGATTTCCCCCCGGCCGAGCAGAAGAAGAAGATGCTCGAAACCGGCGAGGAGATCTTCGGGGTGCGCGGGACAATCACCAATAATGGGCGGGAGAGCCTTGATGTCCCCAACCTTCTGGTGGTGTTCAGCGACCGGCGAGATCGCAATATCGGCGACTGGCCGGTAACTCCGGCCAAGCGCCGCCTCGCCCCCGGTGAGACGATCACTGTGACCCAGGCGATCACCAACATCCCGCCCGGCGCCGCCAAGGCTGCCATCGGCTGGGCGCCCAACTGACCCCCTGATGACGCGCCAATCGCAAGCCATCGTCAAAGAGCTTGCGCGGCGCCATACCCCTTGCTAGGGGCGCGCTCCTACCGCGGGGCCAGCACTTTGGCTGCCCCGACAAACCCGAGTGCGGTCGTGGCGGAATTGGTAGACGCGCAACGTTGAGGTCGTTGTGGGCGAAAGCCCGTGGAAGTTCGAGTCTTCTCGACCGCACCAAACAGTCAGCCAAGCAGACATAGTTTCGCCTCCGGGCGCTCTGCACCCCAAAAGTGGCGCAGTTCTGCGGGCTTTGTGGTGGCGCTTCAGCTAGATGCAGAAGCCAGAGACGGGCTCCAAGCTCGGAACATCGCTTGGAATATCGTCGGTATCTTTGTCTAGAAAAACCTGTCTTCACGTCGATTTGATTGGATAAGACGGCTTCAGGCGCAGTGACCGAACTGCCGCTCCTGCTCAGCCCAGTCGCGCGAAATAGCGTTCAACAAAAGGGCGTGCCGGTTGATTCTATCCGGCTGAGCTCCCGTCACAATTGTCTCAACTATCCGTGGGCTGAGCCAAGAGAGCCGCAGCAATCTCACGAGATGCGTGCGGCAACGGTTCTCCGTCTTGCCAAGCTGATTGAGGCTGAGTCCCGGATTTGCAAGCACCAGCTTTTGGGCTCCCTCGGCATCCACCAGCAAAGCGATCAAATCTTTCAGGATCTCGGCAGGCCGGCACTCCAGTCCTTTGATTTTGCCCATTCGAGATGGCGCGTCGGCTCCATGCCGAGCAGATCGCGGGCGAACTGCGGGTTGACCAGCAAGGGCGAGGCGGCCTGAGAATTATAGAACGCGTAGAACTTCGCCATGCCATCATAGATGCTCAGCGGTGTCACCTCCCGCGAACCGGTCACCATCGCACTCATGCGGGCCGCGAACTCCTCTGGCGCGAGGCTTTCGAAACGCACTGTGCGACCGACCGCTTCAGAAAGGTTCGCCGCGACATCATCGCCGACCAGCGCTTCCGGGCCACCGAGCGGGACACGGCGGCCGTCAGCGGCATCAGTCTCGAGCGCGCGGCGCATCGCTTGGGCGACATCTTCAAGACAAACCCAGTTGATCAGCAGATCGGGCTTGGCCGGATAGGCGAAAATCCCTTCGCGCATGATCAATGGCCGGTTCCAGATCCGGTACTGGTTGTCCATGAACACGGTCGGTTCGATGAACACGCACGGGATGCCGGTTTCTTCCAGCGCGCGCTCGATGTCGCGGCGGCCGTCATGCGCAGACAGGTCAAGATCGTGGTCTGCGACGAAGCAGGCGGTGTTAAAGATGATCTTCTTCAGCCCCGCGCGCTTCGCTCCTGCTGCGATCTGGGTGCCGAAATGAGCAGCCTTTTCGCGGTCGAATTCGAACGGCAGGTGGAAGGCGGCGGCATCTTGTCCGGCAAAGGCCTTCGCCATCGCATCGGCATCAGTGATGTCGGCATACACCGTTGGCAGATCGGGAAACGGCGTATCCGCCATAGCATTGCGCCGGCGCACCCCGGCGGTAACGTCGAAGCCGTGCGCGAGCAATTCGGCAACCAGCGGTTGACCTTGATCGGCAGGAGCGCCGAGGACACAGACCTTGCGGATCGTCACGACCAAGCGCTCCGACTCAAGCGCGCCATGCCGCGTGGCCCGACGCTCTGGAGCCATAGCGCATTGCTTGCCGGGCTAGCCGCGCGGTTGGAGCCCGAAACTCCTGTGACTTCAATTGATACCTGATCTTCAGTCGGTTGGAATAGGCGCTTCTCAGGTGCGATTTCGCGGTAAAAATTCACAATCTTGAACTCCCGTTCCCATGCACCCTGCCGCTCCGGCGGCCGTATCTCTTTCGGCCGATTAGCTACTGCTGCGGACCGCGGATATTCTTCAAATAGGCTAGGCACCGCATTGCAGCAGCAACTGGCCGGGTCGCAGTCGGCCCTTTGGACAAGCTTCCTACTGAAAAGCGGTCAAGACGAGCGTTCAAAAGCGTTGGCCACAAAATCCCTGCCAAGGCGCAAGCCAACAGGATCAACGCTGTGAGGTATCCCATAGGAAATGTGCGTCGTGACATCGACACCCAGCCGTTTGAGCTCGCTTTCCGCCATATGCAGCGCCGCGATCGGTACGACCGGATCAGCCGTTCCGTGGACCAGCAATACCGGCGGCTTCGAGAAATCAGAGTTCGCGAGTCCAGTCGTTGCGGTGAGCATCCCCGAATAGCCAACCACAGCAGCGACCGGCCGGGGTCGGCGCAGCCCGACATGGAGCGCCATCATCGTGCCTTGGCTGAAGCCGACCAGCGCGAGGTCCGCCTCGGTTAGTTCATATTCTGCCAGCTTGCGGTCGATGAAGGCGTCGATCGCCGGAGCCGCCGCTGCGGCGCCTGCCGCCAGAGCCGATGGCGCAAATCCGGACAGACCCCACCATTGATAGCCCGCCCCCATCATCCCGCACCGCTGAGGCGCGTGGGGTGCGAGGAACAGCGTGTCGGGAAGCGCGTCCTGCCATTGGGGGGCGAGCGCAATCATGTCGGTTCCGCTCGAACCGAAGCCGTGAAGCAGCAGAACGATCTTCTTGGGCCGCGCGCCGGATCGTGGTTTGAGGCTGGCGCCGTTGACAATTTTCGACAATGAAATGATCTCTCTTGGTGACGTAGGCCGTATGCTTATGGCCAAAATGCTTGGCCGAATACCTGCGTTTCAGGCGCAATCGAGAGATGGTGATACCAGCCGGATTTAACGACCCTGCGCATCAGCGATTGGCATTCCGCGCTATCCCTCTCTAATGCGGAGCCATGCTGCGCATCACCGAACTGACCCTGCCGCTCCATCATCCGGACGAGGCCTTGCCTGCTGCCATTTGCAAGCGACTGAAGATCACCCCGCGCGATCTGGTCCGCTTTGTCGTCGCGCGCCGCGGCCATGATGCACGTGACAAGAACAACATCCAGCTGGTCTATTCGGTCGACGTGAATGTGAAGAACGAGGCGGCGGTGCTTCAGCGCTTTCGCAAGGATCGCAAGGTCCTGCCCACCCCGGACCCGCGCTACCATCTGGTGGCCACAGCGCCTGAAGGGAGCACTTCCAAGCGGCCCGTCGTCATCGGCGCCGGGCCGTGCGGGCTGTTTGCCGGCCTGATCCTGGCCCAGATGGGGTTCCGCCCGATCATCCTCGACCGGGGCAAAGTGGTTCGCGAGCGGACCAAGGACACGTGGGGACTGTGGCGGCAGGGGGTGCTCAATCCGGAATCCAACGCCCAGTTCGGTGAGGGCGGGGCGGGCACCTTTTCTGACGGCAAGCTCTATAGCCGGATCAAGGACCCCAACAATCGCGACCGCAAGGTTCTGACCGAATTCGTGAAAGCCGGAGCACCATCCGAAATCCTGACCGAGGCGCATCCGCATATCGGCACCTTCCGGCTGGTGACGATGGTCGAGAGTATGCGCAAAAGCATCGAGGCACTGGGCGGTGAATATCGCTTTTCGAACCGGGTCGATGGCATCGACATCACGACCGACGCCCACGGCGACCGCCGTGTTCGCGGAGTCCATCTGAGCACCGGCGAGTATCTGGAGGCGGATCATGTCGTGCTCGCCATCGGCCATAGCGCGCGCGACACATTCGCGATGCTCCATGCGGCCGGGGTCTATGTCGAGGCCAAGCCGTTTTCGATCGGAGTCAGGATCGAACACCCGCAATCGTGGATCGACAAATCGCGGTTCGGCATCGACGCTGGCAACCGGATCCTCGGCGCGGCCGAGTATCACATCTCGCACCACTGCAAGAATGATCGGACGGTCTACAGCTTCTGCATGTGCCCTGGCGGCACCGTTGTGGCTGCGACATCGGAGGAAGGCCGCGTCGCCACCAACGGAATGAGCCAGTATTCGCGTAACGAGCGCAACGCGAACTCCGGCCTTGTCGTCGCAATTGATCCGGAGCGCGACTTCCCCGGTGATCCGCTGGCTGGGATTGCGCTGCAACGTCATTGGGAGTCGTTGGCCTATGTTGCCGGCGGGTCGAGCTACAAGGCCCCGGCCCAGAGGCTGGGCGATTTTCTTGCAGGCCGCCCCTCCGAGGCGCTCGGCTCGGTCACGCCGTCCTACAAGCCCGGCGTGCATTTGACGGACTTGGCGCAATGCCTGCCGGACTACGCTGTGACTGCGATGCGTGAGGCGCTGCCTGTTTTTGGTCGGCAGATACCGGGCTACGATCACCCCGACGTGCTGATGACCGGCGTCGAAACGCGCACGTCCTCACCGATCCGCTTCACCCGCGGCAAGGACTTCCAGAGCCTGAATACGGCGGGGCTGTTCCCTGCTGGTGAGGGGGCAGGCTATGCCGGGGGAATTCTGTCGGCAGCGGTGGATGGGATCAAGGTTGCCGAAGCAGTGGCGTTGAGCCTTGGCGGCGCTCAAGCGCGCGGTATTGGGGATGGTGCTCGTGCCAATTAGGAAATGCTGGCCATTGAACCGGTCAGACCGAACGACCAGCAAGGCGCGCTCATGTCAGTCACAGCAAATTGACTGCCAATCGCCTGGCAGCGGACGAAGTTGACGGTCGGCCTGCATGGCCAGGTCTGGCCGTTTGATGAAAGAAGGGTCTCATCGACACAGGGGACTTTGCCGCCGTTCCTGTTGCTCTAGCAATTCACGCAGGTGCATTTTGGTCGCTATGGCTCCTTAGAGAAGCTGGACCAGACACCCGGCGCACCGCAGACATGGGGCCGACAAGGGAACATACGAAACATGACGATCAGCACCGAAGCGCTGGAGATGGCAGCACGAGTAGAGGCTTTCGTGCGGGAACAGATCTTCCCCTACGAACAGGACCCGCGCCGCGACCACCATGGCGCGCCCACCGACGCGCTGGTGATGGAAATGCGCGAACTGGCCCGCACGGCCGGCGTGCTGACCCCGCACATCCGGCCCGACGGGAGCCATTTCAACCAGCGCGAAACGGCGGTGATCCTGATCAAGTCCGGCCTCACCCCGCTCGGGATGCTGGCCTGCAACACGCAGGCGCCCGACGAGGGCAACATGTATCTGATCGGCAAGGTCGGCAGCGCTGACCTCAAAGAGCGCTTCCTTGCGCCGCTGCTCTCGGGCCACGCGCGCTCGGCTTTCTTCATGACCGAACCGGCGGAATTGAACGGCGCGGGCGCGGACCCTTCGATGATGATCACCACCTGCCGCAAGGACGGCAACCACTGGGTCATCAATGGCAAGAAGTGCTTCATCACCGGAGCCGAGGGCGCAAAGGTCGGCATCGTGATGGCCAAGTCCGAAGACCCGGACAGCCACGGCGGGGCCTGCATGTTTCTCGTCGACTTGCCTGACCCGGCGATCCAGATCACCGGGGTGCCGAACACCATCGACAGTTCAATGCCCGGCAGCCACGCCGAGATCACCATCGACAACCTGCGAGTACCCGCCGACCAGATGCTCGGCGATGCGGGCGAAGGGTTCAAGTATGCGCAGATCCGCCTTTCGCCTGCACGGCTCTCCCACTGCATGCGCTGGCTTGGCGGGTGCATCCGCGCGCAGGAAATCGCGGTCGATTATGCCAACCGCCGCATGGCCTTTGGCAAGGCGCTGATCGATCACGAGGGCGTGGGCTTCATGCTCGCCGAGAACATGATCGATCTGAAGCAGTGCGAGTTGATGATCGACTGGTGCGCGGGCGTGCTCGACACCGGCTCGCTTGGCACGGTGGAAAGCTCGATGGCCAAGGTCGCCGTGTCCGAGGCGCTGATGCGCGTGGCCGACAAGTGCGTGCAGGTGATGGGCGGCACGGGTGTGACCGATAAGACCATCGTCGAGACGATGTTCCGCGAAATCCGCGCCTTCCGCATCTATGACGGCCCGACCGAGGTCCACAAGTGGAGCCTCGCCAAGAAGCTGCGGCGCGACTGGAAGGCCGCGCAGTAAGCGGCGCGTTGGCGGCGGCCATTGGTGAGCGCAAATGCCCCTGTTCGCAGGCGACAAAACTGCACCCATTCGTGTGGGCGGCAGGGTCGCTATTCGCCGTCGCCGGTTTCCATCGGTTCTTCCAACATCGGAAATTGAATGCCGAGTTGGTCAAGGTATGTCGGATAACGCACCGGGTCATAATAATATTTGCTAAGCTCAGGCTTGTAGCGGGCCATGATGTCCGCGTTAATCTCAATCGCTGGCTTGTCCGCCGAGCCGATCACCGGAAGATATTTCTGATCCTTGGTTTGCACGTCAGTGAAATAGTCTCTGGCTGATTTGCGGAGGTTAGCGTCAACCAGAAGGTCAAGTGTCGTCATTGCGATGACCTTTGCACCGGCCACTACGCCTTTGTGAGCGATAGGTGTCGCCATGGCGATGGCATCAGTCCAATTGTGCCCCGGCAGATCGGGAATATTGGACGGATAACGGATGGTAATCGTCGGTACCGTCCATGACACGTCGCCGATGTCGTCAGACCCGCCGCTCTTGGGTTCCTCCACTGGCGGCTCCAGCTTTTTGAGCTCGACCGAAAGGCCCTCCTGCTTTTCTGCCTTTGCATTCTTCTGGACGACCTTGGCAAAAGCCTGTTCTTCAGGGGTCCATTTCGGCAGGCCAACAGCCTGGATGTTCGCATAGGCGGCTTCCGCGATCGGCCGGTTGAAGTGCCGCGGGGCCGCAGTGCCAATGATGCGGCGCGTTACCGCCGTGTCCGTCATCTTGGCGGCGGCTTCCGCAATCACATTGCCAATGTCGAAGCTGTTCTGGATCCGCTTGAAATCCTGTTCGCGGAAGAAGTACCAGACCGACGCCACAGAGGGCACGACATTCGGCTGGTCGCCACCATCGCTGATGACATAGTGCGAGCGCTGCTCAGGGCGGAGATGCTCGCGCCGCATATTCCAGCCCATGTTCATCAGTTCGACGGCATCAAGCGCGGAGCGACCACGCCAAGGAGCCGCCGCTGAATGCGCGCTTTCGCCGCGGAACGTATATTCAACCGATACCAGACCTGTTCCCGACGGCTGGCCCCATGCTGTCTCGAGATTGCTTCCGACATGGGTGAAGAGCACAGCGTCGACATCTTTGAACACACCATCGCGCACCATGAAGGCCTTGCCCGCGACCAATTCTTCGGCGACTCCTGGCCAAAGCAACAATGTGCCGGCAATGTTGTGACGCTTCATCAAGTCCCTGACCGCCAGGGCCGCAACGATATTGACCGCCTGACCTGAATTATGCCCTTCGCCATGCCCCGGTGCCCCGGCGACCAGCGGCTCACGCCACGGAATGCCGGGCTTCTGGTTTGCCTTGGGGATACCGTCGATGTCGCTTCCAAGTGCAATGACCGGGCCACCGGTGCCGTTGGTCCAGGTGGCCACCCAACCTGTCGGAAGTCCGGCGACGTTGCGTTGGATAGCAAAGCCTTCTTTTTCAAGAATGTCGGTCAAGTATTTGGCTGTCTCGTGTTCCTGGAAAGCGAGTTCACTGAAGCTAAACAGGGAATCGTTGATCTCCTGCGCCAGCTTGGCCCGAGCTTCGACTTCTTCGACTGACTGAGACTTGAGAGTTTTCACAGGCGGCGCTGCGAAGGCGACTGCCGCTGGCCCGAAACTCAAAACCAAAGCCAGAGCCAACACAGCCGACCTTTGCCCCTTCATCACCTTCTCCCAGTTTGACTTCCCCCTGAATGTTATGGGGCTATTTCCTCGAAAGCAAACGGCGCGGAGAGTTCACGCGCGAATGGCCGCCTCCAGGCCCGCTGCGTGCCGTTCGTATTGTCCGATTTGAGGATGCAACGCGGTCGCTGGCCTGCGCAGTGGCGAATGACAGTTTTTCAGCCACGAACGGTCATGCGCGGCGCGGAGGCCAGCCGGTGCAATCACCAGCTGGCCGTCCTCTATTCCAACCCCAATCAACGCCGTTCGAATGCCGCGATCAGCGAGCGCAGATGCGCCCGGTGCGCCCGGGTTTCCTCATCGGTGCTTGGTGCCGCTGCGATCGTCTTGATCCGGGCGATGCTGGCCAGCGCCGCTGAGCGGGCGATGTAATCAAACCCCGGCTGGGGCACCGGACCGCCAGGTGTCTGCTCCACGCCGCCGCCAGCGCCTGATGCGATGCCGATCAGGCGGGTGAGATATTCGACCTGCAGGTTCTGCCGGTAGGTGTTCACTGCCGTGATCCGGTCCGCTTCGAACATCACGCCGGTCAATTCGCGCATATAGGAGCTGACGGGGTAATCCCCACCATAGCGGCGCGAATCCGTCAGGCGCGTTAGGATGTTGGGGTGCATCAGGTGGTTGAGCAACGAACGTTGCGTGTTCAGCGCGCGCGAATGGGGCCGCGGGTCAATATTGCGGCCAAACGCATCGAAGCCGCGCCGCTGCACCTGCAGCCGGCTCAGCAAACTTTCCCCGGCCGCAAAGGCGTCGGGCGCGAAAGCGATGCGATTGAGCACATCCAGCGCCCGGCGCTGCTCCTTGGCGGGAACCGGGACGAACGGCTGTTCTGCCCCCGATTGTCCCACCACCGACCGGTTGTTGTACACCCCGCCAATCCAGCGCGAGGCGACATTGGCCGCCGCGGCGCGTTGACCGGTCAGGATCATGTAGCCGTTGTACAGCGACTGGTAGCTTTCGCCGGCCTCCAGCATCCGCTCCGGCAACACGGCCAGCGTCTGATCGACGAGCAGCGCCTGCTGCGCGGCCCAGCCGATCGGATCATCCGACAAATCGTCGATCATCACCCGTGGGTCGATATGCACCCCGGGTGCCCGCAAGTCGTCCGCATCATTGGCGAAGGCTAGCGCCGGTTCGGTTGAGCGGGCGAGGATCCGTTCGCGCGCGGCTTCATCAGGCGTGTAACCGAAAGCGATCACCCACAGATCATAGGCACCCGGTTTCGTGACCGCGAACTGTCCCTGAGACTGGCCGGGCAGGGCGATGTTGGTTGCCGGGTAGTCCATCACCGAATTCGTCGGCGGAGTTGTTGGCGAACCGAGCGCCGAAAGCGGGACGCTGCTGGATGAGCGCATATTGTGATTAAGCCCCAGCGTATGCCCGATCTCGTGCAGCACGAGATAGTACAGCTCTTCCTCGGTGAGGCGTTTGATCTCGGCTTCGCTTGTCCCCCGCGCCATCAGCATGGCGCGCGCAGCCATCAGCTTGGCCTGCAGCCTGCTGCCGAAGTTGCACCAGCGACCATCCTGATCCCAATGGCCCGGCGCAGACGGCGCGTCCGGCGATTGCGCAGGCAGACCCGCCGTGTCGAAAATCTGCTCTTGGGTCATCCGGTTGGTGAGGTAGATATACTCCAGCATGATATCCGCGCCGAGGATTTCGCCGGTGCGCGGATTGGTGAAGCTGGGGCCGTAACCGCCAAAGGGCGGGTTGGGGGAGGAAGTCCAGCGCAGCACGTTGTAGCGCAGGTCTCCGGCGTGCCAGTCGGCATTATCGGGCTGGACCTGCACTTCGACCGCATTGGTGAAGCCCGCCGCTTCGAACGCGACGTTCCACGCCAGCGCGGCGTTGCGGATGATACCGCGCAACTCAACCGGGGTGGTATTCTCGATCCAGAACGTGATCGGCTTCACCGGGTCGGAAAGCGCGGCGTCGGGGTACTTCTTTTCGAGCCGCCAGCGGTTGATGACGTCGCGATACGGGGCCGCATCGGCCGATGTCAGGTCGGTGGTCTGATTGGTGAAGAAACCAACGCGGAAATCATCCAGCCGTGGTTTGAAGCCCGCATCCGGCAACTCCAGAAACGAATGCTGCACGAGGATCGCGACCGAACGCGAATCGGTGATATCGGCGCTGCCGTATCGCAGCGGCTTCGGGTTATCGAACACGTATTCGACCCGAATATCCGTATTTTCGGGATACGAACGGTAATCGGCGATCTGGGTCTTGCTGTCGGACAGTTCGCCCAGTGCAAAATTGGCCCCCGGCTTGTCATCGGGCGATTGCCACGGTGTGATCTGATGGAGCGCCTGCCCTTTGAGCAGCGCGTCGGCCGAAATCAGGATCCGGGTGCCGTCTTCGGATTCCGCTGCGATTTTGACGCTGCCGATCGGCGCGCGCGCAATATTGGCATCGGCCGCGCGCGACAGTGCATTGTCTGGATCGAAATAGTAGCTGGTGTTGACCGCCTCGACCTCGATGCGGTTGAATTTCCGGTTGAGCACGATGATTCGATTGTCCCGGAAATTACCCCGGAAGTGGCCGGTCTCAGCCGGGCCGTTTTCGGTGTAGGTGAAATAGATGAATTCACGGCCGATCTGTTCGGCGGCGATCTCCATAAAGACCTCGCCGGTCTTCAAATCGCGATAGAGCGGGAACAGGCCTTCAGACTTCTGAAATTCTTTGACGAATTCGCCCAAAGCTTTGGGCTTTTCAGTTTCAGCGGGCGCTTCGACCTTGGCCTTGCCGTTGTCCTTAGCCTTGTCGCGGTCCTTGGCATTCGCGCCCGATGCGGCGATCAGCGCCGCACCCAGAAAAAGTCCCCATTTCTTCATGTTGTCCCCCATCACAAGTCAAGGACGCAACAGTCACCGCATGGCGCCGGTATTGGCAAGCGCCTTATAATGTCGTTCGCAGATTGGTGTTGGGCTTTGGACGCTTGGTCGACGCTGGCGGTGCGATCACCAGCAGTGGCTATCCACCATCGGCACCATGAGCCGATCAAGCACCGCCGCCAGCGTGGCCGGCAATGCCGCCGCCCGGACTGATAGTCGTTGCCTTTCTGAGGCGCATTCTGGCGGAGCCTTGAAGTGGCTGCGCCAGACCGATCAGGCGCAGCAGAGGGCAACCGATATCGATCGGGTGGTTTGCAGAAACGTGGGCACGCCAAGGTCATCGAGAGCGATATGCCCGCCCGCTTTGGACCGAACCTAGCGTAGTTTGACCGACCACCCAAAATGCTAATGCGAATGATTCTTATTGACCTCATCCCTCGCGTCTCATAGCGAGCGGCGGCGACAAAGTTCACACACTTTGTTGATGCGCCGGAGATGATGTGAAGCGTTCCACCATCAAGATTTGGTTTCTCGTCCACAAGTGGTCGAGCCTCGTCTCAACTCTGTTCTTACTGATGCTATGCGTCACCGGCCTGCCGCTGATCTTCCATGACGAGATCGACGCACTGCTGGGTGAGGATTACGAAGCGCGGCTGGTGGGAGCGCCGTCGTCGCAGGCGGGTCTGCCGCTCAATACGATGCTCGCCAAGGCGCTCGGTCAGCGTCCCAATGAGGTCCCGCTGTTCATGGCGTTCAGCAATGAAAGCCCGCTACTGACCGTCACCACCGGCCCGCGCGCAGATGCTGCGGAAAGCGAGATGACGCTCCTTTTCCTCGACCGCGCGACTGGCGAGGTGATCGGGCCCGCGCCGAGCGGCGGCGTCATGGATTTTGTCCTCAGCCTTCACGTCGATTTGTTCCTCGGACTTCCCGGGATGCTATTCCTTGGTGCGATGGGCTTGCTCTTCGTGATCGCGCTGGTTTCGGGCGTAGTGCTCTATGCGCCCTTCATGCGCCGGCTTGCATTCGGCACGCTGCGCACGGCCCGTAGCCCGAGGGTGCGGCGGCTCGATCAGCACAACCTCGTCGGCGTCGTCACGCTGGGCTGGGCTCTGGTGGTCGGCTTGACGGGTGTGATCAACACGCTAGCCGACCCGCTGACGGCGCAATGGCAGTCCGGCGAGCTCGCAGAAATGACCGCGCGCTATCAGGGTGCGGCTCCGCTGGCTCCGGCAGAATACGGCTCGCTGGATGCGGCGATGACCGCTGCGCAGAGCGCGCTTCCGGGCCGTGCGCCGCAGTTCATCGGGTTTCCGGGAGGCGCGTTCAGCACGGGGCACCATTATGCGGTGTTCTTCCAAGGGGACAGGCCCGCGACACAGTTCCTGCTCACCCCGGCTCTAATTGACGCACGCGAAGGCACCCTCACCGACACGCGCGAGATGCCTGCCATCAACCAGGCGCTGATGCTCTCGAAGCCTCTGCATTTCGGCGACTACGGCGGACTGCCGCTCAAGCTGCTGTGGGCGCTGCTCGACCTCGCCGCGATCTGGGTCCTGTGGACCGGCATCCTCCTATGGCTGCGGCGTGAGCCCGGCCGTATCGACCGGCGCATCGACGAGATCGCAGGCGGCGCGGCGGCAGGTGCGAGCGCGTGAAGCATCTTTCCTCGCTCCGCACCGCGCGCCGCAGTCTTGCTCGGGTCTTCGCCATGCCGCTGGTGCTGCTGGTCGCCAGCCTGTTCGGGCTGATCCTCGGCCTCCTCGGAGACGGCGTACCCGACCTTGCAGCCTCTGCACTCCTGTCCGTCCCGCTCCTTGCCATCGCCGTCGCGTGGCACCGGCGCGGGTGACCTCCCCTCCCCCATCACAACCATAGCATTCGGAACCGAAACGATGATCAAGACCCGCTACCTGCTGTCCGCCTCGCTCATCACCGCCGTGATTGCGGCCCCCGCCGCGGCGCAGGAGCAGCAGGACAGCGCGGCGATCGTCGTCACCGCCCAGCGCAATAATGCGACACAGGTCATCAACGGCGGCGAGGCCGGGGTGTTCGGCCCGATGCCGGCCGAGGACCTGCCCTTCTCGATCCGCACCTTCGACGAGACGCTGATCTACAACCAGCAGCCGCTGACGCTCGGCGAGGTGCTCGACAACGACCCGACCGTGCGCACCACCTACGGTTTCGGCAATGCCGCTGAGCAGTTCGTGATCCGAGGGTTTGCGCTGTTCGGTGATGATGTCGGCGTGAACGGCCTCTATGGCATCGCGCCGCGCCAGCTGATCGCGCCGGAATTGTTCGAGCAGGTCGAGGTATTGAACGGCGCGAGCGCCTTCATCAACGGCGCTGCGCCCGGTGGCTCAAGCCTTGGCGGCAGCGTCAACCTCGGCCTCAAGCGCGCGGGCTCCCGCGACGTGACCCGCGCCACTATCGGCATCGTCGGCGATGCGCATCTCGGCGGCAGCTTCGATGTGTCGCGCCGCTTCGGGGCGAACGACCAGTGGGGCCTGCGCGTCAACGGTGCCTATCGTGACGGCGAGGTGACAATCGACCGCGAGGATCGCCGCACGCAGGTGCTGGGTGCGGCGCTCGACTACGACGGCGGCGCCTTGCGCGCGGCGCTCGACATTGCGTATCAAGAAGTGCGGGTCGATGGCCTACGGCCGAAGGTCACGATCACCAGCTTCATCCCGCGCCTGCCGGACAGCAATGCCAACTACGCGCAGGATTACACCTTTACCGAACTGCGCGACATCTTCGGCACGCTCAGCCTTGAATACGACCTATCGGAGAGCGCCATGCTCTACGCCCGGGCCGGGCTGCGCGACGGGCGCGAGGACGGGATCTACGGCGGGATCACTGCACTGAACGAAGCGACAGGCGATGCCAACGGCAACGCACTCTTCGTTCCGCGCACGGACAATAACGAGGCGATCGAAGCGGGCTTCCGCGGGCGCTTCGGCCTCGGAAGCACGAGCCATGAGCTGAACCTTGGCGGCAACATCAACTGGCAGGTCAACCGCAACGCCTACGACTTCCTTTACGGACCGGGGTTCGCCGGGTTCGCCACCAATCTCTACAACACGCCGCAGCTTCCGATCCCGGGTTCGACCCTTGTCGGCGGCGATCTCGACGATCCGTTCCCGATCGCGAAGAACCGCCTGTCGAGCCTGTTCGTCTCGGACACCGTGGGCCTGCTGGGTGACAAGGTGCTGGTGACCGGCGGGGCGCGCTACCAGGAGATCCGCATCGAGAGCTTCAGCTATTTTGGCGGCGGCCTCGATTCTGTCTACAACGAGAGCCGCTGGACCCCGGTGGCTGGCATCGTGGTCAAGCCCGCCGAAGGGTTCTCGCTCTACGGCAACTACATTGAGGCCTTACAACAGGGCCCGACCGCGCCGATCGACCCGGCGCTCGCCAACCCGGGCGAAGTGCTCGCGCCCCGCGTGTCCGAGCAGTTCGAGATCGGCGCCAAATATGCCATCGGCCGGATGTTCGCGAGCCTTGCGCTTTACCAGATCGAGCGGCCGGGCGAAGGCGTCCTTACCGGGAGCGGACAGCCGGTGTTCGGCTATGTCGGCAACCAGCGCCACCAGGGGATCGAGGCTACGCTGAACGGCGAGATTGTGCCGGGCCTGCGGCTGATCACCGGCGTCGCGCTCAACGACGCTGAGCTCGACAATGGACGTGAGGTGGTCGGCGTGCCCGAGCTCACCTTCAACGCCAATGTCGAATGGGACCTGTCCTTTGTCCCGGGCTTCACGCTCACCGGGCGCGTCACCCACACCGGTGAGCAATTCGCCGACGCTGCCAACACACTGACCCTTGATGACTGGACAACGGTCGATCTCGGCGCGCGATATGTCTTTGCCGCGGGCGACGCGCCGGTGACTCTGCGTGTCACGGTGGACAACGTCTTCGACGACGCGTTCTGGGCATCTTCCTTCGACGTGTTCACGCCGGCGCTGCTGCAAGGCATGCCGCGCACAGTCCGGGCATCGGCATCGATCGCCTTCTGACAATTTGCCGAGGGGCGGCTTTGCGCCTGAGTTGCTGCTTCTCATGCACTTGGTTCGAGGCAATTCGAGCTAACAAGCGCATCCGACCCTTTGGCGGGGACCAAACCTGATCATAGTCAGCCCGCGTTCAGCGCCATTATTCGAACGTCTTGCCCGAGTTCAAGGATAGGGGTGTCATGCCGTGATCCGCGTCGTTGTTGCGTCAACTTTGCTCATCGCCGCCCCTTTCAGCGTAGCTGCCCAGGATAAGGCAGGCACCGAACTGAGTGTCGGTTCAATTTCGGTAAGGCCTGATACCGTTCGGAATTCGCCAACCATCGAAATTGACGTTGTGCTTGTGATCGGGGCCGATAACGCCCGCCATTATCGCATGGATCAACGTGTGACGGATCGGCAGGGCTCCGCAACAATGGTTTCGGCAGACAGCAGAACTTGTCCTGCGATGATGGCGCAAATGGCGAAGGTAGAGGACCTCCCCATGCCGACCTTTGTCGCGCCGGGTTCGAAGCGGGGACAAAACGCCCAAATGATCATGCATCCAACCACCTACACGCTTGCGATGGGCGGGTATGAGAGCGTGTCAAACTCGACTGCGCGCGTCGAGGTCAGCGCGTCATCTGGCAGCCCGCTCGCTCGGTGGGCTGACGAGATGCTCGCAGCGCTCAAACCTTGCTGGAGCGATCCGATATGAACAGACTGATTTTCTGCCCGTCAATCTTTTCGTCGCGTCAGGCGAATTTCCTTCGCTGATGGCTCGGGGCCAGGGCACAAAACCCAAAGCTAGGAATGTCCGGCGCTACGGTTTCTCCGTTGTCACTTGCCGTTCAATTGCTGACCCTGTGGCAGTCATTGGTGCACGGTGGCAGTTTCACTGACATGCGAAATTGGGATTTCTTGGTTCTCTTGGGCTTGGCGCTTCAGCCCGCAATGCTCTCAGCGCTAACGGAAGATCCCGTTTCCACGCCGACCGAGCAGCAGCTTCGCGGCCTTGATGAGAGCGAAGCTGCTACGCTCATTTCAAAACTTAAGGACGCTCAAGGCAAGCTTAGAGCCGGGGAGTTTCAGTCATTCCAGCTCATTTCGGGATCAATTGCAGCCTACGAAATGACCAAGGTTTCGCCTCGAGATGCATTTTTGCAAGTATCGTTCGAAGAGGTATGGGAAATCGAACGAATCCCCACCGACAATCGGTTGTGGCAGCCCTTCAAACTGGCTTACGCACCTGATGGGCTCGGTCAGCTTTATTGGGACATCGAGGTTGTGCTGGGCGCTAACGGGCAGATTGAACGGGTGATGATGATTTACAAACCGCCAGCGCCATTCTGATGTTCTCAATCTAGTCATAGAAGTTCGGCTCACGCCGAAAGCAGCCGATCGAATGGTCGTTAACAATGCCTACAGCCTGCATCCAGGCGTAAACGATAGTCGGTCCGACGAACTTGAAGCCCCGCCGCTTCATCTCCTTCGAGATAGTCTCAGATAGCGGAGACTTGGCGATCCACTCGCGACCGGGATTTTTGATCGGCTTGCCGTCCGTGAATGACCAGCAGAACTCTGCAAAGCTCTCGCCGCGTTCAGCCATCTCGCAATAGATTTGAGCACCCGCGATCGTTGCGCGGATCTTGGCCTGGGCGCGAACGATACCGGGGTCCGACATCAGCCGCGCCACATCCGTTTCAGTGAATGCGGCGACCTTCATCGGATCGAAGTTCGCGAACGCCTTGCGGAATGCTGCGCGCTTGCGAAGGATGATGATCCAGGCAAGTCCGGCCTGGAACCCTTCGAGCATCAACATCTCCCAGAGCATACGAGGGTCATGCTGGGGCACGCCCCACTCCTCGTCATGATAGGCGCGCATCAGCGCATCGTTCTCGGCCCAAGAGCAGCGTTGGTGTCCGTCGGTCATACGTCCATCCTAGCCGATGGATCAGGGAGAGGGGAGGCCATCGGGGTTCGACAAAGAAACTGCGAAGGGCAAACGCTTCAGTTTTGACCGATCGCCTGGCGCGACATCGGCTCGCGCGTACCAAGAAAGGGCGATGGCCGACCCCAAAGATACCCCTGACCAACGCCGCACCCCAGTTCGATCAAGATGTCGCGCTGCACCAGCGTTTCCACCCCCTCGGCGACAAGCTCTAGGCCCAAATCTTTGGCAAGATAGGCAATGCCTCCCACGATCGCGCGGCTATGGGCGCTGTTTGGCAAATCGATGACAAACGACTTGTCGATCTTCAGCTTATCGACCGGGAAGTCCTTGAGAGTGGAGAACGAGGCATAACCGGTGCCGAAATCATCGAAAGCAAGCCGGACGCCTGCTTCCTGAAGGGCGCGAAGCTCCGATAATGACCGTGTATCCTGGCGCAGCATGACCGTTTCGGTCAGCTCCAGTTCGAGATCGGACGGGAGCAGCCCATGATGATCCAGGATATCGATGACCGAGCGTTCGATACCCGCGCTGCGAAGCTGGATCGCAAACAGATTGACGCTGATCGATCCAAGCGAAATGCCGCTCCTGCGAGCGCGCACCAGTTGCGCGCAGGCCTCGTTCATCACCCAGCGACCGACATCGGCAGCAACCGCGTGCTTTTCGAGCGTTTCGAGAAAGATGCTGGGGGTGATCAGGCCTCTGGTAGGATGGACCCAGCGCAAAAGCGCTTCGGCGCCGGCCAGCGTGTCGTCAGCCATATTGACCTGCGACTGGTAAAACAGCTGCCACTCACGGCCGATCGTCGCCTGCCGGACTTCGTCGCGGAAGGCTCGCTGCGCAAGGAGCCTGTTTTCAAGGCCGAGATCGAAGAGCTTGACGATCCCGCCGGCATCCCGCTTGGCTTCGATCAGCGCTAGGTCCGCACGAACCATCAGCTCCTCGGAGTCGGTTGCGTGGAGCGGCGCAAGCGCAAAGCCGATGCTCGTCGACAGCCGCAATTCGTGGCCACCCACCGAAAAGTCCCGGTCGAATTCCGCCAGAAGACCTTGGCCGACTTGGCGCGCGTAAAGGGGGTCGCCGCAATTGGGAAGCACGACGGCAAATTCGTCACCCCCCATCCGTGCAAGGAACGCCCCTTGCGGCAATTGCGCCGCCAGTCGCACAGACACCAGGCGGAGAAGATCGTCCCCGATATGGTGCCCGAGCGTATCGTTCACGCTCTTGAACCCATCGAGATCGAGCATGAGCACCGCTGCCGACCTGTGGATTTCAAGGATTTCGCCAAGCCGATTGCTGAATTCCCTGCGATTGGGAAGACCGGTCAGCGGATCATGCACCGCCATATGCCGGAGTTTGATGTCACGTGCATGGCGCGCGGAAATATCCTGAATCTGCGCGCCGAACTCCCAGCCCTCTGGCCCCATCCAGGCGGACAGTGAAATCTCAATCGGGAATTCATGGCCGTCGCGGTGGAGGCCAACGACTTCAACGGATTTGCCTGCGAGGCGCGGCTGACCACCCGCTTTCATCCTCTGCATTCCATGATGATGGTCGGATCGGAAGCGATGGGGAATGATCGCGGAGATTTCCTTGCCCTCGACATCCTTGAAGCTGTGTCCGAACATCTTCTCCGCAGCAGCATTCCAGAACGAAATTGCCCCCGCTTCGTCAGTCGTGATGATCGCAACGCCGCTGGATCTGGTGAAGCCGCCGATCGCATTTTGTAGTCGGTAATCCCTCCGTTTGTCGAACTGCCGCGCGACCAACCGGGCAAGCCGACCAAGCAACTCAAGGTTGCCAGGCACGAATTCGGGATGGGGCACAGTGTCGATAATGCACAACGCACCCAGCGCTACGCCGGCATCGTTAATGATGGGCTGCGCGGCGTAAAATCGGATTCCCGATTCCGCAGTGACAAAGGGGCTATCCCGGAACCGTTCGTCTTTCGCCGCGTCGGGCACCACCAGCGGACCACGTTCTGCTATCGTGTGCGCGCAGAATGAATGCTCGCGCGGTGCTGATGAGATTTCCTGCCCCCACCGAGCCACGGGCCACGCATCGCTTTCACCGACAAGCGAAATCGCGCCGATCGGAACTTGATAAGATAGCGCCGCAGCTTCGGCAATTGCGTCTAAGATCGGGTCCGGCTGATCCCCAAGCAGCTGATAGCGGGGCAACTGGGCAAGACGGTCCGCTTCGTCCACCGGTGTCGGCCAAATGTTCACACTGGAGTTCCTCCGAACCTCGATGTGCAGCGATTGAATGAACAATGAGCTAAGCCAATCACCGTAGTTTACGCAGTGTGTTAACAAGCCTTGCGCCGCCGACTAGCGATCTACACCTGCGAAAATCGAATTGTTTGCAGCGCCCGGGTCCGTTTATCACCCCTTGGTGCCGAAAGCGGCTAGCCAAACGACCGGACTGTGGTTGGCTTACCAGCAGATACAGCCGGCCAGCCTCGAGAAAGCGACGACAAAGGCGCAGTACATTGCAGCGTTCATCGTGCAGGATCCTAGTAAAGCGACGTTTGCCGGCATCGTGGAACAGCTTTCCGCTTCAATCCCGGCTATCTGACCCGTCCGTCAAAATCTTCCGCAAGCGGTCATCACGGGCCGGGGTGCGGCGCCGAGGCGATCGCAAAGGTGAGACGGCCGCCCTGGACGATATCCTGATGCTTCACCCGCGTTATCGGTGGCCCGGATCGCAGGGTGGCATAGGGGGAGAAGCTATCGGCCGCCTGCACCGACGGAGAATCGATCTGGAGTTCGGCGCCATTGGCAAGCGTGACAGTCGCCCTGGTCACCAGCGGTCGGCCCAGCACATACTCGCCGCTGGCCGGAACCACCGGATATAGCCCGAGCGTAGCGAACACATACCACGCGCTCATCTGGCCAGCGTCCTCGTTGCCGATCAATCCGCCGGGCGTATCGGCGTAGAAATCCTGCGCGATCCGGCGGACCAGCGCTTGCCCGGTCTCGGGCGCGTCAGTCCAGGCATAGAGCCAGGCGATGTGGTGGCTCGGCTCGTTGCCATGGGCGTACTGCCCGATCATCGCTTCCTGCCCCAGATAGGCCCATCCCTCGAGCGGCTTCAGATCGAAGAAAAAGGTGTCGAGCTTGGCCCGGAAGGCTTGCTTGCCGCCCATCGCTTCGACCAGCCCGTCCGGATCGAACAGCGCCGGCGTCCAGCTGTATTGCCATGCGTTGGCCTCGGTGTAATCGCCGGGGTTGTTGAGCGGCGAGGTGGGCTTCAGCGGGTCGAACGGCGTGCGCCATGCGCCCTTGCTATCCCGCCCGCGCGCCAGCCGGGTTTCGGGATCGAGCAGGTTGCGCCAATTTCCGGCGCGGCGGGAGAACTTTCCGGCCAGCGCGTCCTCTCCCAGCATGGCCGCCATGCGCGCGGTGGCATCATCGCCGATCCCGGTTTCCAGCGTCCGCGAAACCGTTTCGCCTCCGCCCAGATCGAAGGGGTAGTAACCGTATTGTTCATAGAGCGACCAGACCGGCAACCCGCTTTCGACCGATGAGTGGATGGTGCTGTCCTCGGTGGACGTCCTGACCATCAGATCGAGCGCGCGTTTGCCGTCAAACCCGCGGAACCCCTTGGCCCAGGCTTCGGCGATGACAGGCAAAGCGGGCTCGCCGATCATGGTGCCGGTCTCACCGCCCCAGATCGCCCACATTGGCAAGCGGCCCGCAGCATCGCCGTGATCGATCATCGTCTGGACGAAATCGTCCACCCGTTCAGGCACGATCAGGGTATAGAGCGGATGAGCCGCGCGGAAGGTGTCCCATAGCGACAAAGTGGAATAGCGGATGCCGGTCTCGGCTTTGCGGATCCGGCCATCCGGGCCGCGCCAGCGTCCGTCCGCGTCGGTGATACGGCTGGGATGCAGCAGCGCATGATAAAGTGCGGTGTAGAACACCCGCTTCTGGGTCTTGGGCGCCTCGATCGCGATGCGTGACAGCAGGTTCTCCCACTGCGCTTCGGTTGCCTTGGCCACAGCATCGAAGTCCCACCCCGGCGTAGTTTCGCGATTGGCCCGTGCGCCTTCGACATCGGCGGTAGAAAGCCCTGCCTTCATCTGGAGCACCGTGCCTTCGGCAAGATCGAAGGCGAGCAGATAGCGCTGAGCCGCATCGCCCTCGCGCCGGGGAAGCTCCACGCTCTCTGCAATGGGGTGATCGAACACGAGCGAGAAGGCGACGGTGCGCGTCGTCCAGTTGCTCCGCCGCTGCCACCCTTCGATGCCATTGCCGGTCAGCCGCGCATGAGATTCGAGCACGGGCTGGCGATCCACCCGGAAGGTCAGGCCATGTTGCAGGTCGACCAGCACCCACACCCGCCCACCGCCGCCGAAGCTGTAGCGGTGGAAGGCGGTCATCTCGCTGGCGGTAAGTTCGACCCGCACGTCATTGTCGGTGAGGGTGACGGCGTAATAGCCGGGCCGCGCGGTCTCGCTCGTCTTGGCATAGGTGCTGCCGAAGTCAGCGCGCCGCATCTGGCTCGGCATGACCAGCACATCGCCGAGTTCGGGAATGCCGGTGCCGCTGGCGCGGGTTTGCGAAAAGCCGAGGATCACGGGCGCTTGGTATTGATAGCCCGATGTGTATTCCCATCCGGTCGCGCCGTTGTCGGGACCGGGCTGCACCATGCCAAAGGGCGCGGAGGGGCCGGGGAAAGTGTGGCCGGTGCCGTCCGTGCCGATGAAGGGATCGACATATTGGGTGAGCGGCTCAGCATCTTCGGCCTGCAACACCGATGCCGTCCATGCGCCCAGCAGGGCAGCAATCACCGCCGCGTATCGCACCAGCATCTGCATTGCGCTGTGTGCTTTGCTCATGGCTGCATTCCTTCCAGCAAGTCTTCGGTCAGTGCCGACAATGTCAGTGCTTCAGCGAAACGGTCCGATTGTTCAGGTGCATCAGCATAATGGATCGGCCGCGCATCGTCGCCATCACCCAGCATCGCCGGGAGGAGTTCCGGGGCCACCGGCAACACGGCAGGCGGATCGGGGGCACCACGCCGGACAGCCAAGCAACGATCGAGCGCGGCAACATGGTCGCGGTAATGCGCCGAGGACGGATCAAGCGGACGCTGGATCGCGCCGCTCGTCCCCATGCGCAGCTGGATACTGTCCACCCGCGCAAACACCGGATCGAGCCACGCCAGCCGCTCTGCAAACTCGCCGCCATAAGTCATCTCGTGGCCGGTATACCAATGCGAGAAGTCGAGCGTCAGCGACAGCTGCGGGAAGCGGGCGAGCAGATCGTTCGTGCGGCGCATATCCTGCGTCATCGTGGCTCGGTGCGTCTCGATGTGCAGGCGTTGGCCAGTCATTGCCGCAGCATCGAGCACTGCTTGTGCCAGCCGCGCCATGTCGTCGTCACTTTCGAACCCGGTACCGACATGGAGCGTGGTGAAATCCAGCCCTGCATCATGGTGGCAGCGCGCCAGGGGCAGCGCCTCTTGCGGTGTCAGCACCCGGCCCATGCCGCACGGGATCAGGCCAGCGTCGCGGATCTCAGCCCAATGCTCCCCCGCCACTACGCCGGCATAGCCATGCGCCTTCAGCAGCGCGAGTTGCTCAGGCAGCGCAAGACCATGCCCTGCGGAACCAGGCGGCAAATGCGCCAAGCCGCCAAGGCAAATATCGCGCCGGATCATCATTGCGCAAAGCTCCTGAAACAGAGGCAAAACCTAGCCTTGATTGCCCCGCCGCAGGCGATGATCGCTTGTCCAATCGCGATGATAGTCTGTCCAATCCTTGTCATTGCGCCCTTGCGGGACAGCGCAAGAGCGTGAGAGGATCGTGACCCGCTGCCAAAACTGTTCTATCGTTGTGCTATGGACGCAGGCACTCTTTGCGAGCCGATCGCGCTGGATCCGGCCAGTTCCATCCGCGTCGAACGGGTTGAGCGGCCCTCGGATTCCGCTGCGCCGACCCCGTTCCCGCATTTTCACGAACCCGCCGAACTGATCTGGTTCAACCGCGCGGATGGCGAAGTGACGACCGAGCATGGTGTCTTTCCGATCACTGCTGGAACCCTGCTGTTTCTGCCTTCGATGACGACCCATGACTTCCGCCTGGCTGCGGGAGCGACAGCATGGGTGCTGGTGCATCTCGATCCGTCGGTCACTGTCGCAGGCCCGGGCTTTGGCTCCGGCATCCTGTCCTCACCGCGCTGGCATTGCCCGCCCAAGGAGGAGCGCGCCCGGCTGGCCATGGCGTTCGACTGGCTGGTGACGCTGGCGGCTCGTCCCGAGCGTTCGGCCGATGTGCTGGCACTCACCCGGCTTCTGCTCAAGGAACTGCCGCTGCCTGATCCCGCCGCCGACATGACCGCCGCTGGCCTCGCGCTGCACCGCTTGCGCCCCGCGCTCGATCTGGTGGCCGCGGTTACCGATCGCCCTGTCACAATCGAGGATGCCGCCGCGCGGTGCCACCTGTCGCCGACCTATTTCTCGCGCGCCTTTTCCAAGCAATTCGGCGTGGGCTTTTCGGAATATGCGCGGCAGTACCGGCTGCGGTCAGCCGCGCGCAGCCTGACGATGGGCGGATCACGCGTGTCCGAGATTGCCTATAGCAACGGGTTTTTCAACCCGTCGCATTTCTCCGCTGCGTTCCAGAAGCGGTTCGGCATTTCGCCGTCACAATTCCGCAAGGCTTACCAAACGCGCCGCTAACCGGGCACCCGGTACAAAGCGGTCTGAAACGGCTTCAGTGCGCCGCTGTTGCCATTGATCAGGTCCGGCCCATGCTCGCCCGCGACGGGCGGCGTCAGCGCGAACGGGCTGAGGTTCGTGACGATCACCAACGTCTCCGCGCCCGTCTTGCGTTCCACCATCAGCATGCCCGCTGGGCTCTCCAGCACCTGCTGCGTGCCGGACACCAGCGCCGGATGCGCTTTGCGCAGCATTGCCAGCTTGCGATAATGGCTGAGTAGCGAGGCGGGCATGTCCGTCTGCTCGGCTACCGAAACGCCGTCATGATCGCGGGCGTAGCGCTGATCCCAGTACCGCTCTCCGGGACGCCGATACCACAGCGCTTGACCGGGGGTCGCATCCTCGGCAGCCCACTTGAATGCCTCACGCACCGGGATGTGATTTTCGTCCGTGGGATAGCCTGCATCCATCGCCCCGCGCATACCCAGCTCCTGCCCGTAATAGAGGATCGGCGTGCCTTTGAGCATGAACATCAGGCTGGCGGCGGTGCGCAGCTTTTCGGGCGTGATGCCGGGGTCGGAGGCAATGCGGCTGACATCGTGGTTCTCGGCAAACAGCAGCTGCGCCTTGCCTGATGGTGTGATCGCTGCGGTCTTGGTGATCGCCTCGACCAGCGCTGCCTTGTCGAACTTGCGGATCGCGTCGTGGATCGGGAAGGCGAACACAGCGCTGACATCCGAGCGGGCGAGATAGTCCTCGCCATATTTCCAGTCGGACTGTTCGGCGATGAAGGCGAGATCGGGGTTGAGAGCGCGCAGCTTGGCGAAGGCGGGGTTCCAGAAATCGCGGAACAGGTTGGTAAGCAATCCCTTGTCGTCGAGATCATCCATCATATGATCGAGCCGGAAGCCGTCCACGCCATCGTCGAACTTCCCATCACCATCGGGATCGACCCAGCCTTTGAGATAATTGTCGAAATAGGCGCGCACCTTGGGATGCTTCAAATCGACCGTCGTGACCCCGTGCGTATCACGGCCGAAATGGGCAATCTCGCGGAGGCCGAAGGGGCCTTCTTCGGCGATGCCCTTGGCGCGGTCGTCCCACAGCATGAAATCGGCATAGGTGGAGTTGCGGTCAGCCAGCGCCGCCGTCCACCACGGGTGCCCTTCGGCGAGATACTGGAACTCCATATCGAGGTAGATCTTGATGCCGCGCGCATGGGCATCGGCGATAAGCCGCTGAAGATCTGCGCGCGTGCCGTAACGCGGGTCGATCCCTTCGAAATCGGTCGCGAAGTAATTGTGATAAACGCGCGAGGGGTAAAGCGGCGTCATCAGGATCGCGGTGACGCCGAGGGTTTCAAGGTAGGGCAGGCTCTGCCGCACGCCCTCCAGATCGCCGTGGCCATCGCCATTGCTGTCGCGGAAACTGCGGTGGAAGATGTGATAGACGACCTCGTCCGCGAGCACGTTGCGCGCTGGTGCAGGCGCTGCCGTGGCGGGTGCGGGGAGAGCCATAAGAACGGCGGCAAGGGCGGTCAGCAGCGGCTTCATTGTCGGACCTTTACGCTAGGAAATCATCGGCAGAGCGAAGCTGGAACCACAGCAAGGCAGACAGGCTAATGAAACCGCCTGACAATGCGAACACCAGACCGGTGTCGGTGGTGGATGCAGCAAAATGAGCAATGCCGAGGCTGGAGACGAGCTGCGGCAGCACGACAGAGAGATTGAACAGACCCATGTAGAGGCCCATCCGGCTGCCATCGACATGGCTCGACATGATCGCGAACGGCAGGCTGACGATTGAGCCCCAGCCGATCCCGCACACCGCCATCAGCAGGTAAAGCTGCCAGGGCTGCGCCACGAGGAACCACACCGCAAAGCATCCCGCCGCCATGATGCACAGCGCCGCTCCATGCACCCGCACAGCACCAAAGACACGCGCCAGCGGGCCAAGTGCCAGCGGCGCGATGGCTGCGACCGCGTTCAGCGCCAGGAACGCAAGGCTCGTGACCTGCCCCAGCGCCGCATCGTCCAGCGCAGGGATGCGATCCTGCAAGAAGCTCACCATGAACACGAAAATCGGCTGCACGCCCAGCCAGCACAGCGCGCTGGCGGCGACAATGCGGCGGAAGATGCTGTCCCCGTCGGTCGGCCGTGCAAAGGCATGGCCGATCAGCGCCAGCGTCGCGCTCGCGCACAGGATTTCGGCCACGTAACCGTCCGGCTGGTTGCCAGCGAACCGCAGGACCAGCCCGTAAAGGTTGTAGACGAGCAGCGCCCACAGCGGTGAGATCGCCAACGCGATCCTTGTCAGAGACGGTGGCTGCGTGGTCGCCGTGAGGGTTTCGGGAGCGGTCAGTGTCGCAGGCTCGGCAATCAGCAGCGATGGCACCAGCGTGAACAGCACCACAAACCCGGCCGCGACATAGATCAGCGCATCATTCCCGAACAGCGCCGCGATGGCATAGGCGCCAACCCCGAAACTGCCCGAGACGACCTGCATGGTCGAATAGCCGCGCGTGCGCTCCGCCCCCTCAGTGGTAACGTCGGCAATCAGGGTGCGCGCCGGATTGAAGCCGACATTGACTGCAAGATCCAAAGCGAGCGCCACCGTGATGGCGACGCCGATGACACTCGCCAGTCCGACCGCGCTGGAAATCACGCCGATCTGCGGCAGCAGCAGCATGGAAACAGCGGCCACCAAACCGCCGGTGATGATGAAGAACCGCCTGCGACCGTTCCAGATCCAGACCCGGTCGCTGAGCGCACCGATCAGCAACTGCCCCGCAATCCCGGCCAGGGGGCCGGCCGCCCAGACGAGGCCAATCTCATGAATTTCGAGGCCGTAGCGTGTCGCAAGGATCCAGCTGAGCACCGAGATCTGGACCGATAGCGCCAGACCCATCGCGGTCGAGGGTAGGCTAAGCAGCAGGAAAAAGGCAGGCGGGCGGCTCCGCTGGCTGGCAAGCGTGCCGATGCCGGACCGCGCCATTAAAGCGCCGTCCCTTCGCCTTGCGAAACCTGCCTGCCAATCGGCCTCACGCACCGCTGCTCCCTTTGTGTGGCAGGGATGCTCATCGATACACGGCCCCCTGCTCCATTAGGCCAAACAATAGCGGATGTGCCGCCGCCAGTCCGGCCTGCTTGCTGCTCCAAAACCTGCCAAAAAATGTCGTTGTCTTGCGGTCGGCATGATCATGCGAGACATGCCCCGCAAACTTGTCACAGACAGAGGCGATCAACCCAATTCAGGCACTTTCATGATCGCACTCGAGCAAGACCCGGCGTCTGCCTCCGCCCCTGACACCGCCGATTGGCGGCGCGGCGCTGTTGTTTACCAGATCTATCCGCGCAGCTTTGCCGACAGCGATGGTGACGGGATCGGCGATCTGCCGGGCATTACAGCACGGCTGGATTACATCGCGTCACTAGGCGTGGATGCGGTTTGGATTTCGCCGTTCTTCGTCTCGCCGATGCATGACTATGGCTATGACGTGGCTGATTACCGCGATGTCGATCCGCAGTTCGGCACGCTGGCAGATTTCGATGCGCTGCTGGCCAAGGCGCACGGGCTGGGATTGAAGATCCTGGTCGATCTGGTGTTCGCGCACACCTCGCATCTGCACCCGTGGTTCGTCGCCAGCCGATCGGGTGCGCATGATCCCAAGGCGGATTGGTATGTCTGGGCCGAGCCCAAACCGGACGGTTCGCCGCCCAATAACTGGCAGTCGGTCTTCACCGGCTCGGCCTGGACCTGGGACGCGCAGCGCAAACGCTATTACATGCACAATTTCCTGCCTCAGCAGCCGCAGCTGAATGTCCATCATCTGGAAGTGCAGGACGCCTTGCTGGATGTGATGCGGTTCTGGCTGGAACGCGGCGTGGACGGGTTCCGCTTGGATGCGATCAACTTTGCGATGCACAACCCGGCGCTGACCGACAATCCTCCGGCGGCTTCAAACCAGCGCCGCACCCGCCCGTTCGATTATCAAAGCCACGTTCACAACCAGTCTCAGTCCGAAATCATCGCCTTTCTGCAGCGGCTTCGCGGGCTTGCCGACAGCTTCGGCGCGACCTTTCTGGTGGGCGAGATCGGCGGCGAATGGTCGGCGAGCGAGATGAAAAGCTACACGGCGGGCGATGCGCAGCTGCACAGCGCCTACAGCTTTGCGTTTCTCTCTGCGCCCAAGCTGGCGTCCGATCATGTCCGCGCGACGCTGGGGGAATGGGGCGGCACGCCGGAGGAGGGCTGGCCGTCATGGGCCTTTTCCAACCACGATGCGCCGCGCGTGATCTCGCGCTGGACCGGGGTTGACGGCACGCCCTTGCCTGCGGGTCTCACGCTGGCGCTGCTGATGGCATTGCGCGGCAATCTGTTCCTGTATCAAGGCGAAGAACTCGGCCTGCCGCAGGCCGATCTACCGTTCGAAGCGCTGCGCGATCCCGAGGCGATTGCCAACTGGCCCGAGACGATGGGCCGCGATGGCGCGCGCACGCCGATGCCGTGGGCTCACGCCGCGCCTGAGGCGGGATTCACCACCGGCCAGCCGTGGTTGCCAATCGTGTCTGAGCACCGGGCGCTGGCGGTTGATGTGCAGGAGGCCGATCCCGGTTCGACCTTGCAGCTTGCGCGCCAGCTGATCGCGCTGCGCCGGTCGCGCCTAGCACTGCGCGTTGGCGCGCTGGCATTTCTTGAGACCGAGCCGCAGCTGCTCGGCTTTGATCGCAGCATCGGTGATGAACGGCTGCGCTGTCTGTTCAACCTTGCGCCTCACCCGGTCGCTGCGCCGCAGCTGGAAGGGTGGAAGCCGGTCATGCGGATTGGGGCGGATGCCGGCCCGATCCGCATTGGCGCATTCGGCGCCATTATTGCGGAGCGGGCATGACACAGGACACCGATATCAGCCAAGGCAGCACCCTCGACCCCTTTGCGGCCGCCCGCCGCGCGCAAGGTGTACTGCAAGTCGACTTTGACGGCGAGCCCATCCCGATGATCCTCGGCCACCGCGAGGTGCGCAAAGCAGCCAAGGATTGGGAGACTTTCAGCTCCGATGCCCCCTGCCGCGTGCCGATCCCGGCAGAGACCAACGTGCGGTCGGTCCGGCAACTGCCGATCGAAGCCGATCCCCCCCTGCACAAGGCGGCGCGCGATCTGTTGAAGCCGTTCTTCATGCGTCCGGCCAAGCCCGAATATGTCGCGCAGATCGATGCACTGGTGGGGCGGCTGATCGAACCGCTGATCGGAGCACCGGAGGTCGAAATCGTCCGCGGCTTTGCGCTGCCGCTCCAATCGCTCGCGTTGACCCACCTGCTCGGCATGCCGGAAGCCGCGGCCGAGGAGTGGATCGGGTGGGGCATCCATGTCTTCCATGATGGCGAAAACAGCGGCGAGAAAGGCTCGGTACTCGATCGCTATATTCGCGGACAGATCGCGGCGGCCAGCAGCAATCCGGGCGATGACCTGTTCGGGGCGATGACACGCATGGAACTGAATGGGCGACCGCTGACGACCGACGAGATGGTAGGTATCGCCAACCTGACCTTCGCCGGTGGGCGCGATACCATCATCACTGCCGTTTCCTCGATCATCGCCTATTTCGCCGACAACCAGCCCGCGCTTGACTGGCTGTGCGAAGAACCCAAGCGGATAGCCTTTGCGGTCGAGGAGTTCGTCCGGGTTACATCTCCGCTTACGCATATTGGGCGCGTTTGCCCGCGACCAACGTCAGTCGGCCCGCACGATGTTGCCGCTGACGCGCGCATTTCGCTGTGTTGGGCCTCGGCAAATTTCGACGAGACCGTATTCGATGCACCGGAGGAAATCCGCCTCGACCGGATGCCCAACCCTCATTTGGGATTCGGCAGCGGGCACCATAATTGTCTGGGAGCGGCCCAAGCCCGCGCAATCTTGCGCAGCCTGATACGCCAACTGGGCGAGCAAACATCTTCGATAAAGATCCTAGAACAGGAGCGCGGGGAAGAGCGGTTTGGCGCTATCCGGCGCGAGGTAGGCTTTCGGTTCTTGCGGGTGAACATGCAGCCGCGCGTATAGGGCCGCAGACGATGATTTGCCCTGCCTTTCGGGGATCGTCGCTACCGATTTCGCCAGTCACGGGATCATTCCAAATACTTCCAAAACTGTTCGAATTGGTCAGCTCTCCGCCCTTTGACGGGCTCGCACGAAGGGTCAGAGGGGCGCTTCAGAAGCACATAGGAAGCAAAGCGGGACTGTGTTGCTGAGACAGTCTCGGCCTAAAGGTAGCCTCGCCAGGGTGCTGCGGCCAGCGTCCCTACTGGTGAAGGTGCTCACTACATTGCGGCGACCGGGCAGGCTAAAGCAGCCCGCCCGACCAAGGCCTTAGCAGCCAACGCTGCTGCTGACCCCGCAAGGGCGGCGCAAGCCTCGAAGCTATGTGCGATGCGACCGGCTGGCAGGTACATACATGCCGAGCCTTCCCCACAGGCCTGAGCAAGAAGAGCAGAGAGGTGAAAGGAGCAGCGCATCGCCGAGGCAATCGGGGTTCGCGAGCTGGTGCTGGCATCGCCCGAACTCAGCCTCAACCCGTATGGCAAGCGCGAGGGGCGCTGCCGCACCCAGCTCTGTAAGCTGTTCCGCCTGTCATGGCTCAACCCGCGCGGCCTGCCCAAAGGCAAGATCTCGAAGTCGGGACGGCCTGTTTGGTGCACTTAATAGTCCCTCCCGAAACTGATTAGCCGCAGGCCAGATGAGCTGCGCGCTCTACCGAAGCCCAGGCGGGTTCCCAGACGAACTGGAGCCAGCTGTTCAACGCTCCGTCGCGCTCATGGGGGACGGCATAGCTGTCCGCGCCTTCGACAATGTGCCGGCGGGGCCGGCGGCTGTGCGGCTTATCACGATGACAACGCGAGCAAGTCGCTCGACCTCCGGTTCGGCATCATCCCGCGAGAAGGCTTGGCTGTCGCTACAGATTTTTCTGGTGCTCCAACTGATAGTGGAAACTTAATGTATGACGGCCCCACCTGCTACGTATCTGCCGATATAATGACATAATTAAGCGGAACATATGTTTCAATAGACTTGCATTCAATTCTTATAGTGGCGACAATGTACTTCACTAATTCATAACGTGCCCTCGACGCTCACAATCACTATGATTCACAAGCAGTTCTACGGAAAGCCAAGCGACCTAGCATCGCCGCTTTCAAATCCTAGACGAGCCAGCCGGCGTCCATCGGTTCATGCATGGCTCCATAATTTGACATACTTTCAGTGTCTTGGCGCAAGCCATTAACCCTTAATTCACGACCGACCGGTATACCAACTCGACAGCCATGACGTGAATATTTCATTTAGCAAAGTCAGGCGACTACTTAAGCTACAAGGGGTAAAATTGATCATGGCTCGGATATTGCCTGGATTGGCATTAATTCGGCCCATCGTTCGCAACGACCCAGGCGACAGCCTCCCGATGACCGCAGCGCCCAGAAAGCGAATCGGCGGCTTCGGCCCGCGGCTTGCTCACCCCCTGTCATGCAATGATCGAGTGGGATGATTAGCCGTGGCCCAGAAGAAACCCGCCACCGTGTTGATTTTCGATATTCTCTTTTGGTGTGCCTTTTTCATAGAGGCCGCCTCTATTGTCGAATACGTCGGGAATCCCGGTACTGAAATTACCTCGATCAGGCTCACTTTATCCTCGTCCTTCTGCTTCTTTTCGAGTGCAGTCCTGTGGTATATCGCCTCAATACAACGACTTTTTTTCGCAATCGGCCTCATAGGGACTTCGATCATCGTAAAGATGTCACTCTATGTTCAACTTCCTTCCGCATATTTGTCAAATTTCACTTGGCTGTCACTACACATTTTTCCGCTGATCCTACTGTCAGCATCAATCGGATGTATGATGACCCCAAGTGCGGCGTATTGGCGGAGGCAAGAACAGGATTTAGCTATAAGAGTTTTTGAATAGTGTGATGTTCAATTCTCATATTGGCGAGAATGTTCTTGATCAATCACCAATGAGCCACAGAGTTGCATATTCTCCATATGAACCAAGATGTTGGGTGACCAATCAAGCGGGCCTGTATCGCCCAACCCAAATCCTCGACAAGCTAGATAGCGTTCATCGGCTCATGCCTTGCTCCAGAAATCAACTTTATTTCAGAGCATTGGTTTTGCGCATTAATCTTTTATTTACGATCAGCCAGTAAAAAATTTGAACGGCGAAACCTGATTTTTTATTTTAACAGGTTGAGGTGATTACTTAAGCTACAAGGGGCGCGCTTGATTATGGCTCGGAGATCGCTCGGATTGGGATTAATTCGGTCCGTCCTTCGCAACGACGCGGGCAACACCCTCGCGATGACTGCAGCCGCCATCGTTCCCATCATAGCGCTTGTTGGCGGAGGCATAGACCTTAGCCGCATGTATCTCGTGCAGTCGCGGCTTCAATCGGCTTGCGACGCCGGCGCTTTGGCTTCCCGACGCTCAATGAACGGCCTGAATTGGACAGGCTCCTCGAGGCGCGTCGCTGAGAGTTACTTTAGTGCGAACTTTCCCGAAGGAAGGTATGCCACTGGTGACCTGACGGCGACGTTTTCAGCCAATGCCGCTGGCGCGGTGCAAGGCACGGCTGCTGCCGATGTTCCGATGACCCTGATGACCTTCTTCGGCATTGAGGCGCGGGAGGTGTCGGTCACGTGCTTGGCGGATCTAAACTTGCCCAATACTGACGTCATGATGGTCCTGGATACGACCCTATCGATGAATGACCCCAATCAGGGCGACAGCATCAGACGGATCGATGCACTGACGAATGCAGTCATGTCATTCTTTGATACGTTGGAGGCCGCAAAGCCAGAAGGGGCGCGTATCCGCTATGGCTTCGTGCCATATTCCCAAACCGTAAACGTGGGCACGTTACTCAAGCGGGATTGGGTTCAAGATTTTGGGACCTATGACTCGCGGGAACCTGATGGCATTCATACTTGGCAAGATGCCTCAAGCCCGCCCGCCACCACCGTAAGTCAAACAACGTCAGCTTATCTCAGCGGTACCGACAGGACGCGCCCTCGCTATCAAGCGGCGTCGGAGAACTGCCCGACAAGCATTCCTCCAGAGAACTGGAGCGACACGTCGACGGCATGGAGCAATTGGAACCCTTCGGCCACTTCGCTGCCGCGCTCACGTACGCGCATCCGAACTCGCAATGGCACGCAATTCTCCATTCATCGCGATGCAAACGGTAGCTGTTGGATTACACCCCGTGATTGGGTCAATTATCGGGAACAGCAGACTGAAACGGTCCGCGAAAACACAGCTGCCGGGAATCCTCCTCCCACGAGAACGGCGCGTCACTGGGTTTATCGACCGGTTCAGTACGATCTTCGGCCACTGAAGGGCTCTGGCCCCGGGGATGCCCCCGTTTCTGGCGGGAGCTTCACCGCACCAGTCAACGATGATCAGACGAATCGGACCGTCAGATGGCCAGATGGCAATCGTGCTTGTATCGAGGAGCGGGCGACGCGGCGGACAAATGAAACATTCCTGACGTCGCGCTACGACATGGAAATCGACCTGCTACCCGACAGTTCGGATCCTGACACGCAATGGAAGCCTTACCTGCCGGCGGTGGTTTACGCGCGGAATGTGTCGTCGGGAAATCGAGAAACTGAGACCCGCGTCTCAAGCAATCCGCTGACCGATGGTCGGTGGGTGTTTAGCCAATTGGCTCCGACTTACACCCGCCAGATGAGCCTGACATCAGGTTACAATTACTTTAATCCATTTGGTAGCAACTTTGCTATTTACGAAGGCGCCTGCCCCTCGCCCGCACGCAAGCTCAGTGAGATGAACAGGGGACAACTACAATCTTACATGAACGCACTTCGGCCCCAAGGATATACCTACCACGAGATCGGCATGCTGTGGGGCCTTCGTCTTATCTCGCGTGAGGGGCTGTTCAGTTCAGAACACCGTGTGGCAGATGCTGGCGGCGCCGTGCAGAGGCACATGATTTTCATGGTTGACGGGCAGAAAGACACAAGGCCGTTCACGTATTCCGCGTGGGGAATTGCTGCTGTGGCAAGACGCCGCACGCCGATAGGGTCTTTTCCTACTAGAGCTGCGGAAGATTCAGTATCTGAAGAGCGACTAAGTGAACTTTGCTCCATCGCAAAGAACAATAAGAACATCACGCTTTGGGTTATCGCTTTTGGAACCCAGCTCGATCGACGTCTGATCGATTGTGCTTCACCAGGCAAAGCGTTTGAAGCACGAAACGCGATTGAATTGACCGAGACATTTTCCGAAATTGCAACCCAGATGGCTGAGCTTAGGTTGACCGATTGATGTTTATTCGGGACACCCTAATCAATCGAAATCTTGGACGCGATATGTCGGGAGCTACAATAGTAGAATTTGCTGTTGTTGCTCCGATATTTTTCGGCATCTTAATGTTCATTTTTGACATGGGCTTTATGGCGTATGCGCGCTCTATACTTAGCGGCGAGGTCAATGCAGTGGGGCGCGCATCAGCGCTTGAGACCGCTACTGATCAGAGACGAGCCGAAATGGATGCTCGTGTCGCTGAGAAGGTCAGGTTGATCGCGCCGGATGGTGCAGTCACCTTCGAAAGAGATGCTTTCAATAGCTACGGTTTAGCGCAAACTCGCGTGGAACCTTTCGTGGATGATAATGAAAATGATCGATGCGATGCTGGCGAAAGATATCTTGACTTAAATGGCAATAGTCGGTTCGATCTTAACGGAGCCAGAGCGGGAGGAGGAGGGGCTCGCGATGTTGTTATTTATACGGTCACCTTGCGATATACTCGGTTTTTCCCGCTCGCAGAAATCTTCGGTATGAATAGGAACGTCGAAATACAAGAGCGCACGATTTTGAAGAATCAACCTTTCGATCAGCAGTCACAGCCCACTTCTGGTGTATGTGTGTGATGTTCTCTGCCAATAGAACTGTAAGCACTGAGCCACGCAGCAGGAATGTCCTTCGAGATGTCCGGGGCGTAGCGCTAACGGAGTTTGCGTTCGCGCTCCCGCTTTTGCTTATCGTAACCGCCTTCGGATTGGAGTTAGCGAACTACGTCCTTGCAATAAAAAGGATCGGAGATCTCACGGTTATGGTCACCGATAATGCGTCGCGAATGGGAACACGAAGCGCAGGCCTGAGCGTCCAGCAGATCTCCGAGGCCGAAATCAACGATGTGTTCGTCGGAGCACAACTGCAAGGCAACCTTCCGGATTTTGCACGGAACGGGAGAATTATACTTTCAAGTCTTCAGAGAAATGCCGATGGAGGCCAATGGATTGCGTGGCAACGATGTTATGGCGAAGGCACTTTCAGCTCTGCTTATGGTATCGAAGGTCAGGGAGAAAGGGGCACATCGTTCGAAGGCATGGGTCCGCCAAACCAGCGCTTGCAGGCCCCTGCGGGCACCTCAGTCATGGTGACCGAAATCTACTACACCTACGAGCCCATCTTCCCCGTAACGGGCGTAGAAACCTCGCCGATTACGGAATTTGCGGCATTCAATACCAGAGCGAGCCGGGATCTTTCAGCCCCGCGCAATGCGGAGCGGGTTGAACCTTCTTTGTGTGACTAACTCCGAACCTTCTAACCGGTTGGCTGCTACAGACCCTCGCCAATTCCGTTTCATGTATATCAGTCGTCGCTAAGTCTTTGTGCCTGCCGCCATGCGTGCTGTGGCGGCCAAAGGCGTCATGGACGTGATGACCGAAAAGGCAGCTTTATGTCTGGCATTGCCGAAAGCTGGGCGCACCGCACGACCTCCGTCAAAATGCGCAGGTGCCTAGCGACGCTTTCTTAAGGCCTGTCCGGGCATAGGCGCGGGGTGACAGATCAGCATCGCCTTAATGACATCCGCGATCCCGGACTTCAGGCGATTTCCGATCGTGATGTGTTTTCACGCATCACGCATCTTGCCAGCACAATGTTCAATTGTCCGATTTCGCTGCTCTCAGTGGTCGAACAAGAACGGCACTGGTTTCTGGGGCGCACCGGCACCGACTTGCTGGAAACCCCGATCGAGGACCCGTTCTGCGCCTTCTGCGTGCAAAGCCCGGGTCCGCTGCTGATCGCGGACGCGCGGGCCGACGAAAATCTGCGCGACAGCCGCCTTGTTAGCGGCGGCTCACTGATCCGCTCCTATCTTGGCGTGCCCATCCTATCAGATGAAGCTGTGCTGCTGGGCGCGCTGTGTGTGATCTCGCCCGAAGCGAACGCCTTCCGGCCCGAGCAGATCGCGCCGCTGTCGATGCTGGCCGAGCTTGCCGAACAAAGCCTCGCGCTCAATGCCCGCACCCGCGCGCTGAGCCTTGCCAATGCTGCGCTCCAGCAATCGAGCCAGATTTTCCGGCAGGCCGAACGCGCCGTCAATGTCGGCAGCTGGTGGGTCGACCTTGCAACGCGGCAGTTGCAATGGTCGGATCAGGTCTACGCCATCACCGGAGTGGAACTGGGACATTCGATCAATGTCCGCGACGTCGTGCAGCTCTATCAGCCCGCAGACCGCGCGATGGTCAGCAAGGCGATGGACGACACGATTGACGGCGGAAAGCCGTTCATGTTCGAAACCACGATCCACCGCCGGGACGGCGAACGGCGCCGCATCCGCGTTGTGGGCGAGCGGGTCGATGTGGGCGGCCGGCCCGATTGTGTCGCCGGGATCATCCTCGATTGCACCGAGGAGCACCTGCGCAATGTCGCCCTGAAGCGCGCCGCCGAACGCGACCGGCTGACGGGCCTTTACAACCGCGCCAGCTTCGATCGCCGGCTTGCCAAGGCGATGCAGGGGGTCGAGGCCGCCCCAGTGACAATCGCCCTGCTCGATCTCGACGGGTTCAAGGACGTCAATGACACGCTGGGCCATCTGGTCGGCGACCGGGTGCTGGAGACCATCGCCGAACAGCTCACGACGCGGATTGCGCCGGGTATGTTTCTCGCGCGCTGGGGCGGTGACGAATTCGCTTTGCTGTTCCCGTCCGCGATGACGCTTGGCGAAGTGACCCGCTTCCTTGAAGACCTGCTGGCCGAATTCGAGGAGATGCCGCCGCTCGGCAGCACCATGCTCAAGATCGGCGCGACCTGCGGCGTAGCGCAAATGAGTACCTCGGCGAGCAGCGAAGAAATCATGCGCCGCGCAGACCTTGCGCTGTATCGCGGCAAGGAGGCCGGGCGCGGCGCGGTGGTGTGCTGGGATCACCACATCGAAGCGCGCCAGTCCGAACGCCAGACCGCCATTGCGCAGCTGCGCGGGGCGCTCAACAGCGGGCGGGCGATGGCGGCCTATCAGCCAATCTGCGATCTGGAGACCGGCGAAGTCGTCTCGGTCGAAGCGCTGCTGCGGCTGCGCGACGAGGATGGACGCCTGCTGGCTGCGAGCGATGTGTTTGCCGCCCTGCTCGATCCCGAATTGTCGCGCCGGGTCAGCCGGGTGATGCTCGATTCGGTGGTGGCCGATGGCACCGCGATCCTCGCCCTGTTCGGGCCCGACACGCGGATCGGGCTCAACCTGTCGGAAGCCGATTTGCGGCGCGGCGATTTCGTGCAGCATCTGATCGACGTGATCGACGATAGCCCGCTCAGCCCCCAGAACATCACCATCGAAGTGACCGAGACCATGCTGATCGACGCGGGCGGGCAGCTGCGCGCGTCGCTGGCGATGCTGGACGAATGCGGCTTCACCATCTGCCTCGACGATTTCGGCACCGGGTTCTCGTCGCTCACCCACCTGCGCGCCTTCCCGATCCATAAGGTGAAGATCGAACGTGATTTCATTGCCGGGATCGGCGAAGATCACCAGTCGCGCCTGATCATTCAGGCGATTGTGCAGATGGGCCACAGCTTGGGTCTGCGGGTCGTGGTGGAGGGGGTCGAGACCGAGGAGCAGGAGATCTTCCTGCGCGCGATCGGCTGCCGCCATGTGCAGGGTTATCGTTATGGTCGTCCGGCGCTGCTGGCAGATTTGCAGGCGCGATTTGCCGATACAGACGTGGCCGGAACGCCGCAGCGCCGTCAGGCGTGATTACTGCGTGAGCGGCACGGTCTGGGCCATGTCCCCGGACTTGAAAATGAAGGTCTGCACGCGGGTGCCGCCGCCGATATTGACCCGGTTTTCCTGCCGCGCCCAGACATCGGTCAGGATTTGGGAATTGATCCGCACCAGCGTCTGCGCGCCCTCGGCAGAGTGGGCTGGCGCGGGCGTCTCCTGATAGACCCACAGACTACCGCCCGTGATCTCGCTGCCGACATAGTCAGGCGTGATGATCTGGCCATCGACCACCAGCAGGAACCGCCGCGTGACATAGCGGGCAAAGGCCTCGCGGCTGTCCTCGCTGCCGATGATATCGGGAGTGTGGATGTTGGGATTGCCCGTCCGCTGCACCACCAGCGCATGTTCGGCATCGTGGACCGGCACCTGATGCGCGATCTCGATCATGCCGGTGCGCTCGTTGAGGCTGACCGTGCTGATCGTGAATTTCTGCTGATGCGCGCCAGCGGTGCCGGCCCCGATCGGGGCCAGCACTAACGCCAGCAGCACCAGCAGGCGGCGCAGCATCACTTCTTCTTCTTGTCCGGCTCGGCCCCAGCGGCTTCACCCATCAGATCGCGGCTGACGCGCGACTTCGACGCTTCGTCCTTGAAGGCCTCGATCCGGCTCGGGATGATGCGGCGCGGATAGTGGTTGTTTTCCAGATCGGCATCGCCGGTTTCCCAATCGGGATCGACCACCACCTGCACCAGTTCCTTGCCCTTGGGATAGACCAGCAGCTTGGCGACTTCGCGCGAATTGCGCCGCCAGATTTCCGCCGGGATGTTGAGCTTCTCGGTCGAGCCGTCCTTGAAGGTCAGGCCGAGGATGATCGGCATGACCAGTCCGCCCTTGTTGGTGAAGTTGAGGACGTAGTAATTCGCATCCTCCTTCACCGCGCGGTCGAACGCGGCGCGTTCCCACGGGAGCAGGCCTTCGAGGAAATCAGTGTAGCCCTTGCGATCCTTCGGCGTGACGGTGAATTCGTCATTCTTGTCGTAGAAATCGGTCACGCCGGGGTTTTCGAGCACCCAGATCGGCAGGCCCTGCTGTTCATTGAGACCGATGCCGACCACCTCAGGCTCCTCGGCACGTTCCGCCCGGCGACGCGGCAGGTCGATGTCGGGGTTCTTGCTGTCCATCTTGAGGCGGTAGATCGAATCCAGCGTGATATCGACGTGATCGGTGGTGTAGAACCAGCCGCGCCAGAACCAATCGAGATCGGTGCCGCTGGCTTCCTCGATGGTGCGGAAGAAGTCGGCCGGAGTGGGACGCTTGAACTTCCAGCGGCGGGCATATTCCTTCAGCGCGAAGTCAAAGCGCTCACGCCCGATCACCGTGTCGCGCAGCAGGTGATAGGCCGCGGACGGCTTGCCATAGGCATTGGCGCCGAGGTCGGTCACCGAGTCCGACTGCGTCATGATAGGCTGCTGGTTGTTCGACACCATGTAGCTGACCATGTCGCGCGGCAGGCTGCGGGTCCACGGCATCTTCGGGTCCCACTCATAGCCTGCGACCGAATCGAGGAAGGAATTCAGCCCTTCATCCATCCACGTCCACTGGCGCTCATCCGAGTTCACCGTCATCGGGAAGTAGATGTGCCCGATTTCGTGGATGACCACGCCGACGAGAAACATCTTCTCGGCCAGCGAATAGGTGCGGCTGCCATCCTTGTTCAGGGTGGTGCGCGGGCCGTTGAAGGTGATCATCGGATATTCCATCCCGCCGACCGGCCCGTTGACGGACTGAGCGGTGGGATAGGGATAATCGAAGCTGAAGCGCGAATAGACCTTCAGGGTGTGCACGACGGCGGCGGTGGAATATTTCTTCCATAGATCGCCGCCTTCCTTGGGCCAGAAGCTCATGGCGAGCACGGTCTCGTTCTCCGCGCCGGGCTGCTTCACGCCTTGCGCGTCCCACATGAACTTGCGGCTGGAGGCCCAGGCGAAGTCGCGCACATTGTTGGCGGCGAACTTCCAGGTCTTGGTGCCCTTGGGGTTGCCGGCTTCGGCAGCGGCGGCTTCCTGCGGGGTGACGATGAACATCGGCGCGGCAGCATCCTTGGCCGCTTCCAGCCGCTGGCGCTGGGCTGCGGTGAGCACGGCGTCCGGGTTCTGGATCGTACCGGTGGCGGCAATGATGTGGTCCGACGGCACAGTCAGATCGACCTCGTAATCGCCGAATTCGAGCGTGAACTCGCCGCGGCCGAGGAACTCCTTGTTGTGCCAGCCTTCGTAGTCAGAATAGACCACCATGCGCGGGAACCACTGGGCGAGCAGGAAGATGTCGTTCCCGCCCTTGCGCGGGTCATCGGGGAAATGCTCGTAACCCGAACGCGCGTTGACGGCGTCTTCCTCGACGATGTTGAACGCCCATTCGATGACATATTCGCTCGTCTCACCCGGCGCGAGCGGGGCGGGCAGATCAATCCGCATGAGCGTGCCGACGATGGTATGCGGCAGTTCGGCGCCCGCCAGTGATTTCACGGCGCTGATGTCATAGCCATACTGGTTGTCGGCCATTGCCTGCTGGCGGCGCAGTTCCTCGAAAGACAGCTTGGTCGGCTCGCTGCCGGAACCCAGCGTGACCTTCGGCCCGCGCCGACCGGGGCCGCCGAACGCATCGGTCAGCTCGGCCATCGAATCGGTTTTGAAGATGTTCTGATCAAGCTGCATCCACAGCCACGGCAGGCTGTCAGGCGAATTGTTGGTGTAGCGCACCGTGGCGCGCGCAGTGATCCGGCGCTTGGTCTCTTCGAGGGTTGCCGTGATCTTGTAATCGACCTTCTGCTGCCAGTATTCATGCCCCGGCGCGCCGCTGGCGTTGCGGTAGGTGTTGGCGTCAGGCAGCACCTCGTCCAGCTGGCGGAACTTGTCCTCGAAATTGCCCTTGGTCTGCTGCACGCCCTGAGCGGCGGCAGGGGCGGCGAACAGCAAGGCGGCAACAAACAGCACGAAACGCAAGGGCGCTCTCCGGGATAGTGGCAGGGGCGTTTGAGAGCGCAAAAGCGGCGGGCGCGCAAGCGGGTATCCTGCCCCATGCGGCAATTTTGTTTCAGGCATGGCATCCGGAACACTTGTCGATTATCGCGTCTCGCCATGACCCAGCCACAGTGGCACGCCCTGCACGAAGCCGCCTGCGCGCGCGGCGAGGCGACCTATCGCGATCCCGATACCGGCTACACCGTGTTCACCCGCGTGGCCCATCTGGCGCGCGGCAAGTGTTGCGGATCGGCGTGCCGGCATTGCCCTTACGACCACGAAGCCGTACCGACGCGCCGCTGACCAACCGGAGAATCCGCCCCATGAAGACCCGCGCCGCCGTTGCCTTTGAAGCGAAAAAGCCGCTCGAAATCGTCGAACTCGACCTTGAGGGGCCGAAGGCAGGCGAAGTGCTGGTCGAGATCATGGCGACCGGCATTTGCCACACCGATGCCTATACGCTCGACGGCTTCGACAGTGAGGGCATCTTCCCCTCCGTGCTCGGCCACGAAGGCGCAGGGATCGTGCGCGAGGTTGGCCCCGGCGTCACCAGCGTGAAGCCCGGCGATCACGTTATCCCGCTCTACACGCCGGAATGCCGCCAGTGTAAGTCGTGCCTTTCGGGCAAGACCAACCTCTGCACCGCGATCCGCGCCACGCAGGGCAAGGGGCTGATGCCCGATGGCACTACCCGCTTCAGCTACAAAGGTCAGCCGATCTTCCACTACATGGGCTGCTCGACCTTCTCGAACTTCACCGTTCTGCCCGAAATCGCGGTTGCCAAAATCCGCGAGGACGCGCCGTTCCAGAGCGCCTGCTATATCGGCTGCGGGGTGACCACCGGGGTCGGCGCTGTCACCAACACCGCCAAGGTTCAGGTGGGCGATAATGTCGTGGTGTTCGGCCTCGGCGGGATCGGCCTCAACGTCATTCAGGGCGCGCGGCTGGCGGGGGCGAACCTCATCATCGGGGTCGATATCAACCCTTCGCGCGAGAATTGGGGTCGCCAGTTTGGCATGACCCACTTCCTCAATTCCAAGGGACTGAGCCGCGAGGAGGTGGTCGCCAAGATTGTCGAGATGACCGATGGCGGCGCGGATTACACCTTCGATGCCACCGGCAACACCGAAGTGATGCGCACCGCCTTGGAAGCCTGCCACCGCGGCTGGGGCACCTCGATCATCATCGGGGTCGCCGAAGCGGGCAAGGAAATCGCCACCCGCCCGTTCCAGCTCGTCACCGGGCGCAATTGGCGCGGCACCGCGTTCGGCGGAGCCAAGGGCCGCACCGATGTGCCCAAGATCGTCGACATGTACATGACTGGCAAGATCCAGATCGACCCGATGATCACGCACGTGATGGGTCTGGAGGAGATCAACACAGCCTTCGACCTGATGCACGAAGGCAAGTCGATCCGCTCGGTGGTGGTGTTCTGATGGCGGCGGCAAGCCCAACGAAGGTCAGCCTCGCTGACAAATTCACCCTGTTTGCCGATCACTGGTCGCCGCGCGTCGCTGGGCGCTACAACGGGAATGAAGTTCGCCTCGTCAAGGCGTCGGGCGATTTCCGCTGGCACAGCCACCCGGACACGGACGAGTTGTTTCTGGTCATTGCAGGCCGCCTCCACATGGAGTTCCGCGACCGGACCGAAGTGATCGAAGCAGGCGAGATGATAATCGTTCCGCGCGGGGTGGAGCATTTCCCTCGCGTGCCTGAAGGCGAGGTCAAGCTGCTGCTGATCGACCCGGCCGATACCCCCAATACGGGGGATGTCGAGACAGCCTTCAAGGCGGTCGATATCTGAGGTCAGTCCCCCAATTCTCCGAACCGCCCGCCAAAGAACAGCAGCGGGCGGGCATTGCCGGTGGTAGCCTGGGCCATCCCGGTCACCGCGCCAAGGATCAGCGTATGGTCACCCGCCGCGTGCACCGCAAACCGGCGGCAGGCGATGTGCGCGAGCGCGCCGCCGATCACCGGCAGCCCGCTTGGCCCCAGCTCGAAATCCGCGGGATCGAGCGCACTGTCACCGCGCGCGGCATAGCGCCGGGCGAGCGCCTGTTGGTTATCGGCCAGAATGCTGAATGCAAACGCCTCAGACCCCGCATAGGCATCATACAGGCTCGCCGAATTCTGCAAGCTCCAGCTCACCAGCATCGGATCGAGCGAGATCGACACCAGCGAATTGATCGTCATCGCCGACACGCCGCCCCCCGGCGGCACCAGCGAGATCACCGCCACCCCGGTCGCAAATTGCCCCATCAGCTGGCGGAACGCGCGCGTCTCGGCAGAGAGATCCGGAGCAGAAGCAGGCACGAAGGTCTCCGGCAATGAGCGGGAATGGGGCAGGGGAATGGGGCGCGTCCGGGGCCATCGGCACACAGCCCCACTGTGTCAATCAATGCCGCCGCCCACGGTTCCAGCCGCATCAGGAGAAAGCGCCCCATCGTCAGACCTGTGGTTAACCGCGTGGTTACGCCCACCCGCTATGGCAAGGTTTGCGCTTCGCCCACACGGGCCATGCAGGTGAGGAATGTACGAGAGCAGGATTGCATCGGGCCGCCTGACGGTCGCAGCGGTGGAGGGTTACGAAATGGCCGATCTGCTGTTCGTGCGTAGCCGTTCGGCCGCGCGGATGCTGGCGCAGGCTTGGGGCGAGGAATTGGTGCCCACCCCCGCCACCGCCGCGATCCTGCCGTGCAGGACCATTGATGGCTGAGGCTGACCCCATCTCCAAACCCTCGCTCGCCGCGCAGGTTCGCACGGCGGTGATCTGGCGCTCGGGCAGTCAGGTGCTGACCCAGATCGTGTCCTGGGCCTCGACCCTGATCGTGATCCGCCTGCTCGCGCCGCAGGATTATGGCCTGTTTGCGATGGCGCAGGTGATGCTGACGCTGCTCAGCACCATGAACGGCTGGGGCCTGGCGAGTGCACTGATCCGCGAGGAGGAGGTGACCGAAGAACGCCTGCGCCAGACGCTGGGGATGCTGATCCTGCTTAATGGCGGGCTGGCGCTGACTCAGTTCCTGGCCGCACCGCTGGTAGCCATGTGGTTCGAACAGCCGATGGTGACAGACCTGCTGCGGGTGCAATCGCTGCTCTATCTCGCGGTGCCATTCTGCGCGCTGCCGCACGCGATGCTGAGCCGCAAAATGGACTTCCGCCGCCCGGCACAGGTGCGGCTGGCGGCGGCGATGGCGGGTGCGGTGACCGCTTTGACCGGCGCTCTCTCAGGCTGGGGCGTGTGGACGCTGGTGGCCGCGCCGATGATCATGCTGCTGACCGAAGCGGTCGGCATGACCTGGGCCGCACGCGCGCCAATCCGCCCAATTTTCCGCTTTGCCGGGGCAGGCCATATCGCGGGCTTCGGCGGGGTGATGACCGCAACGCAGCTGTTCTGGTTCGTGCAGAGTCAGGCCGATGTGATGATCGCCGGGCGCGTGCTGGATGCGCACAGTCTGGGCGTTTACACCACCGGCCTGTTCCTCGCCCAATTGCTCGCGGCCAAGTTCGTACCGCCGATCAACGAGGTCGCCTATGCCGCCTATTCGCGCCAGCAGGGTGAGGGGCTGAGCGATTGGGGTTCGTCCGCGCTGCTCGCCACGATCCGGCTGGTGATGATGGTGGGCCTGCCCGCCTATGCCGGGATCGCTGTGGTCGCGCCGGTGCTGGTGCCCGTCTTGCTCGGGGAAAAGTGGATTCAGATCGTCCCGCTGCTGCCGATTCTGGCGGGCGCGATGGCGATGCTGACGCTGCAAATCCTGTTCTCGCCCGCGACCAATGCGCGCGGCTTTCCGGGGATCGCGCTCAAAGTGACGATGCTGGGCGCGGTGGTGATGCCGCTGGCGTTCCTGACCGGTTCCAACTGGGGCATCACCGGCTTTGCCTGGGGCTGGGTCGGGGGCATGGCGGTGCTGACCGGGGCGACGATCCTGCTGTCGCGTCCCGTGCTGGGCTTCAGCTATGCCGGGCTGGCGAGCGCGATTGCACCCCCGGCGGCTGCGGCGCTGGTGATGGCGGCGGGCGTGGGGCTGATGCTGCGGGCCTTGCCCGAGGTGCCGGACATCGCCGCGCTGGCGAGCGCTGTGCTGCTCGGCGTCGGTCTGTACCTCGGCGCGCTGCACCTGATCGCGCCGGACCGGCTGGCCGAAGCGCTGCATTTCCTGCGCAATCGGGGCGAGGCGGAACCCGCTCCAGCCGAATGACCCCTAGCAAAGCTGTGCGATTGACTCAGACGCAGTGATCCGGTTGGGCAGTGGGATGAGCACCACCCGCCCCGCCCCCGTCATCCGCCTCTACCCCACCGGCGGCATTGAACTTGCCGTGCACGAATGGGCCTATGACGGCGACGGCAAGCCGCTGGTCTTCGCCCATGCGACCGGGTTTCACGGCCGGGTGTTCGACGCGATTGTCGAGGCATTCCCCAGCCACCCCGCCTACGCCATCGACCTGCGCGGACATGGCCAATCGCGCGCCGGGCCGATTGACGATTGGCGGGTCGTCTCCAGCGATGTTGCTGATTTCCTTGCCCAAGCTGGCATCACTGGCGCCGTCGGCATCGGCCATTCGATGGGCGCGCACACCCTGCTGCAAGTCGCCGCTGATGCGCCGGAGCGGTTCAGCCGGCTCGTCCTGTTCGATCCGGTGATCCTCGCGCCCGAGTTCTACGCCCCCGGCCAGCCGCTCTACACCGCCGACAACCCCCACCCCGCGATCCGCCGCAAGCGCGATTTCGCCAGCGCCGAAGCGATGATCGAACGCTTCCAGACCCGCGATCCGTACAACCTGTTCGACCCGCGCGTTTTCGCCGATTACTGCCGCTACGGCCTGACCCAAGCCGCGTCCGGAGAGGGTCTGGAACTGGCCTGCGCCCCCGAAGTCGAAGCCAGCGTCTATGCCTCGAGCCGCAGCAACGGCGCCATTGTGGAGACGGCCCGCAAGGTCGATATTCCGGTGCTGGTGGTGCGCGCGCAGATGACTAATCTCAACGATTTCAAGAGCTCGCCGACCTGGCCCGAACTGGCGGAGGTGCTGCCGCAGGGGACTGACCTCTACCGGCCGGATATGACCCATTTCCACCCGTTTCAGGACCCGGCAGATGCCGCGCGGATCATCGCGGAATGGATCGACTGAGCGCGATGTTCGCCAAATGTTTCACGTGAAACATCGCCGCAGCCTAGCCCGCCGCTTCAAGTATATCTCTGATATCGCTTTGAATTTCCGCAATACTCCGCGCATCCGCCTGTAGGCAATTGGCCCCGATCTGGCTCGCCAACCCGCTATAGAACGCTATGAGGCTCGCCCCCAGCGGATGGCCCGGCGCCACCGATTGGGCGAGCCACAACAGGATCGTCTGCGCCCGGCTCAGCGCGTCGCGATAACCCCGCGAATACCTCGGTATAACCTCGCTACAAGCGGGCAAGAGCTGCTCACAGCGATGATCCAGCTGCCCGACCGGCTGAAGCTGGTGTTGCAACTGTTCTTCGTCGAGGAATTGAACCTGACCGAAATCGCCGCCGTGCTCGAAGTCAGCGTCCCGCGCGTCCACCAGCTGCGCGCCAAGGCGCTGAAAGACCTGCGCGCGCTGCTCGACCAACCTTAGAACGTCAGCCCGAACGCTTTGTAGGTGGCAGCCAGCGAAGGCCGCATCTTCAGCGCGAGCGCAATCTCGTCCTTACCCGAATTGTCGCCCATTTCGCGCAGGATAATGCCGCGCAGCAGGCGCGATTCGACCTGATAGGGCTCGGCCAAGAGCGCGGCGTCGATATCCGCCTTGGCCGCCGCAAGGTTGCCGAGCCGGAAATGCGCCATCGCCCGGCTATCGAGCGCGGTGGGGGCATTGTCGCTTTTCTCGACCGCCTTGGTGCAAGAATCCAGCCGCATCTCGTCCATCTTCGACCAGATCGCCGCCTGCCAGCACAGCGCGTTGAGCAGGTTCCCGTCGGTCGGCCGCTGGGCGATCATGCCGTCGAGCAGATCAAGCCCTTCGTCCGCCGCGCCCTGCCAGCCGAGCGCGGATGCCATCACCGTCACGCCTTCGGCGCGTTCCTTGCTCAGCGCCTCGAAGTCTTCTGCCAGCGCCAACCCTTCCTCGGCGCGGCCGAGCAAGGCGAGCAGTTCGATCTGTTCGCCATAGGTCGATCCATCGGGTTGCAGCGCTTCGGCCTCGACCAGATCGGCGAGCGCACCGGACATATCGCCCAGTTCGCGCCGCAGGGTGGCGCGGGCGTAGATCAGATCACGCGAATCCTCGATTGCCATCGCGGCTTCGACATCCGCCAGCGCGCCGGAAAAATCGAAGATCCCCATGCGGAAGCCCGCGCGGTTGATCAGTGGATAGGGATCATCGGGCTCAGCCCTGGCAATCCCCTTGGCATAGAGCGCTTCAAGCGTGGAAAGCCGCGCGCGGTCCTTCCCGAAATATTGCCACAACTCGCGCACTTCGCCTTGCGAACGCAGCACCGGCAGCTGGCGATCGAACCGGTTGAGTTCGCGCCGCGCCGCGCCGATGGCATCGGCGGCGAGTTCTTCCTTCACTGTGCGCATCGTCTGATCGATCGTCAGCTTGCGCCCTTCCAGCTTGGCGGTGGAGGCCAGTTCGACCCCGCCAATCGTGGCAGAGACGGGCGCGGCGCTGCCTTCCAGGCTCACGCCTGCGACATCATCGGGCAGCAGCACCTCGGCCGTGCTGGCGAAATAGACCGGGCCGTTGAGCTCCAGCGGGATGGCGCGCCACGCACTGCGCGCGCGGTCCGCTTCGAACCCGACATCGCGCGCGGCCTGGGCGGGCGGCTCAAACTTGTAGTCGGTGCCGTCCCGCTTCCAGGCGCTGCTCATGATCCCGCGCCCGGTCAGCACGGCAAGGCCCGCCTTGGCATCATAACGCACCGAATGTTCGACCACCTGCCCATCACCGATCACTTCGGTGATGGCCGAGGCCACCGCATTCTCGCGCATTTCTTCGCTGCCTTGCGAAGCCATGCTGCGCCAGCCAGCCCCGATGGTGCCGCGATATTCGATCGTCACGTCGAAGGTGGCGGGGACGCGCAGGCCCGCCCGCTGATCGACCGTCAGGCGCACCACCCGGTCAGGCGTGGCCTGCGGCCGCGTGTCGAGCGCCATCAGTTCCGCGCCCGCATCGCGCAGCGGCAGGCCGTGGAAGAAGCGCGGCACTTCATCCATCGTATCGGCGCGCACGCCGGACGTGGTGCCATCCAGCCAGTAATTTGTGCCGCCGATCACCGCGCGCACGATCACGTGGTCGAAATTGCCCGGCATCGGTGAAAGGCTGGGCAAGGCATCGCCGCCCTGGCTGCGCACCAGCACCGGCTCGGCCTCGATCCCCAATTCGCGCAGCATGGTCAGCAGCAGCAACGTCTTGGCCTTGCAATCGCCGAAGCGCTTTTCCCAGGTCTCCTCGGGCGCCTGCGGGATATAATTGCCGCCCGACATGCCGTTCATCAGGTAGCTGATGTCGTCCTGCACGAGCCTGAGCGCCATCGCCGCGCGGGTCAGCGGATCATCGCTCGCCGATGCGATCCCGGCGATACGGCCCGCCAGATCGCCGTCGGGCGTCACCTTGCCTGCGGTGCCATAATGCTGGGCGTGATTGCGCGAAACCGCAGGCCAATCGGCATAGGTCGACACCTGCATCAGCTCGCCGATCCGGAAGCGCGAGGGCGCGTCTTCGGGCATCTCGTCACCTTCGGGCACCGGCAGGTTCGCCGACCACACCATATAGCCGCCCTTCGCGACCGGCTCGGGCACTGCGGCCTTGCCCAGCCGCAGGCGAGTGACCGGCAGCGCTTCGGGCCATGACACCGTGACGCGCCCCTGTTCGAGCGGGAAGGGCTTGGCGATGAGGCCGCCCTGCCATTGCACATTGTCGCCCATCGCCTGATCGCTCAGCGTGGTGGAATAGGCGAGCCGGAGCACATCACCCAGCTTGGCGCCCTGCACCGCCAGCGTCGCGGTAAGCTGGCCATCGACCAGCCGGCTTTCGAGGCCGCGTTCGCGCCGCAGCACTTCAAACTGCCCGCCGCCCTTCAACACGTCGATCACCTCGCCGCCGCGGATCAGTTCGACCCGGTGGACGATGAGGTCGCCCTTGTCGGGCATCCAGCTGGCCGTCAGCGTACCGAAGCGGGTCAGCGCATCGGGGGAATCGAGCGCCACGGCGGTATCGATATAGGTCGACAGCTTGCCGGTCTCGATCCGGGCCTGCTGATCAAGCAGCATGATGATGGCATTGGAATTGGCCGGTTTGGCGTCAACCTTGGCGACGTCGACCCAGCTCGGGGTAGCGTCGTACAGGACGGTCTCACCGGCCCACACCGGCACGGCAGCCGTCCCGGCCAGCAGCAGACCTGCCAGCGGACGGGCAAATCGATGGGCGAGACGGCGCGACATGAAGGACCCCCATTTAACGAATGACTTGAGAGCCTAGCGCAGGTTTCGGATATTGCTAGGGCCGGAATGGGTGCACCGATCCCCGTCCTGCGCTAACGCGCAGCGTAGGGGGCCGCAAAGGGGGGGCCATGCTGCGCACAATTACCAACAATTTCGCCGCGCTGACCGTGCTGGGCGTGGGGCTGGCGTGGTTCTTCCCGGCCGGCTTTACCTGGATGACCGACGGGCGGATCACCCTTGCCGGGCAACCGCTGCTCAGCCTTGCGCTCGGTGTGATCATGCTGGCGATGGGTCTGACGCTGACCTTTGATGATTACCGCAAGCTCGCCTCGGCGCCGCGCGCGCTGGTTGCAGGCGTGGTGTTGCAGTTTGCGGTGATGCCGCTGACCGGGTTCGCGATTGCCAAAGGGCTGGCGCTGGAGCCGGGGCTGGCGGTGGGGCTGATCCTCGTCGCCTGCTGCCCCGGCGGGACGGCGTCGAACATCGTCACCTTTATCGCGCGCGGGAATGTCGCCTTGTCGGTGGCGATGACGATGGCCTCGACGCTTGCTGCGGTGGTGCTGACCCCGCTGCTGACGGGCGTGCTGGCGGGGGCCTATGTCGAGATTGACCGCTGGAACCTGCTGATCAGCATGATCACCGTGGTGCTGGTGCCGGTGGTGCTGGGCACCCTCCTCAACCGCCTGTTCCCCCGCGCCGCCGAGCGGGTAAGTGCGGTTCTGCCGCTGGTGGCGATTGTGCTGGTGATCCTGATCGTGGGCGGGATTGTCGGCGGGGCCAAGGCGCAGATTGCGCAGCACGCGGGCGTGCTGCTGCTGGCGACGTTCCTGCTCCACGCGGTGGGCTTTGCGCTGGGCTATGGGCTGGCGCGGGTGCTGGGGCTGGGCGAAATCGAGGCGCGGACGATTTCGATCGAGGTCGGGATGCAGAATTCCGGGCTTGGTTCAGGGCTGGCGAAAACCCCCGCCTTCGCCGCGCAATTCGCCGATATCACGCAAGCGGCGCTCGCGCCTGTGCCAGCGGCGATTTCGGCGGTGTGGCATGTGCTGATCGGGAGCCTGCTAGCGGGGTGGTGGCGGCGGAAATGACCAAGCGTGAGTCCCCGCGCAGGCGGGGACCTCGTGCGGTTGCGCGCCGACGCTTGAGGTCCCCGCCTGCGCGGGGACTCACAGTGTTCAGCCGTACATCCCCCGCTTCGGCCCGAGATAGCCGAACAGATAGGCCCCGACCTTGCGCATCTGGATCTCCTCCGAGCCCTCGGTGATCCGGTAGCGGCGGTGGTGGCGGTAGATGTGTTCGAACGGCTTGTGGCGCGAATAGCCGATGCCGCCGTGGACCTGCATCGCGCGGTCGGCCGCTTCGCACACCAGCCGGTTCGCCCAGTAATTGCACATCGAGACCTTGTCGGAGATGGTGCGTTCGATCTGTTCGTGGGGCATGTTGTCCATTTCCCACGCGGTTTTGAAGATCAGCAGCCGCAGCATTTCCGCCTGCGTCGCCAGCTCCACCAGCGGGAACTGGATCGCCTGATTGCGCGCCAGCTCCTCGCCGAAGGGCTTGCGCTGGCGGGCGTATTTCACGCTTTCATCGATGCAATAGAGCGCCGCGCCGCAGGAACTTGCCGCCTGCCTGATGCGGTTCTGGTGGACGAAGCTCTGCGCCAGCGCGAGGCCGCGGCCTTCGACGCCGAGGATCGACGAGTCCGGCACCCAGACGTTGGTGACGCTGAGGCGCGGGTGGTCGGTGGGCATATTGAAGGTCCACATCCACTCCTCGATTTTGAGGCCCTCTGTGGGGTTGGGGACGAGGAAGCAGGTGATCCCGCTCGCGTCCCCCGCCTTGCCGGACGTGCGCGCGAACATCGCGCAGTGGGTGGCGACGTGCATGCCGGTGATCCACATCTTCTCGCCGTCGATCCGCCAGCCGTCGACCCCGTCGCGCGCCTCGCGCACCGCGACCGTCTCCATGTGGGTGGCATCGGAGCCGTGCTCGGGTTCGGTGAGGCCGAAGGCGACGCGGCGCGTGCGCTCGAACCCGCCGGTGATGAATTCCTGCTTCTGCTCCTCGGTGCCCCACTGGTCGAACATGGCGACGAAAGGGAAATTGCCGACGATCGAGTGCTCGTTCTGCAAATCGTTGTGCAGCCCGAGGCCCTGGCGCGCAAAATGCTCGCGGATCACCGCCATCCAGAGGTTGCTGCCGTCCTTGCCGCCGTAGCGCTTGGGCGCGGAGAAGCGCCAATGGCCCGCCTTGTCCGAGCGGCGGGTGGCTTCCTTGAGCAGTTCCTCCCACTCGTGCCGCGGCAAACCGCCGCCTTCGAAGTCCGTCCGCGCATATTCGCGGCGGTGGTCGAAGAAGCGAATGTTGTCGTCCTGCTGCTCCAATGGCTTGATCTCGGCGGCGATGAAAGCGTCGAGTTCGTCGAGATAGGCCTGAAGGTCGGCGGGGATGGCGAAGTCCATGATTATTCCTCGATTGGAGGGTTGCGGGGCCATCTGGCCTGCGCATCGGTCAGGGAAGGATATTTGGGAGAGTCCGCTTCGATCATGACGAGCGCATAGGCCCGCAGCGTCGCGAGAACCTCTTTGCCCTTAAGCGTTGTCTGTCCGGAGAGAATCTCGGCCGCCATCGCCTCCTGAAAGGCGAGCGTCCTGATGGAACGCTCCTCTCGCGCAATGATGCCGAGTGCGTTGCGGGCAACGGCCAGCTGAAATCGATCGTGGCCTTCCATCCGGTCTTTCAATGTCGCAAGCCATTCGCTTACGGCAGTTGCAATCTCACCCCAGTTGGCTTCGCCCCAGACCTCATCAGCCATCGAGAAGTCCGGGACAAGCCGCCGCTTTTCCATCTCCGGCGCGTCCTCCTCCAGCAGCAGGAGCAGGTCCAATTCCTGCTCGCTGGTCCGGCGCGAGATCACCACGCGTTCAAGCATCCGATCCGCGCCCGAGCGCCATTGCGCCGCCATCTTGAGGCACCCGAGCGCCCACCAAACGGTGCGGTAGATCGTCCAAAAGCGGAAGCGCGCGGGATCGACGGTGACACCCGCCTCGGCCTCATAGGCGGTGAGGTAATCTTCGATTGACCCCAACCCCAGCGCCGGTCGGTCGTAGCGGGCGAAGCGCCACACCGCCATGCAGCCGAAGGCCAAGTCTTCGTGGCGGTCGCCGAAATGGGCGATCTCCCAGTCGAGAACCCCGGTCAGCCGCGAGCCCTCGACCAGCAGATTGCCCATCCGGTAGTCGCCGTGGTTGAGCACGGGCTCCACCTCAGGCGGGCAATTGTCCTCCAGCCACTTGAGCCCGAGTGCGATGATCGGGCGGTCGCCGCCCGCCTCCATAAATTGCTCTTTGAGGTCAGCGATGGCGGCACGGTAGTCCATCACCGGCACGCCCTCGGGCACATCGGCTGGTCGCAAGCGGTGGATGCGCGCCAAATCCCGCGCAGCCTGCGTGAGCAGTCCGTCCGGATCGTCGCACGCCAGAATGACTTTGGGATCGGCCGTCCCCGGCAGAGCGCGCATGACGAAGCCCGAACCGAGCCCGTCGGCCTCCGCCAGCACCGCCACCACCTCGGGAGCCGTCACCCCCTTGGCCCGCGCCGCCTCGATCAAAGCAGCTTCGGTGGCGTGCCCGTAAGCCCGCCCCTCCATAAATGCGAGGCTCGGCGCACGACGCAGGACGAAAGCCCCCTCCTCTTCAGAGGAGGGGGTTGGAGGTGGTGACGTGCGAAAAAGCCAGCTCTCCATCACCGCCCCGCCCGTCAGGCGCTGCGGCTCCGACGACAAAGCGCCGAGCCCAGCGCGGGCACACACCCGCGCCAGCCCGGCGCTCAGTTCGTCAGCGGAAATGCCCACGCGGTGTTATGCGAGGACAGAGTCCTTCTTCACGGTGATCACCTGCGCGTAGGTGAACTCCTTCAGGCCTTCCTTGCCGTATTCGGCGCCAAAACCCGACTGCTTGTGCCCGCCAAACGGCGCGAAGGGTGACAGGTGGAGGTATTCATTGACCCAAACCGTTCCGGTCTCAAGCTGCTCGGCGATCTTCACGCCGTTGTCCGGGTTGCCGGTCCACACCGCACCCGCAAGGCCATATTCCGACGCATTGGCGCGGGCGATGACTTCTTCCTCGGTCGAGAACTTCATCAGGGGCATGACCGGGCCGAACTGCTCCTCGGCGACGATCCGCGCGTCTTCGGGCGGGTTGTCGATGATGGTCAGCGGCACGAAGTAGCCGGTGCCGCTCGGATCGGCATTGCCGCCCAGCAAGAACTTGTAGCCATTGTCCTTGGCATCCTCGATCAGCTCGAGCACGCGCTCGTACTGCTTCTTGTTCTGGATCGGGCCGACGCCGGTGCCCTGCTGCGCGCCGTCACCCACGGTGACAGTCTTGGCATATTCGACGATCGCCGCCGACAGTTCGTCATAGATATCCTCATGGATATAGACGCGCTTGGCCGCGACGCAGATTTGGCCTGCGTTGGAGAAGCTCGACCAGAACAGCTGTTCGGCGACCTTCTTGGGATCGGCATCGGGCAGCACGATCGAGGCGTCATTGCCGCCGAGTTCCAGCGTGATGCGCTTCAGGTCAGCCGAGGCGCCTTCCATGATCTTCTTGCCGGTCGCGGTGGAGCCGGTGAAGGTGATCTTGTCGATGTCAGGGTGCGAGGTCATCAGCGGGCCGAGGTCGTCCTCGCCGGTGATGATGTTTACGACGCCGGCGGGCACCTTGTCCGCGATCAGCTCGGCAATGCGCAAGGTGGTCAGCGGCGTGAAGGGCGAAGGCTTGAGCACGATGGTGCAGCCCGAAAGCATCGCGGGCGCGATCTTCTGGATCGCCATCATCACCGGGAAATTCCACGGCACGATCCCGGCAACAACGCCAACCGGCACGCGGCGGGTGCGGCTGAGGCGGGTGTCGCTATCCTCGTTGATCTCATCATCGAGGCTGAGTGTGGACTGCGCCGCGCTCATCCCGGCCGCGCCGTAGATTTCGCCCTTGGCCTGATCGTGCGGCTTGCCCTGTTCGCTGGTGAGCAGGCGATACAATTCCTCGGCATTTTCCTTGATCGCGCCCGAAATCGCCATGATCGCGGCGCGGCGTTCCTCGATCGGGGTGTTCTTCCACGTCTTGAACGCGGTGCGCGCGGCGGCGACCGCTTCGTCAAGCTCAGCCTTGCCGCAGGCGGGGACCTGCCCGATCACCTGCTCGGTCGCGGGGTTGACCACATCGAGCATATGGTCGGTGGTGACCATCTTGCCGCCGATCAGGTTCTTGTACTGGGTGACCATGATTATTCCTCTCGTCGAATGGGGGAGTCGTCTCTCTCCCGCTCAGGTTGGCGCGTTGCATAGCAAAACGCAACGCTTGCGTTGGCGGCATCGCTAGCGCGAAGCCCGGACGCGATCACCTGATGATTGCGCTATCGGCACGCGGGCCTATGGAAGCGGCGAGAGATGCCCTGGAGGAGAGCCGCATGAGTGATTCCCGCCCTGATCTGGTGATTTACGGCAGCCCGGTCTCGCCCTTCGTGCGCAAGGTCGCCGGCGTCTGCATCGCCAAGGGCGTGCCTTACGAAGTCGAGGCGATCAACGTGTTCGACCCGCCCCAGTGGTTCCGCGACATCTCGCCGATGAAGCGTATTCCGGTGCTGCGCGACCGCAGCGTGGCGGAGGAAGGCCTGGCTGGCACCATCGCCGATTCATCCGCGATCTGCGCCTTCATCGAGAAGAAGCACCCCACCCCAGCGCTTTATCCCGATATCCCGATGGCGCTGGGCGAAGCGCTGTTCATCGAAGAATATGCCGACACCGCGCTGGCGATGGCAGGCGGCCTTGGCATCTTCCGCCCGATCTTCTTTGCGGTCAGCAAGGGCGAAGAACCGGGGCTCGACAAGGCGCGCGATGCTTGGGCGAACCAGCTGCCGCCGATCTTCGATGTGCTTGAAGCGCGACTGGGCGGACGCGCGTTCTTTGCGGGCGATGCGCTCTCGATTGCCGACATCACCGTGGCGACCGTGCTGATGCAGGTCGCGCTGGTGGCCGAGACACCGCTGGATCGCTGGCCCGGCCTTGCCGCGCATTATGCCGCGATGCAGGCTCTGCCACTGATCGCCGAACCTTATGCGGCGGCGGAAAAGATGATCCGCAGGGCCTTGCCCACCCGCTTCGACCTGACCTAAGCCCTTCAACCCAAAGCGAGCAGAGAACAGGCAAGCACAATGGCCAGCGAATGGTGCATCGGGATCATCGGCGGATCAGGCCTCTATGCCATCGACGGCATCGAGGACGAGCAGTGGATCGCGATCGACACGCCTTGGGGTGATCCGTCGGACGAGATTCTGTGCGGGACGCTCGCCGGGGTGAAGGTGCGCTTTCTCCCGCGCCACGGTCGCGGCCATCCGATCACGCCGACTGAATTGAACTCCCGCGCCAATGTGGATGCGCTGAAGCGGGCGGGCTGCACCGATATCCTCGCGATCAGCGCCGTGGGCAGCCTGCGCGAGGAGTTGGAGCCAGGGCGCTTTGCCGTGGTCGAACAATTCATTGACCGCACCGTTCACCGCCCCAGCACCTTCTACACCAGCGGCTTTGTCACCCATGTCTCGATGGCCGATCCGGTCTGCCCGCGCCTGTCGGACATGGCCGCCCATGCGATCAGCGACGCTGGGGGCAAGGTGGCGGTCGGCGCGACCTATCTCGCGATGGAAGGCCCGCAATTCTCCACCCGCGCCGAAAGCCGGATGTACCGCGCATGGGGCGCCGACGTGATCGGCATGACCGCGATGCCCGAGGCGAAATTGGCCCGAGAGGCCGAGTTGCCCTATGCGCTGGTCGGCATGGTCACCGATTACGATTGCTGGCGCGAAGGCGAGGCAGTCGACGTTGCGCAGGTGGTCGGCCAGATGCAGACCAATGGCGCGCTGGCCCGCGCGATGGTGGCGAATTTCATCGCCGCCCTGCCGCAGGAGCGCGAACCCTCCCCGATCGACTTCGCGCTCGACGACGCAGTCATCACCGCGCCGGACGAACACGACCCCGCGGTCATGGCCAAGCTGGATGCGGTCGCCGGGCGGTTGTTCGGGTAAGCTCGCGCTGCCCAATCCGCCCTACGAATTGCGAAAGCCCGACCTTAGCTGACGAGAACGCCGTTACGCTGCGTTGCAATTCCATGACGCGGCGCTAGGCGGGGTGCACCACCTGCGCTCGGGGATTCGCATCATGAAAATCATGTCCGGCAATTCGAACCTGCCGCTTGCCCGGGCCATTGCGGCCTATCTCGAAATCCCGCTGACCGATGCCAGTGTGCGGCGCTTCTCGGACGAGGAGGTCTTCGTCGAGATTCACGAGAATGTGCGCGGCGAAGACGTGTTCGTCGTCCAGCCGACCAATTTCCCGGCGAACGACAACCTGATGGAGCTGCTGATCTGCATCGACGCGCTGCGCCGCGCGTCGGCCAAGCGGATTACCGCGGTGGTGCCGTACTTCGGCTACGCGCGGCAGGACCGGAAGCCTGGTCCGCGCACGCCGATCTCAGCCAAGCTGGTGGCGAACCTGATCACCGAAGCGGGCGCTGATCGGATGCTGGCGGTGGACCTCCACGCGGGCCAGATTCAGGGCTTCTTCGATATCCCGACCGATAACCTCTATGCCGCGCCCGTCATGGCGGCCGACATTCAGGCGCGCTACGGCGACCAGTCGCTGATGGTCGTCTCCCCGGACGTCGGCGGTGTGGTGCGCGCGCGGGCGCTGGCCAAGCGGCTCGACAATGCGCCGCTGGCGATCGTCGACAAGCGGCGTGATCGTCCAGGCGAGAGCGAGGTGATGAACATCATCGGCGAGGTTGAAGGGCGGCACTGCATCCTGATCGACGACATCGTCGATTCGGGCGGCACGCTGTGCAACGCGGCCGAAGCGCTGCTGGAAGGCGGGGCCAAGTCGGTCGCGGCCTATATCACACACGGCGTGCTTTCGGGCGGCGCGGTGGCGCGGATCAACGGGTCGAGCTTGAAAGAGCTGGTGATCACCGATTCGATCCGGCCCACCGAAGCCGCCGAAGCCTCCGACCGCATCCGCATACTGCCCATCGCCCCGCTGGTGGGCGAGGCGATCCGGCGGATTGCCGATGAAAGCTCGGTTTCGAGCCTGTTTGATTAGGGTTGCGAGTCCCCGCGCAGGCGGGGACCTCAGGCGGTCAGGCGTTTCTCATCGGGAGGCCCCCGCCTGCGCGGGGGCTCACAATGGGCAAAATTTATGTTCGACCCCACTGAGATTCGCGCCCTGCTGATCGAAACCGCCCGCGCGCGGCAGACCCTCACCTACGGCGCACTTCTCAATCTCCTCGGCCACGCCTTCACCCGCCCCTTAATGCGCCAACTGTGCAAAGTCCTCGACCGCATCGATGAGGACGGGCGCGTGGTGGGCGAACCCGGCCTCGCGGTGCTAGTGGTGCGCCAGTCGGACGGGCTGCCCGGCCAAGGCTGGTTCGTCAGCCGCACAGGCGTTTACGATGACTTGCCGCTGGAATGGGAGGGAACGGAAGCGCGGGCCTATACGCAGGCTCGACAGGCCGAAGCCTTCGATTATTGGGAAGCACCATGACCGATAACGATCTCGCTCTCGCCCTGCGCCTTGCCGATCTGGCCGGGGCCGCCATCCGCCCCCTGTTCCGCGGCCAGTGGAGCGAGGAAAAGAAGGCCGACCGCAGCTTCGTTACCGAAGCCGACCGCGCCGCCGAGGCCGCGATGCGGCGGTTGATCGAGGCGGAGTTCTCCGCTGACGGGATCATCGGTGAGGAATATGGCACCCGCAACGAGGGCGCCGGACGGCAATGGGTGCTCGACCCGATCGACGGCACCACCAGCTTCATCGCCGGCCGCCCGATCTTCGGCACGTTGATCGCCTTGTTGCAGGACGGCTGGCCGGTGCTGGGGATCATCGACCAGCCGATCAGCGGGGAGCGCTGGGTGGGCCGCATCGGCCAACCAACGCTGTTCAACGGCAAGCCTGCGCAGGCACGGCCGCTCAAGGAACTCAGCGACGCCGTGCTCGCCACCACCAGCCCGCACCTGTTCACCAATGAAGAGGCCGACGCCTTCATGTCGGTCGCCAAGCAGGTCGCCGAAAAGAAGATCGTGTTCGGCGGGGACTGCTACAATTACGGCCTCGTCGCGTCAGGCCATGTCGATGTCGTGATCGAAGCCGGACTAAAGCTGTATGACTACGCCGCGCTCGTCCCGGTGGTCGAAGGCGCAGGGGGAATGATGGCCGATTGGCAGGGGAACCCGCTGGACGCCGGAAGCGAAGGCACGGTGATCGCGTTGGGCGATCCGGCGCGGCTGGAAGATGTGCTGGAGGCGATGGGGTAGCACACCCGATACGTCTGGCTGAAACCGGCAGCGACGCCCCGCCCGCTATTGCAGCGTCGTGATTTCCTCGCTGCCATCGGTGCGGCCATAGAACTGCATCAGCTGCACCAGCAGTTCGCAGCGATCGGTCAGCGTCTCGGCCTCCAGCAGCGCCTGCTTTGACGCCGGATCGAACGGGGCGATCTGGGAGACGCCGTTGATCAGCGAGCGATCGTCCAGCCGCTCGACCGAATCCCAGTCGACCGAATAGCCCTGCATATCGGCAAAGCGCCGCGCCTCCCGCTCAAACCCGCCGCGCTGGGCGTGGGAGAGGGTTTCGTCCTCGTCTTCGGCATAGACCTCGGCTTCGATCTGACGGAAGGCGGTGGCCACATCCAGCTCGCGCACCAGCCGGAACCGCGCCGTGCCTTCGAGGATGAGGTTGTAGCGCCCGTCATCCATCGCCTGCACTTCGCCGATCTTGCCGATGCAGCCGACCGAGTAGAGCGGCGCGCCGTCCACCGCACGCTGCGGCTGAATCATCGCGATCTGGCGGTCCCGGATCAGCGCATCGCCCACCAGCGCGCGATAGCGCGGCTCGAAGATGTGGAGCGGCAGTTGCATGCCGGGGAACAGCACGGCGCCGGTCAGCGGGAAGATGGAAAGGCGGCGGGTCATGGTGTTTGCGGTCATCCAAACAATACGCGCGACAGGCGGCGGCGGACGCCGACCACCCATTCGTCTTCAAGGCCGGTTGCCTCGAAAATCTTGAGCAGCTTGGCCCGCGCCGCGCCCTCGTTCCATTCGCGGTCAGCGGCGATCATGGCGAGCAACGTGTCAGCGGCGTCATCGCGTTGGCCTGCGGCAAAGGCGGCTTCGGCAAAGGCGAACTGCGCGTCCATATCCTCGGGCGCGGCAGCAGCGGCGGCACGCAGGGCGGCAAGCTCGCTGTCATCGACGCGGGTCCCGGCGAGTTCAAGAGCGCTGCGGGCGGGCGCGATGGCGGGATCGGTGGCGAGGCGCGGATCGCTGTCGATCACCTCCATCACCTGGTTGGCCTGATCGACCTCGCCAAGCTGCACCAGCGCACGCACTAACCCAGCATGGGCGGGGGCATTGTCCTGAGCGAACTCGGTGATCTGCGCAAAGATGCCCGCAGCGCGCTGGGGATCCCCAGCGGCGAGCGCTTCCTCACCCAGTTTCACGAACTGCGCGATCTCCTCGGGCGAGGGGCCCTGCGGTTCGACCGGCACGCCATCGCCCGCGCCGCCAGCGATCGGCAATTGTGCGAGCAGTTGGTCAAGCATGGCCTTCAGCTGCGATTCGGTGCGTGCACTCGTCAGATCGGCGATCGGCTGGCCCTGAAACATGGCATAGACCGTCGGGATCGAGCGCACCTGGAACTGCGCGGCGATGAACTGTTCCTCGTCGACGTTGAGCTTGGACAGCACCACGCCCTTGTCAGCATATTCGGCCGCGACCTTTTCCAGCACCGGGGTCAGCGCTTTGCACGGGCCGCACCATTCGGCCCAGAAATCGAGGATGACGAGCTTGGTCTGCGATGGTTCGACCACCGCCGTGCGGAAACGGTCGACCGCCTTCTGTTCGTCGATGCTCAGTCCCATGCTGGCCAAGTTGAGTGCTCCTGCTGTGTCATTGGACGCCTGCGCGCCATTGGCTCCAATGTGGGGCCTTGCGCCAAGATGTGAAGCGCGGATTTGTGCTGACCGCTATGCCATACGCGATCAAGCCCCAATCGCGCCAAATTTGCGGGGGTCACTGTGCGAATTTAGCGCTTGCAGGTGTGCCAAGGCGCTGCTAATCGCGCCGCCTCTCCGGCAGGAACCGCGCATCTGCGGCTTTCTGTCAGCGCCAGTGAGCGGGCGTAGCTCAGGGGTAGAGCACAACCTTGCCAAGGTTGGGGTCGAGGGTTCGAATCCCTTCGCCCGCTCCATTATATCCAGCATTTCTGCGACTTTTTGCCTTCGGGCGCCGGGCCATCGGCGACCGGAAAGGCAACGCGATTGCCGGTCTCTGGCTTCTCGAGCTCAACCGCGCCAGACTCCTGCTTTTTCGCATTGCGCCTGATCGCCTGCTCGATCTCGTGATGTGTCATTCCTGACCGCGGGCCTGCGCTGACAGAAGCGATATGATCGTCATCAGCCACACGATGACGGCCGCAAGGAAGACCTTCAACGCGGCGTCCAAGACCCCAGCCAGCGCAGCAAGGAGCAGCGCAAAGCAATAGAAATCACGGCTCGTCAGGTCTTTGAGCAGCCGTGCGTTAGGGCTGCCCGTCTGCTCCTGGATGCGTTTTGCCCCGTCGAAATGGACGATGCCCTCGCGCCGTAAGGCCGAGGCTCCGAGGATGGCGAGGCCGGTGGCCATCACAGCAGCGGCGCCCATGCCGACCAGCGCGTCCTCGGCCCGCCCCTGCATCCAGAAGTTGCAGCCTGCACCGGCCAGAAAGGCCACATTGGTGAAGGCATCGATGATGCTGTCAAGCGAGGCACCGGCCTTCGATGAGCGAAAGGTCGCGCGAGCGATCTCGCCATCGATCCCGTCGACAACCGAGGCGGTCTGGAACAGCAATGCGCCGACCACCAACCCGCCCGGCGTCCCCGTCAGCAGGCTCGCCAACATCGCCAATGCGGTCAGCAATGTCAGCAGGGTGGCATGGCCAGGACGGATCCAGCCGAACCTGAGCAACGCTGCCGAGGCGGCCTGCGACAGGGGGCGGTTGCAATGGCGCGAGATGATCCCGTCGCCGGGTTTTGCCGTGCTGCGCACAATCACCCTTGCCGCTTTGCGCAAAGCCATCTCGGGATCAGCTGGCAGGTCCGGGGCCGCCGCCAAACCCGCTTGCACCGCGCGGATAGTAGCCGCGTCCGGCAGCGCCTCGGCGGGAAGCAAGGTGACGTCGGCAGTTGCCGGGAGTTCGATCACCAAGCCGGGTGCTAGGCGCGTGATCTCCGCCCGCGTCAACGGGGCAAGCGGGCCCGAATCGCCCAAGACCAGCAGCAGAGGCGTACCGGGCAGCGCCGCTACATGGGCCTTCGCCAAGCGCGCCGCCGCTGGCACCCCCGCCACCATGCGGTTGGCCGTGCGCGAGGACGAGAAGCGATAGCCGAGAGGGGATGACATGAGGCCTCGCAGTGCTGCGGAATTGCGCTGATAAACAGCCGCCTATATGCATTGCCGATGCACGGTAGGGCAACGTCGTCCTGCCGCGGATCCGGTGATACGCTATGACCCCTGCTTCCTCGACCCCGGCGACCGCGCAGCCCGCGCGACCGGCGGAGCTTGAGGATTGGCTCAATCGTAAGGTCTATCACCCTCTCTCGTGGAGGCTGGCACGGCGACTTGCATTGACACGGATAACACCGGACATGGTCTCGGCTGCCGGTGCGGCAACGATCATGCTTGCTGCGGCAAGCTATGGCCTGATCGCAGCGCCTTGGGGGGTGATGCTAGGTCTCTTTCTCCATATGTTCTGGCACGTGCTCGATGGAGCAGATGGTGATCTCGCGCGGCTGACCGGGCGCAGTTCGGCGCATGGCGAGCTGGTGGATGGTATCTGCGATTACGCCGGGCATATCGTGCTCTATGTGACGATGGGGGTGATCGCTGCGAGCCTGATCGGCGGCTGGGGCTGGGCGTTGATGTGGGCGGCGGGCGCCAGCCGTGTGGTGCAGGCCGCGCATTACGAAGGCACGCGGCGGCAATATCAGCTGGCCGTCTACGGCACGCCGTGGATGGGAAGCGAGACCCCCTCCACTGACACGAGGGGCCGGCGGCATCCTTTCGTCGTCTATTATCTGTGGCTGACCGGCCTGATCGTGCCGCACGGCGCCGCATTGCAGATGGCAGTGCAAGCGCCAGCGACACGCGCGCCTTTGCGCGAGGCGATGCGGCAGCACGGCAAGGCTCTGCTCGCCCGGATCGGCCTGCTGAGCGCTAACTATCGCACCCTCGCGGTGGGTGCCGCGATGCTGGCGGGCCGGCCGCACTGGTATTTTCTGTTCGAGATCGTGGTTTTGGGCGTCATCCTGATCGCCTCCCTGACCCGGGTGCGCGCGGTGATGGAGACGGTGCTGGTTCAGGCGGGGGCGTCCAACACCTTGCGATAAAGCGCAAGGTTGGCAGCAGCGAAGGCGCGCCAGTCGAGCTGCGCCGCGCGCGCCAAGCCAAGCTGACGCAGCTCGGCGGCGAGGACGGGGTCATGTGTCACTCGCCGCAGAGCTCCTGCAATCGCTGCCCGATCATAGGGATCGACCAGAAGCGCCGCACCGCCCGCAACCTCAGGCATTGCCGAGCAGTTGCTGGTTACGACCGGACAACCGCAAGCCATCGCCTCGGCAACCGGGTTGCCAAAGCCTTCAATGAAGGAGGGATGCAGCAACGCCGCAGCCCCGCTGTAAAGCTGCACCAGCGCCGCGCGGTCAATTGGCTCAAGCACTTGAACCCGGCCATCAAGGCCTAGGGCCCGAATGAGCCGCGCGAATTCCTGCCGCTGCCCACTGCGTCTTTGCACCAGCACCAGATCAATGTCGGACGATGACCCGCAAGCCAGCGCAAACGCCTTCAGCGCGCCGTCGTGATTCTTGTAGGGTGCGCCCTGCCCCACGATCAGGACATAGCGCCGGTGAGGCGCAAGGCCCAGCTGCGCCAATGCTTCTGCATCGGGCGAAACCGGGTGGAAGTCATCGGCAACACCCGAGCGGGTCACCGCAATGCGGACCGCCGATTCCGGTCTGATACGGACAATCTGGTTGCGGCTCGCCTCACTGACTGTCGCCACCAGCGCCGAGCGGGCGAGAGCCCGTCGGATACCATGGCCATAGAAGCGTTGCTCGATTCGGCCCCAAGGCTCTGGATTGCACCATTTCGGATGCGTCAGCCACATCGTGTCATGAATGGTCGTGATCGAGGGCATCGTCAGTCCGCCGGGCAGGATGTTGGCCGGCGCATGGAACAGATCGATCCCGCGCAAGTCCACGGCAAGTGGCAAGTGGATCAGCGTGACTGGGCCATTTGCTGGAGCGCGAACAATGACTTCCCGAACATTGGCCGCATCGCTCAGTGGTTCATCGCGCGCAGGGTGCTTTAGGAACGTGAATTGGAAGTCGGGCGCTAGGGACGGCAGATGATTTGCGAGTGCCGCGACGACTTCGCCGATCCCGCTTGGGCGCGGACCGAGGTAGCGGCAATCGAGTGCGACGTGGGGCCGCCGAAGAGACGAGGGTATTGGCATTGTTACAATGACTTCATCCAATTCGGATTAGCTGAATTTTGGCGCGTTTTACCGCAGTTGCGAACGGCGTGAGACGGCGTGTCACATACCCTCACTAAGCCTTCTGCAGCGGCTCGGGCAAAGTCGGAATTTGGCAGATTTCCGACCTTTTTATGGGCCAGATGACGTTCATTTCGGATCATTTCTCAGCCTCTAACCTATCCTCTCTCAGCCGCATTTGAACAAGGAAAGGAAACACGACAAAAATTTGCAAGGGTTGACAGATGGTTGGCCTCCATAGATGTATTGTGGGCAATGTAAGGATGAATTGATGAATCGCGTACGAGCCGCAATCGTAGGCGTGGGCAACTGTGCTTGTTCACTTATGCAAGGTGGTGCCTATTATCGACGGACATTGTCAAGCAACGGTTTAATTCATCAGTCAATCGGTGGCTATCAAGCTAGCGATGTCGATTTTGTTCTTGGAATTGACGTTGATCGACGCAAGGTCGGCAAGCCTCTTGTTGAAGCAATTTTTGCAAGCCCCAACAATACGCAGGTTTTCGAAGCCGATATTGAGCTTACATCGGCACAGGTTATCATGGGCCGTGTGCTTGACGGTGTCGCTCCGCACATGGTGCAGGCTGGTGAGCGCGGCTTCCAGATTGCTGACCTTCCCGAACCCACGCAGGACGAAATCGTTGCTGCACTGCGGCGTGAACGGGTTGACGTGCTGATCAACTTCCTGCCGGTCGGATCACAACGGGCGAGCGAATTCTACATGGAATGCGCGCTTGAGGCCGGGGTCGGCGTGGTCAATGCGATTCCGGTGTTCATTGCCAGCAACCCTGAATGGGAAGCACGCTTCCGCCAGCGCGGCTTGCCGATTGTGGGTGATGACATCAAGGCGCAGGTCGGTGCCACGATTATCCACCGCACCCTGTCGAACCTGTTTTCCACCCGCGGCGTCACGGTTGATCGAACCTACCAGCTGAACACCGGTGGCAATACCGACTTCATGAACATGCTGGACCCTGCGCGGCTGGCCGACAAGAAGGTGTCGAAAACCGAAGCGGTGCAGGCGGCGCTGGCGCAGCGGCTGGATGATGAGAACATCCGTATCGGACCGGCCGAATACGTGCCCTGGCAAAAAGACAACAAGATCGCGTTTGTGCGGCTGGAGGGGTCACAATGGGGCGGCGTTGCAGTCAATCTTGAGCTGCGGCTCTCGGTCGAAGACAGCCCCAATTCGGCCGCCTGCGTGATGGATGCGATCCGGTTTTGCAAACTGGCGCGTGATCGCGGTGAAGGCGGCACGTTGATCGCCGAAAGTGCGTTTTACTGCAAACACCCACCACAACAGTTGGTGGAAGATGTCGCGCTCGGCCTGCTGGATGCGCGCGCAGCGCCGAGGCTGGACGCCGCCGAGTAATGCGGGACCGATCCAACCGCACAACCGATACCGATGTCCTTGTTTGTAAGCTCCCTGGCTTCTCCTCCTCTCTAGCCCAAGGCAGCAAGTGATGAATGCAGTGATCCTCGCGGCCGGATTTGGCAGTCGGTTGTCCGAAATGCGGACACCCAAGCCGCTTGTCGAAGTGGCCGGCGTCAGCCTGCTGGAATGGTCAGTGCGGCAGATGGCGGCTGTGGGGGTCACGCGGGCAGTGATCGTCACGGGGCATGGTGCCGACGACATTGAGGCTCGTCTGCCCGGGATCGCTCAAGCAACCGGCGTGGCGCTCGAACCGTGCCGTTTGGCGGACTGGTCGCGTCCGAACGGTCATTCCGTCATCGCCGGTGCGGCAAGGATCAGCGGCAACTACCTGCTTGTCATGGCCGATCACCTGTTCAGTGCCGGCTTGTTGCAGCGCCTCGTTGCAGGCTTTGACCGCAGCACAGGGGTTGCTCTGGCGATCGATCGCGGCGTCGAAGGGCCCGCCATCGACCCCGCGGATGCCACTTGGGTGCGTTGCCGCAGCAACGGCCGCATTGCACAGATCGGCAAACAGCTGATCCGCTATGACGCGGTGGACTGCGGCGCCTTCATTGCCACGCCCGATCTTGCCCAAGCCATTTTCGAAGCGATTGCGGAAGGCGCCAGCGGCAGCCTGTCCGATGGAATGCAACGCCTCGCAAATCGCGAATTGGCAGAGACGGTCGATGTCACGGGTGAATTGTGGATCGATGTCGACGATCCGGCCATGCTTGCGTTGGCGCAGGTGATGGCGCCCGCCATATTGGGGCTCAGCGCAGCACAGCCGATATCGCATCAGGTCGCCGCATGACCACGGCTCAGCCTGTGTTGCTTGATTGCACGCGCATGATCGCGCGGTATTGGTCAGGGGCCATGCCGACCGGGATTGACCGCGTCGCTGACGCCTATCGCACGCATTTCGCGGCGCGTGCCCAGGCTGTCATTCAGGTTCGCGGGCGCGCTCGGGTGATGAGCCGGGCGCAGTCGGAACGGCTCTTTGCCCTGCTCGACACGCCCGGCGGCGCATTGCGCCAGCGCTTCGCCTCGCTGGCCAGCGGCTTTGCCTCGCTGATGGACGGCGAAGCACGCGGCGTCGGCACGCCGGCCGGCGCGCTATATCTCAACGTCACCCACACCGACTTCGACCTCGACCGGCATATTGCCTGGGTGCGGTCGGAGAAGCTGCGCCCGGTCTATCTGCTGCACGACCTTATCCCGATCGAGCATCCGCAGTTCACGACGCCCCAAAAGGTCACCCGCCACAACGGGCGCGTCCGCCGAGCGCTTGAGGCGGCAAGCGGCATCATTGCCAATTCGCGCGCCACCGCTGGCGCCATCACTGCCTTTGCGCGCAGTGAAGGGCTGACCCTGCCGCCGATCCTTGGCGCGCCGCTGGGATCGCCGCACCTGCCGATACTGCCCGCTCAACCAGCGACGCCGCAACCAAGCTTTGTGTGCGTCAGCACCATCGAACAGCGCAAAAACCATATGCTGCTGCTCAACGTGTGGCAGCGACTGATTGCCCGGTATGGCGACAACGCGCCGCGGCTGGTGCTGATCGGGCGTTGGGGTGTCGGTTCGCAGGCGGTGCGCCAGCGCTATCTCTCCGACCCTCAGCTTCGCCGCTTCGTAACGATCTACACCGGTTGCACTGATGCCGAGGTGGTTCAGCATCTGAGCGCGGCGCGCGCGCTGTTGGCGCCTTCGCGGGCCGAGGGCTTCGGCCTCCCTGTGGTTGAGGCGCTGAAGCTCGGCGTTCCCGTGATCGCCAGCGACCTGCCGGTGTTTCGCGAGGTTGGCGGCACCGTCCCGACGTTCCTTGCTCCCGACGCGCCGGAGGACTGGTTGCGCATGATCAAGGACTTCATGGCCGATGGAGCGGAACGGAAGCGCCAGATTGCCGCCTTGGCGGCATGGTCGGCCCCGGATTGGCGCGATCACTTCGGTCTGGTGGAAGATTGGCTCCAGACTCTGCCTGCGCGCCCCTTCCCCGATTCTGCCCCGCTTCTTGCAGCCAATGATATTGCGGCGCGCTCGGCCTTGGCAGGGGGGCTGGCATGACCGAGATGAAGCCCATTCCCGATCCCGTGCTGACTGACCCAGTGGAAGCGCATGGCGCGACCAGCAGCGATCACGAAGCACCTGCTCGCCGCAGCCTGCTGGCGCGGCTGAAAGCGATCGATCCGCTGTTCGCGGCGCTGGTAATCCTGCCGACCCTGATCGCCAGCCTCTATTTCGGCGTCTTCGCCAGCGAGGTCTATGTCTCGGAAAGCCGCTTTATCGTGCGCAGCCCGTCGAAACCCAACCTGTCGCCGCTGGGCGTGGTGCTGGGGGGCGGCAGTCTGGTGGGTGCAAGCGAGGAAAGCGAGGCCGTGACCGAGTTCCTCAGCTCACGTCAGGGCCTCGCGGCCATCAATGCCGATGGTTACGCAACCCGCGCATGGGGTAACCCGTCGATCTTCTGGTTTGACCGGTTCGGCAGATTCGGCGCGGATACCGGCGAAGATCTGTTCAAATACTACCTCGACAAGGTATCGGCCGAGGATTCGACCACGACCATGGTCACGGTGCTGTCGGTGCAGTCCTTCGACCCCCAAACTGCGCGAAGGATTAACCAGCGGCTGCTCGAAAAGTCCGAGGTGCTGGTCAACGAATTGTCCGACCGGGCACGGCGCGACGCCATTTCCTTTGCCGAGGCCGAACTTGCCCGCTCCCGGCGGGAGGCACAGGAGGCAGCTCTGGCACTCGGGACCTTCCGTGACCGTGAAGGCCTGATTGATCCGGAGTTGCAGGCCAGTGCCGGGTTGCAGATGATTTCGAAGTTGCAGGACCAGCTGATCGCGGCCCAGACCCAGCTGCTCCAATTGCAGACCTATACGCCGCGGGCGTCGCAGATCCCGTTCCTGCGCACACAGATCCGCAATCTCGAACGCGAAATTGCCGATCAGACCACGCAACTGGCGGGCGGCAGGGGTTCGCTGTCATCGGCTTCGGTGCGCTATCAGGAGCTGAAACTGGCGTCGGAATTTGCCGAGAAGCAGCTCGGCATCACGCTATCGGCCTATCAGGAGGCGCAGGCTGAGGCCCGGCGCAAGCAGGCCTATGTCGAGCGGATTTCCAACCCGAGCCTGCCCGACGATTCCGCCTATCCGCGCCGGCTCCGCAACATCCTCGCCACCTTCGTGCTGGGCCTCCTGGCTTGGGGCGTCGCCTCGATGCTGCTGGTCGGCATCCGTGAGCACAGGGATTGATGATGACGAGTGCCGCCAGGGATTCGCTGATCGCCAGCCTCGGGGTGCAGCGCCGCGTTTTGGGCGCGCTGCTGATACGAGAGATGCTGACGCGCTACGGGCGACACAATATCGGCTTCCTGTGGCTGTTCGTCGAGCCGATGATCTTCACCCTCGGGGTGACAGCGCTTTGGACCGCAACCAAATCAGTACACGGTAGCGACATCCCGATCGTGGCCTTCGCACTGACAGGTTATTCCAGTGTGCTGCTGTGGCGCAACATGCCGGGCCGCTGCATCGGCGCGCTCGAAGCCAATCTTTCGCTCATGTATCACCGCAACATAAAGCCGCTGGACATTTACCTTGCGCGTCTGATGATCGAGTTTTCGGGCGCGACGATCTCATTCTTCACCCTATCGCTGTTCTTCATCCTGATCGGCTGGCTTGAAGCACCCGAGGATTTCCTGGAAGTCGTAGGGGGCTGGCTGCTCATCGCCTGGTTCGGCGCGGGGCTCGCAATCGCACTGGGGGCGCTTTCGCAGGTAAGCGAGCTAGTCGAAAAACTCTGGCATCCAACCTCTTACCTCTTGTTTCCGCTCTCTGGCTCGGCGTTCCTCGTCTCTGCGTTGCCCCCGTTCGCGCAGGAGGTCGTACTTTACATTCCGATGGTGCACGGCGTCGAGATCGTCCGTGAAGGCTTTTTCGGCAGCCGTGTGGAGGCGATCTACGACCTCTCATACGTGATCCCCTTCTCGCTGGTGATTTCAGTCGCGGCTCTGATGCTGGTGCGTTGGAGCGAAGGCCGGGTGGTTCCCGAATGACCGCGCAAGGACTGATCGAGGGCGCGCTGCACCGGCAGGCAAGCACAGTGGGTGGTGACGCATCCGGCGTCTTGCGCGTGACCGATCTGCACAAGAGCTATCCGACCCGGTTCGGCGATAAGCAGGTTTTGAAGGGGGTCGACTTCGAACTGCGGACGGGCGAACGGCTTGGCATTCTTGGGCGCAATGGGGCAGGCAAGTCGACCCTGATCCGCCTGGTCAGCGGGGCGGAAAAGCCCACGTCAGGCAAAATCGAGCGTACCATGTCAGTGTCATGGCCGCTCGCGTTCGGCGGCGCTTTCCAGGTGATGCTAACGGGCGTGGACAATATCCGGTTCATTAGCAGGATCTACAATCAGGATTTCGAACGCAACTTGGCGTTCGTCGAGGAATTCGCTGAGCTCGGTCCCTACCTGCGCGAACCGGTGCGCAGCTATTCATCGGGAATGCGGGCGCGGCTGGCTTTCGCCATCTCCATGATCATCGAGTTTGACTGCTTCCTGATCGACGAAATTGCATCGGTCGGGGACGCGCGTTTTCACGAGCGTTGCAATCACGAATTGTTTGAGAAACGCGGCGACAGGGCGATGGTCATAATCAGCCACGATGCCGCGTATATCCGCGACAATTGCAACCGCTGGGCGATCCTGCACGAGGGCGAGTTCGTCCCGTACGACGACTTTGAGGTTGCCTATACCATCTTCAAAGATCTGATCGGGTGGAAGCCGCCGATAGGCTGGTCTCCGCACGAGCCGACTACAGCCTGAGAGACTGGATCATGTTGGGCCTCTTCAAGACTGCTACCTCTGTTGCCGATCCGGTGCCGACGCTGCGCGACCCGCGTTCGCAGGCCTGCACCCAGGCACAGATGGAAGAGCCAGCCTATGGCTATTGGTGCGCGGCCATTGGCGAAGTGCCGCGCCATCATCGCAAGCAATGGGAGTTTTGTTACATCCTGCAGGCGCTGGCCCGCAACGGCAAGCTGGCCCCGGACATGCGCGGGCTGGGCTTCGGCGTCGGAGAGGAGCCGCTCGCCGCCTTGATGGCGCAGCGCGGGGTAGAGGTGCTGGCGACCGATCTTGACCAGTCCAGCGCGGCGGCGCTGGGCTGGGTCGAAACCGATCAGCACGCTGCCGGCAAGGCCGCACTCAACAACCGCGCTCTGTGCGATCCGGACAGTTTCGCACGTCTTGTCGATTACCGCGTGGTCGACATGAACCATGTGCCATCCGATCTCGCCGGGCGGTTCGATTTCTGCTGGTCGGCCTGCGCGCTTGAGCACCTTGGTTCGATCGCGAATGGGCTGGCCTTCATCGAAAGGTCGATCGCCTGCCTCGTTCCCGGCGGAGTGGCGGTGCATACGACCGAGTTCAACTGCTCGTCAGACAATGACACGTTGGACCATGCTTCCACCGTACTGTTTCGGCAACGCGATTTTCTTGGCCTTGCAAGCCGGCTGCGCGCGCGCGGCCACCAGATCGATCTCACCTTCGATCTGGGGGACCAGCCGCTCGACCGACATATCGATATGGCCCCCTATTCTGCAGACCGGCATCTGAAACTCATGATTGAAAAGTGGGTCACCACCTCATTCGGCCTGGTCATTCGGAAGGGCGGAGCCTGATCCATGCGCTTATTGCAGATCGTCAATGCTCTTAACGGCGGATTGTCGGGCAATGCCATCGAGATAGCCGATCAGGGGGGTGTAGAATGAAAACCAGAAAGGACATGTTCGCCATAGCGCGGCGCGGCGCGGCGCGGGCAGGCACTGCCACTTCAGTGGCGGGCAAAACGCCTAGTTTGTCACGGACAAGCCGTGAAGACCTGCTTGAGACCTCGCAGAGGGCGGCTCTTAATGACCCGCGTTTTCGTGAACATGTCGAGCGCGGTGATCGAGCACGGGACCTTCGAAACTGGTTTGAAGCCGAGGCCGCTTATGCCGCAGCCCTTGATCTCTATCCCTACGAACGCAGTTACTGGACTCAGCTTGGTCACATGGCCAAAGAACAGGAACGCTTCGTAAGCGCCGAAATAGCCTACCGCACAGCCTGTGCGCTGGGGACGACGCCGCAGGATGTCGATCCTCACCTTCGATTTGTGATGATCCGGCAAGGTCTTGAGGAACATCGCTACCCGATCCTCCATCACAAGCACGGTCCGCAACGGGACCAAGTGCCGGGCCGACCGGATGTCCTTGCCTGCGCCCGCCTCTTGTGGGGTGCGTTAGGAATGGACGAAGATGATCTTGTCCGTTTCTTACGTGGCTGCGCGACTCTTGACGAGCTGTTGGCGGCGATGATCCGTGATCCTCGGTTCGAGCGGGCTAACCGCCCTTGGCTCGAATTGGTGCGAGGGGAAGAGCTATGAGCCGCTTTCTCTCCGATGCCCAATCGCCGCCGGTTTCGGTGGTGATAAACACCCTCAACCGCGCCGAACTGCTTAATGACGCTATTACCGGCGTGATGCAGCTCGACTATCCGCATGTCGAACTGGTGGTGGTCAACGGCCCATCAAGCGATCATTCGGAAGACGTGCTGGCGCGCTGGCAGGGACGGATCAAGCATCTGCGCTGCGATGTGCCCAATCTGTCGGTCTCACGAAATGTCGGGATCGAGGGCGCGGCGGGCGAGATCGTTGCCTTCCTCGATGACGATGCGGTGCCGCATCCGCACTGGCTGCGCTATCTTGCGCGCAGTTTCGCGGATCCGGCGATTGGCGGCGTGGGCGGTTTTACGGTCGATAATACCGGGGTGCGCTGGCAGGTGCGCAAGACGGCGTGCGACCGTTTCGGCAATGCCTATTACCCGGCGGATTCCTTTGACGAACGGGTGCTCAATTGGCCCGGCACTCCGCTCTATCCCAGCCTGCTCGGCACCAATTCCAGTTTCCGCATGGCCGCGCTCCGCGACATCGGCGGGTTCGATCATACCTTCGCCTATCTGCTAGACGAAACTGACGTCTGTCTGCGGTTGGTCGATGGCGGGTGGAACGTTGTCTATGAACCGGCTGCGATGATCTTCCACCAGTTCGCCGCCAGCCACATCCGTTCCAGCACGCGCAAAGCCAAAACCCTTTATCCCTCGGTCGTTAGCAAGACCTATTTCATCAATCACCACGGTCGCGCCGCTGGCTATGGCAAGGTCGCGCAGGCGCTGGAGAATTATCGTGGCGAGCTGATTCGGTCCAATGCCTGGCTGGAAGAGCATGGCGAGATTTCGTCACACCACCGCCAAGCGCTTGATAGCGATGTCGAAGCCGGGACCGAAGCGGGGATGGAAGCTAGCAGCCGCGCGCTGCTCGAACGCAAGACCAGAGGGGACATGGCAGGTAAGCCCGCGCCAGATCCGTTCCTTGCGTCCACTATGCCGCGCCCGCTGCGGGTGGTGCTAGTGTCGCAAGGCCTGCCGCCTACCAACGAGGCCGGGATTGCCCGCTGGACGATGCTGCTGGCCGAAGGGCTGCGCGAGGCAGGGGTGGCGGTCCACATCATCACCCGCGCCCGCGACCTGCCCAGCCGCCGCTTCCGCGACGGCATCTGGTTTCACCAGATCGCCGCTGCGGGCGAGGACGCCGATGCGCTTGCCGCTACCTACCGGGTGCCTCGCAGCGGGGTGGCCGACTGGATGGCAGGGGTGATGCGCGAAATCGCCTTCCTCAAGACCTTCGGGGTCGACCTCGTGTCCTTCCCAATCTGGGATCTTGAGGCGCTGCCAGTGCTCGACGATCCCGATGTGGCAAGCGTCCTGAGCCTGCACACTAGCTACAGGCTGGCACGTCCGTTCAAGCGCGAATGGACCTCGCGCATCATCTACGGGCGCAGCTTTGTCGAGCCGATGATCGAGGCCGAACGGGCGGCGCTTGCCCGCGCGCCGCACATCCTTGCCAACAGTCGCGCGGTGATCGATCAGATCGAAAGCGAATATGACGTCACACTGGGGGAGCGGGCACGGATCGTACCGCACGGCACGCCGGATATCCTCGCCCTGCTCGGCGTAAAGCTGGACGACAAGTTGGACCGCCAGCGAAAGGGCGAGCCGCTGCGCGTGCTGTTCGCCGGACGGTTCGAGCCGCGCAAGGGCTATGACCTGGCGCTGAAGGTCGCGGCGCATCTGCGTGGCGATGCGCAAGTGTGCTTCGATTTCGCCGGGGCAAAACCGGATGCGGCCCTGCTCGACCGGATCAAGGCAGAATATGGCATCGACCCGGCGCGCGATGCGGGCATTCGCTTCCACGGAGAGGTTGATCGCTCCGCGCTCGAACAGCTCTATTTCGACGCCGACGTTGTGATGATGCCGAGCCGGTTCGAATCCTTCGGACTTGTCGCGATTGAGGCAATGTCGGCAGCGAACCCTGTGCTCGCACTTGCGACAGGCGGACTGGCCGAGGTCGTCGAGGATGGGGTCTCGGGCTATCTGTTCGGCAATGATGAGGCATTTGTCAGCGGCGCGGTGCAGCGTCTCCGGGCGCTTGCAGGTGACCGCGCGGCACTCGGGCGGCTCGCGGAGTCCAGCCACCGTGCATTCTCTGCGCGCTTTTCGGACACGATAATGGCCCGCGACGTGGCCGAATACTACCGCAGCATCCTTGCGACTTCAGGAGGCGACGATGATTGATCCCGAATGGCTGGCTCAAGCGGCGATGATGGCCGAAACGCCAACCTCTGGGCACGAGGCGGCCAGCCTTGCAGAGGAACTCGGAGACGAGCGCGAGGTCCTGCCGTGGCTGCTACTGACGCGTAGTGGATTTTCAGGCTGGCCGGAAGCACGGGCAGCACTGTCCGAAGCGGCTAAGGCGGTTATCCGCCCACGGGCGCTCATGCACACCGCCCGCGGCGGGGTGCTGATGGAACAGAGCGAAGCGTGCAAGGACGCCCAGTTACGCGCCATTGCGGTGAGCCAAGAAGCCGATCGCTGGGCCGTGGACGACACGATCCGCATCCGCCGGGCCATCTCACGCCGCCCGCAACCCAACGACTTTATTGCGACGATTTGATTATGCGCAAAATCGATCCATCCGACCTCCTGGCAACCATTGCTTCAATGAGTCAGCGTCTTGATATGCTGGAAGCAACCACAGGGGAAATGAGGCAGCTCGTCGGGCCATTTGGCGTCCCTTTTCCAGATGGAACCATGTTGACGCAGACAATTCATGGGTTGAAGTATTTCATCGACCCACAGGACTTAATCATCGCGCCACAAATGGTGGTCTATCGTCAGTGGGAAGCCGATATATCTGACCTTTTCAGATTATTGTGCCGCCCTGATTCGGTGGTCATTGATGTCGGAGCCAATTTTGGCTATTTTTCGGTACTTGCTGCCAATTTGATCGGCACGAGCAATAGCGGACAAGTTATCTCGTTCGAGCCCAATCCGTATTTGTGCAAACTTTTTCGTCGTAACCGGGAGATTAACTGGTCAATCGCACCGGTAACGCTCCACGAAATGGCGTTGGGCGATTCCGATGATAATTTAACCCTTTACGTGCCTGTGGAACATGGCGCCAATGGCAGCCTGTCTGCACCCGCTGGGATGGAATGCACACAAATACCGGTCCCGGTGAAGCCGCTGGACGATGTGCTCCCTCCGGATCTGGCGGTGGATCTTATGAAGATCGATGTGGAGGGCCACGAAGCGTCCGTTCTGCGCGGGGCGCGCAAGGTCATTGCCCGCAGCCCGAACCTGCACCTGATCCTTGAATGGTCACAAAAGCAGATGAAGGCGGCAGGAATCACGCCCGAAGATGTATTGCAATTGCTCGAGGGGTTTGTGCCACACCGGATTGTCTTGGGCTCTGGGCCGCTCGATCACCCGGAGTCGATCGAGTGGTTGATGGCGCAGGACTATACCGATGTTTTGTTTGTCAGGCGCTGAACCTTGACCCCATCATGACCATCCTCCTCGACGCCTACAACATCGCTCGCTCGCACGGTACGGGGGTGGCTACCTATGGCCGCAACCTTGCGCGGGCGGCTGCGGGGTTGGGGTTTGAGGTCAACTTGATGTTCGGCACCCGCGCGGGACATTCGCGCAAGCAGCCGCTGCTCAACGAAATCGCTCTGGCAGAGGGTGATGATGGGCAGTCCGATCCTCGCAAGCGGAGGGCGCTAGCGCTCCCCGGTCAGGTCGCCAAAGCCACCGGCGGCGTCTTCGGCACCCGTCAGGCGCGCGAAGTCTCGCTTTCGGGCGAGGTGATCCTGCCGCCGGCGCTCGGCGTGCCGGGTGCGCGCTACTGGCACACGCCGCAGCTCTACGAACTGGCCACCGCCGCGTTCCGGGCCACGGGACGGATGACGCGGGTCGCGCTGCCGGGGACGGACATCGCCCATTGGACCTATCCGCTGCCGGTCAAGACGCCGGGCGCGGCCAATGTTTATACGCTGCACGATCTGGTGCCGCTGCGCCTTCCCTACACCACCGCTGATCACAAGCGGCACTATCTGGCCCTGTGCCAGCGGATCGCGCGCGAGGCGGATCACATCCTCACCGTGTCCGAGCATTCGCGTGCCGACATCATCCGCATCTTGGGTGTCGAGGAGAACAGGGTCACCAACCTCTACCAGTCGACCGATATTGCCAGACTGATTGAAAGCGTATCGCCCGAACAGATCGCGCAGGAGGTCGAAGGGCTGCTGGGCGTCGGAATGCGCGAGTACTATCTGTTCTTCGGCGCGCTCGAACCGAAGAAGAACCTCGCCCGGCTGCTCGAGGCGCATCTGATGAGCGGATCGCGGCACCCGTTGGTGATTGTCGGTGCGCCCGGATGGGGAAGCGAGCGTGATGTCGCCCTGCTCAAGCAGCTGGCCGAGTTGGACACCGAAAAGCGCATCAAGTGGCTTGGCTATCTGCCGCGCCAGACTTTGGCCACGGCGATTGCCGGGGCGCGGGCGGTGATGTTCCCCTCATTGTATGAAGGTTTCGGGCTTCCGGTGCTGGAAGCGATGTCGCTCGGCACCCCGGTCATTACCAGCGCCACATCCTCGCTGCCCGAAGTGGCGGGCGAGGCGGCTGTAATGATCGATCCCTATGATGTGCGGTCCATAGCGTGGGCGATCAAGGCGCTGGACGATGATGACAGCGCCGTCGCAGAGATGGGGCAACGCGGCCTCTTACAGGCAGAACGTTTCAGCGCAGACGCCTATCGCCAACGGCTGGGCGAATTTTATGCGCAGCTCACCGGCACGGCATCACCGCTTCCACACAATGCCCGGGCCGCGCCGCCTATCCCGATTACAAAGGCACAATCAGCATGAACCGCCCCACGTCCACTACCGGAACCGTCGCACGCCTCGTGCTTGCGCTGCTGCTCGCCGGATTGGCCGGTGCCTGCACCACGCTGGGTGCAGCCGGGCCGTCGTCCGGTCAGGTTCGCAAGGCCGACGGGGCGGACTATGCCGGGTCGCAGGTCGCGCTGGTCGACCTCGATCCGCTGACCTACAAGCGGATTGCGGCCTTTGAACAGTCGCTTGGCCTGGCGCAGCAATTTGGTGAAGGCGGCGCAGGCGAAGTGCTCATCGGCCCCGGCGATGTGCTCGACATCGCGATGTGGGAAGCACCGCCTGCTGTGCTGTTCGGCGGCGGAGCGGTCATCCCTGGGCTCGACGCGGGCGCGCAGAACCGCACTGTCGTCCAGCAAGTGGTCGATGGGACTGGCAGGATCAGCGTACCATTTGCCGGAACGATTGAAGCGGCCGGGCAGACGCCGGCCGCGATCGAGCGCGCCATCGTCGCGCGGCTGGCGGGCCGCGCCAATGATCCTCAGGTCAACGTCCGGCTGTCGCTCAACGATTCGCGCAATGTCACGGTGCTGGGCGAAATCGCGGCCAGCCGCCGCGTGCCGCTGGGCCCCCGCGGCGAGCGACTGCTCGACATCATCGCGAGCGCCGGTGGCCCCCGCGCGCCCGTACACCAGACCACGGTGCAGGTCAGTCGCGGCGGCGCTTCGGCGACGATGGCGCTGGAGGCGATCATTGCCCAACCGGCACAGAATATTCGGATGCGCCCGGAAGACGTCGTGACGGTGCTGCACCAGCCCTATAGCTTCATTGCAATGGGCGCCGTGGCAACCAGCGCGGAAATCCCCTTCGAAGGGCGGGGCATCTCGCTGGCGCAGGCCTTGGCGCGGGTCGGCGGGTTACGCGATAACCAAGCCAATATCCGCGGTGTGTTTGTGTTCCGGCTTGAGCAACCAGAGGCGCTGGATCCAGCGAAGCGTATGGCAACGCAAGCGCTTGAGGATGGCCGCGTCCCGGTCATCTATCGGCTTGATCTGTCAGACGCCCGCGGGTTCTTCGTGGCGCAGGAATTCCAGATCCGTGATCAGGATGTGGTCTATGTCTCGACGGCACCGGGAGCGGAGTTGCGGGAATTCCTGTCGACCGTGACCAGCCTCGCATTCTCGGCCATCGCGATCGGCAATGTTGTGACCAATAACGGCAACTGACGCTGCGGGCGGACGGCCTGCGATCTGACGCGAGTGGTCGCAAAAACAAGCATGAAATCAACAATCCAGTGTGTTGCAGTCGCGACACAGCGGCCCATTGCATGAGCCTCCGGCAAGGCACTCAGATGGCGGAATTGCGCCAATTGCATGGACCCAGGCTTCTTCTGCCCCTTTGGCTGTCAAGTGACCGTTTGCCGGTCGAGGTCGCGCGCCAGCGCGGCGATGGCGGCGTGATCGCGTTTGATCGCAGCGGCGCGGTGACGATGGCGTTCAACTCTCCCGGCATGAAACGCGCGGTTGCTGGAGCAGGCCGCCAGCCCTTCGCCGGCATCCGTTAGGCCCTGGAATCCCGCAACAGGCGCTTCCCAGACCTGTCGCAAATCCGCCGCACTTGGTCGGTCTTCATCGCCCATCGGTCCGATTTTGGCTTGCATTCGCCGGGCTTGGCGTTAGGCGAAAGATACGTTATCTCATTATTTCAACGGGACCCCCCATGATCAAGCACAAGACGCAAACCGCGTCCTCTCACCTTGCACTCGCAGCCGTGCTGGGTCTGGCCTTTGCCGCCACGCCCGCGCTCGCGGAAACGGCCGAAGCGGAAGCGGCGGAGCAGCCTACTGGCAGCGCTCCGGTGGAGGATGACGTCCACAACCGCCAAGCCGACGGGATCGGCACCATCATCGTCAGCGCGCAGGGCCTCAAGGAGCTCGACGTGCTGGCCGGCACCAGCGTGGTCGAAATCCGCGACATCCAGCGCGACGGCGTGACCGGCCAGATCGGCGATCTGCTGACCAAGCTCCCCGGCGTCTCTGCCACCAGCTTCGCGCCCGGTTCTTCGCGCCCCGTGCTGCGCGGCCAGCAGGGTGAGCGGGTGCGCGTGCTGGTCGACGGCGTCGGCACCTCGGACGTATCGAACACCTCGGTAGATCACGCCACCACCATCGACCCGATCACGGTCGAGCGGATCGAAGTGCTGCGCGGCCCCGCAGTGCTGCTCTACGGCAGCCAGGCGATCGGCGGCGCGGTCAACGTGATCGACAAGCGCATCCCGACTCGGATGCCCGATCATGGCATCCACCTCGATGCGTTCGGCGGGATCGACAGCGCCACCAACCTGCGCACCGGCGCGGGCAGCCTCGACGTCGGGGTGGGGACAAGCCTCGTGTTCCACGTCGATGGTTCGTGGCGTCAGACCGATGACGTCGAAATCGGCGGCTTCCAAGTCGCACCGGCGCTGCGGGCCGATTTGCTGGCCGATGCCGACGCGGAGGCGGATGAAGGCGCGCTGGAAGAAGCGGCCGAGCTGCGTGAAGCCGCCAATCAGCGCGGCACCGTGCCCAACTCGGCGATGGAAAGCTGGACGGTAAATGCTGGCCTCGGCGTGATCCTGGGCGAAAGCACCTTCGGCGCATCGCTTGGCTGGTATGACACCAGCTACGGCGTCCCCACTCGCCCCGGCGCAGGCCACCACCATGGCGGCGAAGGAGGCGGCGAAGAGGAAGCGGAAGGCGAAGAACTCGTCACCATCGGCCTCAAGCAGTTCCGCGCCGACTTCAAGGGCGACGTCTTCCTTGGTGACGGCGCGTTTGAACGCCTGAAGCTGCGGGTCGGCTATTCGGACTACACCCACACCGAATTCGAAGGCGCCGAAGTCGGCACGGTGTTCGATTCCACCAGCGTCGAAGCCCGCGCCGAACTGGTGCAGAACACCGGCGGCACCCTGCGCGGATCGAGCGGCATTCAATACCAGCACCGCGATTTCTTCGCAGTCGGGGCCGAAGCCTATATCCCGCCCAACCTGACCGATCAGGTCGCGCTGTTCACGCTTCAGGAACTGGGCACCGGCCCGTTCCAGATCGAAGCGGCAGGCCGCGCCGAATTCACCAAGGTCGAGGCCCAGACCCTCGGCATCGAGCGTGATTTCGATACCTTCTCCGGCGCGCTCGGCGTGGTCTACGAAGGCATCGACGGCATCCGCGTCGGCATCAACGGCTCGCGCGCCGAGCGTGCACCAAGCGCCGAAGAGCTGTTCTCCAACGGCCCGCACATCGCCACGCAGGCGTTTGAAATCGGCGACGCCAATCTCCGGACCGAAACCGCCTGGGGACTTGAAGCCTATGCCCGTGGCAGCATTGGTGCCGGGACGTTCAACCTCACGGTGTTCAAGCAGTGGTTCGGCAACTACATCTTCCTTGAGGAAACCGGTGAGGAAGAGGACGATCTGCCGGTCTTCCAATACCTCCAGCAGGATGCCGACTTCTTCGGGATCGAAGCCGATGTGAACTATCCGATCATCGACGGCGAAGGCTTCCGCCTGATCACCGATCTGCGCGCCTCCTATGTCGAGGCCGAACTGGCCGATGGCACCGCCGTGCCGCGCATCCCGCCGCTGAGCCTGCTCGGCGCGCTGGAAGCCCAGACCGGCGCGTTCGACGTGCGCGGCGAAGTGCAATGGTTCGACAAGCAGGACCGCACGACTGCGTTCGAAACGCCGACCGACAGCTTCACGCTGGTCAACGCTTTGATCGCATGGCGTCCGCTGGCTGATAACCAGAACGTCACGCTGCAACTGGCCGCCGACAACATCTTCGATGTCAACGGCCGCCGCCATGCCAGCTTCACCAAGGACTTCGTTCCGCTGGTGGGCCGCAACTTCCGCGCGAGCGTGCGCCTCAGCTTCTGACTATTTCAAAGAACGGGTGAGCCCCCGCGCAGGCGGGGGCCTCATTAGGCCTCGCACCAAATCGACTGAGGTCCCCGCCTGCGCGGGGACTCACAGCTTAGCTCTCAACCGCAAAGGTCAGTTCGGCGTGCTCTTCCAGCCGCTTCACCAGATCCTCGCCAATGAAGCTCCCCGGCGTCCCGATCCCGCCCGGCTTGGTGCAGCTGAGCAGCGCGATCCCAGTCTCGGAGAGCATCCGACTGGTCGAACCATAGCCCGGATCATACCGGCCTTTGACCCCGAATTGCAGACGCCCGCCGTCGGCCATGTCGGCGACGAAGACGACATCGTAGAAGCCGTTCTCACGCTCTTCCTTGGTCGGGCCTTCGCCGGGCTTGGGCGGCTTGGCGCCGAACGGGTTCTTCATGAACTCCAGCGCCGCATTGGCCGCCGCCCGGCCCGCATCGCCGGGGCTGGTCAGCATCATCTCGTCATACTTGAAGTCGCTCCCGTAGGGGTGGCCGAGCAGGAAATTGGTGCGGTGCACGTTCTTGGTGTTGATCGGCGCCATCACGAAGGGCGCGGACCACTTGCCCAGATCGTCCTCGTGGCTCGGGATCATGCCCGAGGGCTGATCCGGCCCTTCAAACCCCGGCGTTAGCGCAAAGGGATTGCGCAGCACGTTGATGAGCGAGGGGCTTTTCGCCGCCGCCTTCATCGTTGCGCCAAGGCTCGCCGCGGTGCCGCCCGAGAAGGTGCCCTGCATTGCCCGCACCCGGCCCCGGATGCGCGGCGCGGGTGTGCCGAACTTTGCGACGCAGGCCTTCTGGGTCATCATCACGCCGAGATCGAACGGGATCGAATCGAACCCGGACGAGAAACAGATGCGCGCGCCGCTGGCTTCGGCGGCGGCCTGATGCTCGGCGATCTTCTCGGCCATCCACGCCGGTTCGCCGCACAGGTCGGCGTAGTCGGTGCCGGTCTTCACGCAGGCCGCGACCAGCTTGTCGCCATAGAGCTGGTACGGGCCGACCGTGGTCAGCACGACCTTGGTACGCGCGCACATCGCTTCCAGATCGGCGCTGTCATCGGCATTGGCGACCACCAGCGGAGTCGAGGCCGGCGCGTCGATCAGGTCGCGCACTTCCTCCAGCTTGGCGAGGCTGCGGCCTGCCATCGCCCACTTCGGGCCGTCCTCGCGGCTGCCGTAATGGTGGGCGAGATATTCCGCCACCAGCCGTCCGGTGTAGCCGGTTGCGCCATAGACGATGATGTCGAATTCGCGGGGTGTCGTCATGTGATGCTCCTGATTCCGTTCGTGCTGAGCCGGTGTTGCTACGCAACAGCTCAGGCCGAACGAAGCTGTGATTGGAACCCTAGGTGCGACAAAGCGGACTGCCTAGTCGAAGTTGACAAAGTTGACAGGGTGTCAAGCGACGAAAACTGAAAATATTCTCTCAAAAACAGAGATTTGCCTCCGAAAAGCGAAGTTGACAGATTCGCCATGCCGGGGGGGAGGGGGTGACAATTCCGGTCGGGGCGAGCAACAGATCATGCCCGCAACGCTATGCCTTGCCCGGCGTGTAGGAAAGCGCGCCGGTATCGCACAAGACTAGAGCCGGGGCAGCGTTACCCCGCGCTGCCCCATATATTTGCCCGCGCGGTCTTTGTAGCTGGTCTCGCAGCGTTCGTTGCCCTTGAGGAACAGGAACTGGCACGCGCCTTCATTGGCGTAGATTTTCGCGGGCAGCGGGGTCGTGTTACTGAATTCCAGCGTCACGTGCCCCTCCCAGCCCGGCTCCAGCGGGGTGACATTCACGATGATCCCGCAGCGCGCATAGGTGCTTTTGCCGAGGCAGATTACCAGCACATCTTCCGGCACGCGGAAGTACTCGACCGTGCGGGCGAGCGCGAAGGAATTGGGCGGGATGATGCAAACATCGGTCTCGCGGTCGACGAAGCTCCTCGGATCGAACTGCTTGGGATCGACCACCGAACTATCGACGTTGGTGAAGATCTTGAATTCCGGCGCAACGCGGGCATCATAACCGTAGGACGACAGACCATAGGAAATCACCCCGTCGCGCCGCTGGGCCTCAACGAAAGGCTCGATCATGCCATGTTCGAGCGCCTGTGCGCGGATCCATTTGTCGGAGAGAATCGCCATGTGTCAGGGATTCCCGATGCGCGGGTGCGGGGCAAGAGTGGGCGGAAACATATCCCCTCTCGCTTTAGCGTCACGCCGGCGGACAATGGAAAGGTCATGTCCGATTTGGATGGGCTTGGGATATTGGCGGACATTCAGCAATCGACCCCATTGCTGCCCTCACCGTCACCCCAGCGAAAGCTGGGGCCTAGGGCGGCAAGCACTGCATTTTGTGGCCCTAGGTCCCAGCTTTCGCTGGGATGACGGTAAAATGGTTGGCCGTGTCCGCTTTGCAGCCAAGCTTCTCTCTCCCCTTGCGGGAGAGATACGAAGACTTGGCAGCTTGCTGCCTAGTCGCAGTTGAGAGGGGGTAAGGGCCGGAGCTTCGCTCCGGACCCCTCTCCCAACCCTCTCCCGCAAGGGGAGAGGGCTAAGACTGCCGCCCACTCACTTGCGGCTGCCCTGCCCGCCACCAGCGCCTCACTGACACTTCAGCCGGATCACCTGCCACGCGAGCCGCGTCGGGTTGCCGCCGTTGCGGCGGACTTCTTCGTCGATGCATTGCTGCTGGAAGCTGCGGTTGTCAGGGGCGACGCCGCGCGCCATGCGCTCGAAATCGAGCACGTCCTGCAAGTCCTGCGGCGAAAGGTCGTTGGTATAGATGCGGCCCTGAAGCAGCGCCTCCAAATTGGTGCGGGCGCGCAGCGCGCGTTCGGTCGGGGCGCCGGGCAGGCCATAGGTGGCGCCGGGCGAAGGCGCGGGCGTTGGCGTGGCGGCGGGGCCGACGCGCATTTGCGGCGGCTCAGCCTGCGCGCTCGCCGTGATCATCAGCCCTGCAAGCAGCATGGCGCTGGCCGACATTCTCATCACCGCTCTCCTCCCGTGCGTTCCGCCGCCTCAATCGCACAGAACAGATTACCCCACCGTGAACTCCGCCCACACCGGCAGGTGATCCGACGCGGTTGCGGACAGCGCGCTGCGGTGCACGCCGCAGCTGCGCATCTCCAGCCGGTCGCAATGCATGATCCGGTCGAGCCGCCCGATAGGCCGCTGGCTGTGAAAGCTGGGGCCGGGGTCGAGCACGGTGAAATGCTTGCCGAACTCGCGGAAACACCCCGCATTGGCGCGCCATTCATTGATGTCGCCCATCAGCACTGTGGGATGCTGCTGCCGGGCGGCCTCGCCCAGCGCGGCAATCGCGCGGGCTTGCCGCACGCGCCACAGGCCCGACAGGTCGAGATGCATCCCGAACACGCTGACGCTCGCCCCGCCGATCCCCAAAGTCGCCGTCACCACCCCGCGCGGTTCGAGGCAGGGGATGTGGATGATATCGTGCGCGTCGATGCTGATGTGGCGTTTCACCAGGATCGCATTGCCGTGCCACCCCATCGAATCGTGCTGCACGTCGAGCGGCACGGGGACGTAATCGGTGTGGCTGGCGATCATGAAGGGCGGGAGCACGCTGGTGCGCTTGCCGAACCTGAGGTCCGCCTCCTGAAGGCAGACGATATCGGCATCGACCTCGGCCAACACTTTGAGGATGCGCGCGGGATCACGCTGGCGGTCGGTGCCGATGCCTTTGTGGATGTTGTAGCTGGCGACTTTGATCCGCTGCGCCATCATCCCGCCGCCAGCAGGCTCGCGTTGCCCCCGGCTGCCGTGGTGTCGATCGTCATCACCCGCTCGGTCGCGAAGCGTGCGAGGTAGTGCGGGCCGCCTGCCTTCGGCCCGGTACCGGACAGGCCCTCCCCGCCGAAGGGCTGGCTTTCGACCACCGCGCCGATCTGGTTGCGGTTGACGTAGAAGTTGCCGACGCGGGCGTGGGCCTGCACGAAGCGCCGCGTCTCCGCAATGCGGCTGTGGAGGCCGAGCGTGAGGCCGTAGCCCACGGCGTTGATGTCGGCGACGACCTGCGCCAGCTCGCCCGCGCCGAACCGCACGACGTGGAGCACCGGGCCGAAATGTTCGCGCGTCAGATCGCGGATCGAGCCGAGTTCGACGATGGTCGGCGCGACGAAGCAGCCCTTGGCGGTCTCTGGCGGGAGCGGCAGGCGCGTGACTGGACGGCCGCTCGCCATGCAGCGCGCGACATGGCGTTCGAGCGCGGCCTTGGCTTCCTCGTCGATCACGGGGCCGACATCGGTGGCAAGATCAGCCGGATCGCCGACATGCAAGGCCTCGAACCCGCCGCGGATCATGGCCAGCATCGGCTCGGCAATGTCGTCCTGAAGGTAGAGCACCCGCAGCGCCGAACAGCGTTGCCCCGCGCTCTGGAAGCTGCTGGCGAGCACATCGCGCACCACCTGTTCGGGGAGCGCGGAGCTGTCGACGATCATTGCGTTCTGCCCGCCGGTCTCGGCGATCAGCGTGGCGATCGGTCCGTCGCGATTGGCGAGCGCGCGGTTGATCGCGCGCGCGGTGTCGGTCGAGCCGGTGAACGCAACGCCCGCCAGGCGCGGATCAGCGGTGATCATCTGGCCGACGGCACCCGCGCCGGGGAGCAATTGCAGCGCCTCGGGCGGGATACCGGCCTCGTGGCACAGCTTGACCGCGAGTGCGGCGATCAGCGGGGTCTGTTCGGCGGGCTTGGCGATCACCGTGTTGCCTGCCGCCAGCGCAGCCGAGGCCATGCCGATGAAGATCGCGAGCGGGAAGTTCCACGGCGAAATCGTCGCAAACACCCCGCGTCCGTGGAGCGCGAGCGAGTTCTCCTCGCCCGTCGGCCCCGGCAGGATCGTCGGCGCACCGAATTGCTGGCGCGCGCCTTGCGCATAATAGCGCAGGAAATCGACCGCCTCGCGCAGTTCGAGCACGGAATCGAGCAGCGTCTTGCCCGCCTCGCGCTGGCACAGGCTGAGGAATTCTGCCGCGTGCGCTTCGAACAGGTCAGCCGCTTCTTCCAGCAACAGCGCGCGCGCCTCGCCGCCCAGCGCATCCCAGCCGGGCTGGATCGCCGCGGCGCGGGTGAAGGCGGCTTCGACTTCTTCGGCGGTCGCATCGCGGCGGGTGCCGATGACGGCGGCGGGATCATGCGGCTTGGTGATCGGCGCGATCTCGCCCGCGATGGCCGCCGGGAAGGTCGGCTCGGCCCGCCAGTGGACGCCTTTCAGGGTATTGAGCCGCTCAATCAGCGGCTCACGCACGAGGGGATCGCTGAGGTCGATCCCGGCGCTGTTGGCACGCGCGCCGAAGATGTCCTTCGGCAAGGGGATCGCCGGATTGCGGCGCGGGCTGAGCGCGGCAAGCTCCGCGACCGGATCGCCGACCAGCTCTTCAGCCGGAATATCGGCATCACCCATGCGGTTGACGAAGCTGGTGTTGGCCCCGTTCTCCAACAGGCGCCGCACCAGATAGGCGAGCAATTCCTTGTGCCCGCCGACCGGAGCGTAAATGCGAACCGGGGTGCGCTGGTTGCCCTCCAAGGCGTGGAGCGCGTCGTACACCTCTTCGCCCATGCCGTGCAGGCGCTGGAACTCGAAGAGTTTTGGTTGGCCTACCGCTTCGCTACTTGAGGCCAGCTGTTTGATCGCCGCAATCGTGTACGCATTGTGCGTGGCAAAGGCCGGGCGGATCACATCGGCGTGTTCAAACAGGCGTGCGGCGCAGGCGAGGTAGCTCACATCGGTCGCGACCTTGCGGGTAAACACTGGGTAATCGCTGTAGCCGCCCACCTGTGCCAGCTTCACCTCGCTGTCCCAGTACGCGCCCTTCACCAGCCGGACGAACAGCTTGCGGCCATGCCGCCGCGCCAGCTTCCCCGCCCAGTCGCACACCGCAGCGCCGCGCTTCTGGTAGGCTTGGATGGCGAGCCCGAAGCCCTCCCACCGGCGGCCATCGGGGCGGCGGAACAGGTCGTCGTCGGCAACCAGCTCCTCGATAATGTCGAGGCTGAGCTCCAGCCGCTCGGCTTCCTCGGCGTCGATGGTGAAGTGGATGTCGGCGTCGCGCGCCCGCACCGCGAGCGCCTTGATCACCGGCACCATCGCGGCCCGCGCCGCGTCGGCATGGAAGAAGGTGTATTTGGGGTGGAGCGCGGACAGCTTGACCGAAATGCCCGGCGATCCGGCCACCCCTGCCCCGGCTTCGCGCGCCAGCCGGGTCAGCGCGGCTTCATAGGCCTGACGATACTTCTCGGCATCGGCGAAGGTCATCGCGGCCTCGCCCAGCATATCGAAGCTGTGCGTGATCCCGCGCGCGCGTTCCGGTGCCGCGCGCTTCAGGGCCTCGTCGATATCCCGGCCGAACACGAATTGCCCGCCGAGGATTTTCATCGCCTGCCCCGTCGCCGTGCGGATCACCGGCTCGCCCAGCCGGTTCATCGCGCGCTTCAAGACAGAGCCCATCCCGCGCTGGCGGGCATCGGGCGGATCGAGCACTTCGCCGGTCAGCATCAACGAGAACGTCGCGGCGTTGACGAAGGTCGAGGAGCTTTCGCCCAGATGCTCGCCCCATTCGATGCTGCCGATCTTGTCGCGGATCAGCGCATCGGCAGTGGCCGCGTCCGGCACGCGCAGCAGCGCTTCGGCGAGGCACATCAGCGCGATGCCTTCCTCGGTATCGAGGCCGTATTGCTGGAGGAAAGCGTCAATTCCGCTCGCCTTCTTGCCGCGCGCACCTTCGATCAATTCAATCGCCAGAGCCGCGGCGGCGGCATGAACCCGCGCGGCCGGTGCGGCCTGATCCAGCCGCTCGGCGATGCACGCCTCTTCCTCCTGCCGGTACGCACGGCGCAGATCCGTGCGGTCGATGCTGGGGGCAGCGGAGTAGTCAGCCATCTGGTTTCACCTGAAACGATTCGCGGGGAGAATGCCCGGCCCTCTGAACGCGCTAAGGCTGCGCTTCAAGCGCGGGTTTTGCAACGCCCCGCTTGCCCGCCGCAGCTTGCGCGGTTAGCCTTGGGCTCGCGATCACCGGGGGCCTTTCAATCATGCGTATGTTCTGCTTCCACTGCCGCGACGGCGAAGACGGTGGCCGCCTGCGCGCAATCCATCGCCCCGCGCACCTCGACTTCGTCCACGCCAATGCCGAGCATTTCGTGATCGTCGGCCCGTTGAAGCGCAGCGACGGGCTGATCATCGGGTCCTTGCTGATCGTGAAGGCCGCAGACGAGGCGGCGGCGCGCGCCATTCTGGCGGACGACCCCTACCTGACCGGCGGGGTGTGGCAGCTGATCCGGGTGGACGAGTTTACCCCGCTGCTGGGCGACTGGGCCTAGGCTGCACCCGACATTCAGCGCTGACGGCCTGCAAATGGCCCGTTTTCCGGCGTTCCGGTGCTCACGGCCAGAAAGGCCGCTGCGCTCCGGGTCCGAAAAACGCACCATTTTCGGCTCGTCATCATCTGAATGTCAGGCACAGCCTGAAAGCCTCACCGGAACGGATCGTTGTCGCTGTAACGGCGGCTGATGAAGGCCGCGTTGCTGGAGAAGGCGTCGAGATCGTGCTGCGCCAGATTGCGGGCGATCTCGTCGATCCGGGCCTGCATGGTGCCTAGGCTTTCTTCGAGAATGAAGCTGGCCGACTTGCCGGTCTTGCGGAAGATTTCGGCGCGGTGGGCGCTGGGGATGTCGATGTAGCTTTTGACCAGCTTGGGCAGGTGTTCGTCGCGCATCAGCTCGATCTCGGTGCGGCTGACGGCCTGCACCTGTTCGCGGTCCATCATGCCTTCGACTTCGGCGAGGCTGGTGAGGATCGTGCGGATCTTGTCCCGCGCGCCGGTGGGCACACGCTGGTCGTCATAATCGAACGCGGGCTTGCGGGGCGCGGGCTGCGCAGCGGCGGGCGCGGGGTCCGCACCCGGCTCAGGCGCCGCAAACATCTTCCGGATCGAATCAAACAGGCCCACGAACCGTCACGTCTCCATTGACCGGCGCTTATCCGGCGTGTCGTCCTAACATCACACCCCGGCAAGCGCCACCAGCAGCTTAACGTGCTGGATCGGCAAGCCGCGCCGCGCTGCCCGCGCGTTCGGTGTCGAGCCGGTCGAGCGCATCGTAGAGCTTGGCAAAGGCGGACTGCAAGGCTTCGGCACCGGCGTCCGAGCTGACGGGATCATCCTCCTCGATCAGATTGCTCGCCGCGCGGCGCAGGCTGGCAATCCCGTCAAGCACCAGCTCCTGGCTTGCGATCAGCCGCGCGGCTTCGATCGCGGTGCGCAGTACCAGCACCATAGTGGCGGTCGCCTGATCAATGCCTTCGATCAGCCTTGTGTTGGTGGCGCTGACGATCTCGCGCAGAGCGGCGGCCTGCATGGCGAGCGCGCGGGCCTCGGCAATGTCGCGCATCCGGGTCTGGACGGTGTGGAGCGCATCCGATTGCAGCCGCCGCGCCTTCATCGGCTCACGCGCGGCGAGCGCCTCAGCGCGGGCGGTGAGAGTGAGCGCGATTTCCTCGGCGAATAGCGCGTGCTCGCTAAGTGTGGCGATCAGCGGGGTCAGCCCGGCCTGCTCGGACTCCAGGGTGACGTTGGCGCGGATCAGCGCGTCACGCTCGCGGGTCAGCGCAGCCAACGCCGCCTCGATCTCGCCCTGCGCCTCGCGGTAGCGGCCGAAATAGGCCTTGGGGTCGGGTTTGGCCGGGATCAGGCCGAAGCGCTTGGCCCCGCCGGTTAGATTACCTTGGCGCAAAGGCTCAAGACTTTCAGCAAGGTTGCGCAGCCCCACAATCGCGCGGGCAATTCCCCCGGTCGGCGGCGGCGCGACATGGGCGAGGCTGCCTGCATGGCGCGCGGAAAGCTGCGCGATTTCATCCCGGCCCAGCGCCTCAATCGCTTCGAGCTTGTGATCGAAAGCCGGGCTCAGCGGCTCGATCAGCAGCAGTTCGGCGACATATTTCATCGCCTGCCCGGCCAGTTCGGCGTGGCGCCGTTTGGTGATCGCGGTCACGACAGCGTCAGGCGACCCGCGTCGGCTGTTCGGAAACGCCGGACGCCGCGCCGCGCAGCCCGTGAACCTCGGCGCGGTCAAGCACGCCTGCGGCCCAGCGCGCGTGGGTGGTCGGCTCGCACATGCTGCCGCCGTGGCTGAACACCGCGCGCGCTTCGCGGGCGAGGATCGCGCGGGCTTCATCGGCATCGCTCGCCGAGGGGCGCAGCGCTTCGTGGATGATGCCGACCTGCACGGGATGAATCGCAGTCTTGGTCAGCAGGCCATGCTCGAGATCGCGCGCGACCTCTTCGCGCAGCAGATCGCTTTGCGCATAGTGTTCGAACACCGGGGCGGACAGCGCCATGCCTTCGGGCAGGAACACGCTCGCCATCGTGGCAATCGCCAAGCCGAGCGGGCCGTCATAGGCCGTGCGCGTGCGCGAGCGGCGCACGCCGAGCAGGTTGAGGATGTCGTTCCCGCCGATCCTGACCGCATGAACGCGGCTGCCCAGCGGTTGGAGCGTGCGCGCCATCGCCGCCAGCGCCGCACGGTCGAAGGCCTCGGCGCTTTCGATGGTGGGCATGATCCCGTGCTGCGGGTTTTCCAGCCGCGCCAGCCAGTCCGCCAGATTGGCGGTCGTGATCTTGGGCAGGACGAAACCGGCCAGCCGCTCGATCCCCGGCTGGGCCTGCATCCAGGTCAGCATCTCGGGATTGCGCGGGCGGGTATAGGCGATCAGCGCGGGCGGCGCGGCCTCCAGCGCCCGGAGCGTCGCGCAGAACACGTCCTGCGCTGCGCCCACCTCGGTCTCGTGCAGCGAATCCTCAAGGCAGATCACCACCGAACGCAGATCGGGATTGTCCCCCGCCAGCACCTCGGCAAGGCGCGGGTGCTGCACCGGGATATAGAGCGTCGCGCCGAGTTCGACCGCTTTCGTCATCACACGTCTCCTGCCTTCGCAATCACAGTTACGGCGCGATAGTTGCCTAGTTCCCGTTGCTGCACACTTACCCCGGTTTGTGTGGCAAGATGAAGCAAATGCGCAACTTCGGCGTCACCCTTGTCGCGGACGAGCACGGCCTCGGGCACGCGGCGCAGGACAGCGCGGGTGGCTTCGGCGATGCCGGGCTTGATCCGGTTGCGGTCCGTCACGGCGAATTCGTCCATCAGGCTGGCGATCAGCGTCTCGCAGGCATGGCGGCTCTGGCGGGCATCTGCGGGGGTCCAGCCGGGGTGGGGTTGGGGCGAAGGCGCCGCGGCCTCGACCGCGGCGATGAAGGCGCGCGATTGGTCGGCTTCGGCGAATTCGGTGAGGTGGCGGCAGGCGTGGAACTCGCCCTCGCCCACCAGCGCGTCGCTTAGCACTGACCGGCTGACCAGCCCGGATACGATCCCGCCCAGAATGCCCGAGGGGATGAGATAGTCCTCCGCCGTCGCCGCGAGGCTGGCGCGGCCCGCCGGGTCGGCCACCACTGCGAGGAAGGGGGCAAAGCCGGTGCTGCCGTCGCCGAGGCTCGCTTCCAGCTCCCCGGTGATCGCGCCCTTGCCGGTCCAGCCGTCGACGAACACCGCATCCGCTGTCCCGCGTGCGGCGGCGATGTGGGCGAGCGCGACGCGGTCGATCCCGCGCCCGCGGATGATGCTGACCGAGTAATGCACCGCCTCCACCCCGCGCCGCAGCAAGGCGCGGCGCAGCAGCACGCCGATGGGCGTGCCTGCGCGGGCGAGCGAGATGATCGTGCAGCTTTTCGACGTTGTGGGCCGTGCGGCAATCGCGTCGGCCAGCGCCGCAATGTCTCCCCTGAGCCGCCCACCATTGCGCGCCAGCGCCGCGTAATAGAGATCGAGATAGCGCTGATCCGGCAGGCGTTCTTCCGACAGCATTTCCGAATAATGCCGCGCGCCCGACTGGATCAGCGCCTCCTTGGCGCGCACGTCGGTGAGGCCGATGGTGGCGGGCTTCAGCAGGAAGGTCACGTCTTCGGGGGCGTAGGAGCCGTGGAACGGGGTCATGGCCAAACCTTCAATCGATCCACTCATGCCCGCGCGCGATGTGCTGCCACAACTGTGCCTGGGTCGGGATCATCGCCATGTCGGTGAGGTCGAGGAAGCCCGCATCCGACCAGCTATCGCCGATGCCGATCACCGGTCGTTCGGGCGTGTCGCAGCGGACCTGTTCCAGCATATAGCGCACCGCCGCCCGCTTGCTCAGCCACGGGGGGAGGAAGGCGAGGTTGTTGCCATTGGCGTGGATGCGCCAGCCTTGCGGAAGACGCGGCTTCAGCGCTTCGGCCACGGCGGTGAGCGCGGGGACATCGCCGTGGTTGCTCTTGATGACGCAATAGAGATCGAGCCCGTCTTCGCTGACGATCCAGTGCCGGAACGCCTCGCCATCCAGCCCGGCGATCAGTTCAGGATGGAGCGCGCCGGGCGTGACGGTGGTCTGCGCCTGCACTTCAAGGTGGCGGTGCCAGACCGGATCGGGCGTGCCGTCGGCCATCAGGATGCAGCCGCCATTGGCGCAGATCGCCGGGGCCTGCGCGATATCGACCCGCGACAGCACCTCGCGGCTGCGGGCGGTGACCGGCACCACCTCGCCATGCGCCAGCCACGCCATCAGCCCTTGCTGGGGCGGGGTAGCATAGCCGCTGGGGCTGCCATCGACGAGGCGGCTCATCAGCCGCAGCGTATCATCCGGCCAATCGCCGCACTTGGGCCGCGTCTGGAACAGGCTGTCGTCAAGGTCGGCCAAGATAAGCGGGCGGATGGTCATGCCTGCGCCCCGTAGCGGCATAGCGCCAGTTCCACCATGGCGCTGCTGCCCGCTTCGGCGACCCAGCGCGCCAACTCGTCGGCTTGCGCCCCCGCAATCTCGGCGGCGATGACGATCCGGTCGGGCCGGTGCGCGAGGAGATTATAGACATGGCACACCGCGCCCGAGCCATAGGCATCCGTCAGCGTGGTGACGCTCTGCATGGCGTGGCCGATCAGCGCGGGGGTGCGGGTGATCGACTGGATGGCGGTGATCGCGCCCTGCGCGGCGAGGTCTTCAGCGATGCGCAGCGCTTCGTAGGCGTGCTCGCCATCGCCCAGCACCAGCACCCGTTTGCCCAGCGTGGCGGTGAGGGCCTCCCGTTGCGCCGCCTCAGGCGCGAGCAGGCCGGTGCGGCTGCGCATTCCGGTGGCAGGCGCCGAGCCGTGGCGGTTGGCGGCGGGCGCGAGTGTGGCGGCGGCTTGCCCCGCCCCCGGCGTCCATTCGAGCGTGCCTGCGATCAAGGAATGGGCCGCAGCGGCACGCGGCATCCGCAACAGGAACCCACCCGCGCTCCAATCGGTGAGGCTGGCGCAATGCACCACCGCGATCTGCGGCAAGGCGCCGACCAGCGCCTCAGCCGCCTCGACGAAGGTGCTGCCGGTGCTGCATTCGTCATCGACGATCACGAGGCTGCGCGCGGCGGCAAGTGTCGGTTCGATGTCCGCGCTTACCTGCACCATGTGCGAGGCGGCGTGGCTGTGGCCTTCCTCGAACCGGGTGAGGATGCGCGCGCCCGCCGCGATCTGGCGGCTGCTCTGGATATAGGCGCTGGCGACATCCGGGTGCCGCGCGCGCCATGCTGCCCACACGCTTTGCGCAAGGCCCGTCGCCGTCTCCGCCATGCCGCAGAATAGCACCGGCCCCGGCAGGTCGCCGGGGATTTGCGCGGCGAGCGCATCGGCAGCGGCGCGCAGGGCTTGCGGGGGCGTGGGGAGGTGACGCCCCAGCACCCGCGAGACGATCAGGAACCCGCGCTTGGGGTTGGCCCGTGCGGCGAAGTGGCACAGCTCGGCCACGCATTCAGGCGCAACCCCGCGCAGCACCAGCCGTCCGGTCGGCAGGTCGACCGTCACGCAGTCCTGCACCGGATCAGGCATGGATGATGATGCTGACCACCGCACTGCGCGCCCGCCCCACGACATTGCGGCGCACGTTATCGGTCGAGATCGCGATCGGCGGCAGGTCTGCGCCGGCCGCCGCTGCCATCTCGAACACCATCGCCGCGCGGATGCCGAAATTGACGTTCTCCGAAATCGACCCACGGTTGCGCATATTGTCATGCGCCAAGCTTGCCGAGGTGATGCCGACCAGATTACCGAATTCGTCGATGATCGCCCCGCCGGACGAGCCTGAGCCAATCGGCGCGCTGAACTGGAAGCGCGAAATGTCTCCGCCTCCGCCCGTGAGGCCGGAGACATTGCC